>CAKQYA010000014.1 GCA_934293005.1 uncultured Bacteroidaceae bacterium
CTCATTGGCAACATCTTCATTCGTGAAATCCTACCCGTACCAGAATGATGTATTTTACTTCTGTCTACAACAGTAGATCCGGTAAGAATGAATTGTCCTGGAACCTGACGCTTGTCCACCATAGTACGCACGGCATCCCAAAGGACAGGAGCATCCTGCCATTCATCTATAAGACGAGGAGTCTCACCCATCAATAACAAGGATGGTTTGGAGGCGGCAGTTGCAGCATATTCTTCCTGCATCTCTGTATCCTGCATCTTGATGACACTTTTGCTCATTTGCTCCGCAGTTGTTGTCTTTCCGCACCACTTAGGGCCCTCTATTAGTACTGCCCCAAAAGCCTCAAGACGATCTGCCAATTGAATGTCTGCAATTCTATGTGAATAACTCATATTTTAGTCGTGTTCTTGATTATGTGTGCAAAGTTAGTGATATTCAGTTGTATTTGCAAGTAAAAACTAATTTTTGTGGAGATTTAGTACTATGAATTGCGCTGTTTTGTTGCTAACTTTTGTGGTAGTTTAGAACTAACTTTTGTGGCATTCCATTTATAATTTTTGCTGTATTTCATTTGTAGTTTTTGAGGTACTACATTTGGTGTTTACAAGTAAAAACGCTACATTTGCAGCAGTTGAGTGCGTGTTTGCTTATCGTTGCTTATTTCCATAATTGACCAAGGTCAAACTCGGCTGCACTCGGAAAAGAAAGCAAGTTTTCTTTTCTCTCGTTTGCACGAGTTTTGCAGCACATTTGCAGCACGCTCACGCAGATGGCTTGTTTAATAACGGTTTGCATTTCGAGGAAGTGAAGTGATGCCGAAAGGCAGTCATTGCCTTCGCCAAACTCCTTGACATACTTGTATGCCTTGAGGAATTGGGCTATCTTAGGATTGTGAGAGAAATGAGTGTGTCGAATCTTGCTGTGCTTTTCTTCTTTTCGCAGCGCAGTAGGAAAGATATGGCCTATTTAGCCCTTATCTGGCCATTGCCCTCTATAATCCACTTGTATGTTGTTATTTCTTCAAGGGCCATAGGACCTCTTGCATGCAGTTTCTGTGTGGAGATGCCAATCTCGGCACCAAGTCCGAACTGTGCTCCATCAGTGAATGATGTAGGAGCATTGTGGTATACGCAGGCCGCATCAACTTGTGACAAGAAGCGGTCTGCAGTGGCTCTGTCCTCTGTGATTATGCACTCAGAGTGTCCTGATCCGTACTTGCGGATATGCTTGATGGCCTCGTCGGATGAAGTGACAGTTTTGATGGCCATGGTGTATGATTGGAATTCGGTGCCATAACTTTCTTCTGTGGATGGAAGCAATAGTTCTGATGGGTAAATTCCCTTTAATGCAGCCAATGCGCATTCATCGGCATAAATGAGCACGTTGCTCTCTTGCAGTGGCTTGCAGATGGCAGGCAGGTCGCACAGACGGTCTTCGTGGACAAGCGTGCAGTCTAAGGCATTGCAAACGCTCACTCTGCGAGTTTTGGCGTTGTTGATAATTCGTGCGCCTTTCTCGGCATCGCCATCCTTGTCGAAATATGCATGGCACACACCGGCACCTGTCTCGATGACAGGCACGGAAGCCTCTTTGCGCACGAAGCCAATGAGGCGTTTGCTGCCGCGTGGGATGACAAGGTCTACAAAGCCGTTGGCATGCAGCAACTCGCCTGTAGCCTCATGGGTGGCAGGGAGCAGGGTGATGACATCCTCGTTTACGCCATATTCTCTCAGCGTCGACTTGATTATTTCAACGATGGCCCTGTTGCTGTCGTCGGCATCCTTGCCGCCTTTCAGGATACATGCGCTACCAGCCTTGAGACATAGCGCAAACACGTCGAAGGTGACGTTGGGACGAGCCTCGTAGACGATGCCAATCACGCCGAAAGGCACGCTTATGCGTTTGAGGTCAAGGCCGTTGGGCAGCACAGTGTGTTTGAGCACTTTGCCGAGAGGCGAAGGCAGCTTGGCCACGTTGCGTGTGTCGGCAGCAATGCCCTTGATGCGCTCTTCCGTCAGTTTGAGGCGGTCGTACATAGGGTTGCTTTTGTCCATGCGGCTGAGGTCTTTGGCATTGGCCTCGAGGATCTTGCCTGCCTCATTCTCCGCTTTGTCTGCCACAGCAAGGAGGATGGCGTTTATTGTTTCATTGCTAACCATTGCCAAATCTATGCTGGCATCTTTGGTTGATTGGAATATACGGTTCAGCATATTATATATAATGTGAAATTATCAGTGGTGAGTGTCGGTGAAATCTTTATGAGGTTTCATTCACTCGTGTTTTTTGTGTTTGTTTTTTTGATGTTTATGATGGCATGTGCCAGGTGAATAAACATGAGCATCTGCAAAGAATCTGCTCATGTTGGAGCGTGTCGCACTCATACTTCATGGAATGATTTTGGGTGCTTTCTTTTTGCCGTTCAGCATAGAAATTCGGTGCATGGCGTGTTGTCTCTGTCATTCATGAGTCTGACGAGAATGTCATCTCTCTTTCCGTTGGCAATAATCACACTGATGCCTGCGGCTGCTGTCTGCTGCGCCACAGACGATTTGCTCTTCATGCCTCCACGCCCTGCGCTCGACTTGCTCGCTTGTATGTAGTCTTCCAAGCTCTTGCCTGGCTTCACAATGCTGATGAGTCTTGATTCTGGATTGTCTGGATTGCCTGTGAACACACCGTCGATATTGCTTAAGATGATAAGCATCTGTGAGTTGGTCATCTTGGCTATCAAGCCCGACAGTTCGTCGTTGTCTGTAAACATCAATTCTGTCACAGACACCGTGTCGTTTTCGTTAACTATAGGAAGCACTTCATTTTCCAGCATCACCCTCATGCAGTTCTCCTGATTCTTTCTGTGCTCAGAGTCGGAGAAGTTTTCCTTTGTCGTAAGCACTTGACCAACGGGGATGCTGTATTCTCTGAACAGTTCAAAATATCTGTTGATGAGTTTGGCCTGTCCCACGGCAGAGAACAACTGGCGCTGGTCTACAGAGTCGAGGTCGTGCTGAATGTGCTTCAGTTCGCTCCTTCCGCTTGCCACCGCTCCTGATGACACGAGTATGATTTCATGTCCATCGGCTCTCAATGTGGCTATTTGATCCACAAGAGCCGACATTCGTGTCACGTCAAGGGAGCCGTCTTTCCTTGTCAGCACGTTGCTTCCAATCTTGATAGTAATTCTCATATGTGTATATTATATGTGGTAATAGTAAAGTCGTTAATGTTATTGGGGTTTTTATCCGCCAATCTTGGCTTCAAGTCCCTTGTTCTTGAAAATGTCCAATGCGTGTTGCTGCAGGTTGTCGTCGGGTGCTTCCATGGCGATGTTGCCAGGATTGTATTCGCTGCCCATCCTTGCGTGTTTGCCCTTGCCGATGTCGTGATATGCCAAAAGGTTCACCACCTCTGGCTTTGTTGGCAGTGAAGCTAAGAACTCAGCAGAACGTGCCAAGTTGTCATCGTCAGCGTTGACCCCAACAATCAGCGGTATGCGGATCCAATATTTATGCCCCATCTCGCTGATCAATTTGATGTTTTCCAATATGCGGGCGTTGTCAACACCTGTGTACAACTTATGTTCGGCCGCATCCATCACTTTCAGGTCAACCAGAAAGAGTTCGCAGCGTTCGGCCACCCTCTTGACGTCTTTGCTTGAGGCGAATAGTGTGGTGTCTACCGTGCGGTGAAAGTTTCTTTTGCCAAGTTCGTCGAGCAATGTGCACAAATAGTCAGCATCGAGCATGGGCTCGCCTCCGCACAGAGTCACTCCTCCATGGCTTTCCTCCATCACTTGCCGCTCTTTCTCGACAATTTCCATCAGGTTGTCCATATTCCATCTCTTTCCTGCCATTTCCAGAGCCAGTGTGGGGCATTCGTCGGTGCATTTGCCGCATGCCGTGCAATGTCCAAGGTCTTTGATGCCATCCTTGGTGAGAATGAGATTGTTTTCTGGGCACGCTTCCACACACGACTGGCAGCCTATGCATTTCTTCTTTGTGTAGAGTTTGACCGCCTTTGGCGATATGCCTTCCGGGTTGTGGCACCACACGCATCTGAGTGGACATCCCTTCAGAAATATGGTGGTGCGTATGCCTGGGCCATCGTTGATGGCAAATCTTTTGATGTCGAAAATAAGAGCCATGTCTTTAGTTTGCAAACTTGTATGTTGAATGTCTGGCATGATTGCCGGACTGATGATTCTTTATTATTATATTGGTGGTGTGCAGCATCCACACATCGGCAAATGCGCTTGAAATGCCTCGGTGTGTACATGTTGCAAAGTTACTATAAAAAAACGAAAGTAATGGCATATAGTCTGTGATAAAGTTGTTTTAGCCTGTATTGCCATGTTTTCCTGTGCTGATTCTTGACAAATTGTCACCGAGTTGTGTCTGTGTTGGGCCTGCTTCATGAAAAAATGTCATAAGTTTCTCTTTGGCACACTTGTTGCACTGATGATTGGATGACAGCGAAAAGCTCAAAAGAGCCTTCATATAAGAGCCCATGAGAGCTTGAACTGAAAACTAAAATATATCACACGTTTTTAATATAGGAGTTTATATTATGTTACAGGTTATGCGTTCAAACAATTGGTTCCCATCATTATTTGATGAGTTTTGCAATAATGCTTTCGACACTGAGAAGAAAGCTATATCTCCAGCCATCAATGTGATTGAAGATGCAAAAGAGTATACAATGGAATTCGCAGTTCCTGGTGTCAACAAAGATTTCTGCCGTATAAGCATAAATGGCGAAGGCAATCTCGAAGTGGCTATTGAGAATAAGCTGGAGCATAAGGGTGATGACAAGCATGAGCATTACCTCCGCCGCGAGTTCTGCTATTCCAATTTCCAGCAAGCATATATTCTTCCAGACGATGTTGTGAAAGAAGAGATATCTGCCTCTGTCAACAATGGCATACTCTCTGTGAAATTGCCAAAGATGACTAAGGAGCATATTGACAAGATACAGCGCAACATTGACATCAAATAATCCCAATAGGCCATCAGACCGATTTGGAATAATTGGCGAAAGAAATGTAGTCCATGGAACCGTAATATTACCAAGGGTTCCCTATAGATATACATGAGATGCCGAACCAGCTTCACAGCAAGCAGGTTCGGCATCTTTCTTATATATACCCAAGTTGGCATGATGGCCGAGCGAGGGTGTTTTGTTGGGCAAAAAAAGAGGGTAAGGATACTGGGCAAAGTATATTAGGATACTTGGCAAAGTATATTAGGATACTTGGCCAAGTATCCTAATATACTTTTTCTGGGATGTCTGAGCTGACTTGAATGTTATCTCAGATACCAATCTGGGCAACAATGTCCATTCGACTTTACCCATTCATCGAAATTGGGATAAACGATGCTTATTTTCAGACCTTCTACAGGCGCATATTCTTTGTGCTGGAAACAGAGGGCGAATGGATAGTCGTTGTTCTTGTCAATATAATATGCGTCGCTGCCAAGGCCTATCTGCGTCTTGTTTGCACGCGATGTGGGTTGGCGTTTTGGCAAGTGCACCTCAGTGCGGTTGTTGTTGGCTGCTCCTATTTTATATGGAGTTGTGATGAGATAAGGATCAATAGTCTTAATGTCTTCTTTTCTCATGTTTTTGCCTGTGTAATACCTTGTCACCTTGAACGTCTTTCCAAAGTCGGCATTAGTGTTTGTTGTGACAATGATGCTCTTGGTGTCGGCTTCGTATACCATACCCTTGTCTAATGTCATTCTGTCTGCATCATCGCGATACACGGCAGCAAAAGTGTTGCGGTTTACTGCCGAGCCTTCTTTCTGCACTGGCGTGAACTCATCAACAACTGTTGTGACTTCGTTGTTGAAACTGCCAAACGTGATGATGCGCTTGTGAGCTATGATGACATCGTTCATGTCGTAGTCGCCTCCATATGGCCAGCAGTCCTCGAAGGCGTAAGTCTTGCATGTTGTCTCTGTGGTGAAGATTTCACCCACTTCTGGGTCAACAGATGGGCGTTCTGGATTTTGGATGGCAAAATTGGGGGTCGCGTCAATGGTGAAGAGAATGTCATCCAGACTCATATCGGCGTTCTTGTTGTATTTTGCGTCCTTGTCAATTCGGTATGTGCTGGTTTCTATGCCATAGACGACATGTCCGTCAGGCATGTTGAGCGACATGAATCGCTTGCCCCAATATGACTTATGCAGATTGGAATTTGAATAATAGAAACTGTATGTGTCGTTGTCTTGTGTCCTCACGCCTATGAAATGGTTGGCGTTGAATTCTTCATCAGTCGTGTACCTGCCGCCCCATCCGTCGCAGATGACGAAATAGCCGATGGTGTAGCCAGCAGGGAAATCCTCTGTCATCTGTCCAGTGGCAGGGTCTTTGAAGAGCAGCTGTATGCGTTTGTTTTTAGCACTCTCGCTGTATTGCGAGAATGGAGCCTTCCAAGCCATGCCAGAAGTGTCGTATGGTCTATCATATTTCATAGAGGCGTTTGGCACAATGACAAACTTCTCCAGTTCATCTGCGTTGGTTGGCTCTGAATCAGTTTTATAATAATAATATCCGAGAGTGCTCTCGCGGTCAGCTCGCTCATGCAGAAAGGTGAGGTATACCTTTGCACTCTTTACAGTCTTTGTCACCCCAGCGTCTTCGTATGTCTCAGAGATGGTGGTGTTTATTTGCTGTGCGTCTACGGCCAGTTTGCTATTGTCCACACCATGCTCTTTCTTGTCTTTCTTGCCCCACAAAAGATACTGCACGGCTTTGATTGATGAAAGTTCGATTTTTCCGTCTGAGAAAAGAGAGCTGTTGTAGCTGTAGTCTATTTTTCCTCTTTTTGTTGTGACATCGACAATGGAGTAGAGCTTCTTGTTTGCATCGATGGTTATAGGACTGCTGAAAGCGGCGTCGCCTCTGGTGATGGCACGTGTAGCGGCATCGTTGCTGTTGTCAGCAATACTGATGTTTGCTGTGTTGTTTGCCACCTTGGTTGATAACACATGTGGAAGTCCGTATCCGTTGGCTACCACCCAGATTGAATCTGTGTATGTGGGCAGGGTGGCATAGCCTTTGAAACCACCGTTTTCGTCTGCGAATATCTTAAAGTCAGCCTCCTTTGTTATCGAATCCTCATATGATATTCCGACGTAAGGGTCGCTGATATACACTTCGAGAAGAGTGTGTGCTGCCAATGGGCCATACTGCAGATTCAAGGCCACGTCGCCTGTGGTCTCAAAATCAAAATATTCGCTCTCGGGTTTCATCCCATTTGCTGAGCCATTTGATGGATACATGTCATATTGTGTATCAGTGCATGACATGGCTATGCCCATGCTTACTGTCATCAGTAAGGTGGCGGAATAAGACTTGAATTTCATGTTGTCTGTTAGATGCTCAAATTTTCAAATGGATTTCCTATTGTCAATGTGCTGTTGCATAAATAGTGCATCCTGTTGTTTGTTACCCTAAAAATGATGTCTTTTTGTTTTCTTGCGAAATTAGTTTGTTGTTTTTTAGTGTTGCAAAGGTATGAATTTGTTATTATATTATGGATTTTATAACTATTAAATAAAGTTAACAAAATGATTATTGTTGATATAAGTGAATTGATGTTCATTCTGTTATGCGAATGAATACGGCATGTTTTTTAGTCAGTTCGGTTGTGTTGTGCGAATGGCGTCTTTTCTGCGTGCAGTGTGAAAACAGAATCCACAGGATTGCAAAAGTGCAAGCCTGTGGATTCGTGTGTATATAACCAATCGTTTTTTTAGAACTCTTCATTTTCAGTTCTTGCGATGATCTCGTTCTGCAGTTGCTCTGTCATGTCGTTGAAGTAGTCGGAGTAGCCTGCTACGCGGACAAGCAGGTCTTTGTAGTCTTCAGGCGTCTTCTGTGCGTCGAGCAGTGTCTGAGTGTCAACTATGTTAAACTGGATGTGGTGTCCGCCCATATTGAAGTATGTGCGGATGAGAGAGACGAGCTTCTTGAGGTCTTCCTCGCGCTTGAGGAGTGATGGCACGAAGCGCACGTTGAGCAATGTGCCGCCCGACTTGGTCTGATCGAGTTTTCCAAGCGACTTGATCACAGATGTGGGTCCGTTGGTGTCGGCGCCGTGTGCAGGCGAAGTGCCGTCGCTGATGGCAAACTTTGCCATGCGGCCGTTGACAGATGCTCCGCATACGGAACCAAAGTAGTTGTGGCAGGTCGTGGAGAGCATGTTCAGTTGTGTTTTGCCGCCACGAGTGTTAGGGTGTCCTTCGATGGCATCTACGAGGTCGTCGTATACTTTCACAGCGATGGAGTCGGCATAGTCGTCATCGTTGCCGAAGAATGGCGTGCGGTTCATTATGAACTGGCGCATTTTCTCTTTGCCTTCAAAGTTGTTTGCCACAGCTGACAATATCTCGTCCATGGTGAACTTCCTGTCTTCAAACACGTGCTTCTTCAGTGTTGACAAGCAGTCGGTGATGGTGCCGAGTCCGGTGCATTGTATGTATGTGGTGTTGTAACGGGCACCGCCGCTGTAGTAGTCCTTGCCCTTGGATATGCAGTCGTCTATGAAGAGCGACAGGAATGTGGCAGGGGCGTAGAGGGAGAACATGCGCTCAATGTAGTTGTTGACGGCCAGCTTCATGTTGACGAAATATAGCATCTGCTTGTGGTAGGCATCGTATAGCTCGTCGTATGTCTTGAAAGAGCGAGGGTCGCCTGTTTCCAGTCCAAGCTTTTTGCCCGTTACTGGGTCAATGCCGTTGTTGAGCGTTATCTCGAGAATCTTTGGTGTGTTGAGATAGCCAGTGAGTATATAAGCCTCCTTGCCGAAAGCTCCCACTTCGATGCAGCCGGAGCATCCGCCTTCGTTGGCGTCTTCTTCTGTCTTGCCTTGCCGCATGAGTTCTTTTGTGTAGACATCGGGGTTGAAGCAAGAAGGGTAGCCGTGGCCTTGGCGTATGACTCTTGCTCCGGCCATCACAAATTCGTCAGGATTGACTTTTGCCACGTGGATGGACAGTCCTGGCTGCAATTCATGCAGTTCTTCCTGCACCTCGAGTATTATGTATGATAGTTCGTTGACGGCGTTGTTGCCATGCTTGTCTATACCGCCGATGTTGATGTTGGTGAAGTCGTTGTATGTGCCAGATTCCAATGCTGTCACGCCCACCTTAGGCGGTGCAGGCTGGTTGTTGAACTTTATCCAGAAGCAAGAGATGAGTTCTTTTGCCTTGTCGCGTGTCAGTGTGCCATCTTTCAATCCTTTCTGGTAGAAAGGGTAGAGGTGCTGGTCTATATGCCCCGGGTTCATGCAATCCCATCCGTTAAGTTCGGTTACGGTGCCAAGATGCACAAACCAGTACATCTGTATGGCTTCTTGCAGATCGCGCGGTGCATGAGCAGGAACCCATCGGCACACTTCGGCAATCTTGCGAAGCTCAGATATTCTTTCTTCCTTTTGAGCATCATTGCCTGTATATGGAGAACCGTCAGGGTTTAGTCCTTTCTCCAGCATGTCCGCTTGCCTGTCGGCTTCGTCGGCATGGCGTTCGGCAAACAGAATGGCCGCATCGCAGCTTATGTCCATGGCTTGCAGCTCTTGCTGTTTGTCTGTGGCCTCTGGGTCATTGATGAAGTCGAGTTTGCTGATGGCTTCTGCTATGAGAGCTTTGGTGTCGAGCAGGCCTCTGCGGTACATCTTTCCGTCCATGGAAGTGTGTCCGCCTGCGCGCTGCTCCATGAATTCAGTGAATACACCTGCGTGGTATGCTTCTTCCCATTCCCTGCTCACATGACTGAAGATGCGCTCACGCTGCGTGCGTCCATTCCAGTAAGGAATTACCTCTCGCTCGTATGTGTCGATGTCTTCTTGCGAGATATGGTAAGGCTGCAATTCTCTGGTGTCGAGCGTGTGCAGGTCGTCCACTGTATGGCAGGTGAGTTCAGGGAATGTGGGCACCGCTTTTGGCACAGGACCGCGCTCACCAACGATGAGTTCGTCCTGGCCAATGTATATGGTTTTCTTTTTGCATATCTCGTAGAAGTTGCGTGCGCGCAGAATGCAGTTGGGCATCTTTCCATAGTATTCCTTGTAGAACGCTGTTTCGATGAGCGCACGTTCGATGGTGAGCGTGGTTTCTGTGTCGACGCTTTGCTGATGCAGGCGTTTGATGCGCTCGTTCATGCCTCCCTCGTTCTCTGGATATTTGAGAGAATAGTTCATCTTGCTATGAGGAGCGCGCATTGCTTTGTTTGTTTCCATGTAATATAGCTTGTTGATGTGTTGTATGTTGAATGGATGGCGCTTATCGCTTCACCACTTTCTTGCCATTGACGATATAGATGCCAGCAGGAAGTGTGGAAATGTCGGTGCCGTCGGCGAAGCGCTGTCCGTGTATGTCGTAAATGCTGTTGTTGCTGGCATTCTCATTGGCTTTGATGCCTTCGATGCCTGTTGGTATGCCCCCGAGTCCGCGCACAAAGCCTGCGTACACATGCTTGCGGTAGTAGTTGCGGTCCCATATGCCCACAGGCGTGTTTGCACGCCATCCGCTGTCGGCGGGGGAGTCGGTGGCGCACCACTGGCATATGCCCCACTGCTGGCTTGCAGGGATAATCTTGAGATATTGCTTTATGATCCACTCGTAATAGCTTGCCATGCGCTGGTGCATGGCTTCTGTCATGTCCTCTGTCTTGACAGCGTTGCCGTTGGCGTCGTCCATGCCCATGTCGAGTTCGCTGACGCGCACGAGCTTGCCTGAGTTTGCCATGAGCTGGAACATCTGCGTGATGTGTTTCTTGCGGTTATTAAGCGTCTCGTCGTTCATGCTGCACGACAGGTGCATCTGTGTGCCTATGCCGTCAATCTTCGTCACGCCGTCAGCTTCCCATTTCTTTATCCAGTTGATGAGCGATCTGAGCTTTTTGTTGTTGTCCCAGAAACTTTCGAGATTATAGTCGTTGATGAACAGCTTGATGTCGTCGGGACCGTATTTGCGGGCAAGGCGGCATGCTTGGCGCACATATTCGAGGTCGCCCATATAGTCTTGCCAGTAGAAGGCATCGCCACCCACGTCCCATGTGCCGCTGTTGTAGCCATCTGAATGCTGGAGCGCATAGTAGCCTGAACCATCGTTGCCTCCGCCCGAGATGGCTTCGTTGACGAGGTCCCATGCTTTCACTTTGCCTCCGCATGCGTTCATCATGCCTTTGATCCATTTGTCCATGGCGTAAACAAGGGTGTCGTGTCGCTCTTGTGCGGTGAGAGGAGTGCTGGTTGGCAGGTAGACGTATGTGACGTTCTCGCATACGGCAGGCTCCGTCACGCCGCCGCCATATTGCTTCACCATGAATGAGGACATGTCTGTGCCTTCGAAGTCGCCGTTCTTGATTTTCTCTGTCCCGTTGATTTTAAGGCTGACGTTGTCGAAGTAGTAGTTGTTTGCATCTGCCAGTTCGCTGAGGTTGATGGCAATGCTTCTTCCGGCCTTGCTGAGCGTGCCAGTCAAAGTGACAGTTTTCCATTCTGTTGTGAATGGAATGTTGCCTATTGCCTCGTAGTGCACATAGTTGGATGGGTCGTTGTGAATCTGGGTTGAGGCTGTTGCGGCCTTGTCTGCGCGCACATCAGCCGAGAATTCGAATTTCGAACCTGCGGTGAAGTTGCCCAAAACAAACCATGCCTGATTGTCCCATGAGTTCTCTTGGCGTTTGGTGGCTTCGACCTTGAGGCATCGGCGGTCTTCGGACACGGTCTGCCCCTTCTTCGCTATTTCGAACTTAATGTCCTTGATGTATATGTCGCCAACGAAGTCGCCGCATTGCAGGAGATAGAAACTTCCAGATGTGGTGGCTTTGTATTTGAAAGTCACTTCTTTCCAATCGGTGGTGAAGGCCACGTCGCCGCCTGACCCTCCGCCCCAGTCGCCAAGTTTGGTGTGCAGCTTGCCTGCTTTGGAGCCTTTGACGGTCATGGTCATCAGATATGTTTTTCCTTTCTCTGTCAGGATGTCTGTGCATGAAAGAAACTGCACCTCGTATGCTGCTTGATTCTTTGTGGTGTGGATGTTGAGGCCGTTTGTGGCATCAAATGACAGATTGTATCCATACTTGGATTCGCTGCTTTTCCATCCGACATTTTGGTCTGTGCGGAAGTCTTTGCTGTAGACAGGCACATAAACGGTGACGTCGCCGTCTTTGAGGTCTTCTGCGGGCTTGTCCTGCAAGAGTTTGAGAAGCCAACTCTTTGGCTGCTGCGAGTGCCATGCGAGTGTGTGTCCGTAGACCTCGACACCGTTCTTTGTGGCGGCATTGACAAAGTTTTTGACATTGGTGAAATTCATGTTTCCATTGCCGTCTACGCAACTCGCCATCTTCATGGCATTGCCAGCGACTGTCTCATTGGCATTGCTGTTGATAAGGTTGCGTACTGTGGCATTGTTGAGATAGTCATTCGCTCCTGTGGCTATGGCCATGCGGAAGGTCGGATACTTGTCTCTGTTGACATACTCCTTCAGGTGAGTGTATTCGTCAAGGTATCTGTAGTTGGGGTCGTTAGGTTTGCCAACTTCGAAATTTTGCTGCGCCATGCATGTCAGTGACAAGCTGCAGCATAGAATGATGGAATGTAATCTGCTCATCAAATGTTTTTTGAGTATTTGTACTAAGTGTTAATCGAACACAAAGGTAATTATTTTTTTTGTAATGCAGACTTGGTTTTCAAAATTGTGGCAAAATTCTTTGTGCACCTCATTTTTTTTTACTTACTTTGTACGAAAATATGCGGGCTTTGCAATGTCCGCTCAGTTTTATTGCGTGTCTGGTGACTTTGATGGTCTGAAGAACGTGTTTAATGTATGGAAAAGAAGTTTAGAGAAAAGATAATCTCTCTTGTCAAAAACGAGGTCGTGCCAGCTGTCGGTTGTACTGAGCCGATGGCTGTGTCGTTGTGTGTTGCAAAGGCAACAGAACTGCTTGGCAAAGCACCAGAGAAGATAGACGTGATGCTCTCTGCCAATATCCTGAAAAATGCTATGGGTGTAGGCATACCCGGCACAGGCATGATAGGTCTGCCCATTGCTGTGGCTCTGGGTGCGCTCATTGGCAAGTCGGAATATGGACTTGAGGTGCTTAAGGATGTGGATGATGAAGCGGTGGAGCGCGGAAAAGCATTCATGAACGAAAATAGAATAAGCATTGGCCTTAAAGAAGGAATCAGCGAGAAACTCTATATCGAAGTGCTTGTGAAGAACGGCTCAGACAAGGCTAAGGCTGTCATTAGCGGTGGGCATACAAATTTTGTCCTTCTTGTGCATAATGACGATACTGTGTATGAGGTTCGGCATGCTGCAGAAGATGAGGCTGACGATGATGATGGATGGCTCACGCTGAGCAAGGTGTATGAGTTTGCTACTACATCTCCGTTGAAAGAGATAGATTTTATATGTCAGGCCAAGGTGCTCAATGAAAAAGCGGCAGAAGAATCATTGAAGGGCAATTATGGCCACATGCTTGGCAAGACTTTGTCGCAGCCGCTTGGCAAAGGTATCTTTGGTGACACGATCTTCTCGCATGTGATATCTGCAACAGCTTGTGCATGCGATGCTCGTATGGCAGGCGCTCCAATACCTGTCATGTCAAATTCGGGCAGCGGCAATCAAGGCATATGCGCCACATTGCCTGTCGTGAAGTTTGCAGAAGAGAATCATAATACGGAAGAGGAACTTACACGCGCTTTGATGCTCAGCCATCTTACGGCCATATACATCAAGCAGTCGCTCGGGCGTCTGTCGGCTCTCTGCGGATGTGTTGTGGCTTCCACCGGCTCGGCTTGCGGCATCACATATTTGATGGGTGGAGGCTATGAACAGATTACATTTGCCGTGAAGAATATGGCAGCAAACCTCACAGGTATGATATGTGATGGAGCCAAGCCTTCATGTGCTCTCAAACTGGCATCTGGCGTCAGCACTGCTGTGCTGTCTGCAATGCTTGCCGTGCAGCAGAAATGTGTCACTTCTGTCGAGGGCATCATAGATGACGACGTTGACCGCTCCATTCATAATCTCACGCGTATTGGCAAGGATGCTATGGATGAGACCGACAGGTGCGTGCTCGAGATAATGACCAGCAAAAAAAGAGAGTGAGGCATGTGATGGATGCAGAGTCGGCATGCATTCTAAATGCAATCGGGCGAATGTGACTGAGATGCCTGTTGCAGTGTGTTGAGAGTATATGCTTGAATTCATGTTTAGACATCATTACCATATATAGAGAATCAAAAATTAAGATTATATTACACATAAGAAAATAATAATAATATATTTATGGCAATAAAGACATTGATTATAGGCAGTGGACCTGCTGGATACACTGCTGCGATATACGCTTCGAGAAGTTCGCTTTCTCCTGTGCTCTATGAAGGACTGCAGCCTGGGGGACAGTTGACTCAAACAACCGAAGTGGAAAACTTTCCAGGATATCCTGAAGGCACTACTGGCCAAGAACTGATGGACGACCTCCGCGCTCAAGCAGAGCGTCTTGGCACGGAGATTCGTGAAGGCCTTGTTGCAAAAGTGGAACTGTCGATGGATGGATCCGCACCTCATAAGGCTGTCATGGACGATGGTTCGGAGGTCGAAGCTCATACTATAATCATTTCCACAGGCGCATCTGCTAAGTATCTTGGCCTTGACGATGAGAAGAAATATGCGGGACAGGGCGTGTCGGCATGCGCCACTTGCGATGGCTTCTTCTACCGCAAGAAGGTGGTCGCTGTTGTTGGCGGCGGCGACACGGCTTGTGAAGAGGCACAGTATTTGTCAAGTCTTGCAAAAAAGGTATACCTCATTGTGCGCCGTGACCAACTGAGGGCCAGCGATGCCATGCAGCAAAAGGTTAAGGATGCTGAGAACATAGAGATTCTATGGAACACGCAGACAGAAGGTCTTTATGGTGATAATGGGGTAGAGGGCGCACATCTTGTGGAGAATAAGGGAAAGGATGGAGAGCGTCACTACGACTTACCTATAGACGGCTTCTTCTTGGCCATAGGGCATCATCCTAACAGCGAGGTGTTCCGTCCGTTTGTGGATGTGGACGAACAGGGCTATATCAAGGTGCAGTATCCTACTACGGCCACAAATGTGCCAGGCGTTTTTGCAGCCGGCGATGTGGCTGACCCGCTTTACCGTCAGGCTATCAGCGCTGCAGGCAGCGGATGCCACGCTGCAATCGACGCTCTTCATTATCTTCAGGAGAAAGGACTCTGATTTCAATGATGAATTTGGCTGTATTGCACCTTTGTATGTTAAGGTGTGGTAACAGCGAAATGATATTTGCAAATTAACTATCACGATTTTTAATGATGAAAAGAATAATATTGATGCTTCTTGTGCTTTGCAGTTTTGGCATAGCATCTGCTCAGTTTTCCAATCCTGTGAAGGTGAATGTCACTTTCGACAAAAAATCGGACACCGAGGCTGTGCTGAAGTTTGTGGCTTCCATAGAGAATGGATGGCACATGTACAGCACGCAGGTTGTGTCTGACGGCCCAACTCCTACCACTATCAACATCGAGAAGATATCCGGGGCGAAGCTTGATGGCGCGCTCGTTCCTGCCGCTGCTCCTATAAAGAAGTATGAGGACATGTTTGAGGCTGATGTCTATTTCTTTGAACGTTCTGCCACATTCGTGCAGAAGGTGAAACTTCTTGGAGGCAAGTATGAAATAGAGGGGTATCTTGAATATGGAGCTTGCAATGACCAGAATTGCATCCCTCCAACACCTGCAGACTTCAAGTTTGCTGGCCAGGTGGCTCAGCAGGTGAAGAAATCTGCTGATGCAGAACCTGCGGATAAAGCACAGGAAAAGGTATCGGAAGAAATGGAGACCTCGATGGATGAAGAGTCGGCCAAGGATTCTGTGGCAGCAGATTCGGTGCTGGCAGCAGATGCTCTTGAAGGTGTTTCCGACCTTTGGACTCCTGTCATAGAGAAGCTCCGTGCGTTTGATGAGGGAGGCGACAGCAATACTGCTGACGCTTCGTTGTGGAAGATATTCCTGCTTGGCCTTCTTGGTGGGCTTGTGGCACTGGTCACTCCATGCGTGTGGCCTATTATCCCTATGACTGTGTCGTTCTTCCTGAAGAAAGGCACCACTCGCAAATCAACTCCTGAAGAGAAGGAGGCTGCCAGAAAGCGTGGCATTCGCGATGCGGTGCTTTACGGCATAAGCATTGTTGTCATCTATGTGACACTCGGTCTTGTCATCACTGCGCTCTTTGGAGCATCGGCTCTTAACGACCTTGCTACTAATGCGGTGTTCAATATCATATTCTTCCTGATGCTTCTCGTGTTCGGTATCTCTTTCATAGGAGGTTTCGAACTCACATTGCCTTCAAAATGGAATACGGCTGTTGACAGCAAGGCTAATAGCACTACAGGAGTTCTGAGTGTCTTTTTGATGGCTTTCACTTTGGTGCTCGTGAGTTTTTCGTGCACTGGTCCTATCATCGGATTCCTGCTTGTGCAGGTGGTGACATCAAGCATCGTGGGCCCAGTGGTGGGTATGCTTGGCTTTGCCATCGCACTGGCTCTTCCATTCACGCTCTTCGCTCTGTTTCCGCAGATGCTCAACTCAGCTCCTAAGAGCGGCAATTGGATGAATGTTGTCAAGGTGACTCTTGGATTTGTAGAGATGGCCTTTGCTCTTAAATTCTTTTCAGTGGCAGATCTTGCTTACGGATGGGGACTTCTTGACCGTGAGACATTCCTCGCTCTTTGGATTGCTCTTTCTGCTTTGCTTGGTGCATATCTCATCGGTTGGATTCGTTTTCCTCATGATGAAGATGAATATGATGAGGAAGGCAATGTGATTGTGAATCACCGCACGTCAATCCCTCGCTTCTTCTGCGGACTGATAGCGTTTGCTTTTGCTATATATATGGTTCCAGGTTTGTGGGGAGCGCCTCTCAAGGCAGTCAGTGCTTTCGCTCCTCCGATGAAGACACAAGACTTCAATATGGCTGAGGAGGATGAAGTGAAGGCTATGTTCTATGACTATGATGAGGGCATGGCATACGCTAAAGCTCATAATATGCCTGTGATGCTCGACTTTACAGGGTATGGCTGCGTGAACTGCCGTAAAATGGAAGCTGCGGTCTTTGTGGATCCTGCGGTAGCTGAAATCATGACAAAGAAATATGTGCTCATACAGCTTTATGTTGACGAGAAGACTAAGCTTGCAGAGCCTGTCGTTGTGAATGATGCGGGAAATGAACGCAAGTTGCGCACAGTCGGTGATAAATGGAGTTATCTCCAGTCGAGCAAGTTTGGAGCTACAGCTCAGCCTTTCTATGTTCTTGTCGACAATGATGGCAACCCTCTTGAAAGGAGCTACTCGTTTGATGAGGACATAAGCAAGTTTAATGATTGGCTTAATTCGGGATTGATGCGCTATGCTTCCGAAAAATGATTGGCATATATGCTGGACAATTAATTATATAAGATTTGTAGCATGAATAGGTTGTATCCTTTATTGTTTGAACCCAACCTGCATGAGGTGGTGTGGGGTGGCAATAGGCTAAGGCCGTTTAAGGGCATGAATCCTGATGCACGACCAATAGGCGAGAGTTGGGAGGTGAGTGCGGTGCCGTCAAGTGCGAGTGTGGTCAGCAATGGCTGCTGGGCAGGAAAAAGCCTGATTGATGTCATTGATGCGATGCCTGAATATATTCTTGGCGGTTCTGTGGCGGCTGAATACTCAGGCAAAATGCCTCTATTGGTGAAGTTTATTGATGCGGAGAAAGACTTGAGCATACAAGTGCATCCCAATGATGAGATGGCGCAGCGTTTGCATGGCAAGTTTGGCAAGAGTGAGATGTGGTATGTGATTGATGCTAAGCCTGGAAGTTTTCTGTATGCTGGCTTTAAGGATAAGATCACGCCCTACGAGTATAAGAAACGTGTTGATGACGGTTCGGTTACAGAGGTGCTTGCTAAGCATGAGGTGAAACCTGGCGATGTGTTTTATCTTCCTGCGGGTAGAGTGCATGCAATATGTGGAGGCATATTGTTGGCTGAGGTGCAGCAGTCGTCTGATGTGACTTATCGCATTTTCGACTATAACCGCCCAGGTATAGACGGGAAGCCACGCGAGCTGCATACTGAATTGGCTGCTGAAGCTCTGGATTTCAATGTGGAAGATGAATACCGCACACATTATTCTACTCTTGACAATAGGGCTAATGTCATAGTTGAATCGCCTTATTTCAGTGTGCGTGTCACGGAAATGGAGTCTTCTTTCCATAGAAACTTGATTAAGTATGACAGTTTCGTCATCAGCATGTGTCTTTCTGGCGATTGCAAGATCAAGGTTCGCTCTACGGGTGACGAGGTGATGCTCCGTGAAGGATGGAGTGTGCTCATACCTGCGGCTGTAGCTGATTATGACATCACTCCGCTTAATGGGAAGAGCCGTGTGCTTGATGCTTTCATTGACAAGAAAGATAGAAGTATTGGAGCATGCATCACAAGGTTTCTTCATATCACTAACAAGTGATGGCTCGAATGCGTGAGCGTGAAGAAGGGCTATAATATATATATGTATATAATATAATAATGTGTGCGAATGTATATTATAGCTTATTGCAGTGTTTGCAGCATGCAATGACTCTTTGTGTAAGAAGTATTAGATATAAATGAAAATGAAACAATTTTTATTTCTGTTTTCATTGTTGCTGACGTCTATAGACTCAGTGGCTCAGGACAAATGTCTTCAACTTGCAGATTCTATTGTGAAATACCAATCAGCATCTGGTGGATGGTGCAAAAATCAGAACTGGCTCATTGGTGCAGATGCCAAAGTGATGAAAGTGTGCCATGACACTGGTGTCGGTTCTACAATTGATAATGGAGCCACAATGACCGAAATGCGAAATTTGGTGAAGGCTATTGACCGCCTTGACGAAATGATGAAACATGGCTTTGGAGATGTTGGCGTTGAAACAATGCAGGCAAAAAGAAATGTGTATAACGACTCATTTGTCAGAGGTGTTGAATATCTTTTGAAGATGCAGTATGACAATGGAGGTTTTCCGCAGTTTTATCCGCCGAAGCTTCATGAGGATTATTCTTCGCAGATCACCTTTAATGACAATGCTATGGTGGGAGCTTTGCGTATGTTGCGTGACGTTGCAAACGGCTCAGCCTACTTTAAGAATGTCACAATACCCACTGGCATTAGAACTAAATGTATGACTGCGTACACTAAAGGACTGCAGTGTGTTCTTGATTGCCAGATACGTGTTGACAGTCTTGGAAAAGTGCTTCAATATGGCACAGATGCTTGGAAAAATGGCCGGCGCACTGTATGGTGCCAACAACATGACAAGGCAACGTTGTATCCGGCAAAGGCTCGGGCATACGAACTTCCGTCTTATTGCGGTTTTGGTGAAACATGTGGCATCCTGATGCTGCTGATGGATGTGGACAATCCTTCTGATGACATTAAATCAGCTGTGGCTGGAGCTGTGGAATGGCTTGAGGCTCATGCCATGAAGAATGTTGCAAAAGAGACCTTTGTCAATAGTGACGGAAAGAAGGATGTAAGGCTTGTGGAGAAGAATGGAGCTCCGCTTCTATGGGCAAGGTTTTATGACCTTGAGGAAGCTGTCCCTTTTTATTGTGACCGTGACGGCATTCCTCGTCGAAGTTTGTCGGATATAGGTTATGAACGCCGCAACGGCTATTCGTGGGTGGGTGACCAACCCGCAAAAATCATTGAGAGATATAAAATCTTGAATTATTAACTTAATACTTAAAACAATCATGTCAGAAAACAAAAATCAACAGCTCCAAATCGAGCTTAAACCAGAAATCGCAGGTGGAATCTATTCAAATCTCGCAGTTGTGACTCATTCGGCTGCTGAGATAGTGACCGACTTCGTTCAAATGCTGCCGGGCATGCAAAAGGCTCAGGTTGCAAGCCGTGTCATCATGACTCCTGAAAATGCAAAGCGTCTTCTCTTCGCTCTTCAGGACAATATCATTAAGTATGAGCAGCAGTTTGGCGAAATCACTTTTGGACAGCCTGCTAATGATGACAAGACAGTTGCTCCTTTCAACATAAAGAAAGGTGACGCATAAGTCTTATGAACATTGATACAGCCCGACATCTGTGCATGTGCACAGATGTCGGGCTGCTTGCTTTTCTTGCCTGCTATTGCGCATTTCAATATGCATAATCTTCAGCAGTCTTCTTTCAGGCGATATATACTTGTCTCTCAATTTCTACAGATGAGCCAAACAAAACCCCAGCAAGCCCTAATGGCAGACTTGGGGAAATCTTGATTTGTTTTTTCAGCATGTGACACCCATGAAAAAGTATTACGTGATACTTGCCCAAGTATCATATGATACTTTGCAAAGTATCACGTAATACTTGGGCAAGTATCCTTACTATCCTTTTTTGACGAATAAATTTTTGCTTCCATGACCTTTGTTATCATACGCACATAGGATGGAAAGACTTTGGCCCAAACGGTGACAAGAATTGAAAAGAATAACCCCGATTTTCTAATGACCGATTTGGAATAAACAGAAGGGAAAGTTGGCAAAGTGAGTGTGCTGCAAATATGAGAGAGGCTTACTTTGATCTTATAAAATATTTTTGTGCACCTACTTAATGGACTATTTGGGTCTTGAAAGCATACTGCTCTCTTAACGCTATGATTGTAATTCGTATGTAGAGTTTATTGCTAAGAGATGAAAAAGAGTCTGGGACTTGCAAAATTGAATGTGAGACCACAATGTGGCCGGGTCGTTAGCATTTTTTTCCTTACAAGATTGAATATAAAAAGGCTTTTTGCAATGTAGAGTTATCGTTTTTGGTTAAATAGTTTTAAATTTTATCCTTGACAATTCAAATCTGCTGAATCTGTGAAAAAAAGATTAATATGTTTTATGTTGTTCGGCAGAAAAATCGTAACTTTGCATCACTTTTTGGAGTAGTGCGTGCCTTGGTTAGGTACATGAGTGTCATGCGGATTTGTAAAGCAAATCAAAAGACAGGTGAAAATCAGAGAGAATGACACGTAAATTTAGCACGAAGCAAAGCGAGTAGCTTACCACTAAGCAATAGGGCAGCCCTTCGGCATGAAGGGCTTGGTAGGCGCTCGAAGATGAGATATAATTAAATAATAATATAAATAATTACAACAAAATGCCTACTATTCAACAATTGGTAAGAAAAGGTCGTCAGGTGTTGGTTGACAAGAGCAAGTCTCCAGCTTTGGATTCATGCCCACAGCGTCGCGGTGTTTGCGTGCGTGTCTATACAACAACTCCTAAGAAGCCTAATTCAGCGATGAGAAAGGTCGCACGTGTTCGTCTGACAAACAAGAAGGAAGTCAACTCTTACATTCCAGGAGAGGGACACAACCTTCAGGAGCACTCAATCGTACTTGTTCGTGGCGGTCGTGTTAAGGATCTTCCAGGTGTGCGCTATCACATCATTCGTGGTGCTCTTGACACTGCTGGTGTCGCAAGCCGCACACAGCGCCGTTCTAAGTATGGTGCAAAGCGTCCAAAGGCTAAGAAGTAATAATTTCTTACACAGTAAAAAAGAAACAACAGTTTTTTCACAAAGTTTGGTTTGACGGAAATGCTTGAAAGGGTTGAGTAAATGCCCTGGAGTGGGCGTTGAAGACACACACACGAATGCAGCCTCAGACTAAAGAAAGATTAAATCAAACAAGAAAAATGAGAAAAGCTAAACCAAAGAAGCGTGTGGTTCTTCCAGATCCAGTGTTTGGAGATGTGAAGGTGACAAAGTTTGTTAATAACCTCATGTACGACGGAAAGAAGAGTGTTGCATACACTATCTTCTACACAGCTCTTAAGAATGTAGAAAACAAGATGAAGAATGAAGAGAAGTCTCCACTGGAAATCTGGAAGAAGGCTCTCGAAAACATCACTCCACAGGTTGAGGTTAAGAGCCGCCGTATCGGTGGTGCAACTTTCCAGGTGCCAACAGAGATCCGTCCAGACCGCAAGGAGGCAATCTCTATGAAGAACCTCATCTCTTTCGCTCGCAAGCGTTCAGGCAAGAGCATGGCAGACAAGCTCTCTGCAGAGATCATGGATGCTTTCAATGAGCAGGGTGGCGCATTCAAGCGTAAGGAGGATATGCACCGCATGGCTGAGGCTAACCGCGCATTTGCACACTTCCGCTTCTAATTAATTTCATCAGTTAACAACATTAAGGTAAAAGAGATATGGCAAAGCAGGATTTGCATCTTACGCGCAATTTCGGTATCATGGCTCACATCGATGCCGGTAAGACTACAACATCAGAGCGCATCCTTTTCTACACTGGTAAGACTCACAAGATTGGTGAGGTTCACGATGGTGGAGCAACTATGGACTGGATGGCACAGGAGCAGGAGCGTGGTATCACTATCACATCTGCTGCCACTACAGCGTACTGGACATGGGAAGGACACAAGTATAAGTTCAATCTTATTGACACTCCGGGACACGTCGACTTCACTGCAGAGGTAGAGCGTTCACTTCGTGTTCTTGACGGCGCTGTTGCAGCATACTGTGCTGTGGGTGGCGTTGAGCCACAGTCTGAGACTGTTTGGCGTCAGGCTGACAAGTATAACGTGCCACGTATGGGATACGTCAACAAGATGGACCGTTCTGGCGCAGATTTCTTTGAGGTCGTTCGACAGATGAAGGATGTTCTCGGTGCTAACCCAGTGCCAATCGTTATTCCTATAGGTGCAGAGGAGAATTTCAAGGGTGTTGTTGACCTCATCAAGATGCACGGTATTGTATGGCATGATGAGACTCAGGGTGCTGAATTTGAAATCATCGACATCCCAGCTGAGCTTAAGGATGAGGCAGAAGAGTGGCGCAATAAAATGCTCGAGTCTGTAGCAGAGTATGATGACGCTCTCATGGAGAAATTCTTCGATGACCCATCTACTATCACAGAGGAAGAGATAATATCTGCAATTCGCAAGGCTACTTGCTCTCTCGCATGCACTCCAATGCTCTGCGGTTCTTCATTCAAGAACAAGGGCGTTCAGACTCTTCTTGACTATATCTGCGCATTCCTTCCATCACCACTCGATACTCCAGCAGTTGTTGGTACTAATCCTGATACTAAGGAAGAGGAAGACCGCAAGCCATCTGAGGATGACAAGACTTCTGCTCTTGCATTCAAGATCGCAACAGACCCATATGTGGGCCGTCTTACTTTCATCCGTGTGTACTCGGGCAAGGTTGAGGCAGGTTCATATATCTATAATTCACGTTCACGCAAGAAAGAGCGTGTGTCACGTCTCTTCCAGATGCACTCAAATCATCAGAATCCTGTAGATGTAATTAGTGCTGGTGACATCGGTGCTGTAGTAGGACTCAAGGATATTCACACTGGTGATACACTCTGTGATGAGAGCGCTCCTATCGTTCTCGAATCAATGGACTTCCCAGATCCTGTGATTGGTATTGCAGTTGAGCCAAAGACTCAGAAAGACCTCGACAAGCTTTCTGTTGGTCTTGCAAAGCTTGCTGAAGAAGACCCAACATTCACAGTTAGGACAGATGAACAGTCGGGCCAGACAATTATCTCTGGTATGGGTGAGCTTCACCTTGACATCATCATCGACCGTCTGAAGCGTGAGTTCAAGGTTGAGTGTAACCAGGGTAAGCCACAGGTTAACTACAAGGAGGCAATCACTAAGACTGTCAACCTCCGTGAGGTTTACAAAAAGCAGTCGGGTGGTCGTGGTAAGTTTGCCGACATCATCGTTAACGTTGGTCCTGTTGATGACGACTTCGAAGGCACTGGCCTTCAGTTTGTCGATGAAGTCAAAGGTGGTAACATTCCTAAGGAATTCATCCCATCAGTGCAGAAGGGTTTTGCAGAGTCAATGAAGAATGGTGTTCTTGGTGGCTTCCCAATGGATAGCCTTAAAGTCACTCTTGTTGACGGTAGCTTCCACCCTGTCGACTCAGACCAGCTTTCTTTCGAAGTTGCAGCTCGCCAAGCTTATAAGAATGCTTGTGCTCAGGCTAAGCCTGTGCTCATGGAGCCAATCATGAAGCTTGAAGTTGTTACTCCAGAAGAGAACATGGGTGATGTGATCGGTGACCTTAACAAGCGTCGCGGCCAGGTTGAAGGCATGGAAAATGCTCGTTCAGGTGCTCGTATCGTTAAGGCTATGGTTCCACTGGGTGAGATGTTCGGATATGTCACAGCTCTCCGTACTATCACTTCTGGTCGTGCCACTTCTTCAATGCAGTATGATCACCATGCACCTGTGTCAAGCTCTATCGCTAAGACAGTGCTTGCTGAATGCAACGGACGCGTGGATCTCGTGTAAATAAATTATGGAGTGCGGGCGAGCGAACGACTCTTTGCCCGCACCCTTTACAATAATAATAACATTTAATTTCATTGAACAATGAGTCAGCAAAAAATTCGCATCAAGCTTAAGTCTTACGACCACAACCTCGTTGACAAGTCAGCTGAGAAGATCGTTAAGGCAGTGAAGGCTACTGAGGCTATCGTGAGCGGTCCAATTCCACTCCCAACTCATAAGCGCATCTTCACAGTAAACCGTTCTACTTTCGTAAACAAAAAGTCTCGCGAGCAGTTTGAACTTTCTACATACAAGAGACTTATTGACATCTACAGCTCTACAACTAAGACTGTTGATGCTCTTATGAAGCTCGAGCTCCCAAGCGGTGTTGAAGTTGAGATTAAAGTTTGATAATAGAGAAAATTTAAAAGAATAAAGAAATGCCAGGATTAATTGGAAAAAAAATCGGAATGACATCCGTTTTCAGTGCCGATGGTAAGAATCTTCCATGCACTGTTATCGAAGTAGGTCCTTGTGTTGTTACTCAGCTTAAGACTGTAGAGAATGATGGCTATGCTGCTGTTCAGGTTGGCTTTGAAGACAAAAAGGAAAAGCACACCACAAAGCAGATGATGGGTCACTTCAAGAAGGCTGGTACAACTCCTAAGAGACACTTGGCCGAGTTCACTTATGATGAGGAGCATAACCTCGGTGATGTAATCACAGTGGAGCTTTTCAATGATGCTTCTTACGTTGACGTAACAGGTACATCTAAGGGTAAGGGATTCCAAGGCGTTGTAAAGCGTCATGGTTTCGGTGGTGTTGGTCAGGCTACACACGGTCAGGATGACCGCCTCCGCAAGCCAGGTTCTATTGGTGCATGTGCAACACCTTCACGTGTGTTCAAGAATGTGCCAATGGCTGGTCAAATGGGTAACGAGCAGGTGACTACTCACAACCTTCAGGTGATCAAGGTGGTTCCAGAGCACAATCTCCTTCTTCTTAAGGGTAGTGTTCCAGGATGCAAAGGTTCAATCGTAATAATCAAGAAGTAAGCAATGGAAGTTTCTGTATTAAATATCAAAGGTGAGGACACTGGTAAGAAGGTGGTTCTGAACGATGAAATCTTCGGAATTGAGCCAAACGACCATGTTATTTACCTCGCAGTAAACCAATACCTCGCTGCACAGCGTCAAGGTACTCACAAGTCAAAAGAAAGAAGCGAAATCACTGGCTCTACTCGTAAGCTCATCCGTCAGAAGGGTGGCGGCGGCGCTCGCCGTGGCGACATCAAGTCTCCGCTGCTTCGTGGTGGTGGCCGCGTGTTCGGTCCACGTCCACGTGACTACTGGTTCAAGCTTAACAAGAAAGTTAAGGCTCTCGCTCGTAAAAGCGCTCTTTCATACAAGGCACAGCAGAATGCAATCATTGTCGTTGAGGACTTTGATTTTGAAGCACCTAAGACAAAACAGGGTGTTGCTTTGTTAAATAACCTTAAAGTTGAGGGCAAAAAGACACTCTTCGTTTTGCCAGAAGTGAAAAAGAACGTAAATTTGTCAGTCCGTAATATTCAGCGCGTTGAGGTTATGACTGCAAGTGCACTCAATACTTATAAAGTAATGAATGCTAATGTGCTTGTCATGACTGAAGGTGCTGTTAAAATGGTTGATGAAACTTTTAACAAATAAGGAGGTACAATATGGCATATATCGTTAAACCACTCGTAACAGAGAAGATGACATCTCTCTCTGAGAAGCAGAATAAGTTCGGCTTCATTGTCCTCCCTTCTGCTAATAAGATTGAAATCAAGAAAGAGGTAGAAGCAAAATATAATGTAAATGTAGTTTCGGTTAACACTATGAACTACGCTGGTAAGCGTAAGAGCCGTTACACAAAGGCTGGTGTTATCAAGGGAAAAACAAAGGCTTTCAAAAAAGCAATTGTCACTCTCAAGGATGGCGAGACTATTGATTTCTATAGTAACATTTAAGATTTAAAATGGGTATTCGTAAATTTAGACCAGTAACTCCTGGTCAGAGGCACAAAGCTATTGGTACATTTGATGATGTTACTACATCTGTACCAGAGAAAACTCTTGTTTTCGGTAAGCGCAGCACTGGCGGCCGTAACAACTCAGGTCGTATCACAGTACGCTACAGAGGTGGCGGTCACAAGCGTTTGATTCGTATTGTCGACTTCAAGAGAGAAAAGGACGGAATTCCTGCAGTAGTAAAGACTATCGAGTATGATCCAAACCGCTCGGCTCGCATCGCACTCGTCTTCTACGCTGACGGTGAAAAACGTTACATCGTTGCTCCTAACGGTTTGCAGGTAGGCACAACTATCATGTCAGGTCCAGAGGCAACTCCAGACCTCGGAAACACTCTTCCATTGGAAAAGATTCCAGTCGGTACTGTTATCCACAATATCGAGCTTCGTCCAGGACAGGGTGCTAAGATGGTTCGTTCTGCAGGCAACTTCGCTCAGTTAACTTCTCGTGAGGGAAAATATTGCGTCATCAAGCTCCCTTCTGGAGAAATTCGTAAAGTGCTTTCAATTTGCCGCGCAACAATCGGTAGCGTAAGCAACTCAGACCACGCTCTCGAGTCTTCAGGTAAGGCTGGCCGTAGCCGTTGGTTGGGTCGCAGACCACATAACCGTGGTGTTGTAATGAACCCAATCGATCACCCAATGGGTGGTGGTGAAGGACGCCATACTGGTGGACACCCACGTTCACGCAATGGCCTCTATGCAAAGGGTCTCAAGACACGCGCACCAAAGAAGCTGTCAAATAAGTACATTATTGAAAGACGTAACAAGTAATAAAGTTAACTGAATATGAGTCGTTCATTAAAAAAAGGTCCATATATCAATGTAAAGCTCGAAAAGAAGGTTCTCGCGATGAACGAGAGCGGAAAAAAGAGCGTTATCAAGTCATGGGCTCGCGCTTCAATGATTTCTCCTGACTTTGTCGGTCACACCATTGCAGTGCACAACGGTAATAAATTCATCCCTGTTTACATTACTGAAAATATGGTAGGCCACAAGCTAGGTGAGTTTGCGCTTACTCGTACATTCCGCGGTCACGCAGGTAACAAGAAGAAGTAATCGTACAACAGGTTCAACCAAGTTAAAAAGACTATTATATAATGGGAGCAAGAAAAAGATTAATGGCCGAAAAAATTAAAGAGGCCAAAAAGAATATCTACTTCGCTATTCTTCGCGATGTTCCTTCTTCACCACGCAAGATGCGCTATGTTGCTGACCTCGTTCGCGGCATGGAGGTGAACAAAGCTCTCGCAACACTCAAGTTCAATAGCAAGAGTGCTGCTAAAGACATCGAGAAGGTACTTCGTTCTGCAATCGCAAACTGGGAGCAGAAGAACAATCGCAAGGCTGAAAGCGGAGAACTTTATATCTCTAAGATTTTTGTTGACGAAGGCGCTACGCTTAAGCGTATGAGACCTGCACCTCAGGGACGTGGCTACAGAATCCGCAAGCGTTCTAACCACATCACTATCTTCGTGGACGCTAAAACTAATGAAGAAAACTAAGTTATGGGACAAAAATGTAATCCAATAAGCAACCGCCTCGGTATTGTAAGAGGTTGGGATTCTAACTGGTTCGGCGGAAATGATTTTGGTGACAACCTCCTCGAGGACAGCAAAATCCGCAAGTACCTCAACGCACGCCTCGCAAAGGCAAGCGTTTCAAAGATTGTTATTGAGCGCACTCTCAAGCTCGTCACTATCACTATTTGCACAGCTCGCCCTGGTTTTATCATCGGTAAGGGCGGTGAGCAAGTAGAGGCTCTCAAGAAAGAGCTCAAGAAGGTGACTGACAAGGATGTCCAAATCAATATCTTCGAGATTAAGCGTCCAGACCTTGACGCAGTGATTGTTGCTAACAACATCGCTCGTCAGCTTGAAGGTAAGGTGGCATATCGCCGTGCCGTGAAGACTGCCATCACAAACACTATGCGTGCTGGTGCAGAGGGTATAAAGATCCAGATTTCAGGACGTCTCAATGGCGCAGAAATGAGCCGTTCAGAGATGTATAAGGAAGGACGCACTCCTCTTCACACTCTTCGTGCTGACATCGATTACTGCCTCGCAGAGGCTCTCACTAAGGTTGGTCTCCTTGGCATAAAGGTTTGGATCTGCCGCGGTGAAAAGTTCGGCAAGCAGGACCTCACACCAAACTTCTCTCAGCAGAAGGAAACAGGTCGTGGCAACAACGGTAATGGACGTCGTTTCAGAAACAGAAAGTCTAATAACCGCAAATAATTAATCTGGTTGATATCCCAGTTTGAGTGAACTGGGTTCAACTTTTTGAAGACATTAACTATGTTACAGCCAAAAAGACAAAAATATAGAAGACCGCAGAAAGGTCGCGGTCGTTGGAAGGGTGTCTCTCACAGAGGTACTGAGCTCGCTTTCGGAAGCTTCGGCATAAAGGCGCTCGAGACTAAGTGGATTTCCGCTCGACAGATTGAGGCTGCCCGTGTCGCAATCACACGTTACATGCAGCGTCAAGGTCAGGTATGGATTCGCATCTTCCCTGACAAGCCAATCACAAAGAAGCCTGCTGACGTCCGAATGGGTAAAGGTAAGGGTGATCCATACATGTATGTGTTCCCAGCAAAACCAGGACGCATTCTTTTCGAGATTGAAGGTGTTTCTTATGACATCGCTAAGGAAGCTCTCCGACTCGGTGCACAGAAACTTCCTACTACCACTAAATTTGTTGTACGTCGTGATTACGATAAAAACGCTTAATTATGAAAATTTCAGAAATTAGAGAACTTACTACAGAAGAGCTCGCAGAGCGTATCGAGGCTGAAGTGGCAAATTTGAACAACATGAAGTTCAACCACACTATTTCTCCGCTTGCAGATAATTCTCAGATTAAGAAGTTGCGTCACGACATTGCAAGAATGAAGGGCGAGCTTACACAACGTAATAAATAACAGTAACGGAGAATGGAAGCAAGAAATTTAAGAAAACAAAGACAGGGTGTCGTTACAAGCGACAAAATGGACAAGACAATCGTTGTGTCTGCTAAGTTCAAGGAGAAGCACCCTATATATGGTAAGTTTGTCCAGAAGACAAAGAAATACCATGCTCATGACGAAAAAAATGATGCACACGTTGGTGATACTGTGCTCATCATGGAAACTCGTCCTTTGAGCAAAACTAAGAGATGGAGATTAGTACAAATCGTAGAAAGAGCTAAGTAAATATGATACAGGTAGAATCAAGATTACAGGTCGCTGACAACAGCGGTGCTCGCGAAGTGCTTTGTATTCGTGTTTTGGGCGGTACAAGACGTCGTTATGCTACTGTAGGAGACGTTATTGTTGTAGCAGTTAAGAGCGCTATTCCTACAAGTGAAGTAAAGAAGGGTTCTGTATCAAAGGCGCTTATCGTACGCACTAAGAAAGAAGTGCGTCGCGCTGACGGTTCATACATCCGTTTCGATGACAACGCATGCGTTCTTCTGAACAATGCAGGCGAAATGAGAGGTAGCCGTATCTTTGGCCCTGTAGCCCGTGAGCTCCGTGCTGCAAACATGAAAGTAGTTTCTTTGGCTACTGAAGTACTTTAATCATTTATTGTAAAACAGCAATGAGTAAATTACATATCAAAAAAGGCGACATGGTTTACGTTAACGCTGGCGATGACAAGGGTAAGACTGGTAAAGTCACCAAGGTTTTCATCGACAAGAAGCGTGCCATTGTCGAGGGTGTAAATATGGTCAAGAAGAGCACTAAGCCTAGTGCAGAGCACCCACAGGGAGGTTTTGTTGAGCAGGAAGCTTCTATCCATATCTCAAACCTCAATGTCGTTGACCCAAAGACTGGAAAGCCAACTCGTATTGGTCGTAAGCTAGGTGAGAATGGTAAGTTAGTTCGTTACGCTAAAAAGTCAGGGGAGGAAATTTAATGAGTACTACTGCACAACTTAAGAACGTTTACGCTGAGCAGATTGCTCCAGCACTCATGAAGCAGTTCAACTACTCTTCTCCTATGCAGATTCCTGTATTGAAGAAGATTGTCGTGAACCAGGGTCTTGGAATGGCTACTGCAGACAAGAAGGTTATTGAGGTTGCTATGAACGAAATCGCTCAGATAACAGGTCAGAAGCCTGTCGCAACAAAGTCAAAGAAGGACATCTCAAACTTCCGTCTTCGTAAGTCAACGCCAATCGGTGTTATGGTAACACTTCGCCGTGAGCGCATGTACGAATTCCTTGAAAAGCTCATCCGTGTGTCTCTTCCTCGTATCCGCGACTTCAAAGGTATCGAATCTAAGTTTGACGGACGTGGTAACTATACTCTCGGTATCACAGAGCAAATCATCTTCCCTGAAATCAACATCGACCAGGTTGACAAGATTACAGGTATGAACATCACATTCGTTACTTCCGCTAAGACTGACGAAGAGGGTTATGCACTTCTCAAGGCTTTCGGTCTTCCATTTAAGGACGCTAAAAAGTAAATAGAATATGGCAAAGGAATCAATGAAAGCACGCGAGGTAAAGCGTGCAAAGCTCGTGGCAAAGTACGCTGCTAAGCGCGCTGCGCTGAAGAAGGTTATTGCTACTGCTGAGGATCCAATGGAAGCATACGAGGCTGCTCGTGCTCTTCAGGCTATCCCTGCAAACGCAAATCCTATTCGTCTTCACAACCGCTGCAAGATCACTGGTCGCCCAAGAGGTTATATGCGCCAGTTTGGTCTTTCTCGTATTCAATTCCGCGAGATGGCTTCTGCTGGTCTTATACCAGGTGTGAAAAAAGCAAGCTGGTAAATTGCGGTTATCAGTAGACTAATTTTAGTAAACAAAAATCTGATGGTTACCAGTTCGGGGGTAACCTGAAGATACTTTGCTTCTAAACAACGGAGAAGGAAAACAGCCCAATAGGGCTAAGCTCCTTCACTGGTTAAGCTAAAGTACAGACAGTTTTAATTATTTTTTAAATATTGTCGGGATAAGCCCAACTCTTCCCGATTAATTTAATTTTATATTATGACAGATCCAATAGCTGATTATCTCACGAGACTGAGAAATGCAATCATGGCAAAGCACAAGATTGTTGAAGTACCAGCCTCAAACCTCAAAAAGGAAATCACTAAGATTCTTTTTGACAAAGGTTACATTTTGAACTACAAGTTCATCGAGGAAGGTCCTCAGGGCACTATCAAGATTGCTCTGAAGTATGATCCTCAGACAAAAATAAGCGCTATTCAGTGCTTGAAGCGTGTTTCACGTCCAGGTCTCAGAAGATACACTGGATATAAGGACATGCCACGTGTTATTAATGGATTAGGTATCGCAGTGGTATCTACTTCCAAGGGAGTTATGACTGACAAAGAAGCTTCTGACCTTAAGATTGGTGGTGAAGTTCTTTGCTATGTTTATTAATTAAGGAGGATATATAATGTCTAGAATTGGTAAATTACCTATTAATATTCCTGCTGGAGTGACTGTTACTCATAAGGATGACATTGTAACTGTAAAAGGTCCTAAGGGCGAAATCAGCCAGTATGTTAACCCTGCTATCAAGGTGATAATCGAGGACAATAAGGTGACAATGGAGGAGAATGAAGAACTGATGCAGGATAATACTAAGCAGCGTCACGCTTTCCACGGTTTGTACCGTTCACTCATCAATAATAATGTTATTGGTGTTTCTGAAGGTTACAAGAAGACTCTTCAGATTGTTGGTGTTGGTTATCGTGTTTCAAATCAGGGAAATCTTCTCGAATTCGCTCTTGGCTACTCTCACGCAATCTTGTTTGAACTTCCAAAGGAAATCAAGGTTGAGACTAAGTCTGAGAGAAATCAGGATCCTCTCATCATGCTCGAGTCTGCAGACAAGCAGCTTCTCGGACAGGTGTGCGCTAAGATTCGCACATTCCGCAAGCCAGAGCCTTACAAGGGTAAGGGTATCCGCTTCCAGGGTGAGGTGATTAGAAGAAAGTCTGGTAAGTCTGCAAATGCAAAATAATTAAATTGACAAGAGTATGATTACAAAGATTGAAAGACGTATCAAGATTAAATATAGAGTACGCAATAAGATTTCTGGTACTGCTGAACGTCCACGCATGAGCGTGTTCAGAAGCAACAAGCAGATTTACGTACAGGTAATCGATGATGATGCTCAAAAGACACTTGTTGCTGCATCATCACGTGGCCTTGAGAAAATGAACAAGACAGAACAGGCTGCTAAGGTAGGCGAGATGATTGCCAAAAAGGCTATCGAGGCTGGTATAACAACAGTTGTTTTTGACCGTAACGGTTACTTGTATCATGGTAGAGTTAAGATGGTAGCTGATGCTGCCCGTAATGCTGGACTTAAATTTTAAAATGCGATTATGGTAAATAGAGTTAAAGTACAAAACGACACTGAGCTTAAAGATCGCTTGGTTGCTATTAATCGTGTTACTAAGGTTACTAAGGGTGGTCGTACATTCACATTCGCTGCCATCGTTGTTGTAGGTGATGGTAACGGTATTGTAGGCTACGGTCTTGGCAAGGCAGGTGAAGTTACTGCTGCTATCGCAAAGGGCGTTGAGGCAGCAAAGAAGAATTTGGTGAAGGTTCCAGTGCTCAAAGGCACAGTTCCACATGAGGCTTACGCTAAGTTTGGTGGTGCTCGCGTTCTTATCATGCCAGCTTCAGAAGGTACTGGAGTGGTTGCAGGTGGTTCAATGCGTGCAGTGCTTGAGAGTGTTGGTATAACAGACGTTCTCGCAAAGTCAAAGGGTTCTTCAAACCCTCACAACCTCGTGAAGGCTACTATTGAGGCTCTTGCTAACATGCGTGACGCTAAGACTATCGCTCAAAACCGCGGTGTAAGTTTGACTAAGGTATTCAAAGGATAAGGAGATTTAATTCATGGCAACAATCAAGATTAAGCAGGTAAAAGGTCAGGCTGGTCGTCCAATCGACCAGAAGAGCACACTTGAGTCTCTTGGCCTCGGAAAGATAAATAAGGTCGTTGAGCGTGAGGATACTCCATCTTTACGTGGAATGATTCGCAAGGTGGCTCACCTTGTTGAAGTAATTGACTAACGTTTTAATACATTAAAATCAGATTACAAAATGGAATTACATAATTTGAAACCAGCAGCTGGTGCAACTCATAACAGCAAGCGTGTAGGTCGTGGTTATGGCTCAGGTAAGGGCCGCACTTCCACTCGTGGTCATAAGGGTGCTAAGGCTCGTTCTGGATATAAGAAGAAGATTGGTTTCGAGGGTGGTCAGATGCCACTCCAGCGTCGTGTTCCTAAGTTCGGTTTCAAGAACATCAACCGCGTTGAATACAAGGCAGTGAACCTCAACTTCATTCAGAAGCTTGCTGAAGAGAAAAACCTTGCTAAGATTGGCATTGAGGAACTCATTGCAGCAGGTTTTGTTAACAAGAACCAGCTTGTCAAGATTCTCGGCAACGGTGAGCTCACAGCTAAGGTTGATGTAGAAGCACATGCATTCTCTGCAACAGCTGAGGCTGCAATCAAAGAAAAGGGTGGAAACGCTGTAAAACTCTAATATAAAATGGGCAAAGCAATCGATACACTAAAAGATATCAAGATTGTTAAGACATTCACTAACATATGGCGTATTGAGGATTTGCGTTCACGCATCCTCATCACGCTTTTGTTTGTCGCAATCTATCGTTTCGGATCTTACATAGTGCTTCCTGGTGTCAACACTGAAGCTCTCCAAGGACTCCGCAACCAGACAGAAGGTGGTTTGATGTCGCTTCTTGATATGTTTTCAGGCGGTGCTTTCTCTCAAGCGTCAATCTTTGCGCTTGGAATCATGCCATACATCTCTGCGTCTATTGTGATGCAGCTGCTTGGCATAGCGGTTCCATATTTCCAAAAGATGCAGCGCGAAGGCGAAAGCGGACGTCGAAAGATGAACCAGTACACTCGTTACTTAACAGTGGCTATTCTTCTTTTCCAAGGACCTATGTACCTTATCAACCTTCGTACACAGACAGCTGGTTCGGCTATTTATCCATCACTCGACTGGAATCTTTTCATACTTACGTCTGTGATAATTCTCGCAGCAGGCAGTATGTTCGTTCTTTGGTTGGGTGAACGAATCACCGACAGGGGTATTGGCAACGGTGTCTCAATCATCATCATGATTGGTATCATTGCACGTTTCCCAACAGCAGTTATCCAGGAGTTCAGTTCTCGACTCACATCAGGACAAGGTGGTCTTGTTCTCTTCTTGGTTGAGGTGGTTTTGTTCCTCGCTGTGATTTCAGCAGCAATCCTTCTCGTTCAGGGTGTGCGTCAAGTTCCTGTCAACTACGCTAAGAAGATAGCCGGTGCTCGCCAAATAGGTGGCGCTCGCCAGTATATACCTCTTAAGCCATATGCAGCAAATGTGATGCCTATCATCTTCGCTCAAGCGATCATGTTTATTCCAATCACATTAGCACAGTTGTCGGGAAGTAAACTTAATCCTGTAGTTACGCAGTTGATAGATAACAATAGCTTCTTGTATAATTTCATCTTTGCTGTATTGATTGTCCTGTTTACGTACTTGTACACAGCTATAACAATCAATCCTGTTCAGATGGCAGAGGACATGAAACGCAACAATGGATTCATTCCTGGTGTTAAGCCTGGTAAGGATACTGCTGATTATATAGACAGAATTATGTCTCACATCACACTTCCAGGTTCATTGTTCTTGGCTCTTATCGCCATACTTCCTGCTTTTGCAGGTCTCTTTGGCGTTCAACGAGAGTTTGCTGCGTTCTTTGGAGGAACATCGCTCTTGATTCTTGTTGGTGTTGTTCTTGACACCCTCATGCAGATAGAGTCACATCTGATGATGCGTCATTATGATGGATTGCTTGACAAGGGTCGTGTTCGTGGAGAACATTAAGCTCCGCTTCAGTCATTATGGTTTATCTCAAAACAGACGATGAGGTAGAGCTTCTAAGAGAAGCCAACCTGCTTGTAGGAAAGACTCTGGCTGAACTTGCAAAAGTCATTGAGCCAGGGATTACGACAAAACAGCTTGACAAGATAGCGGAGACATTCATTCGTGATCATGGAGCTGAACCTACATTCTTGGGATTTCCCAATCCTTACGGCGGACCATTTCCTGCCAGCATATGCACATCGGTAAACCATCAGGTTGTGCATGGCATCCCAAACGACACACCTCTTTTAGAGGGTGACATTGTTTCGGTTGATTGTGGCACACTTCTTAATGGTTATTGCGGCGATTCATGTTACACTTTCATCGTAGGTGACACTACCGATGAAATAAAGCACTTGCTCCAAACAACAAAGGAGTCGCTCTACAAAGGTATCGAGCAGGCTGTAGTAGGTCACCGACTTGGTGACATTTCTTACGCAATCCAGACACATTGCGAGAACCAAGGCTACGGCGTTGTTCGAGAGTTTGTAGGACATGGCATCGGAAAGAAGATGCATGAGGATCCTCAAGTGCCCAACTATGGCAAGCGTGGCAATGGCATGTTGCTTAAGAATGGCCTATGCATAGCTATTGAGCCAATGATAACAATGGGCGCAAAGGAAATTTACATGCAGGAAGACCGTTGGGGCATTATCACAAGAGATAAGAAACCCGCAGCTCATTTTGAGCATACGGTTTGTGTCCGTAAAGGGAAGGCAGATATCCTTTCATCATTTGAAGAAATAGAAAATATTTTAAGAGAAAAATAATTAAGTATGGCTAAGCAGTCTGCTATAGAACAAGATGGAACTATTGTCGAGGCATTGTCTAACGCAATGTTCAGAGTAGAGCTCGAGAATGGTCATGTGATAATAGCTCATATCTCAGGAAAGATGAGGATGCATTACATCAAGATTCTTCCTGGAGATAAGATAAGAGTTGAAATGTCACCATACGACCTTTCTAAGGGCAGAATAGTATTCAGATATAAATAAAATCACAATATGAAAACAAGAGCATCACTGAAGAAACGTACACCTGATTGCGTAATCGTAAGACGTAAAGGTCGTCTGTTTGTTATTAACAAGAAGAATCCTAAGTACAAGATGCGTCAAGGATAATTCTTATGTAAGAAAATGAAATAATAGTAAGATATGGCAATAAGAATTGTAGGTGTAGACCTCCCACAGAATAAGCGAGGTGAAATTGCGCTCACATACATTTTTGGTATTGGACGCAGCAGCGCAGCTAAAATCCTTGAGAAGGCTGGCATTGACAAAGATATCAAGGTAAAAGACTGGAATGACGAGCAGGCTGGTAAGATTCGTTCTATCATCGCTGCAGAGTTTAAGGTAGAGGGTGACCTCCGTTCTGAGATTCAGCTTAACATCAAGCGTCTCATGGACATTGGCTGCTACCGTGGCATCCGTCACCGTCTTGGTCTCCCAGTGCGCGGTCAGAGCACAAAGAACAACGCTCGTACACGCAAGGGTAAGAAGAAAACAGTTGCAAACAAGAAAAAGGCTACTAAATAACAAATAATATGGCAAAGAAAACAGCTTCTGCAAAGAAGAGAAATGTCAAGGTTACCGCTGAAGGCCAGCTTCATGTACACTCTTCTTTCAACAACATCATTGTTACTATTGCAAACAGTGAAGGTAATGTTATCTCTTGGTCAGCAGCCGGCAAGATGGGTTTCCGTGGTTCTAAGAAGAACACTCCATATGCAGCTCAGATGGCAGCACAGGATTGTGCAAAGGTTGCATTCGACCTTGGTCTCCGCAAGGTTAAGGCTTACATCAAGGGTCCAGGCAATGGACGTGAAGCCGCTGTTCGCGGTTGCCATGCATCAGGCATCGAGGTAACTGAGATCATTGACGTTACTCCACTGCCACACAATGGATGTCGTCCTCCTAAGAGAAGAAGAGTTTAATCATTACATTCAGCAAATTGCCAAAGAGCTCGTTATTAGCCGCATCTTTCCTTTCTGCGGCTGCTGCTGAGAGCTGTATGGCATAAAAGAAAAAAGAAACAAATATGGCTAGATATATTGGACCAAAATCAAGAATCTCTCGTCGTTTTGGCGAGGCTATCTTTGGACCAGACAAAGTTTTGTCTAAGAAGAATTATGCCCCAGGCCAGCATGGAAACAACCGTCGCAAGAAGTCTTCTGAATACGGTCTCATGCTTGCTGAGAAGCAGAAGGCTAAGTACACTTACGGTGTTCTTGAGCGTCAGTTCCGCAATCTCTTCAAGAAGGCAGAGTCAAAGTCGGGTGTAACTGGTGAGATTCTCCTTCAGTTGCTCGAGTGCCGTCTTGACAACGTAGTTTACCGTCTCGGTCTCGCTCCAACACGTGCTGCAGCTCGTCAGCTTGTAAGCCACAAGCACATCACAGTTGATGGCAAGGTTGTGAACATTCCATCATTCTCTGTTCAGCCAGGTCAGGTTGTTGCAGTGCGTGAGAAGGCAAAGAGCCTTGAGGTTATCGAGTCTGCTCTTGCTGGATTCAACCACAGCAAGTACCCATGGATTGAGTGGGACGAGAATGTCAAGGGCGGTAAGTTCTTGCACACACCAGAGCGTGCTGACATTCCTGAGAATATCAAGGAGCAGATGATTGTCGAGTTGTACTCTAAATAATAAATAATCTAATGGCGATATTAGCATTTCAAAAACCAGAAAAAGTAGTAATGTTGGAGGCTGACGATAAGTTCGGAAAGTTTGAATTCCGTCCGTTGGAGCCTGGCTATGGCATTACCATCGGTAATCCACTTCGCCGCATTCTTCTTTCATCACTTGAGGGATATGCCATCAATACAATTCGTATTGCTGGTGTTGATCATGAGTTCTCAACCATCCCTGGAGTAAAAGAAGATGTGACCAACATTATCTTGAATCTGAAGCAAGTTCGATTCAAGCAAGTAGCAGATGGTACTGAGTCTGAAAAGGTCTCAATTTCCATTGAAAATTCAACCGAGTTCAAGGCTGGAGATATCACAAAGTACCTTAGTGGATTTGGAGTGTTAAATCCGGATTTGGTGATTTGTCATTTGGATCCTCAAGCAACATTGGACATAGAGCTCAACATAAATAAAGGCCGTGGTTATGTGCCAGCAGATGAGAATCGCGCATTCTGCCAAGAAATCAACGACATAGCCATCGACTCCATCTACACTCCAATTCGCAACGTCAAGTTCGCAGTAGAGAACTACCGTGTAGGTCAGAAGACCGACTATGAGAAGTTGGTTCTTGAGATCACCACTGATGGTTCTATCCATCCTAAGGATGCTCTGAAGGAGGCTTCGAAAATTCTAATTTACCATCTCATGTTGTTCTCTGATGAGAAGATCACTCTCGAGAATTCTGACTTTGATGCTAATGAAGAGTTTGATGAGGAAGTATTGCGTATGCGTCAGTTGCTTAAGACCAAGCTCGTCGACATGAATCTTTCAGTCCGCGCCCTCAACTGTTTGAAGGCGGCAGATGTTGATACACTCGGCGATCTCGTGCAGTATAATAAGACAGACTTGCTTAAATTCCGCAACTTTGGTAAGAAGTCTCTCACAGAGCTTGACGAATTGCTTGAGAACTTGAACCTCTCGTTCGGAACAGATATTTCTAAGTATAAATTAGACAAAGACTAATAGAAAATGAGACACAATAAAAAATTCAATCACCTTGGCCGTACTCATTCTCACCGTGCAGCGATGCTTGCCAACATGGCAATATCTCTCATCATGCACAAGAGAATCACCACAACACTGCCAAAGGCAAAGGCTCTTCGTGTTTATGTTGAGCCACTGATTACAAAGTCAAAGGAGGACAGCACTGCTTCTCGCCGTCTTGTATTCAGCTATCTTCAGAACAAGTATGCTATCACAGAACTCTTCAGCACTATCTCAACAGCTGTAGCAAACCGTCCAGGTGGTTACACACGCATCATCAAGCTTGGCCGCCGTGCATCCGACGATGCTGAAATGGCATTCATCGAACTCGTAGACTTCGATGAGAACATGGCTAAGGAAGAGGTTAAGAAGACTCGCACACGTCGTTCTCGCAAATCTGCTCCAAAGGCAGAGGCTGCTGAAGCACCAGCAGCAGAAGCTACTGAAGCACCAGCAGAAACACCTGCAGAGTAATTCATTGCCAAAAATCATATCTTGCAGACCGCATGCATTGAGCATGCGGTCTTTTTTTTATTTTAGTTTCAAAAAACTCTTTATACCCCAATAGTTTATTAGAATGCTTTGCGTAAGTGTTTGTTCCCTACTTGCTGATTAACGCCACGAGTTTTTCTTGCCAGTTCTTTTTGACGTTGTTTTGTTGTTTTTTCCTTCAAATATTCTTTAGTCTCGCCAAAAATGCCTAAATTTGTAGCAACTAATGTTTTACATGACTAACTAACACAACGATATATGAAGAAAGTATTACTAACTTTAGCCCTTGTCATGTTTTGTCTGTTCGTGCAGGCACAGACTGCAATGACGACATCAGAAATCAAGTCGCTCTATAAGACACAAAAGCGTTCGTGGGTGTCAATCCACGATCCGTCTGTGGTATGGGACCAATCGTCAAATTATTTCTATATTTACGGTTCTCATTATTACGGGGCAAAAACGAAAGACTTCAACACCTACACACCGCTCGTTAATTTCTATTATGGCGGGTATGATAGCAATAATGCATACAAAGCATTTAAGAAAAACCCGACACGGAAAGTCATGCGTTGCCTGCCAGGAAGCACAGTTCAGGAAGAAGTAGATTTTGGCAGCTTCGATGCGTCAGCTTTCTGTTCCACATACGCATCTGTGAAAGTAGGCGACCGTCAACCAGCCACAGAAGCCTCATGGGTGTCGGGCGACCAATGGGCCCCAGACATTGTATACAATCCCAACATGAATAAATGGTGCTATTATTTGAGCCTTAACGGCGACTACTGGGCATCAGTCGTAGTACTCATGACATCCGACAGTCCAGAAGGGCCATTCAAATACCAGGGACCTGTCGTCTTCGGAGGCTTCAATGGCCAGTCATATTCAGGCAAGAAAGTTGATTACAAAGACACAGACCTTGAGATAGTGCTTGGACCACAGCCATCCCTCCCTTCAAGATATGTAACCAACCGTTGGGGATCATATTATCCCAACTGCATAGACCCATGCTCTTTCTTTGACGAAGAAGGAGAACTTTGGCTTGCCTACGGCTCCTGGTCAGGTGGCATATACATCTTGAAGCTTGATAAAAACACAGGCTTGCGCGATTACACATATACATATAGTGGCACATCGTCCTCTCCAAGCGAAACCGCCAAGAGCGATGCTTATTTTGGATTAAAGATAGCAGGTGGAGCCTACGTGAGCGGAGAAGGGCCGTACATACAGCATATAGGCGGCTACTATTACCTTTTCATGAGTTATGGCGGCTTTGCTCCTGATGGCGGTTACGAGATGCGAGTATTCCGCTCAGAAAAACCAACAGGACCATATGTGGATGCATCAAAGAACTCAGCAGTCTTCAGTTCCTACAAAATGAATTATGGCCCTAAAGCAGCTACCAATGCAGGTATGAAACTCATTGGCTCAATGAACAATTGGGGACTAATGACAACAGGCGAGTGCGCCCAAGGCCACAACTCAGCTTGCCAGGACGACAAAGGACGCACATTCCTCGTGTGTCATACTAAATTCAATGATGGCACATTAGGACATCAAGTGCGAGCATACCAGATGTATCTCAACAAAAAAGGATGGTTGTGCACATCCCCATTCCAATTCGACGGTGAGACAACCACAGATGCCGACATAGCCACATCACAGCCATACAGCGCTGCGGATATCGAAGGCGACTACCATCTGCTGATACATCCATACCGATTAGACCACACGAAATATGAAGAAGCATCGCCAGTCACCGTCCATCTGTCAGCCGATGGCAAAGTGTCAGGCGCATACACAGGCACATGGAAGTATACCGATGCCGACAAGTCGTATATACAGATACGCCTTGGAGCCACCACCTACGATGGAGTGGTGACAGAGCAAACCATGGAACAAAGCAACGCAAAAGCCTTGTGCTTCACGGCGGTCTGCTGTTCTGGCACAAATAGCGGCGTGCCATGCTGGGGCTACAAGCTTCAGCCGCAGTATGCACTCTCATACAATTATATCAAGCGCAGCGACACACACTTCAAGCTGTCGAAGTATCTGAGCATAAACAAAAATCTTGACCTCTGGTTCACACCAGAAGAAAATGTCAGACTGCAGTGGACATCCTCACAGCCAGAGATAGTTTCAGAAACAGGAAAATACTATCCTGTGTCAGAGCCAACCAACGTGAAACTGACAGCCAACATGTCGTGCGGCGACTACTATTGGGAATACACATACTCAGGCAATGCTCGCCCAGTGTCAGAACCAGCAGGCGACCAGACCACAGGGTTAGTGGCATTATACAATTTTGGCGATGATGATTCAAGCAATGCGCTTGCCAATGCCATGTCTCCAGACCAGACAGCCACACTCGCATCAGCCAACACTTCAGCATCAGCCATGCCTGTCCTCGAAACCGACCTGTCACGCTTTGGCGGCATCGTCCACACCAAGTTTGGCGCTCAAGGTTCAAACAGTTATGTGAGCATGCCTAATCCATTGTATAATGAGACCGGCATAGACGGCTTCACCGTCAGCGCATGGGTCAAGCGTGCCGACGACAATCAATGGGATGCCCTGTGGGGTTTCTTCAATTCTCAGTCAGCATCAGCTGCAGGTCCCCGTTTGTATCTTACAGGAAACAGCTACATAGGCTTCAACGACAATGCAGGCAACTGGTTCGACGTCAACCATCCAAATTCAAAAGACGTTGACATATTGGGTGTGGACGAGTGGCATCTCGTCACATTCACCTTCTCTCAGTCGGAAGGCTATATGCTTTATGTCGATGGTAAGCCATACACTACAGCCAACCTCGTTCACACAGGCAGTGCCGATAAGGCCACTTTCAACAACAAGCTCGTAATCAGCAATGTCACAGCTTCCAAGTATTTCTACCTGGGGTTCGGTTCTTTCTGGGGCTCAGCCAACGCTTACTATGATGATGTGATGTTATACAACCGAGCCCTCACGTCAACAGATGTGAAGGGACTGTATAGCGTTCTCAATTATTCAAATCCATTTGATGCAGGAACCATAGTGGGCATAAATGATGTTGAAGTTCCATCAGCTTCCTCGTCACGTCGCCACACCAACGCATACAGTATCAATGGCTCATCCATCTCTGTCCCAGCACGTGGCATAGTCATTAAAGATGGCAAGAAGGTGCTTGTGAAGTGAAACAATTGACAATGCGCAGACATTGCCAGCACATTGACCTTCAATACAACAAAACACGCAGTCGTGGCCAGACTCTCACTCTTGAAGAGTCTGGTTGCGTCTGTGTGTTATTTTTATAGTTGCCACGCTCTGTCGAATCAGCCTGATTGCGAAATGCAACGTTGAAATAAATGTCAAGTCTTATAATTAGAAAGAACTTATACTATTCTTTTCTTTCCGGTCATCTTCACCATAAAATAGGCTTTATAAAGTATCCTAAGATACTTTGCCAAGTATCCTAATATACTTTGCCAAGTATCCTAATATACTTTGTCAAGTATCCTAAGATACTTTGCCAAGTATCCTAATATACTTTGCCAAGTATCCTAAGATACCTTTTTCAAGCGTATTCGTGCCATCTTGTGATCATTGACAAACCCCATATCTCAGTTTGTCTTAAAGAAGTGATTTCCATCACCTATTATTCTCTATCTTCCATGCAGCCTTCAAACACATGATCATGTTGGGGCGCAATTTTACGGTACACAAGATTTAATACCCTTGTGATGTGTTGAACACATGATTATGTTGCGTTGCTGTATGAATTATTATAGTTGACAAATTAGCAACTATAATCTTTAAAAGTCTTGAACAGTATAAAACTTCCATAATCACAATGACAAAAAGCATGCTTCACCCCATATCATGAGTTAAAAAAGATGAAACACAGAAATAGCGCTTGAAATGCTGAGTTGCATGCTATTTTTGTCTTCAAAGATGAAAGATTTAATCCTTTTTTTTGTTTATGTGTGGATTTTTTTCTTTCTTTGCAATGACTTATCATGTATAAACGGCGATTTGGCCAAATGTTGCCGCAAAGACCTCTGGTAAGCATAAAGCTTTTACTTAAGATATTTAGTAAAAGCAAAAGAAGAAAACAAATCTATTCTAATATTATTATGTTGTATAACTTTCAGAGAAAAAGAATGTGCAGACACCTCTTGGTAGGAGGAGCACTGCTCGCTGCAGGTATGGGCATGTATTCTTGTTCCGATGATTACAGACTGGATGATGAGAAGCCCTCAGGCATCAACAACATCTACGGCTACATGAAGGATCAAGGCAACTTCACCAACTACTTGCATCTGATTGACGACCTTGGGCTTTCAGAGATATTGTCCAAGACCGGTAGTAAAACAATGTTCATCGCGGATGATGATGCGTTTGCCAAGTTCTACGCATCAAACAGCTGGGGCGTTAAGAGCTACGAAGGGCTGACACTTGCCCAGAAGAAGCTTTTGCTCAACTCATCAATGATTGACAACCCTTACTCTACGACCATGCTCTCATCAGCAGAGTCGCAGGGCACTACGGGCCGTCCTGTCAAAGGTGAGGTATGCCGCCGATCATCATCACAGTCGTTGCTCGACTCCGTTATGGTGCTCTCCAATGCAGACGACAGCGGCATCATGCCCGACAACCCTCTCTTCAATGAAGTCCGCGCCAACCACGAGTCAATAGTGCTCTTCAACGATGCTTCCACAGCAGCGCCAATGGTGCATTTCACAGGTAAGTTTGTCACAGTTAACAAACTTTCCAATTCTGATGTTGACTTCATCTACAACCAGCCAGAAGGCACATTCCAGACAGACGACGTTTATGTCAACGACGCCAGAGTCATCAATTCAAACATTTTCTGTCTCAACGGATTCATCCATCAGGTCGACAAGGTCATCGTGCCTCTCGACAACATGGCTGAGATCATCCGCAAGAATCCGAAGACCACCACATACAGTGGCATCATCGAGCGCTTTGCTGCGCCAGACGATTCCCTCGGACTCACACGCACATACAACCTCTCATACGGCACAGAATACGATTCAGTCTTCGTGAAGCGTTATTTCTCCGACCGTTCAGCAGGTTCTACAATGTCAGCAAACCGTCCATTCAATCTCGACAAGAACGGCAAGCCATTTGACGATGGTAATACAGCTCTCAAGTATGACCCGGGATGGAACGGATACCTTCCATATATTAGCAACGACCGCCAGCCTATGATGGAAGACGTTGCTGTGATGCTTGTCCCAACCGATGCCGCCATCAACGAGTGGTGGAACAACGGTGGCGGCCAGGTTATCAAAAACTACTACGGCTCTATCGACGACACTCCAAACTCAGTGCTCGACAAACTCATCCGTGTCAACCAGCTCGAGTCGTTCGTCAGTGCAGCTCCATCACATTTCAGCGATGTCATGAACGACGCCAATGAGAAGCTTGGCATCACAAAAGCAGATGTCGACAGCGTGATAATAGGATGCAACGGTATGGTGTTCCTCACAAACAAGGTGTTCACTCCAGCATCTTATTCATCGGTTCTTTTCCCAGCCGTCATCGACACCACAAGCTTCAAGATCCTGTCGAACGCCATCAGCAACCTCAACTACGACAAGTACCTCAACTCGCCAGTGTCAAATTATGTGTTCCTGCTGCCTACAAACAATGGCATGCTCACATACATCGACCCTGTGTCGTATGCTCTGTCTGAAGAAGGTGGCGCGGAAGGCAAGTCACAGATGTGGCAGTTCCACCTCGACCTCTCAAAGGCAGCCAAAAAGCAGCTCTATGCAGATGTGTATGACTGCATCGTCGATGCAGAAGGCAACATCACCCGCGATGAGACAAAGAAGACCACAATCACAGGCGGAACAGACAACGCTATTCTCAGGAACCGCATCGAGAATCTTCTCGACAACATCATCGTGGTCCTTGACGAGAGAACAAAACTCTCTTCAAGCAAAAAATACTACAAGACAAAAGCACGCACCTTTGTGCGCATAGAAGACACCGGAAACGAGTATAAGGTCTACGGCTCGTACCAGAACGAAATTGATGAGCCATTTGTTGTCAGCAAGGACAAGGCATACAACATGAACAATGGTCTCACCATTCCTATCGAAGGCGTGGTTATGGGCACACGCAAGTCTGTTCTCGCCACACTTAACGACCAGCCTGAATTCTCCGACTTCGCAGGCATCATCAAGGCATGCGCAGTGTCTAAGAGCAATTCCAAGGACGAATGGCAAGCAGGTGACCAGGTGTTCGGAAACCTCTTCACGCTTAAGGCAAAAGGCTCTATCGGTGCTGAGGACACAGAGTCCAACAAGGGTAAGGCCACATATCTCCTCAACAACTACAACTATACAGTGTACGCTCCAACCAATGCTGCTATGCAGAAGGCTTATGAGGCAGGTCTCCCAACACTTGAGGACCTTGATGAAGCAGAGCAGTTTGACGATGCCAATGCTGACGCTGCAAAAGATGATCCTTCTGTAAAGGAGACACAGCGTGCCGACAGCATCCGCGAGGTGATGCTCGACTTTGTCAAGTATCATATTCAAGACAACTCCATCTTCGTTGACGAGGGCTTTGCGTCGGCCGACTATGAGTCGGGCAAGACAGAGCTTATCAAGTCAGTCACAGTTGACGATGAAGGCACCATACAGCCATGGAATGGAAAGTACTCTCCAGGACGTCCATACAAGTTGAAAGTGAAAGTGTCTGCAGGCAGCATGACTGTCACAGACTGTCGCAATGGTTATGATCCAAACACAAAGGCATTCTTGGGCGGTGTGACCGCAAACGTAGTCACCAAGCCTGGCCTTTACAACCTCATGGCGCATGAGTATTGGTACAAGAGCAAGTCGAAGGTGACATCACCGTATAATACTCAGCTCGACAACTCTTCATCAGTTGTCATTCAGGGCATCGACTCGCCGCTCATCTTCGCAGATGGCAAGCACTATGACTCAAATGGTCAGAAGGTTGATACACAGTTCACATACTCATATAAGCCACTTTCATCAGATAAAAAATAAATATCATGAAAAAAATATTATCAATATTAATGCTCCTCGCTTGCTTCTGTATCAATGCAAGTGCGCAGGTGAAAGCGGGCGACGTTGTCAGTGGTCAGGTCTGGGACGATTTTGACCCGCTGATGATGTGTAACGTGATAGAGATTGACAAAAACAGTCGTATCGTAGCCCACGCCGTGACTGATATCAATGGTAACTTCTCCTTCAAGATTGTCAGTCCTAAGAACAAGATACGCATCTCATACATAGGTTGCCAGACAGTCGACCTTCCCATCACAAAGAAATCATTCGGACGCATCGTCCTCAAAAGCAAAAACACCATCAAGGAGGTGACCATCAAGGCAGCTCGCAAGAGCCAGAGCGCTGGTCTGTCCATTCCTATGACAGAGATATCTGTGGCTCAGCAGGTCATCGATATGAAAGAGTTTGAAGGTGTTGCTATGACCACTGTCGACGAAGCCCTCCAGGGTCGTGTTGCAGGTCTCGACATCGTGTCCAACTCAGGTAACCTTGGAGCAGGCACAACAATGCGTCTGCGTGGTGTGTCAACCATCCATGGCAACCAGAACCCTCTTGTCGTTGTCAACGGAACCATCCTCTCAAACAACGACCAGGCAGAGTCGTTCGACTATTCCAACGCCAACGAAGAGCGCTTTGCAGAGCTCCTCAACGTCAACCCTGAGGATATCGAGTCTATCACAGTCCTCAAGGATGCCGCAGCCTGCGCCATCTGGGGTTCACGCGGTGCCAACGGTGTCATCGAAATCAAGACAAAGCGTGGTGCAAGAGGCAAGACACGCATTTCTTATTCTTACCGTTTCACAGGCTCATGGCAGCCAGATGGATACAAGCTTCTCAATGGTGACGAGTACACCATGTACATGAAAGAGGCTTACTTCAACCCTCGCCAGCAGTCAGGCTTCGCCGACAAGAACAGCAACGACTTCATTCCTGAAATCGCTTATGCTCCTGAATGGTCTGAATATCACATGTACAACGACAACACCGACTGGGTCGATGCTGTTAAGCAGTTCGGTACCAACCAGCAGCACTATGTGTCTCTCGTCGGTGGTGGTGAGAAGGCCAACTTCCGCATCTCTGGCGGTTACGACCATGCTACAGGTACTATCATCACACAGGTGCTCGACCGCTTCTCCACACGTGTCGCTCTCGACTACCAAGTGTCAGACCGCATCAAGGTGCAGACCAACTTCAACCTCACATATACTAAGAACGATCGCAACAACACGGCCGACGCTCTTGGCATTGCTTACAAGAAGATGCCAAACCTCTCCATTTATCGTGAGGACGAGAATGGCAACGACATCATAGGCGATTACTATACAATGAATCAGAACATCACCAAGGAAACAGGTGTGTACGCAGCATCAAAAGTGTACCTTGACGACCAGTATGGAATGAAGAACCCTGTCGCTGTGGCACACAATTCGCGTCAGCAGGAGAGAAACATCAACCTCGCTCCTGAATTCATCTTCTCATACGATGTCCTTGGCACACAGCCAGACCAGACACGCCTTAAGTATGACGGTATGGTGCGTTATGACATTGCCAGCAACGACAACGACTCGTTCATGCCTGGATGGCTGTCTACGTTAAACCAATTTGATCAAAAGACAGGTTACAATAAGGCTACTGCCAACAACTACAAGTCGCATGTGCTCACCACACGTCACACATTGACTTTCACTCCACATTTCAAGGCAGAAGGACATTCGCTCAACCTCTTAGGACGCTATGAATATTCTGAGGGTAACTCTTCAACTCAGAACTACAGCACATACATGGTGCCAACAACAGGTCAGATCAAGGATCCTCTTGGCGGAGGCGTTCCTTATTCCCCTGGCACAGGCGCAGGCGAATGGAAACGTCAGAATGTGACATTCCAGAGCCACTATTCATACAAAGGAAAGTATAGCCTCACAGCCACACTCCGTGGCGACTGCTCTACAGCCTTCGGTCCAGACCGCCGCTGGGGTTTCTTCCCAGGTGTGTCTGCTCGTTGGAACATCTCCGATGAACCTTTCATGGAACCAGTGAGATGGCTCTCAATGCTGTCTATCCGTCCATCATTCGGTATTGTTGGTAACGCTCCTGGCGGTGAAGGCCTTTTCCGTTCCAAGTATGGCACATCAGGCTCATATCTCGGCCAGTCGGGTGTGGCTCCAACCAACATCCGTCTTGTTGACCTCCGTTGGGAGAAGAAGACATCATATCAGATCGGTTTCGACTTCGGCATCTTTGATAACAAGATTGACGGTAACGTCGACATCTACACTCAGACCACAAGAGACCTTCTCAACCCTGGTTTCAGAATTCCATCATCTTCTGGTTACAGCTCTCTCACCAACCACAATGCAGGTGAGCTTCGCAATGTGGGTTGGGAGTTCAACCTCAACGGACACAATGTAGTGAAAGTGGGCGATTTTGCTGTCGACTTCAATGTGTCGTTTGCCAACAACCGCAACCGCATCCTCAAGATGGATGAGACTGTGCTCGAAAGTTTGAACCGTGACTTCAATTATGCAAACGGTTCATACCTCTCACGTGTCCAGCTGAATAACCCACTTGGTTCAATATACGGTTTCCGCTACAAGGGCGTTTACCAATATTCTGAGTTCTCTGAGGAAGAGGTCAAGGGCTTGACAGGTCCTAATTCTCCTGTGGCACGCAATGCCAATGGTGAGGTAGTCTACGACTCTAAGGGCGCTCCAAAGTATATGGTGTTCAATTATGGTGGCACCAATGAGTATACGTTCGTGGGTGGCGATGCCATTTATGAGGATGTCAACCATGACGGACAGATCAATGAGCTCGACATCGTTTACCTCGGTTCATCTCTTCCAAAGGTGACAGGTGGTTTCGGTACAAAGTTCAAATATAAAGAGTGGCAGCTCAACTTGCAGTTCAATTTCCGTGCAGGCAACAAGGTTGTCAACTCAGCCCGAATGGCTCTCGAGAACATGTCGACCAACAACAACCAGTCGATTGCAGTCAACTGGCGTTGGCACAATGAAGGCGACATAGCTAAGTTGCCACGTGCAGCCACAACAAAGACAAAGTTTGACACATACAACTATCTCGGTTCTGACCGTTTCGTGGAGGATGCGTCATTCCTCCGCCTCAACTATGCGCAGCTTTCATACACATTCAAGCCAGCTATGTTGAAGAGCATCGGTCTGACATCTCTCCGTGCCAACCTTACAGTCAACAACGTGTTCTGCCTGTCGAAGTATTCTGGTGTTGACCCTGAGATACCACAAGCAGGATACGGCGCTGCAACCGACAGCAGCCAGACTCCACGCAGCCGTTCGTTCACGTTCGGACTTAATCTTTCATTCTAATCAAAAGGCTATAAAGTCATGAAAAAAATAAAAAATATTATAATGTCAACTGCTGTCTTTGCAGCTGCAGGAATGGGCGTCAGCTCTTGCGACATCGACTTGCTGCCTCTCAATGAAGTTGTTTATGAGAACTTCTGGACCAACAAGGAAGATGTAGAGAGTGTCGTTACAAGTTGCTACAGCTCATTTTTGAGTAAAGACTATATGACCAGGCTCATCACCTGGGGCGAATTGAGAAGCGACAATGTGTCGCAGGGACCAAATGTGGGTGATGAAATCAAATATCTGCTCAAGGGTAGCATAAAGACCACCAACAGTCTCTGCAACTGGAGCCCAATATATACAACTATCAATTACTGCAATGTTGTTTTGGAAGAAGCTCCAAAGGTTGCGCAGAAAGACCCTAACTACACAGAGTCGGACTTCCGCATCAACGTGGCGGAATGCAAGTTCCTTCGTGCTTATTCTTATTTCACTCTTGTGAAAACCTTCAAGGAGGTTCCTTTCACTTTCGCCGCTTCTATGGACGACAGCCAGACCTTCCGCTTGCCGCAGACAGCAGGAGAGGTCATTATCGACACGCTCATCCAAGACATAGAGAGCTGCAAGGATTTTGCTCCTAACAAATACACCGATCAGAACAAGAGCATGGGCCGAATCACTCGTCCTGCCATGTATGCTCTTCTTGCAGACCTGTATCTTTGGAAGGCATCTGACGCCAATCTTCCTAAGGCAGAGCAGAGTGAAAACTACAGAAAATGCATCGAATGCTGCGACTGGATCATCAACTTCAAGATGAAGATATACGACTCAAATGATTTCTTTGAGCATCCTGATATCAGAAGCGACATTGACAAAGAAGTGTATAATGATTATGGCTATCCTCTTCTTGCTGAAGAAAGGACTCCGGGAACAAACACGTCAGGTCCTCTCGCCACTCAGGCATTGTTCTATAATTGTTTCAGCTTCGAATCAATCTTTGAGATGGCATACTATGATGGACGTAGTACTTTAGCTATTAATTCAGCCATCAGAAGCATATATGGAGAGGAAACAAGTAAAGGACAGCAAGTCGTGGCTGCAGAAAAACTCTTTGATGGCAAGCCAGAGTCATCTGCCACTTATACTGACAGCCGTCTCTTCTCTGTGCCTTCCGATTATCGTTCCATTGCATCATTCTATTACAATGAACAGAATGGCGGATACAACATTTATAAATATTGTATATCGTGCAACGAGGCTGGCGCACAAAATGAGAATTATGGCAGCGTAGGCACAAAATACGTTCCAGCCACAGAGACGCAGTCATATGGTGATTATGCAAACTGGATTATCTATCGTCTTTCCGAAATCATGCTCATGCGAGCTGAAGCTGAGATCGAGCTTGCATACAATATGGATGCTGCAGCCACCACACCTGATGAGGGCACTGGTGACGACAGCTCTGCTGATGCTGGTGACAATGCTGGCGAAACAGAAGAAACAGCAGGTGGCAACCAGAGAAAAGCAACGCGTGTCATAGGTTCGCATGTAGATGGCAGCAGCCTTCTCACAGCCGACGAGCTTCGTGATGATGCATTCCATCTCATCTCTGCTGTGTATCGCCGCTCTAATCCTGTTGTGAAAACATCTCCTAAGTATGCTCCAACACAGCCAACAACTTATGATGGTTATCACACTCTTCTCATGAACGAGCGTCGCCGTGAGTTCCTCTTCGAGGGCAAGCGCTATTTTGACCTCGTGCGTGAGGCACGCCGCAATGGAAACACTAAAGCGTTCAGAGCAGCCATGGCAAACAAGTTCGCTGATTCCAATCCGGCCGTCTCAGTGAAGATGATTCAGATGGATTTCCTCTACATGCCTGTGCTCAAGTCAGAGATGAAGGTCAATCCATTGCTCCATCAGAACTCATGCTATTTGGATGAAGAAGAAAACACCAAAAACTAAAGCACTATGAAAAAGATAAAGATAAATTTACTTGTTGTCTCCCTGCTCTTGATTTCAGCGTTGCAGGTTGCATTCGTGAGTTGCTCTGACGATCCTGGGGTAGACAGCTACTATACACAGACAAGAGAGTACGCTTCGTCTTATCTGCAGAACAGAGGCCAGTTTTCCAAGTATCTGCAGATTCTTAGGCGTGCCACAGGCGAGCGCGGTGATCTCCGTCTCGTCGACATGCTTGGCACTTACGGCACATACACTGTGTTTGCGCCAACCAACGATGCTATTGACGAGTATCTCGCATCTAAGGGAGTGACATCGGTCGACTCCCTCACAAAAGAAGATTGTGACACTATCGCCCTCAACTCAATCATTGAGCGCGCTTACTTCACAACAGACAACTGTCAGGACATGCAGTCGAACATGCTTGAGCGCAAGCTCACATTCAAGTTCCTTGCTGCTTATGATGAGGAATTGGGCGACTCTGTGCCTGTCACATACATCAACAGCGCCATCGTCACTCATGAAAACGACTCTGTAGCCAATGGTGTGGTTCACACCGTGAAAAACATTGTCGACTCATACAATGGCATGGTTGACGCTCTCTTCTCATCCGACTCCACTTGCTTGCTCTATTCTGAGGCATTCCAATTGACTCACATTGCCGATTCGCTGCAGAAGAGTGAGGACGAAACTTATGGATGGGCCACAGACAAAGACCGCATCGACTCTTGTACATGGACTAACGACAAACTCTGTATCCACACTGCTGTTGAGTATGACAATGTGGCATATCCTGAGAAACGTTACTACAACTACACTGTGTTCATGTGCCAGGACTCCATCCTCAAGGAAAAGTATGGCATTGTCAAGTTGCTTGGCAAGGATGACCCTACTTCTCTCGAATACAAGGCTCATGAGCTTTATGACCCGATGTATCCAGAAGATGCCGATGTGGATGATTATACAGATCGCCGCAATGCGCTCAACCGTTTCATCTCTTATCATGTTCTCAACAGATACGGTTCTTACTACACTTTGACATGCAACGACAACGAGCGTTTGCCAAACAACTTTAACCGCCGCCGTTATGACATCTGTGACTACTATGAGACCCTCATGCCTCATTCACTCATGAAGTTCTCTTTCCCTTCAGGTTCACAGGTAGGCCTTTACATCAACCGTCGTGGTGTTCAGTCGCGTTCCGACGATTTTGGTGTTTATGTGCGCGGAGCCAAGGTGCTCAAGCAGACAGATTATCCTGATGTGACTTTTACTGCCACAAATGGTATTTACCATTATATAGACGACATCGTTGCGTACGACATGAACACTCAGGAGGTAGTGCTCAATGAGTGCATCCGTACCGACTGTTCAACACTTTCGCCAGATTTCATGACTCTTCTCACAGATGGTCAGATGGCTCGTGGACATGCCAGCAATGATGGCAAGAATTATCAGGCAGGCGGTCAGGGCAGTTCTGCTGCCAACAACAAGACTCGCGCTATAGGTTTCAAGTCTGGTTATATCCGCAACTTCAAGTATGGCAATGAGACCCACCTTCACGTCCGTGGCCGTGTGCTTAACTATTGGTCGTACGAGGGAGATGAGTTGATCATCAAAGGACGCTTCGACTTAACTGTGAAGCTTCCTCCTGTGCCAGCCGGCACTTATGAGGTGCGCATGATGACTTGTACCCAGTTCGATTCTCGTGGTATCATCCAGTACTATATTGACGGCAATCCACAAGGCATTCCGTTCGACATGCGTCCGGGTGGTGTTGATCTCTTCGGATTCAAGACAGACGCAGATCTTGGTGACGATGATGCCATTGCTGCCTTCGATAAGTCGATCCACAACATCGGTTGGATGAGAGGCCCTGGATGCTATGCCACTGGTGACCGCTCTTCTTATGATGCAAGCGCAACCACCATGCGTAACCTTCCAAACACAATCCGCAAGGTTGTAGGCCAGTTCTATACCGATGGCAAGAGCGATCACTATCTGCGCATACAGCAGAAGATGGAGTCTGAGAACAATGAGCTCAACTTCGACTTCATTGAGCTTTGCCCAAGTTCTGTTTATAATAATGAGTATTACTCAGAGCCAAAGTGGTAATAAAATATAATGAGTCTTCTCTTGCCTTCCATACGCTGGCAAGGCAAGAGAAGATAAAACAAAAGAAAAGAATATGAACAACATACATAAAACATTTCGCGCAGGACTTGCTCTGGCCGCTGGACTTGTAGCCATGTATTCATGCACCGACACATGGGATGATCACTATGGCGAATCAGCTGTCAACACGAGCAGCTATGCAGGCACATTGATGCAAGCCCTCGAAGATCAGGCTCCCGATTTCGCAAAAGTCGTTAAAGCATACGGCTATGACAGGGAGTTGGCTTCAGACAATTTCTACACAGTCTGGGCACCTGTAGACGGATCGTTCCAACTGTCAGACTATATTGATGAGAATGGCAACAGAGTGGCCGACTCAACCGAGGTGGTTAAGTTCTTCCTTAAGAGCCACATTGCCCGCTTTGCTTTCTCGCTTGGCAAAGAAGACCAGAGTGTGAGCCTTCTCAATGAAAAGCTTGTTGAGATGAAGGCTGATGGAGAGTTTGGCAATACTCAGTTGCTTAAGAAAAACATCTCCACTCACAATGGTGTGCTTTACACAATATCTGCCGTCAATCCTTATTCATACAACTTGTTTGAGATGATTGAGAAGCAGTATAAGTCGGACCAGACTGAGGGCAAAGAAACAAATTCTCTATATGCTTATCTCTATGACAATAAGTACAACAAAGACTCGCTCATAGAAGACAAGTCGGTGTATCGTGGATATGATGAGAACGGCAACAAGATTTGGGTCGACTCTTTCCTTCTCCGCAACAACACAGTGCTTAAGAATATCCATTCTGAAATATATGAGGAGGACTCAAGTTTCATTGCCATTCTACCATCTGTCAGAGCATGGCAAGAGAGATACAACATTGCTAAGAGCTTGCTTAAGTTCAACCCTTCTGAGGATGAGCGCACTCAAGGAGCATGCGACTCTCTCCAGCGTCACTATGCAAACAATTTTGCAATGACTGACCTCTTCTATAACAAGACAAACAATGAGCATTGGCAAGATTCACTGGTGTCAACAAATTATGGTCCGAACAATTGGTGGAACAACAAGTATTATGCAAAGATGCCTAAGTTCCTCCATCCCGACAGACAGGTAAATGACATTCTTGCAAAATCGGGTGAGCCATACGTGTGCTCCAACGGTGATGCTTATCTTGTGGATGAGTACCCTATGTCTGTGACAGAGCAGTTCTTCCGTCATCGTTATATCAGTCTTGGTAGAGGTATTATCAATCTCGATCTTGACAAAAACGGTAAGACTATGTTCACAAAGAATGTTAATGAGTCGTTTAGTTCCACTTGGGGTAATTTTACCTTTACCGTAGTTGATACAATCACTGGTGAAACGTTCACGACAGAAAGAGAACGCTACAGTTATCTGAGAGTGGAGCCATCCACAGGCACAGCTAACCCAATGGTAGCATTCAATATCAACAACAGTTTGTCTGGTGTCTACGACATATTCCTTGTGACATGTCCTATTTGGCTTGATTCTTATTCAAGTTCGACAACAGAAATCACTGACTTGCGTCCTTATCGCTTCTATGTGAATGTGATTGAGCGCAATGACAAGGGTGTTTATCCAGCAAATGGTGAACGTCTCAAGAACCCTGCTGACGGCTCAAATTATTTCGTGACAAGCAGACAGTTCTTCAAAGACACAACAGATATCACAAAGGGTGTGTTGATTAACGACACTCTCTATATAGGTTCTTACGACTTCAAGAACTCATACTATGGACGCAACGAGGCAGGTGCTCTCATTCAGATTCAGAGTCAGATATCTTCAAAGCTGACTAAGGAATACTCGCGTAAGATGCTTCTCAGCACTCTTATCCTGAGACCACGCGGCTATCACAGCGGCGAAGGTGATGATGACATCATCCTTCTTCCAACCGCATACAAGGGAAGCGATAGTGAGAACAAACCAAAGAATGGAGGTTACTCAAAAAAATATAAAGTAACTATTAAAAAGGATAAATGATTATGCAGCACTTCAATAAATATGGAATCGCAGCACTGATGTTCTTCTTGGGAACAGCACTTCCGGCAGTTGCGCAGGATGACGTTCAGGATGAAGTGGCAACAGAGGTGCCTGCTCAGAAAGCAAAGAAAACAAAGAAGGCAAAGTCGTACCCTACTGTTGAGGTTAAGGGTAAGGTTGTCGATGCGGTAACGGGCGAGCCTCTTGCAGGCGCCCAGCTGCAGGCTTTCAACAATAAATATTACACTGCCATGGCTGATGAGAATGGCGAATTCACCATCAAGGTGCCAAAATTCGTCACTGCAATCTCTGTTCACCTCGAAGGCTACAACCTTAATAATGTAGCTCTCGCTGGCCGCACTCAGGGCATCACAGTGCCATTGCAGTCGAATCTTTTGAGAGGCGACTATCAGTTTGCGCAGAATGCCAACCAGTCGTCTTCCACACAGGATTTTGCCAACACCACAGCACTTACCATCGACCAGGAAATACAGAATAAGCTTGGTTCAGACGTCAGGGCTATCCAGCGTTCAGCTAACCCAGCTCAAGGTCTGTCGATGTTCATCAATGGCATCAATTCCCTCAACTCAAACGCTCAGCCGCTTGTCATCCTTGACGGTGTGGTCTTCGACCAGATGTATGATTCGCAGATGCTCCACACAGGTTATTACAACAACCTGCTTCAAGGCGTCAACATCAATGACATTGAGAGTGTGGAGGTGCTGAAGAATGGCACCGCCATCTACGGCGCGAAAGCAGCAAATGGCGTCATCGTCATCAAGACTAAGCGTTGTAACTCCATGGCAACGCGCATCGATGTCAATGTGAGCGCAGGCGTTGAACTCACTCCTAAGACTTACGACTTGATGAATGCTGGCGAATACCGCGCTTTCGCTTCTCAGATGCTAAAGACCACGGACACTAAGCTGACTGACTTCAAGTTCCTCAACAATGATCCAAACTATTATTATTACAATATGTACCATAATAATACAGATTGGAATGATGAGGTGACACGTGAGGCTTGGACGCAGAACTATGGCATTGCCATACAAGGTGGTGACGACATTGCGCAGTATAACCTCTCTGTTGGTTATGTCGATTCTAAGTCGACGCTGAAGAAGAACGACATGCAGCGTTTCACTGTGCGTTTCAACACAGACATCAACCTTAACAAGTGGTTCTACACTAAGTTTGACGCAAGCTACACTAACGTGGTGCGTGACCTCAGAAGCGATGGCTGGGAATCAAACCAGAACTTCCTGGAGCTTGCATCGCCAGGAGCTTTGGCCAACATAAAGGCTCCTTTCCTCTCTCCATACGATTTCTCGACAGATGGCAAGGTGTCTACTTATTTGTCGGATGCTGACGACTATCTGAAAGAGGTGCTTGGCACTAAGGCTTCTTTGGCCAATCCTGTAGCCATCAACGAGACAGGTGAGCGCAAGAATAAGAACCACGCCGACTGCACAATGGTCAATGTGGCTATCACTCCTACTTGGCAGCCTTCAAAAGACTTCTCTCTCTCAGAGAGGTTCTCATATTCAATGCAGAATATCGATGAGCACTATTTCACTCCTATCATCGGTATGCCTTCATTCCAGAAAGAAGGATTCCCAAACAAGACTGATAACTCTAAGAACAACTACTTCTCAAGACACAATGCAGTGTTCTCAGACACTCGTGCCACATGGCAGATACTGTCAAACGGACCACATGTGTTATCTGTGTTTGGCGGCGTCCGTTTCATGAACGACACCTACTCTGCATCTTATGTGTATTCAGACAATACAGGTAGTGACAAGACTCCTAACACAGGTTCTACAAATATCGTGCTCAACGGAACCAACATCAACTGGAGGTCACTCTCTTATTATGCCAATGCCGACTACAACTTCCAAGAGAAGTATTACCTTACTGGTCAGCTCTCTATGGAGACATCTTCACGTTTCGGTAAGGAAGCTGATGGAGGCATAAAGATGTTTGGCGTGGCATGGGCTTTGTTCCCATCCATCCAAGGTTCATGGGTGCTCTCCAATGAAAAATGGTTCAAGCCAAACCGTGGAGTCAACATGCTCAAACTCACCGCAGGCTTTGAGTCGACAGGTAACGATGCTATTGACAATTCGGCAACACTGACTTATCTTGCTGCAGGAAGCCTCCTTGGCAAGGGCACCACTTCCCTCGCTCTTGGCAATATAGGTAACCCTGAGCTCAGATGGGAAACAACCAACCGATTCAATGTGGGTGTGGAGGGCAACTTCCTCAACAACCGCTTGAACCTTCGTGCAAACTACTTCAACTCAAAGACAACAAACCTCATTGCGCTTGGCACACTCGCATACGTGGCAGGTCTGAACGACTACTACACAAATGATGGCGAACTTAAGAACCAGGGCTTTGATGCTGCTTTCAACGCTAAGCTTGTCAATGAGAAGAACTTCAAGTTTGAGCTTGGAGCAAGCGTGGGCCACTATAAGAACGAACTTACTAAGTTGCCTCAAGGCAAGCAGTCGTTCGAGACTTCTATGTATGGCGGCACCGTGCTTACAAAGGTTGGATGTCCTGTAGGCGTGTTCTACGGTTACAAGACAGATGGTGTTTACGCCACATCTGATGATGCTTCGGCTGACGGCAAGTATATCCTTGACGATGCTAAGAACCCAGTTTATTTCAAAGCAGGTGACATGAATTTTGTTGATAAGGACGGCAATGGCGAAATCAATGAGAATGACCGTTACATCATTGGCGATCCTAATCCGGACATCTATGGAAACATCAACATGAAGTTCCACTTTGGCCAGAACTGGACACTGAGCACAAACTTCAACTATTCTCTTGGCAATGACATCTACAACTATGAGCGTTCTGTGCTCGAGTCTGGCTCACGTTTCATCAACCAGACAAAGGCCATGAACCGCCACTGGATTGCTGAGGGGCAGGTGACAGACATACCTCAGATCACTTATGATGATCCTATGGGCAATGCTCGCTTCTCTGACCGCTGGATTGAGGACGGCTCTTATCTCAAGCTCAAGAACGTGACACTCTCTTACAGAGTGCCTGTGCAGAACGAATATCTGCAGGGCATCACTCTTTGGGCTGCTGCCAACAATCTCTTCACACTGTCCAAGTATCTGGGATGCGACCCAGAGGTGTCATGCCAGAATGGAGTGCTCTATCAGGGCATCGACGCTGGTTATCTCACTTCAGGACGCAGCTTCCATCTTGGTGTAAAGATTAACCTCTAATATGTACGTAATATGAAATTGAAATCAATCATAGCATGTGGCGCGATCCTACTCGGGGTAGGATCAGCCACTACATCCTGCGAGGATATGTTCACTCCAGACAATGCTCTTGTGTCTACTGAACTCGCTCCAAAAGATACCCTCTATCACTTCATGGGTATCGTGAAGAATATGCAGAAACTGGCCGACCGCACTGTCTTGCTTGGTGAGATACGTGCAGACCTCGTGGATCTTGACCCTCTTCATTCTTCTGCATATCTTCAGGAACTCAAGTCAAACAACATCTCAGCTGACAATCCTTACAACAAGCCTGCTGACTATTATGCAGTCATCAACAACTGCAACGTGTTCCTCTCTACTGTTGACAGCCTGAAGAACTCGCAGGGCACTCGCAAATATTTTGAAAAGGAGATATGCTCAATCAAGTGTTTCCGCGCATGGTGCTACCTTGAACTTGTGAAGAACTATGGCAAGGTGCCTCTCGTCACAGAGCCTGTGCTCGAATCAGATAAGGCTGAAGACATTGTCAAGTCGGGAAATCTCTCTGACATGGCTTCCGTATTGACTTTCTGCATCAACGATTTGGAAAAATACCAGTATATGGATGAAAACCAAGAGTTGCGTCAGAAGTATGGGTCTGAGACGTATGCTGGAATACAATATGCATACCTTTCCCTTCCTGTGCGTATTGTGTTGGCCGAACTCTACTTGTGGAGAGGCTCTTATACCAACAGCCAGAGCGACTATATCAATGCCATCCGTTTATATCACGACTATTTCACATTCCCTAAGGAGGAAAGAGGCACAGGAATAAGAAATGCGGAATGGATGGATAAATCGTTTGATGTCGCAAGTGATTCCTATAGCAGCAGTTCCTACTTTGGCGCATCCTTTAAAAAAGATGTGTCTGAAGCTGTGATAGCTATGGATACTACCTCGTATTATGGCAATTATGCAGATGTGAATGCTGTGTTCAATTCCACATACCGCAATAGCTATTATCCTGCAGCTGTTCCATCTCAGCGCATGAGAGACATTTCGACAAGCCAGCTCTATTGCTTTTATCAATACAGCGAACTTTCAGATCCGATTCTTGAGTATGGCAGCTCTGATGAGAATGCATATCCAAAGAAGGTGATGAAGGGTGATTTGCGTTACAATTCAATATACAGCCAGAAGAGCAATTTTGCAGAAAGCAAGTATAACAGCAGTCTTAGTCCGGTCCTTTACAACATATCTAAATATGGTTCAGCTAAGAATGACCAAAAGCTTTCTTACATACCTCTTTATCGCTTGCCAATCTTGTATCTGCACCTTGCAGAGGCTCTCAACCGCGCAGGCTTCCCTGAGACAGCATTTGCTATCTTGAAGTATGGCATTTCTTACTATACTCTCAATGACCGAAGCATAATCTCGCAGGATGAGTTTGACCGTCTTTGCGAAATCAAGTCGAACGGATTCTCTCTCTCTGAGCCACGCTACACTGGCGACATGAGCGCAAAGGCAAACTCAACATTCGTCATCTGGCCATCAACAGTGTTCTACACTCTAAACAAGGGCGCAGGCGACAAAAAGTTGGTTGATGCTGGCGCATCTATTTGCCAGTATGGAATCCACTCGTTTGGTTCTGGCGACACTGAATATAATGAGTATTATGAAATTGACGATGAAGCCACAAAAGCAAATCTGAAAGTGCTTGAGGCTCTTCCTGACACAGTGGAGCTTCCAAAGAATTTCGCCACAGCAGAGGACAGCGCAGCATGGCTCGCTTCGAAGGCTATATACGATGCAGTAGTGGCAAGCAATGCTGCCAAGACTGCTGACAACATAGCTTATCTCGCCACTCCAGAGGTGCGCGCTAAGCGACAGGCTCATGTGGCTCGTCTCCTCCTTGAGGAAGAAGCTCTTGAGGGTGCGTATGAGGGTCACCGCTTCTATGACATCATGCGTTACCAGATGCAGGAGAAGGGTGGTGAAGGCATCGGAACTACCATCACTATGCCTGACTTCTACGCCACTGAAAAGGTGAAGGGATATGACAAGGAAACTAACCAATATGTTGAGACTGACCAGCTGAAATATGGCAAGACTGACAACATGGAGGGCAAACCTTGGTATCTCGCCCTGCCAAAAAGATAATTAGTGGATAGCACTATAATGAACAAAGAAGGATGCTCCAATAGGGGCATCCTTCTTTGTTCATTATATTATCCAAAATAGGCTGATGACCAATCAGGGATTATGAGAATGAAATCTGAAGTGGATTCATTTCTCGCTTTTATTCCTGCATTAACTTCAGTCCTCGGTTGTTTGTGTTATGCTTAACTAATGATGTCCTGCTGCATGAAGCCAGCTTTGGACATATGAGACAGGCTTGTTTTTATTCTGACAAAAAATCTTCAATGAGGGCCTGCACTTCTGTGGAGGCTATTTCAAGCATGTCGTTGACAACGACCTCATCGAAGTTGTCTGCTTGGCTCAGTTCGTATTTAGCACGTTCTATACGCTGCTCAATCACTTCGGGCTTGTCTGTGGCACGTGACACGAGACGACGTTTCAGCTCTTCAATGCTTGGCGGCTGGATGAAGATGCTCAAGGCCCTGTTGCCGTATGCCTTCTTAATGTTCATGGCTCCATTTACGTCGACATCGAACATGACGTTCTCTCCTGCGGCAAGCTGCTTGTCTACTTGCGACTTCAGAGTGCCATAGAATGTGTCTTTGTAAACCTCCTCGTATTCGAGAAACTCGTCGTTGGCTATCTTTTGACGAAATTCCTCTGGCGAGAGGAAGAAATACTCCACACCATTCTGCTCTGTGCCGCGCGGAGCACGAGAGGTGGCTGATATGGAGAAGTGAATGTTGAGTTCTTCTGCAGCTCCATCGCCAAGCACGCTGTTGATGATGGTCGACTTGCCCGAACCTGATGGGGCTGCAATGATGATAAGTTTTCCTTCCATAGCTCAATTGTTTGGTTCTGATTCTTTATTTGTTGCCCGTGTTAATCTGTATGGCCAGCGTGTTTTCTTATTATTAGGTGAGATGCATAGCTATGTGAAATGAGCAACTTCTTTAAATTTAAAGGACATTGAGCACCTGCTCTTTTATCTGCTCCAACTCGTCTTTCATCTTCACCACGATGTTCTGCATCTCTGCCTGGTTTGACTTTGAGCCTGTGGTGTTGATTTCTCGTCCCATCTCCTGGGCTATGAAGCCAAGTTTCTTGCCTTGGCCGTGTCCGTCTTCCATGGTTTGGATGAAGTATTTGAGATGGTTGGCGAGGCGCTGCTTCTCTTCGGAGATGTCGAGTTTCTCTATATAGTATATCATCTCTTGCTCAAGGCGGTTCTTGTCGTAATCGACGCCGAGGCGTTGCTCAAGGGCATCGAGTATGCGCTGGCGAATCTTTTCAGTGCGGTCTTTCTCGAATGGCTCGATGGCATGCATGCATTTTTCAATGTTGGCAATCTTTTCGCGGAACTTGTTTGACAGGGCAAGGCCTTCTTGCTTGCGGAAGGCTATGAGTTCGTCAATGGCGCTCTCGGCTGCATTTCTCGCCACTTGCCATTCCTCGTCGGTGAGTTCTTCCATGTCGGTATGTGCCATCACGTCTGGCATGCGCATGAGGGTGCTGTACCAGTCGGAGGGTGCAGGCAGTCCGAGAACTTCCTGCATGTTCTCGATTTGTTTCTTATACTCTGTGACGATGTCGATGTTTATGGTCGAAGCAGTTGCTGCTGCATCTTTTTCCATCCAGATGACAAAGTCGACTTTGCCGCGCTCCAAACGTTGCTGCAAGAGCTGGCGAATCTCCATCTCTTTCTCGCGGTAGATTGGCGACACGCGTGTGGTGAGGTCCATTGCTTTGCTGTTGAGCGACTTCACCTCTGCGTGGATTTTCTTTCCTTTGTATTCTACGACGCATTTGCCGTAGCCAGTCATTGATTGTATCATGATAAAAAAACTGTATTTTCATGCAAAGTTAATAAAAAAGAATAAGTAAGTGTGTGTTTGTGTTTCTTTATTTGAGAATCAAGTCTTTCTTTTCTTGTTATAATACTTATTTGGGGCGTCTTTTACTGTCTTTTGTGATTTTGTGTTTGTTGAACCGAAATATGTCATTAGACTTGAGGCATTGTTTATTCTTTTTAATCTCGTCTGTGTTTCTCTCATCATTTTGTTTCAGTTCGCATTCCGTCGTCGACAGCTATGCCTTCAATGCATGCTGTTTTCTCTATTTCCCGATTGATTTTCACACTAACATGCCATCTATGCCGAAAAATATCGCTACCTTTGCGATTAAAACTGAATCAATACGGAAGAAGAAATGAATCACGCGTTATACACGTCGAAAAAGAAACTCTTGCTCATTTACACGGGGGGAACCATTGGCATGATACGCAACCCTAAGACAGGAGCTCTTGAGACGTTCAATCTGGACCATCTGCAGAAACATGTGCCAGAGATAAATGAGTTTGATTATGTGATCAATAACATACAGTTTGAGCCGCCTATCGACTCAAGCGACATGACGCCACAGCTGTGGGCTAAGATTGCCCGCATCATTGATTCAAATTATGACGATTATGATGGCTTTGTCATTCTGCACGGCACGGACACTATGGCTTATACGGCCAGCGCACTCAGTTTCATGCTGGAGAATTTGGCCAAGCCTGTCATTCTCACAGGAAGCCAGCTGCCTATAGGAGTGCTGCGCACAGATGGCAAAGAGAATCTGCTCACTGCCATCGAACTGGCTGCTGCGCAGGATGAGACAGGGCATCCTATGGTGCCGGAGGTGAGTGTGTTCTTTGGGCAGCATCTTTACCGAGGCAACAGGTGCACGAAGTCTAATTCTGAACATTTTAAGGCTTTTGCCAGTTACAACTATCCTTATCTTGCGAAGACAGGCATAAACATCAATTATAACACAGCGGCTATTCGCAAACCGCTGCCCTCATCTTGGGACAATGGGATACGGCCGTTCAAAGTGCATTATGAGGCTTGTCCAGATGTGGTGGCTCTCACTCTTTTCCCCGGAATCACCATGAGGCTGATTGAACAAATCTTGATGATGGACAACATCAAGGGCATCATACTGCGCACGTATGGTTCGGGCAACGCTCCCACAAGCCCTGGCCTTGTTGACATGATAAGAAAGGCGAGCGCAGCGGGCAAGGTCATTGTGAATGTCACGCAATGCCAGAGTGGTGGCGTGTCGATGGGACTCTATGAGACATCCCGACAGCTTATACAGGCTGGCGTGGTGAGTGGACATGACATGACGGTGGAGGCTGCCATAACAAAACTTATGGTGCTCTTCGGCCAGGGCTTCCGTCCGTCGGAGGTGAGGATGCTCATGAATGCCAACTTGGCAGGAGAACTGACGGTGGAGTGATTGTTGGCAGGTGGGGTAAGTAGGAATGGCATCAGCATCATGGACCGCTGATTAGACATTGTCGATCAAGGGCGGCAAACTTAATGACAACAGTAAAAAAGATCAATATGAAAAGTTTTATCTTACGTGTTATGATGGCAGCAATGGCTGTGATGGGCGCTGCATCCGCTGTGCAGGCTCAACAAATTTCTCTTGAAGATGTGACGGCGTACAAATATGCGCCTAAGTCGATACGAAGTGTGCGGCCTTTGGCTGATGGTGAATCGTATGCCAGCGTCAGCAATGATGGCCGACGCATAGAGAGATGCTCGTTTAAGACAAGCGAGGTGATTGAGGTGCTCTTTGATGCAGCTGCTGCGCGCGGAGCTTCTGTTGACGCCGTGGAAGGGTATATCATGTCGCCCGATGAGAAGAATATCCTCATTGAAACGCAGCGCAAGCAGATTTACCGCCATTCGGCAGTTTCTTTCTATTATATATATAATGTGAAGAACAAGACTCTCACGCCGCTCTCCAAGAATGGTGCGCAGGAATGTCCTAAGTTTTCGCCTGACGGCAACATGATTGCATTCGTGCGTGACAACAATATTTTTCTTGTCAAGATGCTCTTCAACAATGCGGAGAGCCAGATCACTAAGGACGGAGAGATCAACAAGGTCATTAACGGCAAGCCTGATTGGGTGTATGAGGAGGAGTTTGCTTTTAATTGCGCTTTCGATTTTTCTGCCGACAGTGAGATGCTGGCATGGATACGTTTTGACGAATCGGACGTGAAGACTTTTTCTTTCCCTTGGTATAAGGGAGAGGCGCCTGCACGAAGCGACTATGCGCTTTATCCTGGCACATACGAATATAAGTATCCAAAGGCTGGTGAGAACAACTCGAAGGTGTCTGTATTGTCGTTCGACATCAAGAGCCGTGTCACACGTACCATGAAAGTGCCTCTTGATGCTGATGGCTACATCCCTCGTATACAGTTTGCCGGCGAGAAGGACAGGCTTATTGTGTCTACACTCAATAGGCATCAAAACCGACTCGACTTCTATGCTGTGAACGCGCGCAGCACACAGGCGCAGCTGATCCTGCGTGAGGAAAACAAAAGATATGTGGATGAATGCTCATATCAGGATGTCAATTTCAAAGATGGTAACTTTGTCATCATCAGTGACCGTGATGGATACCGACATCTTTATCTTTACAGCGCAGGTGGCCAACTCATAAAGCAACTCACGTCTGGCAATTATGAGGTGACGCAATATTATGGCAAAAGCGCCGATGGCAAATATTTCTATTACGCAAGCAACGAGGGCAGTCCGCTTGAACAGTATATTTATCGTGTAGACTCTGCTGGACGCAAAACGAAGCTATCTGCTCGCAAGGGTACAAACAGCGCAATTTTCAGCGCCAACTGCACATATTATATAAATGTGTATTCGGATATAAACACTCCTGCTGTATACACTATATGCAATGCGGCAGGAAAAGAACTCAAGACTGTTGAGGATAATGCGCCGCTTAAGGAGTCGATGGCATCGCTTAATATGGCAGAGCCAGAGATAATTTCCATCACCACAGCAGATGGAGTGCAACTTAACGGATGGATGGTTAAGCCTCGCAATTTCGATGCCTCGAAGAAATACCCTGTGCTGATGTATCAATACAGCGGACCTGGAAGCCAACAAGTGCATAACAGTTTCTCTAACGGGTTTGCAGGCGGACTCATATGGGAGCAGCGTCTTGCGCAAAAAGGTTATATTGTGGTATGTGTTGATGGACGAGGCACAGGAGGACGCGGCTCTGATTTCATGCGATGCACATACCTGAAGCTTGGCGACATCGAATCGCACGATCAGGTTGAGGCTGCACTCTGGCTTGCTAAACAACCTTACGTCGATTCTTCACGCATGGCTATATGGGGATGGAGCTTCGGCGGTTTTAACACTATCATGTCAATGTGTGAGGGCAGGGGTGTGTTCCGCTGTGGCGTGGCTGTGGCTCCTGTCACCGACTGGCGTTTCTATGATTCGGCCTATACGGAGCGGTTCATGCGCACGCCTCAAGAGAATCCTGATGGCTACGACTGCTCGCCGCTGCACCGCTACAGCAACCTTAAAGGAGACTTGCTTATCATCCATGGCACAGCTGATGACAATGTGCATTATCAAAATACAGCGGAACTGGCAGAGGCTCTTGTGCAAGCAGATATCCAGTTTGACATGCAGGTCTACACAAATCGTAATCACAATATATATGGGGGCAATACCCGCCGACACCTGCTTCGCCGCATAGAGGACTACCTTGACCGACATCTCATGGGCAAATGATTCATGTCGTTTCAGAAATGATGGCCATGTCTCTCATGCTGATGATTATTTCTATATCTTCATTGATATGCGGCATTGATTTACTAACATTGCTAAATGAACATTGAAGAACGGACATTGCTAAGTGAACATAGATGAACAGGCATTGCTAAGTGAACATTGATGAACAGGCATTGCTAAGTGAACATAGGTGGGTGAACAAACAAGAAAAGCGCTTCGTTGATTCAACGAGGCGCTTTTCTTTGCTTTATGGGCTTTTCTTGTCTCTCTTGTGTCATTCCCCCGACCTCCATTTCTTCGGGAAGCCTTCGGGATCCGTTCGGGATGCGCCCCCAGTCTCATGCGCCACGCACATTCACCCGCCCCGTGATTTTCCCCCAGCCGCCCCCGTAGTCCTTTATTCCAGCTTCAATTCACTGATATTCTGTCCTCATTCATTCGAAATCGCGCTTGTTCTCAAAAAAAGTTTCCCGAAAGTTTTGCCAGTAA
>CAKQYA010000015.1 GCA_934293005.1 uncultured Bacteroidaceae bacterium
ACGCCTCATCGATGACCATCATGCCGATGCTGTCGCAAGCGTCGAGCATAGCTCGTGTCTGAGGGTTGTGCGATGTGCGTATGAGGTTGAATCCAGCCTCTTTCATCAGCCTGACCTTGCGTATCTCTGCCGCATCGTATGCCATGGCTCCGATGACTCCATTGTCGTGGTGCACGCAGGCTCCGTTGATGAGCGTTGGCTGCCCGTTGAGCAAGAATCCCCTCTTTGCGTCATAACTGAATGTGCGCACTCCATGCTTTATGGTTAGCTGTCCAACTTTTATATCGTAAAGTTTAGGATGCTGCGGTGACCATAGCTCCACATCCTTGAGCACTCGTCTTTCTGTTTGCCGTCCCTCATATGCTATGCTCACGGCAGCTGAATCGGCATGTGTGCCATCTCCTGACATGCCATAGATGCTGTCTGTGCGCACGAACAGCTTTTCAGGATTGTCTATCTTGTTTTCATCGTATTTTTCGAGCCACACATGGCGGTATATGCCTGAGCCGCTGTACCATCTGCAGTTAGGTTGATGCGAGTTGTCCACTCGCACAGCAATGGTGTTTGTGCCTTTTTTGACAAAAGGAGTGATGTTGACCTTGAATGGCGTGTATCCATAAGCGTGGCCGCCTGCATGCTCACCGTTGACATACACCTGGCAATTCTGATACACGCCTTCGAAATGAAGCCATATAGTCTCGCCTTCGCCTGTTTTCAGTTCTGATTCTTTCACCTGCTTGCGGTACCATCCTATGCCTCCGGGGAAGTATCCTCCGTCGTTGCCTGATGGTGCGTCTTTTGCAGGCGCATGGTATATGTCCCAGTCGTGCGGCAAGTCTATTCGTTTCCATTTGGAATCGTCTAACATGGCGTCTTGCGCATTCTTCACGTCTTGTTCGATGAATCGCCAGTTGAAATCAAAATTGTCTTGCTTGCTTTGTCCGCATGCTGCAGACGACAGGCAAAGGAAAAGGATTGTTGCTGATAAGGATAGCTTCATTTTCTTAGTCAATTATTTATTAATATTAGTGAGTGCTCGATTGTTAGGTTTTCATCTGATTGCTGAAGCACAGTCTGTGAAGTTTATTATGCGGGTGTTTGATTTAAAAAATCATTTTGATTGCCTATATGATAGCTGCCAAATCATTTGAACCGTTTTGTTTGTGGGTCCCATGTGAACTTCTCGGTTGTGGGTGTTGGCACTGGAGCAGGATTGCTGCTGCCATCGAGTGTGAGGGTTAGAGGATGGAGGTGTGTGACATTGATTTGGTTGCTGCCATTATCCATTGTGATGAGCCGGAACTCGTGTGACACTGAATGCTGAAAATAATTTTCTGCAGGCAACGGATTCCATGATGTGGTGTAGAAATTGATGGACGAATCTGTTATGCTGTCGCTATGGACAGTGCTTATGACCATTACTATTGTGCTGTCGGAACCGCATGGAAGCATGCAGAATGTCTTTTCTGAACTTTTCGACACGGTGAGGTGAGCGAAAGTGTCTGTGAGAATTTCCATTGTGGAGAATGACTTGTAGGCATTACGTGTGCGCATGTCCTTGTTGTTGCGTTGGTTGTCTACCAGTTCAAGACGGTTGTATTCTGTCAGCGAAGGGCATATGCTTTCAGGCATGCGCAGGAATATGTCTTTGAATGATGGTTGCGATTGGGCATGCACACTGGATGTTGTGCCAACCAGAAAAAGAAATGATATAAGATGATTTTTCATTGTCTTCATGTAAAATAGTTTGTCGTAAATACCGATATGCTTGACAAGGAGTCTGCGTCGTGAGTCGCTCGACTTGTGTTATGAAACGATGCAATCCAGAGGAGTCTGCTATTGCGGTTCCTCTGGATGCTAAAATGTCTTCTTTAACGTATTAATGCATATGTCCTATAATTTTATGCTATTCGTGACGGATGGCTTCTATTGGGTCCATGTTGGCCGCTTTGCGTGCTGGTATGTAGCCGAAAAGCACGCCGATGGCTGTGCAGACAGCGAAGGACACGTAGATAGACCATGCAGGGATGCTTGACGGCATGCCCATGAGCGGCACCACGAAATTGCTCACTAATGCTCCAAGCAGCACTCCAAGAACGCCTCCCGTGAGGGATATGATGACCGATTCTATGAGAAACTGGAGGGAGATGACCCATCCGGTTGCTCCTACGGCCATGCGCAGACCAATCTCCTTGGTGCGTTCTGTCACAGACACAAGCATGATGTTCATGATGCCAATGCCTGCAACAAGGAGAGAGAAGCCTGCAGCCACAACGAGGATTATTGTGACGGTGTCCATTGTTGACGACATAGTGCTCATCATCTCCGCCTGAGAACGTATGGTGAAATCGTCGTCAGCACCGTCTTTAATCTTGTGGTTCTCACGCAGTATCTGAGTGAGTTCATCGATGGCAGGGTCTGACAGTTCTTCTGTGAGGGCAGAGCAGACAATGGAGTTGAAGTAGGTCTGTGCGGCTATGCGTTTCATCACGCAAGTGTATGGAGCTATGATGACATTGTCTTGATCCATGCCCCATGAGTTGTACCCCTTGCTTTTGAGCACTCCGACTATGCGCATCGGTATTGACTTGAAACGTATCATCTTGCCTAATGCTTCAGCCTCTTTGCCTTCACCGAACAGTTCTTTGATGATGGTGGTTCCCACTACACACACTTTTGCGGATTTGTGAATGTCTTCTTCGGTGAAGCATGTGCCATGTGCCACTGCCCATTGCTTGATGTCGAGATATTCGGTCGACTCGCCATATACAGTGGTATTTGTATTGCTGTTGCCGTAGATGACCTGTCCGGAGGCTGTGACTTCGGGTGATACATAACTTACATATTTTTTCTCTCTGACGATGCGTTCATAGTCGGCCATTTTTAATGTCTGCATGGCTGACGGGTCTTGGCGCACTCCACCACGCATGTCGGCTCCGGGACGTATGTTGATAAGGTTTGTTCCCATGGTGGAAAGCTCTTTGCGTATGCTTTCCTTCGAGCCTTGTCCGATTGACATCATGATGATGACAGCGGCTACGCCGATGATGATGCCGAGCATGGACAGAAACGATCGCATCTTGTTGTTGGATACGGCCATAATGCTGACCTTAAGCAGATTGAGTATATTCATATTCTCACATTCTCTTATTCTTTTCTTATGAAGATAACATTAGTCATCTTGTGGCTTAGGCAGGGCTGCGAGAGCTTCTGCTGCCGACTTGATGTTGGTGTTGATAGTGTCTTCTCGAATTTTTCCATCGCGCAAGTTGATGTTGCGTGATGCGTATTCGGCTATCTCAGGGTTGTGTGTCACGAAGATTATTGTATGGCCTTCTTTGTGGAGTTTCTGGAAGAGCACAAGCATCTCGAAGGAGGTGCGTGTGTCAAGGTTGCCTGTGGCCTCGTCGGCAAGGAGCACTGCAGGGTTGTTGACCAAGGCGCGAGCTATAGCCACTCGTTGCATCTGTCCGCCCGACATCTGGTTGCTCTTATGGTCGAGACGGTCGCCGAGGCCTACGTCTTCTAATGCTTTGATAGCAGCTTCTCGGCGTTGTTTTGCGTTGTACTTGTTGTTGTACATCAATGGCAGTTCGACATTCTCCACGGCTGTGGTCTTTGCGAGAAGGTTATAGTTTTGAAACACAAAGCCTATCTTTCGGTTACGCAGTTTGGCTCTCTGGTTTTTGCTCATTTTGCGCACGGGGGTACCATCGAGGTAATACTCGCCTGATGTTGGGGTGTCGAGGCAGCCCAACTGGTTGAGCAAGGTTGACTTGCCAGAACCAGATGTGCCTTGTATAGTGACGAACTCGCCTTCATATATCTTGAAGCTTACTCCACGCAGCGCTTTCACAATTTCAGAGCCTACGTGAAAGTAACGTTTCACATTGTCGAGTTCGATGACAACTTTACGTTTATCTTTGTTTTCACTCATGGTTTGCTGTTGTTTGTTTTATGGTGCAGGATTGGGCTCTTTATTTTTTTGAATCCTTTTGGTTTCCGTTTTTACTCTTTGGCGGACGTGGCATGAATGGATTTGATGTCTCGTTGTCTTGGGCTTCTTCCTTGCTGCCGATTATCTCGAAGTCGGTCAGAAGTTGGGTGCCAGCGGCTATGCCAGAGATTACTTCTGTATAGACTCCGTTTGTCACACCTGTCTCAACCTTGTGGGCAGTGAAAGTCTGTCCATCCTTTGTCCACACTTTAGCAGGGGCATCAACATCCTTTATCTGCTCGCCTTCTTGTAGAAGTGCCTCGTTTGGCTCAAAGCGGAGGGCACGTGCAGGCACTGCAAGCACATCGTTCTTCTCGAGGGTGAATATTGTCACGTTGGCTGTGAGTCCTGGCTTGAGCTTTAGGTCATCGTTAGGGGCAGAGATGACCACCTCATAGGTGACCACATTGCTTTCTGTTGTGGCTTCCTGGCGCACCTGTGTGACGCAGCCTTCAAAAGTGTCATCGGGATATGCGTCCACTGTGAATGTAACACGTTGTCCTTCCTTCACTCCGCCTATGTCAGCTTCGTCTATGTCGGCTATTACTCGCATGTCGGTAAGGTCTTGTGCTATTACGAAGAGTGTCGGTGTGGTCATGGCTGATGCTACAGTCTGTCCTTCTTCCACTTCTTTGGAAAGCACCACTCCGTCTATTGGTGATGTGATTGTAGCATAGCCAAGGTTTGTGCGGGCTTTCTGTACGCTCTGCTGCTGTACTTTGACTTGCTGCATGGCTTGTTCGTATGAAAGGCGTGCATTTTCAAAGTCGTTGGCAGAGACGAGACCTTTTTCGTGAAGGGTCTTGTAACGCTTGTAGTTGGCTGTTTGGTATGTGAGTGAAGCCTGAGCGTTGGCAAGATTGCTCTGAGCTGAGGCAAGTTCGGAAAGAAGGTTGGTTTTGTCGAGTTCTGCTATTATTTGTCCGCGGTGCACCTCTGAATTGTAGTCAACGTATATTTTGTCGATGATGCCAGACACCTGGGTGCCCACTTCCACTTCTGTGACAGGTTCTATGGTGCCTGTGGCTGTGATGGTGGTGCTGATATTTTGTTTTGACACTGGTTCTGTGCTGTATGTTACTTTTGTGCCTTCGCTGCATGCTGAGAAAAGCAGTGATGCCAGCATGGCTATGAGAGATATGTGTTTGATGTTCATCGTTCTGTTGTTTTCTTTATGTTGAGTGTTTATATATATTATGTTGACTCTTTTAAAGCGAGTCTCTTCAGGAGAAATCTTTTAGAGAGTGAGTTTCTCACCTGCATAGAAGCGGAGCATTGCCTGATTTAGCAAGGCTGTGTATTTTGCTTGCAGGAGTTGCTGTTCCGCTTGAAGCATGTTGTTTTTGCCGGTGGTGAGTTCGATGATGTTTTTCAGCCCAAGGTTGAACTGTTCGCTTACTAATTCGTAGCTTTCTCTCATGCTCTCTGCGTTTTTCTTTGCGTATCTGTATTGTTGCTGTGAACTTGTAGCGTTGAGCCAGTAGTTTTCAATGGAAGAGTAAAGTTGCTTCTGCTGATTCTGCAGGTCAAGGCGGCTGCTCTGCAAGTTGTATTTTGCCTTGCGTATGTTAGTGCGTGTCTGCATGTTGTCGAATAGTGGAAGCGATACGCTGAGACCTATGGAGTTGCTCAGGTTTGTCTTAACTTGTTTGAAGAAGCTGGTCTGTTGTCCAGAGGAATTGTTGGTGCCCATGCCAGCGCTTATAGAGAATGTAGGCATGTAGCCTGCTCTTGCTGATGCCACAGCTATTTCGGATGATGCTATGCTGAGGTTGCTGGCCTGGATTTCAGGGCGTGAACTGAGTGCTGCCGTGTAGACCGATTGTTCGTTAGGAATGTCAGCGAGCACTTTGTTGTCTGCTATTTCAGGTTTAGCCACGTCGAATGATTCGCTGTCGTGTATTTCAAGCAACTGCTTGAGTTGAAGTTTGTAGTTGGCAAGTTGCGTCTCAGCCTGCACAAGGGAGTATTGGTCTTGTGTCACTTGTGCTTCAAGTTGTACAAGGTCAACTTTGGCGAGGCTTCCCACCTCAACCATTGTTTTAGCGCGGTCGCGCTGCTGCTCGCTGGCTTTGATTATTTCCTTGCATACATTAACGGCTTCTGTTTCGTAGAGCACTTGCACGTATAGTTGCGCTATTTGTTCTTGGATTGTGTTGGCTTGCTGTTCTGCCTCAAGTTGTGCGCGTTGCTGCGACAACTCATTTTGTTTGATGGTGTTTGTATTGCGATTGCCATTCCATACAGTCCAATTGGCGTTTATGCCATATGAGCCGTTGTATGAAACCGTATTGCGGTTTGTTGTCATTGTTCCATTGGAGAGGTTGATGGTGCTCTCCGCAAATGGACGCCAGTTGGCATTTTGGTTTGTGCTGAATGACAGGGATGGAAATAGTGCAGATTTGCTTTGGAGCAAGTCTTCACGGCTGGATGCAGCTGAGATTCTTTTCTGTTGAATCTGGATGTTGTTTGCAACGGCATAGTCTATGCATTCTTGCAGTGTCCACGTTTTCTGGGCGAATGTGACATTGCTTACTGCAACCATAAACAATGTCGCAAGCGTATGCTTTGTTTTCATTGGTTGTTTGTGTGATGTTTTTGTTTTATTTATGTTGTTCCACCCTTTGATGTTTGATATGGGCAATAGTTTAAACAGGTAAATATTTCTTTAATGTTTTTATGCAAGAAGTGGGTTCAGGTTATTTTTTGTAAAAAAGAAAGCAGTCGGCCGATAAGCCGGGTTCTGTGCGCCAACAGATGCTGGCGTGTCTGTCATTTATCCACTCCATGAGTCGCCTCATGGCTCTAGCGTTCTACCCTCTACCGACGGTCGGGCGGGCTACCCTGATGGCGGTAGTATACATGAACTTGCAGCTCCCAAGATGCACAGCCAGCATGTCACCATACTGCTGGTGAGCTCTTACCTCACCTTCTCACCATTTCAGGCGTGGTTGATGTTGTTTACGTAACCTGTGCTAATTGTATAATGAAAAACATATACATGTTAAGCAAAATAGAGACGAATCTCCAGAAGGAATATGATACGTGAAAATCAACCGCGTCTGTTGTTATTTTCTTCTGCATTACTCAGCTCTCGCAAACTGCTTCTACATTAGGAAGTGGGATGCCCTGTGCTGCCCGGACTTTCCTCTTTAGACACATTGGTGCCTACAGCGACAGACTGTCCGACTGCTTTCTGAGCACAAAGTTAGGCATTATTTCAATAAAGTCCAAATCGTTCACATCGTTTTTATGTGTTTGTTTGTTATATTTCTCTTGGATGGTGATGTTTTGTTTTCTGCTAGTAAAAAGAAATGCTGCCATGATTCTTCCGAGAAGTCATGGCAGCATTTATCTGTTTGTCTAATCTTGTTTTATTTATTATTGCAGCATAGCCTTTTGGCTTAGTAGATATTCGGATTATCTCATGAAACAATGTGTGGAGTCATTTTTTCCGAACTCTTTTATACGAATGTGCTTCTACAGATAATCATCACAATGTCTGCATTGATTCTTCAATCAGCATTTTGCGTTGAATGGAGAAACGGTAGTGGCATTGCGCATTATTATTGCTTGGGAATCAAACAATATCGAACATCTGCAAGCTCTCCTGTAAACACTTGGCAAATATCACTTTGTGATAGGCTTGTATTTGGGCACAAGTGTCTTCATTATCATCCAACCGATGAGGTATGCCACTGCGCAATAGCAGAATACCATCATATAGGCTGCAGGTTTGCCTTCCACACCGAAGAACTCGAAGCTGCGTCCTTGCTGCACTTCTGTTTCAGCAAAGGTGAACAGCATGCCAGACCCCTTGTTGATGATAAACGAGCAGAGGCCGCCAAACGTGGTGCCGATGCCTGTGATTGTGGCTATTGCGCTCTTAGGGAACATGTCGCCAATGGTAGAATAGAGGTTGGCGGACCAAGCCTGGTGGCCTGCTCCTGCGAGTCCGATGATGATGCATGGCCACCATGGCGAGACTTCAGCAAGTGGCTGGGCAAACATGGCGAATATGGGCAAGAATGCAAATATGAGCATTGCGCGCATTCGTCCTGAATAAGGATCCATTCCTATTTTTTCCACAAAGAGTTTTGGCAGATATCCTCCATAAATTGACACTATTGTGACTATGAGGTAAAGTACGAATATGAGAGCTTGACCCATTGGTGATGATGATGGATAACCAAGTTCGCTGAAATATGCTGGAGCCCAGAAAAGGTAAAACCACCACACACCGTCAGTCAAGAGCTTGCCTGTGATAAAGGCCCATGTCTGGCGATACTTGAAGCATTCGAGGAACGACAGCTTTATGCCTTCGTCCTGCGTCTCTGCCTGTGCCTTGTCTTCAGTTTCTGTCTGTTTGTCAGATTCTATGTATGCCAGCTCGGCTGCATTGACATTCTTGTTTTGGGAAGGGGCAGAATACATGAAAATCCATAGTGCGGCCCAAATGAATCCGATGGATCCTATGATTATGAAAGACATTTCCCAACTGGTATGTTCTGCGAGCACAGGGATTGTTAGTGGTGCAGCTAATGCGCCGACAGAGGCTCCTGTGTTGAATATTGATGTGGCGAAAGCTCGGTCTTTCTTGGGAAAATACTCTGCAGTGACCTTGATGGCTGCAGGGAAGTTGCCTGATTCGCCTACTGCAAGGATTATTCTGCAGGCGAGGAACAGCCATACGCTGAGAGTGCTTATAGCGAGGGCCATTTGGCTGCCAGCCTGCACTGCACGTAGTTCTTCTGCAGAGCCAAGGCCTTCAACTTGCATGGTGACCCAGCCGCAGCCAGCGTGCATGCAGGCGCCAAGCGACCAGATGATGATGGCCCACACGTAGCCCTTCTTTGTGCCCATCCAATCGATGAACTTGCCTGCAAAGAGGGATATGAAGGCATAGAACAGCGAGAATGTGGCTGTGATGTTGCCATAGTCGTTGTCGTTCCAGTGGAATTCGGGTGCGATGAAGTCTTTCCATGTCAAAGACAATACTTGGCGGTCCATGTAGTTGACTGTTGTCGCAAGGAACAACATGGCGCATATTACCCAACGGTAATTAGACATGGCACTGTTTTTTGTTGTACTCATTTGTTTTGTAATAATAGATTTTAGATGTATGTTTTTTGATTTTAGTCTTTTGGTGCTATTGTCCATAATAGCTTGTCTTTGGAGCGGATGTTGTTGATGCCCTTGGATTGCTATTTATGTTGTGTATAGCCTGTCGCTTCATTTTTTTTTGAGTTGTGTATACAGCTGCAAATGGGTTTAAGTGTCTAATGAGCTTGTTTGGGTTGCTAAACCTGCAAGCTGTTGTGGTTAAAAGATTTTGGCTGTTGCTTTTAATCAGGTGTTATGTTGCTTTTTATTAGGTTATATTGAAAAGAAAGAGGGAGGTGGTTATAGGCCTTGTCACGGTTATCTTTCTAATGTTATTTCTACTCCTGCACCTTGGCAGTCGGCACCCATTGGGGGATTCTCTTTCATCAGTCTTATTTTTACGGTCTGTACAGAGGCAAATTCGTTGAGTATAGCTTTTGCTATTCTTCCTGCAGCGTGTTCCAGCAATTGCGATGGCTTGGACATTTCGCGCTTGATTGTGGTGAAGATGTCAGCATAGCTAATTGTGCCGTCTAAATCGTCTGTCTCTATAGCACGACTGAAGTCGGTCTCGATGCAGACGTCAATAGTGAAATATGCTCCAATGGTGAGTTCTTGTGGCATCACTCCATGATTGGCGTAGATTCTGAGGCCCTGTATTAGTATTTTGTTTGACATTGGTTATGTGTTGTATGGTTTTTGCAGGAAGCGGCACCAGTGCCTTTGCACATCGTTTATGACTTGCCGCTCATATTTCATTTTGTATATTTTTAAACGTTACGTGCAATTTCTTTTAAGGAAGGCATTGTATGTGCAATAGCAGGTTTGTGCTAATCTGTATGCTCTTTGCTGTACAGACCTTCTTCTGCTTGGTCATAGTCTACGGTGTATTTGCGTAATGCTCTTGCCACTCCATTGGCCCAGGTGTTTATGTTTTCATTTTCTAATTGCAGCGAGCTCACGAGTTTTATCACATTGTCAAGCGGCATGCGGTAACGGAGAATGCCGCTTATGAGTTTGGCGTAGTTCCAATACTCTTTGTTGAAGCGCTCAGAAAGACCTTCGATGGTTGTCTTGTAGCCCCTGCGATTTACAAATGTAAAGTCGTAACGTTTGCTGCCATCGTTTTCAACATGCTTGATGATGTGGCCGCTTGTCACGTTCTTTGGCAGGGCAATGCCGTCCTCGTCATCAAGCACGCCTGTGAATATCTCATATGGATAGCCATCGAGCAAACCTACAAATGCCACCCATTTTTCTCTTTTGTTCTGAAATTTCACGACATCGCATTCCAAACTTATAGGTCGTTTCTCAGCAATGTCAAACTGTGGACGAAATGAGTATATCTCATGGTCAATCAGTGTGAGCAGCTCATCTTTGTCGATGTTGTTGTCTTCTGCATTATTGTATAATGCTTTTTTCAGCCGCTCCTCACCAAAGTTTCGAAGTATCTCCAATATGGTTGTTGATATTGTTTGTATTGATGACATTTATCGTTGTTTTATTGTATAGATGTGTTAACTATTGGCAAAAATACTCTTGTTTTCCGACATTACCAAAAAAATGACAAAAGAAATGCTTATCTTTGCCAATAAATAATACATTTCATCGATAACGAGCAATAAAACGTAATTTTATGGTTTCATTTGAGAATAGAAAAACAATAAGGAAGTACAAGAATGAGGACATTCCGCAAGATAAGCTTGAGCAGTTGTTATATAAGGCTTCGCGGGCTGCCACAATGGGTAATATGCAGTTGTATAGCGTTGTCATTACCCGTTCGGATGACATGAAGGAAAAGTTGTCACCGCTTCATTTTGGCCAGCCTATGGTGAAAGGAGCTCCTGTGGTGCTCACGTTTTGTGCTGATTTCAACCGTTTCACAAAATGGTGTGAACTTCGCAACGCTGATGCTGGTTATGACAATTTCTTGTCGTTTGTGAATGCCGCGAGTGATACGCTTCTTTATGTGCAGGCTTTTTGCACGTTGGCGGAGGAAGCCGGTTATGGCACTTGTTATTTGGGCACTACGCTTTATAATCCACAGGGCATTATTGATTTGTTGAAGTTGCCGAGGCTGACGTTCCCTGTTGCAACCATTACAATTGGAGTTCCTGATGAGAATCCTGAACAGACAGACAGATTGCCTCATTTGGCTTATCTGCATAATGAGACATACCGCAATTATTCTTCCAACGAACTCGATATAATTTATTATTATAAAGAACAGATGGAAGAGAATCAGCATTTTGTGAAGATAAATGGCAAGGAGAATCTTGCGCAAGTGTTTACTGATTGCAGATATACAAAGAAAGATAATGAAATGATGTCGTCAGGATTGCTTGATGCTTTGAAGAAGCAGGGTTTCATAGATTGACAATAAAAACGCCAACAGTCATGTGATTGTTGGCGTTTTTGTTTTTTTATGTCTGTATTTATGAGCCGTCTAACCTTTGTGTGTCTTAAGCATGCTTGTCATTTCCGCTATTTCGTTACGGGTCTTCTCGTCTACATCCATCATGTCCTTTACTTGCTTGATGGCGTGAATGACTGTGGCATGGTTGCGATTGCCTATGTTTATGCCTACCTGAACATGTGACTTGCCTGTCAACTCGCTGGCAAGATACATTGCTATCTGCCTTGCACGTGCTATTTGCTGTGTGCGCACCCGAGAGTCAATCTGGCTTATTTTCAGATTGTACATGTTGCATACGCATTGCTTGACATCATCTATGGTGATTGGACGGTCTTCCTTTGCTACAAATCGAGGCATGATCTTCTGGACGAGATTCATGTTGATTCCGCAGTTGTATACAACAGAGTAGGCCATAAGTGAATTTACGAATCCTTCAAGATCTCTGACGCTGTCGTCTACATTTTCAGAGATGAACTTGAGCACGTTGGATGGTATCTTCAGACCTTCTTTCTCTACTTTGGCTGCAAGGATGCCTAAACGCAGATTCTGGTTTGGCTTTTCAATCTCAGCCTGCATTCCCCATTTGAAACGAGTGAGAAGGCGGTCTTCCAAACCTTGGATAGCTATTGGAGGACGATCGGCTGAAAGTATTATTTGTTTGCCGTTGATGTGTAGATGGTTGAATATGTGGAAGAATGTGTTCTGCGTCTGGGTTTTCCCCGACAGTTCCTGTATGTCATCTATGATGAGCGTGTCGATGGTCTGATAGAAACGTATGAAGTCGTTTACTTTGTTTTGACGCACTGCATCTGTATATTGCACCGTAAACAGGTGGGCCGAGAGGTAAATCACTCTCATCTGTGGGTGAAGCTCCTTGATGCGCAAGCCTATGGCATTGACAAGGTGTGTCTTTCCACAGCCAGAAGGACCATAAACAAAGAATGGGTTGAATGTCTTTGCTGGATTGCTGGCAATAGATTCGCCTACAGAGCGCGCCAAGCGGTTGCTCTCGCCTTCTATGTAATTGTCAAAACGGTAATAAGGGTAGAGCTGAGAGTCGAGGTCTTGCACTTGTGGTGCTGTCACGTCATCGGGCGACTTGCGTGCATCCTCTCGTGGTGTGCCATTGACCACCTTTGGCTCCATGTCTGTTTTCTCGGTTACGTCTCCGCCTTTCTTGTTGTTGGCAACTGATATGTTGTAATAGAGTGACTTGACCTTGTTGCCGAACACGCGCCTGAAGGTGGCTGCCATCAAGGGTAGAAAATTTTCTTCGAGAAATCTTTTTACAAATTCGCTTGGGACATCAAGCACCAACTTGCCTTCGTCGAAACTGTGAAGCTTGACGAATGCAAAAGAAGCTGCATATTGTTCTGGTGTGATATTGTCGCGGATTATGTCCAGACAATTCTCCCACTGAATATTGTATTCTTGTCCCATTATGATTATTTGCTGTTTTGGTGTGCTTTAAAAATTGCGAGTGCAAAGTTACTTTTTTTTTTTGATACGGCCAAATGTTTTTTTAGTGTTATATGTTATTCTTACTATATGTTGTTTTGTCAACTTTGTTCTTTTTCAATCATTTACGTGTTATGGGTGGAAAAAAGTGAATGCTATGTGTTGTAATTCTAAAACATTGAGATATAAAAAGATATAAATAAAAAACAAAATGTAAGAAAAATGTGCTACAAATATGTTTCACGCATAAATGCTTGTTATTGACACGTTTCCTCTGTTGCACGTCTGACAGTTGCATTAAAGTCTTTTTATTTATATGGCGTTTAAATAAGATGCTGCTCTTGTTTGAAGCATTATGGCGAATATTTGCAGCAATTATGTATATCTTCATGTATCTTGATATTACCATTGCTTAAGTTGGCACTATTATTGATGCAATTATCGGTGTCATGGTGCTTGTGCTCATGCGGTGTCATCTTCTTTGTGCATTTGTCTGCCAATGGGCAACTGCTGCAATGGGATGCGTTCCGCCTCTCCTTATAGTGGCGATGGATGGAGCGTGCTAAGTGTGCAGTTGCCCATGATAGCACAATGAATACGATAATATACTGAATCATGAATATATTTGTCCTTTTATTTGGAGACTTTGCAAGTAATTTCACTATGCTTGAGTCAAAATGAAAAAAAACATGCGCCGTCTGCTTAACATTATGTATAGCTTCAGAACAGACATCCTATTTGATACACCAGCATTGACACTATCCATGCTAATGCTGTGGTGTAAAAAGCGGAGAATAGAGCCCATCGCCATTTGCCGGATTCGTTTTTTATTGCCACGCAGGCGGCAATGCAAGGCATGTAGAGAAGCACGAACAGCATAAAGCAGAATGCTGCAAGAGGACTGATCCCGCTTTTTGCTATGTCGCCGTGGTATAATACAGACATGGTGCTTGCAACAATCTCTTTGGCACCTGCGCCTGTAACTATGGCCACGCCTTCTTTCCATTGCATTCCGCATGGCTTTATCACAGGTTCTATGAATTTGCCAATTTTGCCGATATAGCTTTGTTCTATCTGCTGGTCTTCGCTAAGAGCCTCATTGTGGGGGAAGTAACTGAGTGCCCATACAATTATGCTGGCCGCAAGGATGGTTGTGCCCATTTTGCGCAGATATTGTTTGCCTTTTTCCCAAGTGTGTTTGCTTACATTGGAAAATGAAGGCATGCGGTATGGCGGCAATTCCATGACAAATGGGCTGCTTTCTCCTTTTACGACGAAACGGCTGAGCAATTTTGCCATGATGATGCTGATGATTATGCCTGTCATATACATGGTGAGCAGTATCAAGGCAGAATGCTTGAACAATCCAGGGTTTGCAGATTTGGAGAATGCGGTGATGATGATGATGTATACAGGCAACCGCGCTGAGCATGACATGAATGGTATTATAAGCATGGTGATGAGTCGTGACTTGCGATCCTCAATCGTGCGTGTTGCCATAATGGCAGGTATGTTGCAGCCGAAACCCATAATCATCGGTATGAATGACTTGCCGTGCAATCCCATGCGGTGCATGATCTTGTCCATTATGAAAGCGGCTCTCGCCATGTAACCACTGTCTTCCATCCATGATATGAACATGTAGAGTATCATTATGTTAGGAAGAAATACAATAACACCTCCAACGCCATCGATTATTCCACTCACGATGAGGTCTTTAAGCGGGCCGCCTGGCATCAATGTGCTGATGTTGTCGCCAATCCATCCCACGATTTCGTCAATCCAATCCATGGGATACTGGCCGATATTGAACGTGCAGAAAAACATTGTGTACATCAGCATGAAGAAGATAGGAAAGCCCCATAATTGATGAGTCACTATGGCGTCTATGCGTTTGGTGAGCATACGTTTGTTCTTGTTCGCTTTCTTGAATGTCTCTTTCAACGCTCCTTGTATGTAGCCGTATTTTGCGTCTGTTATCGCAGATTCGCTATCTTCACCAAGTTCCTTTTGTATTGCTTCTTGGCAATTCGCGCATTGGCTGAATATTTCGTCTTTGTTGGGCAATTGTCCTACTATATCTCTGACTTGGCTGTCATTTTCCAGCATTTTGATGGAAAGGAAGCGGACGGAATAGTTTTGGTGAGGTTCGGGATTCTTGCGAATGGCCTCCTCTATTTTGCTGATGCTGCTTTCGAGAAGCGAGCCGTGGTTGATGTGTATGTGTCTCGCTATTTTTTGTTTGCCTTCACATATTTGGATGATGCCTTCAAACAACTGCGGCACACCTTCGCCTGTGCGTGCCACTGTTGGCTGGATAGGCACGCCCAATAAAGTGCCGAGCTGCTCTATGTCGAGGTGGTTTCCGCTTTCTTTGAGTTCGTCATACATGTTTAGCGCGATGATCATTGGCACGTCCATGTCTATCAGCTGGGTGGTTAGATAGAGATTTCGCTCAATGTTGCTTGCGTCTATCACATTGACGATGATGTCAGGGTGCTGCTCTATAATGTATTTCCTGACATAGAGCTCTTCGGGAGTGTATGTGGATAGGGAATATGTGCCAGGCAGGTCAATGCAGCTGAACTGGTAATCCTTGAATTTTGCTTTGCCCTCTTTGGCGTCAACAGTCACGCCTGAGTAGTTTCCCACGCGTTCATGCGCTCCGCATGCCATGTTGAAGAGGCTTGTCTTGCCGCAGTTGGGATTGCCAACGAATACAGCGGTTATCTCATGGCCCTTTATTTGTGCCACATGTCTCATTATGTCATCGCAGCCTGTTGCTACGATGCCTGTTAGAGGTTCGTTCTGAGCGGCCCATGCTTTGGCCTCCTCTTCGTTGACTACTTCTATGAGTTCGGCCTCGGCCTTGCGCAGGCTTACCTCGTAGTTCATTAACTTATACTTGACTGGGTCGTGCAAAGGCGCATTGAGTATCACCTCCACATTTTGGCCTTTGATGAACCCCATTTCCACTATTCTCTTGCGGAATCCACCATGCCCCATCACTCTGACGATGACGCCCGACTCTCCTGTCTTTAATTCTGATAACTTCATATATACAAATGTGTGTTTGTGGTGCCGATTCTTGCAATCTGATTGAATGAGTTGCTGTTCAGCTGCAGGGACTTGAAATAGCTGTTCGAAAAAGACTATATGAAAGACTTGCGCTGATTTTCGGCAGGTTTTGGATGCAAAGTTACTATCTTTTGTGATATTAAGCAATACTCAAACGTTGGTATTTTTTTGCATGTGTCATTTTTTTGAAACAATGTGTTGTGAGGTACAAAAAAAAGTCATAACTTTGTGCTGAGTTAATCATCGGTCCTCACAGCAAGACCTTTGCGTTAAATGAAATAAGATAATAGTCTGATATGAATGATTTGTACCAAATGGATGACAAACTTAGTTATGTGATTGCCAACGACTATCGACTGCTGCAAGTCATGAGCCGCTTTGGAATCACTTTAGGTTTTGGCGAAAAGAGCATAAAAGAAGTGTGCCGCGAACGCGGCGTGGATGCTGATACTTTCTTGCTTGTCATAAACTATGTGAAACAAGGAGCTCCTGACAAACTGCAGAAGGTCGACAATGTAAATCTTTCAGCTTTGTTGGCTTATCTTAAACGCACACATGACTATTTTCTTGATTATCTATTCTCTAACATTCGTTTCCATCTTCTAAATGCCATCGACTGTTCCATGGCTAATGAGGTAGCTTTTTTATTGCTGAAATTTTATGACGCTTATGTGGAAGAGGTCCGCAAGCACATGAAAGGGGAAGAAGAAGGGGTGTATGCTTTGGTGCAACGATTGCTCGATGGCGGTGAGGCGGAGATGGAGAGTGACCGTTTGCTGTCACGTCATCATGAAGACATTGAGATTAAGCTCCGCGAACTGAAAAAACTGTTCATACAGTATTATAAGCAGAAAGAGAATAATGAAAAGCTAAACTCTGCAATTATCAATATATACCAGGCTGAAGAAGAACTGAGTGAGCATTGTCTTGTGGAGGAAAATATATTTGTGCCAGCATATCGTCGCTTGCTTCATCAGACAAAGAACCGCATGCAGAAGAAGGTGGAAGAAAAAATTGATTCTGTTATTGAAACAGAACCTCTTTCGGAACGAGAGAAAGAAATTGTGGCGAATGTGGCTAAAGGACTGTCAAATAAGGAAATAGCAGATCTTCTTTGCTTGTCTGTCAACACGGTCACAACACATAGGCGTAATGTAGCGCGCAAACTTCAGATACATTCATCTTCAGGATTGACCATTTACGCAATAGTGAATAAACTTGTGACATTGGAGGATATTCACATGTAGACGTTTCTACATATGCCTCTTGTGCCAGAATCAGCATGCCGACAGCAAATACGGCGCATTCAGAAATTAATCATTAAAGTGAAAACATATATTTGACAATATAATTATGGAAAGAAAAGTCTGCCTTATTACAGGCATAACAGGACAGGATGGCTCGTATCTTTCAGAATTGCTGCTCGAGAAAGGTTACGAGGTTCATGGCGTTATCCGTCGATCGTCAGTGGACTTCCGTGAACGAATAGCCCACCTTGAAGGTAAACCAAACTTCCATCTTCATTATGCTGATATGGGCGACTCGATGTCTATCATGCAGGTTGTAAATAAGGTTCAGCCAACCGAAATATACAATCTTGCCGCTCAAAGCCATGTGCAGGTGAGCTTCGATTCGCCTGAATTCACAGCCGATGTTGATGCCGTAGGCGTGCTTCGTGTGCTTGAGGCAGTGCGTCTCTGCGGATTGGCTGACAAATGCCGCATTTACCAAGCTTCCACTTCTGAGCTGTATGGCAAGGTGGAAGAGGTGCCTCAGAATGAGAACACGCCTTTTCACCCGTACTCTCCATATGCTGTGGCTAAACTGTACGGTTTCTGGATAGTGAAAGAATATCGTGAGGCATATAACATGTTTTGTTGCTCTGGCATTCTTTTCAACCATGAAAGTGAACGGCGTGGAGAAACTTTTGTCACCAGAAAGATCACTCTTGCCGCTGCCCGTATAGCTCAGGGCAAACAAGACAAACTGTATCTTGGCAATCTTTCTTCTCTTCGTGATTGGGGATATGCGAAAGATTATGTGGAATGCATGTGGCTCATCCTTCAGCAGGATAAACCAGAAGATTTTGTCATAGCTACAGGTGTGCAGCATTCTGTGAGAGATTTTGCTTATTACGCTTTCAAACATGCTGGCATTGAACTGAAGTTTGAAGGTGAAGGAATGGATGAAAAAGGCATTTGCATCGCAGGCCCTGATTCGCTTGTCGGAAAGACCATTGTTGAAGTGTCAGCCGATTTCTATCGTCCAACAGATGTTGTCAATCTGTGGGGAGACCCAACGAAAGCAAGGGCTAAGCTTGGATGGAATCCTAATAAGACTTCGTTTGAGCAACTGGTCAAGCTTATGGTCGATAACGATATGGCCAAGGTGGCTGCCGAAGATGCTGGCCAAAAGGTACGTTGCAACTTAGCGGAGTATCTTGAGAAAGGAATTGTTAAGTGAACTCTTTCATGCAAGGTTTCGGTGTATGGCAATTTATATATATATATATAATGTGAAAAACAGATAAACATTTATATGACCTTAGATAAAAAAACAAAAATATATATAGCAGGACATCATGGATTAGTGGGTTCTGCCATTTGGAGCAACCTGAAAGCGAGAGGGTATGAAAATCTTGTAGGCAAGTCGCATTCAGAACTGGATTTGCTTGATCCTGTTGCTGTGAAAACGTTTTTTGATGAGGAACGACCAGACGCAGTTGTTCTTGCAGCAGCTCATGTGGGAGGCATCATGGCAAACCTGCAGTATCGTGCTGATTTCATATATCAAAACCTCCAAATCCAGCAGAATGTCATAGGAGAAGCTTGGAAGCATAATGTTAAGAAACTGCTGTTCTTGGGTTCCACATGCATATATCCTGGCGATGCGCCACAACCAATGCCTGAAGATTGTTTGCTCACATCTTCTCTTGAATACACAAACGAACCATATGCGATAGCAAAAATCGCAGGCCTGAAAATGTGTGAATCGTTCAACCTTCAATATGGCACGAATTATATAGCTGTCATGCCGACAAATCTTTATGGTCCTAATGATAATTTCCATCTCGAGAATTCACATGTCTTGCCTGCCATGATTCGTAAGGTTTATCTGGCAAAATGCTTGAATGAAGGGGATTGGAATGCTGTGCGCAATGATTTGAAACTTCGTCCCGTGTCAATGAAAGTGCCTAAGATGGTGGACGGACAGGGTTCGCCCAACAATCATGATCCACAGGCTTTTCAAACTATCATGGCAACATCAATGAGTGACGAGTTCACTATTCTTCAGGTGCTGCGTCATTATGGCATCACTCCTCAAGCTGTCACTCTGTGGGGAACAGGCGCTCCTATGCGTGAGTTTCTTTGGAGTGAAGAAATGGCAGACGCTTCCGTTCATTGCCTTCTTAATGTCGACTTTGACGATGTTGTGGCCAACAGCGAGTTTGTTGTAAACCGTGATGGCATAAAAGAAATCCGAAACTGTCATATAAATGTGGGTACAGGCAAAGAACTGTCCATAAAGGAAGTGGCAGAGAAGATTGTTGCAGAGATTGGATTCAAGGGCGAACTCAGATGGGATTCAACAAAACCAGATGGAACTCTAAAAAAACTCACAGACGTTAATAAATTGCATCGCCTTGGGTGGCATCATACTATTGAGATAGATGAAGGCATTCATCGTCTTTATGAATGGTATCTTAAGGGCATTTGTATAAATCACCAGTTATGCTGATGATTATTCTTGGTATTGCTTACACCGAATAGGCCATCAGGCTGAGAGGGGGTAGTGTGGTTCGCATAATCTGTACTCTTCATTTTTTAGTTGTGTTTTTTAGACATCTTGTTTCCGGCCACATTTCGCAATAGCCTGCTATGCGTTCATTCAATGTGTCAGACTTTGTCTGTTACAAATATCATTGGCAAGATTTGAAATCAGATGACAGATTTAGAGTTGAAGATAGAGTCACCAAATACAACGCCGCACCATCAAAAAAAAGTATCCTAAGATACTTTGTCAAGTATCCTAAGATACTTTGTCAAGTATCCTTACTATCATTTTTTGCCATAAAAGCATTGTGGTTCTATGGCAAAAAATATATCAAACAGATAAGGCTGCAATCCTCAATCATTTTTGAGTTGCAGCCTTGTCTATATATTAGCTAAAATGTTTTATTTCTTGAAGTATGCTCTGAAATGAGAGAATATTTTCTCTTTTATATTTTTTGATGGTGCGCTATTCTCACTTTTACCTAACATTTCTATAGCGTTACGTTCTTCTTTGTTGAGCTTTTCTGGTATGTATACGGATATGTTGATGATTTCATCGCCTCGATGATGACCATAGCCATTAACATCAGGAATACCCTTGCCGCGCAAGCGGAGCACTGTGCCTGGCTGCGTTCCTGCAGGAATGGTTATTTTAGCCTTTCCATCATGTGTGGGCACTTCGAGAGTTGTTCCGAGAGTAGCCTGCGGTATGGTTAATAGCAGATTGTACACAAGGTCAAGGCCATCACGAACCAGTTCGGGATGAGGCTTTTCACTGACAACAATCTGCAAGTCACCATTGATGCCACCTCGTCGGCCCGCACCTCCCTTGCCTGCGAAGTTGTATGCATAGCCTTCAACGAGTCCTGCAGGCAATTCTATGTCAACTTGCTTTTCTCCTTTTACTATTCCCTCGCCGTTGCACTTCTTGCATTTGTTTTTAATGATTTTGCCTTCACCTTGGCATGTGTCGCAAACGGTCTGTGTCTGCATGATGCCAAGCATTGTTTGCCGTGTTTTATAAACAACGCCTTGGCCCTTACAAACACTGCATGTCTCTTCCTTGCCGTCTTCAGAACCTGTTCCTTTGCAATCAGGACAAGTTATATCTGTCTTCAAGTTGAATTTCTTCTTGGTGCCATTGACTATGTCGTTGAGGTCCAATTCAATGCGCATGCGCAAGTCGCGACCTTTATATACAGGTTTGCGATTTTGGCCGCCTCTGCCACCAAAACCTCCGCCGAAACCGCTGAAGCCTCCAAATCCTCCACCTCCGAAGACATCACCAAACATGCTGAAGATGTCATCCATAGACATATCGGCTGCACCGCCGAAACCACCAGCACCAGGTCCAAAAGCATCAGGTCCGAATTGATCATATTTGCTGCGTTTGGCAGGGTCGCGCAACACATCGTATGCTTCTGCTGCTTCTTTGAATTTTTCTTCAGCCTCTTTATCTCCAGGATTGCGGTCTGGATGATATTTGATGGCCATCTTCTTGTACGCTTTCTTTATTTCATCATCGGAAGCTGTCTTTGACACTCCGAGCACCTCATAGAAATCTCTTTTAGCCATATTCTGTTTTTATTCAGCAACAGCTACTTTGGCGTAGCGGATAACCTTGTCATTGAGTGTATAGCCTGCTGTCATGCAGTCGATTACTTTTCCCTTCTGGTCTTCAGGTAAGCCAGGAACCATTGCTACTGCCTCGTGCAGATCTGAGTCGAATGATGCGCCCATAACATCCATCTTTTTCAGTCCTTCTTGAGAGAGGAGTTTGAAGAACTTGTCGATGATGAGGTTGAGGCCCTCTTTCAAAGCTGCAAGATCTTCATATTTGTCCATGTTCTCTTGTGCACGTTCCAAATCATCAATTATTGGAAGAAGAGTAGTGATTACTTTTGTGCCTCCATTCTTTATGAGATCAGCTTTTTCTTGCATCACTCGCTTGCGGAAATTGTCAAATTCGGCAGCCTTGTACAATTGCTGCTTTTTCAATTCTGCAATCTGAGCTTCGAGTTTTGCGATTTTATCAGCATCAGTTTCTTCTGCTTCTTCTGCTTTTGTTTCAACATTGCCTGTTGTGTCTTGTTCGCCACAATCGTTGACGGGAGTGTCTTTCTTCATCTCGTCATCATTAATTTTTTTATTGTCTTTACTCATGATAGTGTATGTATTTCCTTGTTCAACCAAGCTCATTGCCATTTATAGCTGTTTTTCATTAAACTTGGCAATGCCACATAGTTGATGTATTATTTCAAGTATGACAATATTGCAAAAAAGATGCCAATGTGTCTTAACACTGGCATCTATATGACAATATGTCTTGATTTGTCGCTCTGGCACATTATTGTGTCATGAGGTTCATGCAAGTTCGTCGCTTGTGTATCCCTTAGGCAATATGCGGCAGTTGTAGCTTGATGCCATGATTTCACCGTATGCACCAGCAGAGAGCATGGCAAGCAGATCACCGCGGTGTGTGCATGGCAGTTTGATGTTTTTGTCAAACACGTCGCTCGATTCGCAGATAGGTCCTACCACATCGTATGTCTCCTCAGCTTCATTGCTTGATAGATTGATGATTTTGTGGTGAGCGTCATAAAGCGCTGGACGTATCAAGTCTGTCATGCCTGCGTCAACAATGGCAAATTGCTTTACGCTTCCTTTTTTCACGTAGTTGACCTTTGTGATAAGAGCTCCGCATTGCCCAACGACAGCGCGTCCAAGTTCAAAATGCACGCTTTGGCCATCACGAAGTTTCAAGTGTGTATTGTAAGTGTCAAAATATGCCTTGAAGTCAGGAATCGGATTTGATAGTGGGTTGGCATAATCAATGCCAAGTCCGCCGCCAACATTTATTATTTCTATCTTGATGCCAATGGCTTCGAGTTTGTCTTGCAGTTCGTTCACACGGTTTGCCAGAGCAACGAAGTCGTCCATTTCAAGAATCTGTGAGCCGATATGGAAATGTAGGCCTTTAAATTGCACATTGTTCATTGACTGAGACATGTGAATGACGGTCTCCATATCTTCCATGGCTATGCCAAATTTGTTTTCGGCTAACCCCGTGGTGATGTTGGCGTGGGTGTGTGCGCCTACATTCGGGTTTATTCGGAAACAGACAGAAGCAACTTTTCCTTTTTTTTCTGCGATGCTGTTTATGACTTCCAGCTCTGGAATGCTTTCAACATTGAAACAGAATATGTCTTTTTCAAGTCCAAGCTCAATCTCCCAGTCGCTCTTGCCAACGCCAGCGAATACTATTTTGTTTGCAGGAAATCCTGCTTTAAGTGCTTGCTCTATTTCACCGCCAGAAACACAGTCGATGCCGAGTCCTGCTTGATTGATGATTTTCAGCACCTTGAGATTGGCATTTGCCTTCACTGCGTAATGCACGAAGTAGTTTGGATGTTTGCTTATCTCTGTGTTTATTTTGTCTAGTGTCTGTTGCAGAATGTTTGTGTCGTAATAATAGAAAGGTGTTCTTATGTGTGCAAGCCTTTCTTTGTTGAATGTGATAGGCATAAGTCAATCGTGATGTGTTTGTTTAGAACAGATGGTCTGAAAGTGACTGAAGAGCGTGCTGCTTGTCCTTAGCTGAGATGAGGAATGATATGTTGTGGTTTGAGCCTCCGTACGAAATCATTCTGACAGGAATGTCTTTCAGGGCTTCTGTTGCTTTGCTCTCGAATCCGATGTTTTCTGAGTTGAGATCGCCAACCACACAAATTATGCACATGTCTTTGTCGATCTGCACATGGCCGAACTTTTTCAGCTCGTCTACTATGGCATTAAGGTTGTTTGTGTTGTCTATAGATACGCTTACTCCCACTTCTGATGTGGTGATCATATCTATAGATGTCTTGTATGTCTCGAATATTTCAAAGACCTTGCGAAGGAAACCGTAAGCGAGAAGCATGCGTGAAGATGTGATTTTGATGGCAGTGATGTTGTCCTTAGCTGCCACAGCCTTGATTTTTCCGCGTTCTGTCTCGTTGCTTATCACTGTGCCTGGAGCTGTTGGATCCATTGTGTTGAGAAGTTTTACAGGGATGCCGGCGTATTTGGCTGGCTGCACACATGTGGGGTGAAGAATCTTGGCTCCGAAGTAAGCCAGTTCGGCCGCTTCCTCAAAGTGAAGATGTTTGACAGGGTGCGTGTTCTTGACGAATCGTGGGTCGTTGTTGTGCATTCCATCTATGTCTGTCCATATCTGTATCTCGGAAGCTCCTACCGCTGCTCCGATGAGAGATGCGCTGTAGTCGGATCCGCCACGCTGCAGATTGTCCATTTCGCCATATGCGTTGCGGCAGATAAATCCTTGTGTGATATAGATGTCCTTATTAGGTGTCTCCTTGAGCTGTTCTTGAAGACGCTCGCGGATGTATTCAAGGTCAGGCTCGCTGTTCTTGTCTGTGCGCATAAACTCAAGTGCTGGGATGAGCGCTGCATTGTATCCTTGTTCAATCAGATAGTTTGTCACCATGTTTGTGGATATGATTTCCCCTTGTCCCACGATTATTTTCTCTTCAAACATAGTGAAGATGCCTTTTGTGAAAGAACGCAGGTAGTTGAACTCTTCCTTCAAAAATGCGAGAGTCTTCTCTTTCATCTCGTTTGTAGTGTAGAGCTCGTCAATGTGCTGCTTGTATTTCTTTTCAAGAGTATTGATGGTCTCGTTGGCCCCTTCTGGATTTTTCTTGTAGAGATAGTCGGATATTTCCACAAGAGAGTTTGTTGTTCCAGACATGGCTGAGAGTACTACGATTTTTTGTTCACCGTCAGTGATGAGTTTCACGACATTCTTCATTCTCTCAGGAGAGCCTACGGAAGTGCCGCCAAATTTCAAAACTTTCATTTTTCTATAATATATAAATGTGTAATGATGTTGTTATCTTTCTTGTTGTTTTGTGACTTCTGTCAGCATGTGGTCTTTGCAAACAAACTGTCTGCCAGGGTACTCTTCCATCAGGTGCATGTTGTGTGTGATGAATATCACTGTGCTGCCCGATTTGCTGATGCGCTGCAGAAGTTCTGTTATTCTTTTGCCAGTCTCATAGTCGAGATTGCCTGTTGGTTCATCAGCCAGGATGAGTTTGGGCTTGTTCAGGATGGCGCGTGCAATGACTATGCGCTGCTGTTCGCCGCCTGAAAGTTCCGAGGGCATTTTGTAGCCTTTCGTCGACATGCCGACCAACTCAAGCACATCGCTTATGCGTTGGTCAATCAAGTTTTTGTCTTTCCATCCTGTTGCCTTTAGTACAAATCTGAGATTGGCATCGACGCTGCGGTCTGTGAGCAGTTTGAAGTCTTGGAATATGATGCCGAGTTTCTTGCGCAGCTCAGGTAGATGAGAGTGCTTGAGTTCAGTCAGGTCGAAATCTAAGACCTTAGCCTCGCCTTCTTTCACAGGCAGCTCGCCATAAAGTGATTTCAAGAGTGTGCTTTTGCCAGTTCCCACTTTGCCTGTGATGTAAATGAATTCGCCTTCATCGACCTCTAAGTTGACGTTTCTCAGGACGTGCTGGGCCTCTTGGTAGACATGTACATTTTTATATTGTATTAGCTTCATTCTTTGAATAATTGTTGTTTGTTTTGTCCACTTTGGATATTCTCTGCACTTCTTGCGGCTGTCTTTGTTGCAAGACTATTGTATTTTGCTGCTCAAAAGAGCTGTGTTAGTGTTTCTTCCATGTTGAAGAATGGCGTTCCACAAGTTCGTTGGCCAAATCCTCTATGGTGAGCCCTTTAGATGTGAGGAGCACAATGAGGTGGTAGAGCATGTCTGAAGCTTCGTACACCAGACGGTCATTGTTTTCAGCAACAGCTTCAATAACGGCTTCGAGTGCTTCCTCTCCAACTTTCTGAGCCATGCGGTGGCAACCGTCCTTAAACAATGAAGTGGTGTAACTTCCTTCTGGCATTTCCTCATGGCGCTTTTCTATGAATCGTTGGAGCTCAATGAGGAACATGATTGGATTCTCATTTTTCTCGTTCCAGCATGTGTCGGCTCCCGTATGGCATACAGGACCATCTGGAATGGCTTTGATGAGTAAGGTGTCGTGGTCGCAGTCGTTGAGAATCTCAACTACATGGAGGTAGTTGCCGCTTGTCTCGCCTTTGGTCCAAAGAGTGTTGCGTGTGCGGCTGGAGAAAGTCACTTTGCCTGTTTCTACTGTTTTGTTATATGCTTCCTCGTTCATGAATCCGAGCATGAGCACCTTCATTGTCTTTGCGTCCTGTATGATAGCAGGAACAAGACCATTCATCTTGTTGAAATCAATTTCCATTATGATATTTTGTGTGTATTTTTATTGTCATGTATTTTCATAGACGCACGCTCACGCCTTCTTTATTTAGATACTGCTTGAGTTGTGGTATTGGTATCTCACCGAAATGAAATACGCTCGCAGCCAAAGCAGCATCGCTGTGTCCATCTGTGAACGTGTGAAGAAAGTCTTCTTTGCATCCTGCACCTCCTGAGGCGATGACAGGGATGGTGAGTGTTTCTGCTAATTGGCTAAGGGCAGCATTTGCGAATCCATGTTTCACTCCATCGTGGTTCATCGACGTGAACAGTATTTCGCCTGCGCCTCTGTCGTTAGCTTCTTTAGCCCAATCGAGCAGATTGCGTTCTGTCTCCACGCGTCCTCCGTTAAGGTAGCATTTCCATGTGCCGTCGATATTAGGGTCACCGTTTTCGTGCACAGTGTCATCTATGCATTTTGCGTCAATAGCCACTACGCATACTTGGCTTCCGAAGTTGCGGGCTATTTCATCTATGAGTTCTGGACGTCGCAAGGCCGCAGAGTTTATGCTTACTTTGTCTGCACCTGCATTGAGCAGACGTTCCACGTCGCATAGTTCGTTTATTCCGCCACCTACGGTAAATGGGATATTTATTTCTTTCGCTATTCTTTGAACCAGTTCTGTGAAGGTTTTTCTGCCTTCATGTGAAGCGCAGATGTCGAGATAGACCAGTTCGTCTGCTCCTTGCTCGCTGTATGCCTTGCCCAGTTCTATAGGGTCGCCAGCCTGTCGCAGATTGAGAAAGTTTGTGCCTTTGACGGTTTGGCCGTCCTTTATGTCAAGGCATGGGATGATTCGTTTAGCCAACATACTTCTCCAGTTCTTCAAGTTTGATTTTGCCTTCATACAGAGCTTTGCCAAACACCACAGCGGGAATGCCAGCATCGTTAAGACGGTCAATATCCTCAATGCAGCTGACACCTCCACTTGCGATGAGGTATATGCCTGGCAATTCCTTCATCACTTCTTCATAAAGGTCTATGGCAGGCCCTTGTAGCATTCCGTCCCTGCTGATGTCGGTGCACAGCACGTTGTCCACGCCTTTGTTGGCATAATGATGCAGGAAAGGCAGAAGTTCATCTTCGCCTTCCTCCTTCCATCCGTTGATGCTGATGAAGCCGTTCTTCACATCGGCACCGAGGATTATCTTGTTGTCGTTGTATTTTTCGAGCCATGTGGTGAACAATTCAGGCTTTTTCACAGCCACACTGCCGATAGTTACCATTGTGGCACCACTGGCGAATGCTATGTCGATGTCTTCGTCAGATTTGATGCCTCCGCCGAAATCAATGATGAGGCTGGTGTGGTCTGCGATTTTCTCTATTGTCTTGTAATTGACAATATGCTGAGAGCGGGCTCCGTCGAGATCAACAGTGTGCAGACGAGTGATGCCGTGTGCCTCAAACATCTTTGCCACCTCTACGGGGTCTTCGTTATAAACCTTCTTCGTGTCGTAATCGCCTTGTGTGAGGCGAACGCATTTGCCATCGATAATGTCTATCGCGGGAATTATGTCAATCATTACTGTTTTTGTTAGGGTATGGCTTAGTCTTTTCTGCAAAAGAAAAGTTATTGTCAATCCTTGAAGAAATGTTTTCATTTTTCAAGGAATCTGTCATAAGCCTTTTATCTCAATGAAATTTTTTAATATTCTCTCACCTACAGATCCGCTTTTCTCTGGGTGAAACTGCGTGGCGTAGAAATTGTTCTTATGGAGAGCCGACGAATATCTGTGGATGTAGTCGGTTTCTGCAATGGTGTATGGGCAGAGTGGAACGTAGAAGCTATGTATGAAGTATGTGAATTCAGGTTTGTCAAATCCTGCGAACAATTCAGATTCTGTGTTTTCAATAGTGTTCCATCCCATCTGTGGCACTTTGTCTTCATGCCTCATTGGCTTGAACCTTTTTACGTCCACGTCAAACACTCCCAAGCATTTTGTGTCATATTCTTCCGAATGTCGGCACAGTAGCTGCATTCCTATGCAAATGCCTAATACAGGTTGCTTTAAGTTGAGTATCACCTCATCGAGTTTGTGAGCCTTTAGATATTCCATGGTGCTTTTGGCTTCGCCTTGCCCAGGGAAAACCACTCTGTCAGCCGCAGTTATGCGCTCGGGATCGTCAGTGATGACAGGCTCAATACCAATTCGCCTGACAGCATTCTCAACCGAACCTATGTTGCCGGCATTGTATTTAATAATTGCTATATCCATCGCTTTTCAGGAGTGTGTTCTGTTAAATTGCTGCAAAGTTAGTGATTTTTGTTGACAAATGTGCAATTATTCAAAATAAAAGGTGTGATAATAGACAAAATAAGTAGGTGTTCATTTTTATTCCGCATTTTGCGGAATAAAAATGAACACCTACTATAAAATTGATGCTTGTCTTGCAGCAAATAATTCATCATCTTGTCATTTTACAATGGCATCTTTGCTGGATATTGCGTAATCCCAATATTGTGTGTTGTAAAGAGATGTTTTCACAGTGAAGTCTTTCAGCCCAATTTCGTCTGCACTATTGATATTGTTGGCTTTGAATAGCGAATCGTTGAGGCTGAAAAGTTTATTCCGCACATTTCTTAAGTCGACAATAGTCTGCATCTTAGTGTCATACTTTGTTTTTGCTTGTTCGTTGCATAATGCTACAGCGTATGTTGCAGAACCTGTGTTTGTCTCTGCGTGTTCTTGGAAAACATATCCGCTAATTTCCATAGATTGCAGGCAAACGCGTAATATTGAATCGTATTCAGCATTGCCTTTGTCGGAATAAACTATAGAGTCGGTCCTGATGTAATAATTGCATGTGGCTTCAGAATGGTCATTGTCATTGCCGCATGAAGTCATTGCTGCACTAAAGATGACCGCAGCCAGAACTGTTCCAAATAATTTTTTCATGTTTTTACTGAGATGTTACTTTGTGTTACTGTTTAAATGTTTCTCTATAAATGAGGTTAATTCGTTTTCTTGGTTTTTCACAGCAGCCTTATTGTGTCTATATTCCAAAGGGTTGAGTCCTGTTAAGTTTTTGAACCACTTGCCGAAATAGCTTTGTGTGGGAAAATGGAGCGTGTCGGCTATTTCCTTGATGGAATAGTTTGTGTCTTGCAGCATATTGCGTGCATCAACAAAAAGGGCTGTGGTGATCCAGTTTAGCGGCGACTGGCCCGACTGCTCCTTGATGACAAGGCTGAAATAACGTGGCGTTAAATACAGACGGCTTGCATAATAGCTAATCTTATGCTCCTCACGATAATGCTTGTACAGCAGTGTGAGGAAATGCTGGAGCACATCCTCCTTTCTCGACATGGGTTTGCAGCATTCGGCCGTGCATGTGTAACATTGCAATATTTCTATCACCAATGACGAACAGAGCAAACTTACCTGTCTTGAGGCCATTTTCCCAAATGGGCTATTTGACGTTTCGAGTTCTTTCTGTGACATGTCTCTTTTAATGGCAGCTTTTAGCAGGCATATATATTGTGTCATCACTTCAAGCTCTTCATCGAGCACTTGCTGCAATGGGCTTTGAAGCAACTCAAAAAGTGCGTTGAAGTTGGTGACATTGTATAGCACAGGCTGTAGTGCGGCTAAATCTGCGCCAATCATCACTCCGCTTAGATTTTTGCTGCACTCCATTACGTGAAGTATGCTGTTGGCAAAAAACACTATCATGGAGTTTTTATGCAAGAGATATTCCTTGTCGTCTATCTTCAGCTTTATCTCCCCCTCCTTGCAGATGAATATCCCTGTCTTAGGGTATTTTGCCAAGACTCTTTCAGTCTCGAGAAGGTGTGGATTTTGGTAGCAAATTTCATGTATGCTAACGTCGTTCTTGTTCATACTCTGATTGTTTATGATGCAAATTAACCACTTTTCTTATTGACATGCAACTTTTTTGACAATAATTATGATTCTCACTATACAAAAAGGACAACTCTTTATTCAATTAAATTATGTCATTGTTGAAATAAAAGCGTAATTTTGCACTCATAAAACTTATTGATGAGTAATCATGCCATGAGGAAGATTTTCAAATGGCATATATGAAATAACAACAAGTGTAGTTTTATGCATTATTGCATATGTGATTGAAGGGCTATAGTGTACATTGCCAAATGCTTCCTTGTTACGAGGTATTTGCTGTTGTTGCACAATGATGAATAAATGATTTGATTATTAAATATTTAAGGCTATATGAAAAGGTTCTATTCGATTGTAATGGCCATGGCATGCATTATGATAATGGTGTCATGTGGCAGAGACAACTCATCAAAGGATGTTGTGGTGCCTGTCTATACCACACAGGCGAAACGTGTTGGGCAGTTTGTGTCCACAACCTTTACAGGTAAGACAAAACCCGACATAGAGGCAAATCTTGCCTTTCGTGTGTCGGGGCAGGTGATGCGTGTGCTTGTGAAGGAAGGTGACTTTGTGAGAAAAGGGCAGGTTGTGGCTGAGATGGATAGTCGTGATTATGAGGTGCAGCTGGCGGCTGCTCAGGCTGAATACAAACAAATAAAGGCTGATGCAGAACGTGTTATGGCTCTTTATGCTGAAGGCAACACTACTGCCAGCAATTATGATAAAGCGCGTTATGGACTTCAACAGATTGAACAAAAACTTGCAAACTGTCGCAACCAACTAAGTGATACACGTTTGAGAAGCACTATGGACGGATGTGTTCAAGAACTGTACCATCAGTCGGGAGAGACTGTTTCTGCAGGAATGCCAGTGCTCAGCATTTTTAATGATAAGAAAGTTGAGGTGGAAATCAATGTGAGCGCATCTGACCATGCAAATCTTGGGCGTTTCACATCTTTCTCTTGTTCTTTCAATGTCAAAGGAAACGAGGTGTTCCCGCTTGAAGTGGAACGTGTGAATCAAGAGGCCAATTCCATGCAGCTGTACACAGTGCGCCTTCGCTTCAAGCCTGGTGCTGATATGAGAGGCATCACGCCAGGCATGACCACCATGGTGTATGCGGAAGTGGGCGATGACGCATCTCAAGGGGCTGTTTATGTGCCTACAAGTGCAGTGGTGCAGACCGACAGCAATTCAGCTCACGTGTTTATCTATGATGCCAAGTCGAGTGTGGTGAGGCAGCGTTCTGTAAAGGTTGACGGTGTCACGCGCGATGGATTTATGCGTGTCAAGTATGGACTTGATGGAGGAGAGACTGTTGTGGCGTCAGGAGCCAACAGCATTACAGACGGCCAAAAAGTGTCAGTCATCCAGAAACCTTCTCCATCCAATGTCGGAGGGTTGCTTTAATTATATTTCTTAAACGTTCAAAGTATGGCTTCTCGTGTTTGCCACACTCTTTCCACTTCTTATATGTATTGTTTGCAAATCACTATGCTCACATGATTTGTAGGCTATTAGGTGTCAGAGTGAATTATAGCAGATGTAACTATTATTGAAGCATACTTATAAATAAATGCAGACTATCTCACTATGAACTATAGTAAATGGGCTTTAAACAATAGCAAACTCATCAATTTCCTTGTAGTCATACTGGTCATTGGTGGAATAATGGCATACGGTTCAATGTCTAAACTGGAAGACCCTGCCATTAAGGTGAAACAGGCTCTCATCATCACTACTTATCCAGGTGCTTCTGCACATCAAGTGGAACTTGAGGTGACGGATCCGCTGGAAAAGAGCTTGAGTGAGATGTCATCCATCAACAACATTGAGTCGTCAAGTTATGCCGATCTCAGTCTCATTACCGTTGAATTGCTCACAACAGTTCCCGACAACCAAGTGGAACAGCAATGGGATCTTTTGAGGCGAAAGGTCGCAAACGTACAGTCTTCGTTGCCTTCTGGCGCAAATCGTTCAGAGGTGAAAGATGATTTTGGAGATGTTTATGGCATGTTCTTTGCTATCAGCGGCGATGGTAACAGCGATAAGCAGCTGTATGATTATGCAGAGTTGATAAAGCGCGGCGTGAGCGATATTGATGGAGTAAGTCGTGTTGACATCTATGGTAAACGTAGCGAATGCATCAATATCGAATTGAGCGAAGAAAAGATGGCAAACCTTGGTGTGATGCCTGCACAGGTCATCCAGACTATCAACAATCAAAACAAGACATGCTATGCAGGTTATTATGACAATGGCACTCGACGTGTGCGTGTTACAGTGGGCAATCGCTCTGTTACCGTTGAAGATATTGCCAACACGATCATCCAAGGGTATGACGATGATCAGTTGCGTATTAAGGATATAGCTACCGTCACCAAATCGTATGAAGAAGTGACGCGCAACGAAATGGCTTACGACGGCAAGCGCGCACTTGGCATAAGCATAGCTTGTTCGCCCGACTTTGATGTGGTCAAGGTGGGAGAAAAGGTTCAGAAGTTTATGGATTCTGTAGAAGGACGTTTGCCTGCAGGCATGGAATGCCATAAAGTGTTTTTCCAGCCCGAGCGTGTAAGCGATGCGCTTGGCACGTTTCTCATCAACCTTGTCGAATCGGTGGTCATTGTGGTTCTGCTTCTCGTCTTTTTCATGGGATGGCGCAGTGGAGTGATTATCGGCGCAAGCCTTGTCGTCATAGTCTTTGGCTCGTTCCTTGTCCTGCAGGCGTTTGATGGCACTCTGCAGAGAGTGTCTCTTGCCTCATTCATCCTTGCCATGGGCATGTTGGTGGATAATGCCATAGTCATTGTCGACGGCATTCTTGTTGACTTAAATAGGGGAGTGCCGAAACGTGAAGCTCTGATCAACATTGGTGGCAAGACAGACATGCCGCTCCTTGGCGCCACACTAATAGCCATTCTTGCTTTTCTGCCTATTTATCTCAGTCCCGATACGGCAGGAGTGTATGTGCGCGACCTCTTCATCGTCATGGCTGTTAGTCTATTGCTTAGTTGGGTGCTCGCATTGGTGCATGTGCCCATCATGTGCGATTGGATGTTCAAGCCATCCAATAAAAAGGCACCAGACGCAGATGGTTCCGATGATGATAAGGAACTCTATGGAGGCAAGGCATACGATGTGCTTGCCAAGGTCCTTAATTGGGGGTTGTGTCATCGCCTTGCTGTGGTTGTAGGCTCAGTGTCCTTGCTTCTTGGCAGTGTATTTTGTTACAAATTCATCAATAAGGCATTTTTCCCAGACATGGAGTATGACCAGCTTTACATGGAATATAAATTGCCTGAAGGCTACAACTACACACAGACGGAGCACGACTTGCAGGAAATCCGTGCTTTGCTAATGAAGCACGACTATATCAAGCATGTCACCACTTCGGTAGGAGGCACTCCTTCACGTTATAATCTCGTGCGGTCCATTGCCACCCCATCTTTGGCGTATGGCGAACTTATAATTGACTTTGAGTCGCCATCGGCCTTGGTCGACAACGTAGATATTCTTCAGAAAGAGATAAATAGTCTGTATCCAGATGCATATGTCAAGTTTAAGCGATATAATCTGATGTTCAAGAAATATCCTATAGAGGCATGTTTCCATGGACCAGACCCTGCGGTGCTCCATCAGCTTGTCGACTCAGCCAAAGCAATAGCCAATGCATCGGACAAGGTGTATCTGATCACATCCGATTGGCAGCCTCAGGTGCCAGTGCTCAATATCGCTTACAATCAACCATCTGCTCGCAGCAGCGCGCTTTCACGTAGTGATGTGGCTCTGTCTGCAATGGCTTACACAGGCGGGGTGCCAGTAGGCTCTTTTTATGATGGCATAGAGAAGGAACAGATATATGTCAAATGTACAGATCAAGATGGCAGGCATATAGACGATATCAATTCTGCAAGAGTATTTGGAATGATTCCTAACTTGGGAGCCTTCTTGACTCGTTCAGCTGTCCAGAAACTCATGTCAGGGTCAGTCAGTCGAGATGATGTGATAGATAAGGTAGTGCAGACACTTCCGCTCAATCAGGTGTCTGACTCTGTAGAGATTCTATGGGAAGAACCTGTGGTATGCCGCTATAATGGACAGCGCACTCAGAGATTGCAATGTTCTCCTTGTCCAGGTGTTGGCACAGAGGATGCGCGTGCTGCAATAGCCAAGCAGATAGAGAAAATACAGTTGCCTGAAGGATATAGCCTGACATGGGAAGGTGAGAAGAAAGCCAGTGACCAGTCAATGAAGTACCTTTTCAATATGTTCCCAATATGCATAGTGATGATGGTGCTCATTCTTATCATGCTGTTCAAAGACTACAAGAAACCGCTGATTATATTCTGCTGCATACCGTTTGTTCTCGTAGGCGTCTTTCCTATTGTGCTGCTTTCGGGCAAGCCTTTTGGTTTTGTCGCCATAGTGGGTGTGCTTGGACTTATCGGCATGATGATAAAGAACGGCATTGTGCTTATGGATGAGATTAGCCTTGAAGTTAGCCAGGGTCGCAATCTACGCGATGCTCTTATCCATAGTTCTAAGTCACGCTTGCGACCTGTCATGATGGCAGCGCTCACCACCATTTTGGGCATGATACCGCTCGTGCCAGATGCTATGTTTGGTTCACTGGCAGTCACTATAATGGGAGGTCTGTTTGTTGGTTCTCTTATTACCCTCGTGTTCATTCCTGTGCTCTATTCTCTGTTTTTCAAGGATACTCAAAAGTGATAATGCAATGAAAAAGATATTGACTTTAGCTTTCGGACTGATGATGGCTTCTGTGTCAACAGCCCAGCAACTTACTATACAGCAGTGCCGTTCACTTGCAGTGGAAAATAATAAAACATATGCTTCAGCCAAACTGCAGCGAGGCAAGTCCTTATTCGACATGAAGTCGTATAAGGCCAATTTTTTTCCACAACTCGCTCTTGCAGCAGCGGATGTGTATAGTATAGCAGATGGAAGTTTTACTATTCAGGGTGGCAAATTGCCAATCTACAAGCTCTCTGCCCAGACGGGTGCATATGTGCCAGATGTAACGATAAATCCAGATGGTTCGTATGTGTTAAATCAGTATGCCGACTTCCCTTCGCAGCAGATAGACTGGAAGTTCCGCAATTTATTTATGGGCGGAATCTCTCTCATGCAACCAGTATATGCTGGTGGTAAGATATCGACGGCCTACCGCATGTCTAAGCTTGGGGTTGGTATGGCTGAGGAAAATCTTCGTTTGAAAGAATCGGAAGTGGTAGTGATGACAGATGAGGCTTATTTTCTTGCAGTCAAAGCAAAGGAGATGAAGGTGGTGGCGAGACAATACCAAGCGACCCTGCTTGAAGTGCAGAAAAATGTTGAGGCTGCTTTCAAGCATGGACTTAGCACACGAAACGACCTTCTTAAGGTGCAGGTTAAGCTTAATGAGGCAGAACTCTCAATACAGAAGGCCGATAATGCCCATCACCTTGCATTGATGAATCTTTGCCATGTCATAGGCAAACCACTTGACATGCCAGTGGAAGTGGTGTCACCGACAGGCAATGCCGATTCTCTTATTGCATCATGCGACGATGATGTCCTTAAGGTTGGCAGCATAGACGCATTAAGCATAACTGCACGTCCAGAATATGCTATAATGAACAGCAAGACACAGCTTGCTCGCCATCAGGTGCAGCTTGCAAAAAGCGAACAGTTGCCCAATGTGGCTGTTGGAGCGGCTTATACGCATATGAATGGAGGAGAAGTGGCTGGCAAGACCTTGTTTGACCAAGCTACGGCTTCTGTAGGGGTGACTGTCAGCATGCCTGTCGACATTTTTGGCAGCACATCTAATAAGGTGCGTTCAGCCAAGGTGGCTTATCAGATAGCGCAAATGGAACAGCAGGACTCTTATGAGCGGATGACACTCGAACAATCGCAATGCCGCAACGCATATGAGGAAGCAAAGACCGAACTTCGGCTTTGTGAGACGGCCTTGAAGCAATCGGCAGAGAACGTGCGCCTCTCGCGTCAGCAATATGATGTGGGTTTCGAGACCTTAAGCGATTATTTAGAGACACAGACCACATGGCAGCAATGCAATGCTAATCTGGTAAGCGCAAGATGCCAGCTCGTGCTTGCACGCACACAGCTCATCAAAGCAATGGGGGGACAGTGATGCCCCTCATTGCTTTTTCTTTTTCTCTCCCAGTTTAAAAGGGCATTCCAATCGGACATCTTTTCCAAAGCGCAAACAGTACATTCGGTTTGACTGTGGAAGACAACCATATTGTATCGTGATTCTGAAAGTTTCTCTTGATACGGAACAATAGATGAACCGTCTACACGTAATATACCAGACTCGGGAAAAACAATTGGCGTTGAATACAAAGTGTTGATTTTCTCATTCAATGTTTTTTCGTTTGTGCATGCAATTGCCACTAAAGAAAATTAACGTAATTACTTCATCCCTCGTTTGATTATTGCACGCTATGATGGCAAATAAAAATGCACAATGAATTATGCCATAAAAGCCCCATAACAAAAATGATGTTAGAGATGGGGCTTTTATGGCTTTTTGCTTTGTGGGTATTTTACAGTTCATTCCTGCGCTTCATTTTTAATATGTAGTAGTTGTCTAATTCAGTAACGTGGATAGAGTCTGATTTGAAAGCTTTTTCAATTATCTTTTTGGTTTCCTTCATGTATGGGAATTTGACATTCAGATATTCGATCATCCTGTTCTGGGTTATCACTTTATAAAAATATCCGTTATGATAATATAAGTTGTTATAATTGAATCCGATATGATCCAAGAATGCAAATTCGTTCTTTTTGAGGTCAATCCTGAAATCACTGCTACTTTCTTTATAATGCATGGACCCCAAGATGACATCTCCACTGAATGTGAAATCAGAAACAAAATCATAGTTCATATTCAGATAATCCTTTTTTGTCCTTGCAACCTCTTCCGTTAGCATTTGGGGGGAAGATAAAGGATATGCTGCGCATCTCTTCTGGATGATTTAAATCGATAATATAAAATGTAGAACTAAACATATCCAGAAAACATACCTTGGTTCCTGCTTTCTGCAGTCCGTTTATAGTCCATACGGCTCCCTTTAAAATTTCAGAATTGGTCGGGAAGAAACTGCGTGTTTCTTTGTCTTTCCAATTATACATGGTCAATAGATGATCATACCCCCTGTGGTAAGTCCCCATCATCAGACCGTCTTTAACCATCAAAAGGTCATCCCAACCGTACTCGCCATCTATGGTCTGAGAAGAAATGAAAGTTCCATCAGAACGAAATCTCTTTATAGTATTGTATTCCAACAAAGTGATAGTATCTCCTTTGTCTGTGGCTGAGAAGTTTGTGATACTGATGTATTCACTCTTTTTGCTGCCTTTCTCACCAATCTTATTCTTGAAATGTCCCTTGTTGTCGAAATAGAGTACGGAAGGGTCGGCTGGATCGTTGAAGAATAACATTCCCGAATCTGTCACAACCATTTTCATGCAGTCGCTCAATAATCCATCTTTATTATTATCTAAAGAGATAATTTCAAAGTCGTAGAATTCATCGTCAGCTGAGACCTCTTCCACTTCATCTGTTAATTCCAACGTTATGCTTTCTACGTTTTCTGATAACTTCGTGTTGGAATGAGAGCACGACAAGAGTGAGGCCATAAGTGACATCAGGGAAAAAAAGTGAAATTTATTCATGCTTGTTTTCATAAGATCTTAACTAATTAATGATAGAGTCAACTTGAAAAAGTGCCCTCAAAACAGAGGGGGTACCTCAAAATGCTTACAGCTTAAAACTAAAAAGCACAAGAAGAGCTATTCGGCATGCGATATTTAGCATTTACAAGCCTGCTTTTGGATTGTTTTTGCTATATAACTTTCAAATTGATAGTGCTCTGACTTTTGCAAGTGGGCTCATGATATTATAAATAAAATTGATCGTCAGACTGTCATTCATGCCGGTGCTTGTCTAAAACAGATTGTTAAGAACGCTTTGAAAGCATTGCTGATCAAGGCTAAATGCCACTGTAGGCAAGATGATGAAGAATATTCGCTGACTAAAGTTTTGAATGAATGAACACAGCAAAATTGTGCTGTAAATGTTGATGAAATGACCGATTCTGACTTAATTAATAGGACCAATAATCCTCACTTTCTAAAGGTTCAAGTGAACCACCTTGTCCGATGCACCATGATTTTCCTATAACTTTCGACTCGTCGCATAAATCCCATTGTGCAGCCACTTTATAGTCTTTATGCACACACACCTGATAATAATACACCTCTTGCTTGTGATGATATTTCCAATAGTAACCAGTTGTGCTATACGATTTGCTTGGGTCTTGTACTTTTACTTTGCCAACAATCTTATCGATATAGCATGGTCTTACATACACTCGAACGTACACTTCGCCATTTCGGACAGGTGTTTCTCTTAATGCAAGGAGATTTTCTTCAAATAATGGATTGTAGGGTGTGACATAGCACTAAAAAGCTTTTGTCGCACCAAAGCAAGATGCGGTTACCGCTACTGCAACTAATGTGTTTTTGATGATTGCTTTCTTCATTTTTAATAGTGTTTTCATGTTGTCTGTTTTTATTAGTTTTAGTTATTATATCTGTCGTGTGTTTTTTTCAACTGATATTATTTTTAAGGATGATCGATTGTTTTTATGATTGCGTTGATGTGAATAGATTGCCAATTCCGACTTGTTTGTTAATATTTCGATTGCAAAGTTATACAATTTGTGACTTTCATCCAAATAATAAGCGTTCTATGCGGTTATATTTATAGTTTAATATTTGTTAATGTGTTTTTATTTGTTGAATAACAATGTGCTGTAATGCTATTTTTGATTATGTCTCATTTGTTTTAAATTTTGTTGTATGGAATTTGTTAATGTATTGGTTATGTTCGAAATGCTGTGGTGCTGGTGGTGCTGTTGATTATAAATGTAAGATGAAGAAGACGAAAGTTGCGGTGCCAGCATATACGCCTTTAGCCTTTTTATGTTGTCGAGGCTTAGGTATAATACTTCAAACTGAGACTATTCGCATTGAATGACAGTCGCATCACTCCAAACGTCGGATAAGCCTGATTTATCTTATCTTCGTTGCTGAAATTCTTTGGAAACCAAATGTTTGGCCTTTCATCAAATCTTAATTCATTATTTATAACGTTAGTATTCTCTTTTCTAATGTTAAGATATAGCCCTAAAGGAGCGATTATACATATTACTATTAATGAGCTGATTAGTGTCAAATAACGTCTGGGCGTATACGATAAAATATTATGAGTGGATTTTCAGAAAAAGCCTCGCTTTCTTTAATAAGAATAGAAGATATGGAATCTGTCATCGTCTTTTTAATTTTCTCTATTTCATTCTTATGCACCTCTTTGTAATATGTTTCGGCGAAACCTACCAGTTCATTCTTATTCTTGTCATAGTATTTAGTTCTACCTATGTTGAAATCAAAGACTCGATCGGAATCTTGTATAAAGTTTTTGATAAAAACATAATTGTTTGTTTTTTTATCAATTAGTAAAACACCCTTACATTCTTTGGAAGTTACAAAGTTCTGTATTATATATTCCCCGCATTGCAAAGGATTGTCATAAGAGTAATAAATCTTCTGTTCTGCAGCTTCTTTTGCTCCGTCAAGTTGCTTATTCTGCTCATAATAAGGACTTTGAAATGAGAGATAATACTTCATGTAGATGCCCTTTTCGTCTATAGCATAAATGCTCCTTCCATAAATGGGTGCATACAAGAATGGATTATTCCCATTTGTGAAGTATGGTGTTCTTTTTACTGGGTTGATTTTTTTAAAATTATATTTAAAGGATGTATATAACAAACTAAATACATTGTCAGTGACAGCAATGATGTTCTCATTATCATTACCATTCATTCCATAGGGTGCCAATTGGAATATATATCCATTCTCTTGTCTTGCAAAACTTATTGCACGAAAAGGCAATGTTTTGTCTTTGACGAAGGTTCCATCATGTCGATAGGTCAAGATTGATGAACGAGTTCCGTCAAGCACATATAACAGCGAATCATCAACATCGAAATCATACATTCTTAATACTTCTCCATGTCCTTTCCCATTCCGAAAAGCTTTTCTCAAGAATTTACCGTCTTTATCAAAACAAAATAAATGTTCATCAAGATCGCTTACATAGATAATTTCATTGGCTATTTTAATATTCATTGGAACGGTCAGGCATGCTTCAGAAGGATTTTCTAACTGGACATACCTGATGTCAGTTATAAATTTAGATAACGAAAAACTGTCCACGACATTTTTTCCCATATCAAGAACCACTGTCTTGTCCGAAATTTCTTTACGTTCAGCCGACTCAATGGATTTTGCCAGTCTGCCATCTGTACACGAGACAAGCAATAGTTCTGTAAAGATAATTGTATGAATAAGTGATATTCTTTTCATATTTTTCAATGGTTACTTAAAAAATTCATTTGTTTGATGAAGGGGAAAAGGATATGGGAATCTGAATTTGTCGAGATAATTCAGATACAATCCATCATCCGTTTTCCCTATGTTTAACTAAATATAAGTATGCACGCCATAACTTGTACACAAATCTTTGCGACCTCCATCATAACAATGCCAATATACAGCATATGTATATTTAGTACATTAAGATAGGGTGCGTCAAATATAAAAATAATTTTGAGCACATACTTATTGGATGCTTGGGCAAGCATCCAATGCCACTTTTTTCAGAGTGCTCATTATCATGAAAGCACTCATCGTATTCCGCAGCCTTTCTGCAGATGCCATGCAGTTATTTAAGATTGACAGTCATGCTGTGCCCCTTAGACACGAGTCCGGTATGGCTTGTGCAAAGCGATATGGTGATAGCCTTGCCTTGGCGCGCTTTCTTGCAATAGATGCGGCCTGTGTATCGGAGTTTTTCGCCAGGTTCGATTGTTGTTGTTAGCGAAGGCGACACGCTGCAATATTTGACATTGTCCACATCGAGCCATATGACAATATCTTTCAACGGCTTGTTAGAGGTGTTGGTGATGATGCTCTCAACCTCTATTATCTCGTTTTTAGAAAGCATGCCGTCGCCATTGCTGTCGGTATAGCTCAGGTCGGACAATTCAAGCCCATGGCACAGGGTGTAGCTCTGAGTTTTGGTGCCCTGATAGTTGCCATTGCCGTATGAACCGTTGTATCCATCATTGTATCCAGCTCCTCCGCCAGTCTGGTAGTCGGCATCGGAGTCGTATGAACGGCTGTTGGCCGCCTGCTCGTTCTTTTCAATCTGATTGGCAACGCTAATGCCGAGCACAGCTCCCACACCCATGCCAATCAGGCTGCCGAGGGCAGCGTTTTCGCCGCGGAAATGTCCACGTCCTGTGAGGAAGCCTACAGTCTCGCCCACATGTCCGCCTATCATGGCTCCTGTGACGCCTGCCGATGCCTGGTATGAACTGCTGCAGCTGCTTGCCATGATGATGGAAGCGAGTGCGGCGCATGTTATTGTGTTTCTTTTCATTGTGGTCTTGCTGTTTGTTTATGTTGTTGTCACTGTTGCTCTTCTTTGAGATAGTCGTCTATGAGTCGCCTGGCAATTGAGAGCTTGTCGGGTATAGGAGGCATGTTCTTTCTGTTGAACCATCTGGCGTTGCTCAGTTCTTCTGCTTGCACCTTTATCTCACCGCTTACGTAGTCGGCTGTGAAGCCCACCATGATGCCGCAAGGATATGGCCATGGCTGACTGGCGAAATAGCGTATGTTGGTGATGGTGAGCCCCACTTCTTCCCTTACTTCTCTCTCCACGCATTCTTCAAGAGTCTCTCCTGTCTCAACGAATCCTGCTACAAGTCCATACATCTCGCTTCGTTTGAAATTGAGGGCATGCACCAAAAGGATGTCGTCGTCTTTGCGTATGCGGACGATGATGGCAGGACTGACCTGCGGCCAAACTTCCTTTCCGCAATTAGTGCATCGTTTGCTGATTGCAGTGTGACGTGACATGGGTGCGCCGCACACTCCGCAGTAGCGTGTGTTGCTGTCCCAGTATAGCAGTTCGGCTGCCTTGCCAGCTTCTCTGTAAAAGTCTTCAGGCAGCACAAACCATGATTGTCTCAGTCCGATGGTCTCCAATGCGCCCAGTCCGCCTTCAGGTGGTGTGTCAATGCTGTAGGCTATGCATGGCATGCCGTTCATGGGCGGCAACTCTTGGCGTTGGGTCCATGCCTTTAATGGCAGTGGCGGTTCGGCGGAGCATGGCACATGATAGCCTTTGTCGTCGTGCTCAAGCACAATGCTGTTGCCTATGAACGCGAACCAGTATGTCTTGTTTTTTTCTTCCATTATGAGTGCGTCTGATTTTTGAGTTCAAAATTAACAAATAATTGTGATATAAGAGTGCGCAGAAGTCTTTAAATATATTAAAATTCTAAAGTATTTCATCATAACTTGTATTTTAGAACGAAAGTTGCTACTTTTGTAATCAATTTGACAAAACGACAAAGATGACACACTTCAACAATACATTCACGACATTTTTCCGTGTTATGCTTTTTGCATTTGCATGTCTGTGCTGCATGCAGATGACAGCACAGAAGAAGTCTGACTTCCGCAAGAGCAAGAAAAACAATCACCATGCAGAATATGTGATCGACATCCAGCCCGATCCTGTGGCTCGCAAGGCACGTCCTGACCGCCATCCGTTGGGCATTGAGATGCCAATGCTTTTAGGGCATGGGTCTGCCAAGCAGTTGCATGGCATTGACGTGAGCCACTATCAAGGGCGCATCAACTGGGATGAAGTGGCCAACGACCCCAATGTGCATTATGTTTATATCAAGGCCACGGAAGGAGTGAAGACGGTTGATGATCGCTATGAGGAAAATTTCCGTGAGTGCAAAAGAGTGGGGCTGAAAGTGGGCAGTTACCTTTTTTTCCGTCCGCATCTTTCAGCCAAAGCTCAGTTTGACCTCTTCATGTCGATGGTCGACACAAAGCAGCAGGATCTCTTGCCTCTTATTGATGCTGAAGCTATAAAAGGAGTGTCGGTCTATGCTTTCCAAACTCGCCTGCTTGAATTGTGCGACCTTTTTGAGAAAGAGTATGGCAAGAAGCCTCTCATCTACACTGGACGCAACTTCTTTGAACGAAACATTTCTGGCAATGAGCGTTTGCGTGCCTACAAGTATTTCATTGCTGCCTACACGTTTGATGAGCCAGAATTGTCTGGTGGACGTGATTTCCTGATGTGGCAATACACTGCTACTGGACGTGTGAAGGGAATACGCGGCAATGTCGACATGAGCCGATTTGTCGGCAACCATCAGTTGAGGGAGATTTTATATAATAAGTAGGCATGCATGTGTAATGCTTTTAAGCAACCCAAGTGTGGCGCAATTTTAATCATCAGAATTTGTTTAAGTGAAAGCCAGGACTGGTGCTGCTCATTTTTTTTTGAGAAAGTTCGTCTCGGCATATAAGTGCTTTTAACCCAAATCGGCCTAATGACCGATTTGGGTTTAAGGTTTAAGGTATGTGACAAGTGGATGAGCATTGTTAACCTGATGATATTTATGAAGCCAAAAATGCGCCGCAAGATTCGATTTTGTATTAAAATATATTAAATTAACACTTTGTGCAACTGTTTTTATTCTGCCGTTGCAGATTTCTCATGGCATTTGCATAACTTTGTGTTTGAAAACTAATTATTGGCAGGTTATACACATCGCTGGAAGATAATCTTTCAGCGATGATTGTGTCGGCACAATAAGCTGCAATGATACAGCATGACAAACAAACGATACGTAGAATATATACAACTCTTCTCATAATAATCGCAGATTGATTCAATATGGATTTAGATAGTGTAGGTTCGGAGCAGTTCGCATTGCACATGAACAAGATAAAGGAAGTGCTCGACTCGGCGTCGATGGGCATATGGCGTGTCACTTTGCGTGAGGGATGCAAGCCCGTGATGTTTGCATCAGACAAGATGATCGAACAGCTTGGACTGGATGTGGAAGGGCATTGTTCGGAAGAAGATGTGTATGACACATGGCGCTCGCGGATAAGTCCTGAGTCGGCTGACATAGTGAAACAAGCTGTGGATAAATTAAAGAGGGGAGAAAACGAAGAATTCGTGTATCAGTGGAATCATCCTAAATTGGGCGTCAGGTATGTAAGAAGTGGAGGTGTCGGCTATAAGAATGCTGATGGCTCGCAGGTTGTGGAGGGCTATCTTCAGGATGTGACAGAGCGTGTCAAAAAACACATGCGCGATTCGCTTGTTGTCAATGCTTTGGCAAATGTGTATGCCTGTGTCTTTTATTTTGACTTGGATGCTGATTGGTACACATCTTATCAGAACAACCTTCCATGGGTGTCCGAATACATTTCTCAGGAAGGATGCCTGACGAAGGCTTTGGAAATTTTCGTTGATCATCTGTGCCATCCCAGCGACAGGGAGAATGTGCTTAAGTTTACAGATTTATCCACTCTTGACGAGCGTTTGAAGTACCGCAATTCCATATCGTTGCAATATCGTGGCAATGTGATAAGATGGCTTATGTTGACATTCATAGTCAGTGAACGAAGCGATGATGGCAAAGTGCGACGCATTGTAGCTACAGTGGAAGACATTTCAGGACAGCGCAGCAAAGAAAAGGAAATGATTGACCAGTTGAAGGTGAACATTGACGCTAACCGCGCGAAGACCATGATGCTGCAGAACATGACTCATGAGATCCGCACACCATTGAACGCCATGTTTGGCTTCTCGCAGCTGTTGTGCATGCCTGATGGTTTTGTGTCAGAAGAACAAAAGTCAGAATACTTCAATTATATATATAATAGTTTCAACATGCTGTCGATGCTCATTGATGATGTGATGGACATCACAGATGCTGAACATGGCAATTATCGTATACAGAAAACAAGATTTGAAGTGAACAAGGTGTGCCGCAATGCTTTGCAGATGGCGGAGACTCGTTTGTACGATGGTGTGAAGATGTATTTCACCACAGAAGTTGCTGATGATTACACCATCGAGTCGGACGACAGGCGCATACAGCAGTTGCTCGTCAATATCTTGACAAATGCGTGCAAGCATACACAAAAAGGAGAGATACGCCTGCATCTGTCCACAACCGAGAATCCTGGTCATCTCACTTTTTCTGTGACAGACACAGGCGAAGGCATCCCGGAGAACATGCGCAAAGATATATTTGAACGTTACAAAAAAGGCAACGATTCAGTGCAGGGCTCTGGCATAGGGCTTCATATATGCAGCACTATTGCAGAAAAGTTGGATGCTGTCATCAAGTTGGATGAATCGTATACTGACGGGGCGCGTTTTTTGTTCATCCTTTGATGATGTTCATGAGCATCGCTCTGAACACGCACATTTAAGCACAAATATAATGACCAGTTTGGGGGTTAGTGCGCATGGATGCAAAGCACACAAAATATAGTATGCTTCTATAAGCGCACGGAGTTCATTCTTAGGCAATATGCATTATTTTGAAACACAAGCATAATACATATATATAATAATGGGATTAAAGAGAATTGTCAATCCATGGGTTGGTATGGATGGATATAATTGCATTGGCTGCTCGCCCGACAATCCTATAGGCCTTCATCTGTGTTTTTATGAAGATGGAGAGGATATAGTGAGCACATGGACGCCATCTGCCAATTATCAGGGATGGTTCAACACGCTTCATGGAGGCATTCAGGCTCTTATGCTTGATGAAGTGTGCGGATGGGTTGTCACTCGCAAACTCCAGACTGCAGGAGTGACATCTAAGATGGAGACACACTATAAGCGTCCAGTGTCAACGCTCGACGAGCAATTGACAGTCAGAGCGCGCATACGTGAACAAAAGCGCAACATTGTCATCGTTGATACCACCCTTTTCAATGCAGCAGGAGAAGTGTGCACGGAAGCCACATGCACATATTTTGCTTTCTCGCGTGAGAAGGCTGAGAAGGAGATGAACTTCAGCCCATGCCTGGTGGAAGGTGAGAAGGAATAATCACTGATTGGCACGTGGAGATTTGCTGTGACCAGCCATTGCTCATATCAGAATTGAAATAAATAATGAAACATCCTCGTTGATGTGGTGAAAGCCATATCAGCGAGGATGCTTCTTTATCCCAAATAGGTCATTAGAAAATGGGGTTTATTTCTTGTCATCGTTTGAGTCAAAGTCTTTCCATCCTATGTGCGTATAATAACAAAGGTCATGGAAACAATTTATTCGTCAAAAAAGGATAGTAAGGATACTTTGTGAAGTATCTTAGGATACTTTGCAAAGTATATTAGGATACTTGGCCAAGTATCCTAATATATTTTTTTATGGGTGCCATGACCCGATTTGGGTTAAAGAGGCAAGACGGGGCTGTTGCCATGGCCGATGCTGATGTTTTTGGCGCGTTCTATCGCTTTAGTGACAACCTCTTTGCCTTTGGCTACTGCTTCAGGAAGAGAGTGGCCAAGGGCAAGGAATGTGGCGATGGCAGAAGATAGGCAGCATCCTGTGCCATGCAGATGGCTTGACTCTATGCGTGGTGAGGTGAAGGAATGTGTTGTCCCGTCAGGCAAATGCAGATAGTCTGTCATTAAAGCTCCGTCTGCATGACCGCCTTTCAGGAGATATGCAGTGTGCAGATGAGGGGCCACAATAGAGTGTTCTGGTATGTTTGGGGTGATGAGAGAGCATATAGGAAAGAGATTGGCGCAAACGTAGTCGATGCAATCAGGATCCATCAAGCGTGTGCCGCTGGTGGATATCATTACGGGATCGTAGATTATGGGGCATGACAGATGCTCTATGGCTTCCACTATGTTCTCTGCGCAAGCAATGTTTGGCACCATGCCAATCTTTATCGCATCGATGGTCAAGTCGGAAAGGACGGCATGGAGTTGTGAGGAAAGTGTTTCTTGCGGCACTGGCAGCACGGCTTGCACGCCAAGTGTGTTTTGCGATGTGATGGCTGTGATGACGGTGGCAGCATATTGATGGAGTGAGGTGATGGTGCGCAGGTCTTGTTGGATGCCTGCACCTCCGCAGCTGTCGCTTCCAGCTATAGTGAGTATAGTCTTCATGATGAGCCTGGTTTTAATGACTGTGTTGATTTGTTTATGTAAGCTGACGTGGAAGGCTAAGCAGGCAAAAATATAAATAATTATGAGCTCCTGCTTATCTCATGTGGACAATGTGCTTCCAAGCATCCCCGAGAATCATTGCTCCGCCAAATCCCATGTTTGCCACTTCTTCCAATCGGCTGAATGTCACTCCGCCGAGAGCCATCACTTTATTGTCTATAATGCCATGGCGATGGGCTTTTTCTATTTCTTCTCTGCTAAAGGCCGACTGGTAGCCTTGCTTGGATATTGAGTCGAAGATGGGCGACAAAGACACATAGTCGCATTTCTCTTTCCATATTTTGACTTCTTCGAAGGTGTGGCAACTTCTGCTTATGCTCATTGAAGTTCCATCTGGTGGCAAGGGATTTCTTTTGTTCAGATGAATGCCGTGAAGATGATATTTCACGGCAAGCTGATGATGGTCATGGAGCACTAAACGTTTGTGGCATGCTTGCGGTATGGAACGGATGAGGTGTTCGACATCTTCAGATGCCGACTCAGGCTTGCGTATGTGGATTAAATCAACTGATGAATGGAGAAGCTGAACTATTTGTTCGGCTTCTCCGTCAAAGAAATATGGAAGAGTTATTACAATTGTCATATTGTCGTTATAGTCGTTTGTTTGCGGCCACAACATGCATATGCTCGACTCAAATGGCCGTTGTGTGCAGATTGGTGAAGTCGAATGATGCGTCCCAATCCTTCCACACAGGTTCGCGTCCCAGTTCCTTAAGGCGCGCATTGATGACTTTGGCTGTTCGTTCATCACTCACGCTGAACTGTTCCAGAGCCTGAGGGTATGTGTGGTAGCCTCCTGGGTTGACCTTCGACTCTGCCGACATCGTTGTGACACCGAGTGTGCACATGTTGTCGCGGATGAATGCGGGTTCACGTGTGGAATAAGATATGTCCACATCATGATCGAAAATGCGCATGGCGAAAGTGGCTTGAGCCAACTGGCGGTCTGTCATGATGCAGTTGGGGTGGAAACCTTCGTTCTGAGCAGGCCGCATGCGTGGAAAGTTTACGCTGTATTTAGTGCGCCAATAGTGTTTCTGAAGGTAGCGAAGATGATAAGCCATCATTGTCACGTCGGTGCGCCATTCTTTTTCCAATCCTATGAGCACGCCCATGCCGATAGAATGCACGCCTGCTTGTCCCATGCGGTCGAAACCGTCGCAACGCCATTCAAATTTGCTCTTCATGCCGCGTGGATGGTATATGTTGTAATGTTCCTTGTTGTAAGTCTCCTGAAAACAGATGACGCCGTTTAGGCCATGATGTGTCAGTTCGCGGTATTCATCTGCCGAAAGAGGCATGACTTCAATCTTTATGTTGGAGAAATAACGCTTGGCGATGTCAATGGCTTTGGCCAAATATGGCACCCCAGCCTTTGCAGGGTTCTCTCCTGTGACAAGAAGTATGTTCTCGAATGGAGCAAGTTGCTTTATTGCGCGGTATTCATTCTCAATCTGCTCAGGGGTGAGTATGGTGCGTGCCATAGGGTTCTCTCTATGGAAACCGCAGTAGACGCATGAGTTGGAGCATGAGTTGGTGATATAGAGTGGAATGAACATGGATATGGTTTTGCCGAAACGTTCCTCTGTGTAGCGGCGTGACAGTTGTGCCATTTGCTCAAGGTATGGTTCGGCGGCAGGGGAGAGGAGAGCCATGAAGTCATTGACATCGCAATGTTCTTTGGCAAGGGCGCGTCGCACGTCATTGTCTGTCATGCTGGCTATGCGCTCTGTGGTTTCCTGCCATGAGATTTTTTTTAATTCGTCTGAAAACATGTTGATTATATGTTTTTTGTTAAACAGTGTCCTTTTGTTGTCGTCAATATGTCATTGGCGACTGAATGGATGCAATTGTTGCGTTATGTGTCGTGCGGATGCTTGTCGTGATTTATGTCGGGTATACATTATATATATTATAAGAAAAGCATTGGTATGTTGCAAGCCTGCTTATAAATCTATGATGAACGACTGCATGGTACGGAGGTCAATGCTCCAAAGACGGTCGATGAGAGGAGCGCCAAAGCCGCATATTAGCTGGAGGGCCTGGTTGGCTTGCACGCTGCCAACGATGGCAGGCGTGACACCCGACACTTGTTTGCCAGGATGTGGCATAGAGAGTGTGGCTGCTTCATCTGGATGAAGTGTGCGGTAAGTGCATCTGCCTTTGCAGAGCACAGACACTTGGCCATCTAAGCCGCATATGGCCCCATATATATAAGGCTTGTTCATGGCGGCGCACGCATCGCTTATGGCAAAACGTGCTGCAAAGTTGTCTGTGCCATCAATGACAATGTCATATTGGCTTATGATGTCGTGAGCGTTGTCGGCCGTGAGGCGAGTGTTGTATGTGTGAATGGTCACCTCTGAGTTGAGCGCATGCAAACGTGTGCGTGCGCAGTCGGTCTTAGGCATTCCTATAGAAGCCTCATCGTACAGCACTTGACGATGCAGGTTTGACATGCTGACCACATCGTCGTCGACGATGCCAAGAGTGCCTATGCCGGCTCCAGTCAGGTATGTGGCTATAGGGGAGCCGAGGCCTCCAATGCCAACAAGCAGCACTCGAGAGTGTTTCAAGCGCAGTTGGCCTTCTTCTCCAATCTCAGGCAGAAGTGTCTGTCGAGTGTAGCGGTTTGTCTGTGGCATATTCATATCAATGTGTTATTGCTATAGAAACAGTCAAGCAACAGTTTCTATAGCAACTGTTTGTCGTTTACAGTTTTCTCAGATCGTGCGTGAGTTTAGCCGCGCAGAAGTTTGGACCGCACATCGTGCAATATTCTCCATCGGTGTGTCCAGCCTCCTCAAAATATTGCAGAGCAAGCTCTGGGTCGAGAGACAGGTGGAACTGATCTCGCCAACGGAAATCGAAACGAGCTTTGGAAAGAGCGTTGTCGCGCACTTGGGCTCCAGGATGTCCCTTGGCCAGGTCGGCCGCATGTGCAGCTATCTTATACGTCACCACTCCTGTGCGCACGTCTTCTTTGTTTGGCAGAGCCAGATGCTCCTTAGGTGTGACATAGCAGAGCATAGCTGTGCCGAGCCAAGCTATCTGCGCTCCGCCTATGGCTGAGGTGATATGGTCATAGCCAGGAGCAATGTCTGTGACGATAGGGCCGAGGGTGTAGAATGGAGCTTCATGGCAATGTGAAAGCTGGCGTTCCATGTTTTCCTTTATTTTGTGCATGGGCACATGGCCAGGACCTTCGATGAAGGCTTGAACATTTTTGTCCCATGCGCGGAGAACGAGTTCGCCCATTGTGTCGAGTTCTGCAAATTGTGCCGCATCATTGGCATCGGCTGTGCATCCAGGGCGAAGTCCGTCGCCAAGTGAGAGAGCCACATCATATTGTGCCACAATGTCGCAGATGTCATCGAAGTGAGCATAAAGGAATGATTCTTCTTGGTGGATGAGGCACCATTTGCTCATGATGCTGCCACCGCGGCTCACGATGCCGCACAGACGGCTGTCGGCAAGATGTACGTTATGCAAGCGTATTCCGGCATGAATGGTGAAATAGTCGACACCTTGCTCGCATTGTTCTATGAGTGTGTCGCGGTATACATCCCATGTGAGGTCTTCAACACGTCCGTTGACCTTTTCGAGTGCTTGATAGATAGGCACGGTGCCCACCGGCACAGGGCAGTTGCGCACGATCCATTCGCGTGTCTCGTGTATGTTGTCGCCTGTGGAGAGGTCCATGAGTGTGTCGCCTCCCCATTTGCATGACCATACGGCCTTGTCAACCTCTTCTTCGATGCTTGATGTGGTGGCAGAGTTGCCGATGTTTGTGTTTATCTTCACAAGGAAGTTGCGGCCTATGATCATCGGCTCGCTTTCAGGATGATTGATGTTGGCTGGCAGGACAGCACGTCCCTTGGCTATCTCCTCACGCACGTAATCGGGCGTGATGTGTGTGTCGATGCCAAGTGCGGCGCAGTTCATGTTTTCGCGAATAGCCACATACTCCATCTCTGGCGTGATGATGCCAGCCTTTGCGTATGCCATCTGTGTGATGGCTTTGCCTGCCTTGGCGCGGCGAGGAAGCTGGATGTGCTCAAACCTGAGGTGGTCAAGTGTGTGGTCGGCAAGACGCTGGCGACCGTATTCGCTGCTGATTTGCGTCAGGCGTTCTGTGTCATTGCGCTGCTCAATCCATGGTTCACGAAGGCGTGGGAGACCTTTTTTGAGGTCAATGTTTATGTTGGGGTCAGAGAACGGACCGCTGGTGTCGTATATGTACACAGGATCGTTAGGCTCTGTGTGAGGGATGCCGTTCTTGTCTTTCACCACTGTTGGGGTGAGGTTGACCTTGGTCATGCCTACTCTGATGTCTGGAAAGATGGAGCCAGGCATATAAGCCTTTTCTCTCTGCGCGTATGCTTTGTTGTCTTTTGGCATAGTGTGTTGAGTGTTTTGTGGTTATCGCAGAGCCTGCTTCTGCAAGATGCTCTGCATTGGCTATGTGAAGTGGGGTCGCTGTTATTCTGCGTCGAAGCAGCATTCTCTTATCTTTGCGGCATTCTCTCATGCTCATTTTCATGCCATTAGAATTTTTATGTCTTCGTGGTCCTTTCAGAATAGAAGACATGCGTCAGATAATGAGTGTGCGTTCAAATCATTTGATGAACATCTGCTTGTTTCGAAAAAAACAGCGTTGACTGTTTTTAGTTGAGGAAAGCTGTGAGTGGGGAACTTGCTTCTGCTGAATCAGAAATGGACCCGAGTCCAGCTTCGAAGCCGCGTCGTCCTGCTATGACAGCTTCCTTAAAGGCTATAGCCATCTGTACGGGGTCGCCTGCCACAGCTATGGCTGTATTGACAAGGCATGCGTCGGCACCCATCTCCATTGCTTCTGCTGCATGGCTCGGTGCACCTATGCCAGCATCTACCACCACAGGCACGTTTGCTTGCTCGATGATGATTTGCAGGAAGTCTTTCATGCGCAATCCCTTGTTTGTGCCAATAGGTGCGGCGAGAGGCATCACTGTGGCAGCGCCTGCTTCTTCGAGGTGCTTGCATAGAGTGGGGTCTGCTTGGCAGTATGGCAACACTACAAAGCCAAGCTTGACAAGTTCTTCTGTTGCTTTGAGTGTCTCGATTGAGTCGGGGAGAAGATAACGAGGGTCTGGGTGAATCTCCAGCTTGAGCCAGTTGGTTCCGAAGGCTTCACGCGACATCTGTGCTGCAAACACAGCCTCTTCAGCGTTGCGCACACCGCTTGTGTTGGGCAGGAGCTGTATCGACTGATTTTGTGTGATGTGTGTGAGAAGGTCATCGTGCTGGTCATTGAGCTCGATGCGTTTCATTGCCACTGTGACCATTTCTGTTTCTGACGCTTGTATGGCTGACGCCATGAGGCTGTTGTTGTTGAACTTGCCTGTGCCGAGGAAAAGACGAGAGGAAAACTCTCTGCCGGCGATGATAAGGTTACTCATATTGTTTTTGTGTTTTGATTATTTTATTCATTTCTTTCGCAGGGTCGGGAGCGTTGAGCACAGCTCCGCTTATGGCGATGCCGCTTATGCCTGTGTGCATAAGAGATGGTATGTCGTCAGCTGTGATGCCTCCTATCGCCACTACAGGTGTGGAGAGATTGTGAAGCTTCATTTGTTTCATGATGGCTTCGTAGCCTTCAAGTCCAAGAGTGGGAGACAGTTTTTCTTTTGTTGTGGTGAATCGGAAAGGTCCGCAGCCTATATAGTTCACTCCTGCCTGGCACAGTTGTTGTATGTCTTCAAAGGTGTTGGCTGTGCCGCCTATGATGAAGTCTTCGCCAAGTAAGTGTCGGGCATCTTTTATAGGCATGTCGTTCTTGCCAAGATGCACCCCGTCGGCATGAATCTCTTTGACAAGCTCCACGCGGTCGTCAATGATGAATGTCGCGTGAGCCTCACGGCATATAGCTTGCGCTTTGAGAGCCGTTTGCAGAGCCTCCTCTGCTGTCGCATTCTTCATGCGAAGCTGAATCCAACGGCAACCTCCTTCTATTGCAAGTTGAATGCCTGAAATTTGGTCGTGGCATTCGTTTTGATGCGAGATGAATTGTATCATGTTATATATATATAATAATGTGGCTATTGGATGTCCTGTGGACTATCCTCCACATGCGGCCTTGATGATGATGATATTGTCGTTTTCAGTTACAGGAGTGTCTTCCCATTGGTCGCGAGGAATCATCTTGTTGTTTTTAGCCATCGCAACTCCGGCTGCAGGCAAACTCATTTCTGCAGCGAGAGACATGAGGGTGTCTGCGTTTGTGGATGTGGGCTGGTTGTTGATAATCACTTTCATGTTGCTTGAGATTATAAGCATGCATTCACAATTATTTTATGGAGTCGTAGTGTGACGCTTTCTTGTTTGCCGCTCTTTCTTATGCGTGTCTGTTGCTTCTGTTTGTTGGTCGCTATGCAGCATGGCTCCTTCAAACATGAGAAACATCTGCATCAGGATGCAGCGCGTCAGATTAAAATAATGATGAACACCTGCTTTGTGAATAAAATGGAGTGTTCAATCACGAAAGTGGAAATAAGCGGTTTGAAAAAAGAAAAGTCCCTATACTATGTCTATGCACAACATAGCGTAGGGGCTTTGCTTTTATTTTCATATTGCATCATGTTCCCTGTGGCAGCATTATCTGTATCAGGTTCAATGGGTGTAATCTCAGCCGAATATATTCAGCACCCCGTGATATTGTTGATGCAAAGTTATGTTTTTTGTTTTAAAGTAACAAGAGTTTCATGCCTTTTTTGCTTCATGGAATGAATAAAAACCTGATGGTCTTCGGATAGAGGTGGGTTGGGTGACGTTGACATGCTGATGACAAACTCTGATGTTGTTGAATTCTGATGAAAGATTTGTGGAGAGTTTGTCGCAGCATGTTTCCTTTGCATCGCATTGATTGCGCGGGTGATGTTTCTGTTAATGACTGACACTCAGAATGGACGGTATTGATTCTTTGTCTCCTTCACCGCTATGCACTCCATCTCTATGAGCCATGTTGGTCTGCATACAGGTGCGAGGGTTATGACAAATGGAGTGTCGTGGAAACGCTCATCAAACATGTGCTTGACCAATTGATAGTCGGCGCTGTCACGCAAGTATACTATGATCTGCATGATGTCGGAAAAGTCCATGCCGCCTTCATTGAGAAGGGCTGATACATTTTCCCACATACGTTCTGTTTGTCTGCGTATGTCGCCCACGTGAATCACTTCACCTTGGTTGTTGATAGATGCTGTGCCAGATATGTATATATGGTTGCGGTCGCCATATTGCATCAGTGTGCCTCTTTCGAACGTTACCCCATACTCGATAGTCTTGTTCAGATGGCTTAGCGCATACAGATAGCGTTGCTGTTCTGGTTCGAATCCTGTCAAGGCATAGCTGCCGAGCTGTATGAGAGCTTTGGGGTTGACAGGGTTGCCGCCGATGCCTGTGGACGAAATATAATGAGTGGTAGGCGTGAGCCCTTGCTCCAAGAAGCATTCGCGGCGTGACTTTACAAGGCCGGCATATTGCGTGTCAACGTCGCGCACATAAAACCATGTGCGGATGCAGTTGTTGAGCAGTGTGGCATCAAACATGCGCAGGTGCTTGATGTAGGAGAGCATGGTGTTCCATGTCTGCATGTATGACGTGTCGGCTGATGTGTCTGTTAGTCCCATTGTCCATATATGCTTGTAGCCGTTATGACTCACGACAGTCGACTCATTCACATTATTCACTTCTGTGCCTTTCTGCATGTATATCCACAAGGCTACCTTGGATCCGTTGAGGGGCGGTTGCTGGATGTATGACACTGTGCAAGGCTGTGTGGCTGGTATTAGCGGTGCTTGGTTGGTCGCATCGCTAAGGAAATAACGCATGAATACAGGTTGCGCGCCATTAGTCTCAGGTCGAGCCATGAGCGCTTCCAAGGCTTGGTTGAGGCGGATGAGCTGGTCGGCAAAAAGGTCTTGCATAGGAGTTACGTGCAAGATGGCGTGGATTTCTTCCACTTCGCCTGCAGCAAAGCGAGACATCTGGATATATGCGTTGGCTGAATCTATGTTTATTTTAATCTGTTCCATAATAAGTTGCAAAGTTATTGTTTTTTTGCATATCAATGATGAAAAATGAGAGAATTTTTACTTATGCATGATTGTGCACATGAAACAATGTGCGTCAGTTGGCATAGCTATGCATGCCTGTAAGCAGATAGTTGCATCCGAAGTATGTCATAAGCACTGTCAGGAAAGCCAATCGAAGATAAAGAGCTGTGTGCTTTTCATTTCTGAACCATGGCAGTGTGGCTGAATGAAGCGGATACATGTACACGAGAAACGTGATCAGAGCCCACGTCTCTTTGGGATCCCATTGCCAGAAGGCGCCCCATGCTGTTTTTGCCCATATGCCACCGAGGATGATGCCTATGCCAAGAAGCAGTTCGGCCCAGATGAGCATTGTTCTGTTGGGACGGAAGAGCAGCAGAGCGTAGAGGCAGTAGGAAACCATGATGACTGTGACATGCGATGAGAGCCATGGGCTTTGCAGCACAGGCATGATTGGCGTTACCTGAGGATCGAGCGAACTGATGTGTGTCACCAGCAATGTGGCTCCAGCCACAAGGAGTGCTGGTGCAGCGTGCTTCTTGGTGACGCATGAGATGGCAAGAGCGGCCAATGCAACCACTTGCATTGTCTCATACGTGCTTGTGAGAGGCAGATGGCCTGATATATACCAGCGGATGAGCAACGAGGCAAGCAGGATGGCTGTAAGGATAATGCTCATCATTCTTGCGGCATGTTGCACAAGGCTCATCCTTTGTGTGACAGTGGATTTCTGTTTGCATCGTGAGTATACAGCGAAGAGGATGAATGCGAGAGAAAAACTTGATACGAAGAGGATTATGTTCCAAGGAGTGGCGTTGTAGAACAGTTCGGCATGTACCTTCATGTCTGAGAGCGGCCTCGCTCCAGGAGCCAATGTCTCGTATAGCTTGCCTCTCGACAGAAGGATGATGGTCGCGAGCTGGTCTTCAAGGTCGGGGTAGTCTCCTTGCTTGAGGATGTAATTGCCGCATTCGTTGAAGCAGTCGGAGAAGCTTGCGTATGAAGTCTTAATGCCTAAAGCCTGCTGCGCTGCTGCTTTCCTCACCTTAATCATAGCCACATCTTTCCAGTCTTCGGGGTAAAGCGCCCACGACAGCATGAGCTGTTCGGGGGTTAGTCCGCCAAAGGTTGTGGTGCCTGTCACCTTAATGGCAAAGTCGCGTGCCGGTGTGTTGAGCGGGCAGAAGCGTCCAAGATACATTACTTGTGTGGTGCGCATGGAGTCTGCATCCGAGCGGGCCACTGTGCGGACCTTAATGGCTTGACTTGTAGAATAAGACATGCTCAGCGCTATGGTAAGGATAACAGCAGCATTGAATCGCTTGCATAGACGTTTTATCCATCTGAAATGCGGAGTGATGCATGTGAGTGACATGGCTAATGCCAGACACCATAGTGTGATGAACCACCATGATGAGTATATTTCAGAGTGGGCTGCTTCTGTGCCAGCCCTGTCCTCCACTATTGTTGCAATAGCCATTATCACGATGAGAATGGCATAGAGAACGAAAGCCGCACGTCTGATGTTTTTTAGTATATGTTTCTTCATGTTGAATGATTTTATTCAAATTGAAAATGTTGCGATATACATATAAACGATAATGTTGCTGATATATTTTTCCAGTGCATGCTTTTTTGAGAATGTCATTGCTTGGCGCCAAAATCTATCCAGTCTTTCATTATTTGCTGAAATGCTTTTGGCACAGGGTCTGTGAAGAGGCCTGTGTGGGCATAGCTGAGAGTGAGTGAAGGGTCTGTGATGACTTTGTACAGGAAACTCTCCTCCGAGTGGCCAGGAAGCACGCGCATCATGCCAGGCTCTTTATGTGCGGGAATGTTCACTATGTCGCTGTAGGCATTCTCTTTTGTGAGGTCAAGTTGAGCTGCAGGTGATTTGCCTTGGTGACAGCGTGAGCAGTTGTTGCCTTGGAAGAGGTGGGTGTTGATGGCTGTAAACATGCTGGCGTCGATGTCGTTGACGTCAATCTTGACAGTGTCGTCTGTTGTGGCGTTCTCTGGAATCCTGTAAGTGTAAAGTGTGGCAATGCGCTTGCGCAAGGGCGAGAGAATGGCTATCTCAGCGGTTGAGACTGTGCCGGGCACTCCGTTAAGTGTGATAGTGTCATTGTTTGTGCTTGGGATAGACTTCACTATTTCAGCATACTCGCTGCCTTCGTTGAAGCATGCGAGAGCAATAGTGTATGTGCCGTTCCATGTGTCAATGCCATGAATGCTGCCTGTAAGCTGCATGGTGTATGTGTCGGTGCTGATGTGCGTGCCTGTCTTTTCCTCTATCAACCCATCGTCGCATGCTGAGAATGATATGGATGCAACGTATAGTAGGGCTGAAATGTATTTTATATTAAATGTCATTTGTGTTGGGTCATTTTAGAATGTGTATTGCAGCATCACTGTGGCCGAGTGCGTGGCGATGCCAAGGTCATCATTGTCACGGTCAAGCTGTGTGGCGTGTCCTGTGCGTCCGATATATTGGTACATTGCTGAGACCTTGAGACCTGTGCCCTTTATGAAATAATTCACTCCAACAGCTGGCATGTTGAGATAACCATCCTTGTCGGATCCGTTGCGGTCGAGAAAATCATAGCGCAGAGCCACTTGTGTCTGAGGCGCCACGAAATAACCGCCCTGGATGTAGCCACCAAGGTAATTGAAGGTGTCGGATATCTTTTGTCTGTCTGTGAAGCCTACATGCATGTGGTAAATCTCTGCTCCGAGATAGAGTTTGTTGTATAGCCATGATGCTTCAAGTCCGAGGCGTGTGTCGTTGGTGCTCTCGTTCTCGCTCTCCACGTTGATGTTGGCGCTTGCTGCAATCTGCAGTTTGTTTTCATTGAGCAAGTTGGGGTTGCCTTGTGTGGCTGGCATCTTGCCCATTGGCTCCCATGTGAAGCGTGTGGCGTAGAGCAGGGATGGAATGTGCCAGTCGTCGGACACTGTTTTTGTGGCAGTGTTGACGTTTGCTCCTGTGCCGTTGAACAGGCCTGCTTCATAGCCAAACCAGTGTCCAATCTTTCCGTGCGCCATTATGCCGAGGTCAAAGCCTGTGCCGATGGCAGGAGATGTCGCATTGAGGACATGAGGCATGATGGTGGTTGCTGTGAGAGATGTGGGCAACTGCGGCATCAGGGTCTCTCCGAGCGTTGTGAGGTATGCGTGGCTGAAAGGAGTCTTGAACTTGCCCACTTTGACAGCGAATGCGTTGCTTGTCTTCACGTCGAACCATGCTTGCTGAAGAAGTGCGCCTCCCGACTTTGATGCATTGATAGACAGATTGTATGTCACAATGTTGTATGCTTTGCCTGTGAAACCGAGCACAGCATATGGAAAGGCGAAGCCTGAGTTGGCGATATTGTCTTGGTTGTATGCCTTGTCAAGGCCTTCGTCATCGTAATAATTGAAATTGGCTGTTGTCTGCATCATGAGGTATGGCTTGAATGAAAAATTGCCATCCTTGCTTTCTATCTGGAACATGCGATCGGAGCCGATGGTGACAACACCGTTGTCTGTGTCGAGTGACGCTGTTTGTGCTGCTGCGGTTATTGTTGAAGCCATAAGGCCCGCAAGTAGAATTGATTTTTTCATCATATTGTATTTTTTGTTTGAGGTGTGCTGTGCTGTCTGTTGTTAGCAGGTCTGCATGATATGTGTATTGTATGATTGCTTATGACATTGCAATGTCAGCGTATGATTGATTCAATATGGCATCTGTTGATGTGCTTTATTATAAGCTTTCAAGAAATTTGACCAGAGCCTGCCTGTCAGCTTTGTCCATCTTCTTGAATAGGTTTTTGCTGGCTTCGCCTTCACCGCCGTGCCACATGATGGCTTCAATGAAGTTGCGTGCGCGCCCGTCATGGAGGAAGTATGTGTGTCCATTCACTTTCTTTTGCAAGCCGATGCCCCAGAGAGGAGTGGTGCGCCATTCGTTGCCTCGTGCCATGCCGCTTGTATAGTTGTCGTTGAGGCCTACTCCCATGATTTCAGATCCCATGTCGTGCAGCAGGTAGTCGGTGTAAGGATGTATGGTCTGGCTGCCAAGCCAAGGCAGTTCTGTCCCATCGAGAAGCACCGCTCCGCGTGGACGGGTGTGGAGAGTGGTGACATGGCATAGATGGCACTTTGCGTTGTAGAATGCTTTTTGCCCTTTCTCCACAGCTTCGCGTTCTGTCATTGTTTCTTCTCTTCCGTCAGAGTGTGTGAGCGTGACTTTGGTTGTCTTGCTGCCAAGCCTTCTGGCTGGCACACCGAGTGAGTGCATGTAAAGATCTACTTTGGCCATGTCTTCTGTGCTCACATCGAGTTTGTCGTATGTCAGTCCCATCATCGAGCCTTCTTTCATCTGCAGCTGTCCTTGGCATATTTCTTCAGGATAGCGCGAATTTGTTGCGCCCATGTCTGAGGAGAATCCCAATTCGACTGTAAGGTCAAGGTGCTGAGCTTTGTTTCCAGAAAGTCCCACGCCTGTGACGCCTTTTTCTGTGATGTAGTTGACGCGTCCCGAAATGCCGTATTCTGGATAGCTTAAAGAGGCGAGTTTCTCAATCTCATCGCGGCTCACAGCCATCATCTGTCCCATGCCTACATGGCGGAGCGGAATGCGCACTGTGCAGAAGAGGTCTTCAGGACGTATCTCTACTGAGTCTTTCTTCACGTTGTCCCACATCTTCTTATACCATTCTGTGATGGTGTATTCAGGGCGAGCCAATTCATAAGTGTCGCCATCAGGAAATTTAAACTTCTCATACTTCCAACGTACCTGGAGCTTGCCTTCGGGTGTCACGCCATAGATGGTCTGGTCATGGAGCACGCGTCCGTAATCTTGGAAGAACACGCCATTCTTTCTTGCAACGTATACAAGCATTGCTGACATGCCGTTGGTGCCAGAACCATATACAGGCGTGCCGTCGGGGTCGGTGCCAACTTGATTCCATACACCCGGAGAGGTGCGTCCTGCATTCATGTGGCAGCTTGCACAAGAATAGCCTGCATAGACAGGACCATAGCTGTCGGTCACATTATCGTACAGGCTGTTGCCGTTCTGAAAATAACTGGCATATATGCCTGAAAGCCATTCGGCATCAATGTCGAAGGCTTTCGAGGATGTCTTGAAGACAGTGGATGTGCCTGCAGAGAGGGCGAAGTTGTCCATCTCGCTTGCGTGTGTCTCTACAAACTCAGCACATGGGTCGCTTTCATCTTCACAAGCTGTTGTTGCAAACAGAAGGCTTGCCATTGTGATGAGCATGTAAGTGTATCTTTGAATATGTTTCATGATAATCGGGTAAATAGTGATTGCAGCACTATCGTGTTACTTGTTTTTATTTTGCCTCTGCTCACGCAGAAGCGGATGTGTGTGTAAATGTCATTTCACTGTGCGTGGCACTCCGTTCTTGAAGAGCAAGAATTCAAGGGTGTGGTAGCCGCGGAGCGACTGTGCAGCCTCGATGGCTTTGTTGTCTTCATCGTATGGGCCGTTCCATTCCATCTCAGACCAGTTTTGTGATTTGAGCAGATTGGCGATGCCTATTGCGTCGAGTGGCCAAGAGTCCATGTTGGGATCGAGACCGAGTGAAGATACTGGTCCAAAGAGGAATGCCTCTGAAGTTTCCCATGGTTCGCGTGCTGCAAGCCAAGCATTGCATGCATTCTCAAATGCGGCATTTGAAGGACTGCTCTTGAAACTTCTGACAGCTGCAAGAAGGGCTTCGTTCTTTTCAGCCAAATCTTTATATGTTGGCAAAGCCACATTGTCCACGAAGCGCTCTACAATCTCTTGGGCGTCTTCTTCTGACATCTTGCTGTTGACAATAGAGTTGAGGGCTTCTATTGATTGAGAAAGATTAGCGCATGCCTCCATTGCTGCAGCAGCTTCTTCAGATCCGATGTTGTTTCGGAATGGCTGTGGAATGTCGTCGATGGCAGTCCATGCAGCGCATACAGCCTGCCAAACTTTAATAGACTGCGGACGCATGTCGTTGTTCATCATGCACTTTGCGATGATGGATGCCTGGTTGACGGTAGCTGGGTTATACTGGAACTTGTCAGGGCTTGTTGTTAGACGCTCTCCAAGGAGAGAATTGGCGATAGACAAGATGTTGTTTTTGTAGTCGTCGCGTGAGTGCCATGAATACCACGACTCCACGGCATAAAGGGCTTTGTTGTGGTCGCCTTTGGTCCAATAGTCTACAGGCTCGCCGATTTTAGCTGTGCCTACTTCGTTTGCAATGTCGTTGCAGCCTTCAAGTATCTGCTGCACGCAAGCTATGGCTGAAGAGTAGCCAGAAGCAGAGGTGTGGTTCTTGAAGTCTGCGGCAAAGCCGTTGTTCCATTCGTCATAGAGATTCTTTGAGTCTTTGGCTATGAGCAATGCCGTGTTGTATGTGTAGTTGCCCCATGCATCGGCATATTCACTTGTGTAGTCAATGGCTTGCGCTTCCTCTTCTGTCATTTTCTTGTCACCGTTGCCGTCATTGTTGTCATCATCGCTGCATGATGCTGCTGCGAGCGTAAGGCAGCAGAGGGCCATGGCTGAGATGCTTCTTGCAATCTGCTTGTATGTAAGTGTAGTTTTTTTCATGTCTTGTGTAATTAGCTTTAAATAATGAATGCGTTTTTCTTTTGATATTTAGTGTTTATAGTGGTTGTTATGGCTTGTTTATTAACTAAATATTATATATATTATGGGTTATGTGCGTAAAACGATAGTGCTGCAAAAACTATCTGATAATTCGTTTTGCACATTTGCGATTGTATGATAATTAATACGCCATGTGTGTAATGTTATGTGTGTTGCGGAGTGGCTATTTTGAGAACAGCCATCCTGTCCATGCAATGCCTATCGCAAACTCATTCTCGCTGTTGTATTTTCCTGAAGAGATGCTGCGGTTTGTGTAGTCGGCTTTCACAACAAGTTCAGGAAGCGGATGCCAGTTGACGCCTGCTGTCCAAAGGCTTGTTTTCAGACGGTCGTCAGCGTTGTATGGCTTGAGCACATCTTCTTGCGGATTGTAGTATTCATATCGTACGAAAGGTGTTATCTGCGGACAGCGCTCATCGGCAATGAGTGAGTTGAGCTTTATGCCAATCTCTCCACCGTATGCCACTGCTTTATGCGCTACTGGCGTGATGCGAGAGTAGGGCGATTTGTTGGAAAGCATGGTGTTTTTTTTGCTGATGACCTGTGAGTTTGTCAGGTTGCCCCAAAGTGCGTTGGCTCTTGCTTCTACATATCTGTTGCGGTATTGGCCTTCCACATTGTATATTCTTATAGGGAATGTGCCCAGTCCCTTGTACGTCTGGCTCTTGTCGGCGTTGCTGCCAATGTTGCGGCAGTAGTAGAAAGATCCGCCCAGTCGTAGGCCTTGCACTCCTCGCCAAGCCAGATGAGCCACATAGCCAGGACTGGTGAAGTTCTCTTCTTCAAAGATGCCTTGTTTTGCTTCGCCTGCCCAATTGTTGCGATCGAAGCCGTTGGCGTTGAGTCCGCTTACCACTTGCAGCTGGTAGTCGAACGTGGCGAGTCCCTTTCCTAATGTGCCGAAGAATTCCAGACCAGTTTCGTGCCAAGTGTTAGGGATTATGCTTGTCTCACCTTCAGGACGTGTGGTCCCAAAGAAATTAACAGGCTCGTGATGAGCGTTGTTCTGTCCTACGGGCACAATGAAATGTCCGGCGCGCACATTAAAACTTCTATGTATGAGTCTGGTGATATGAAACTGCTCCAGAGCCACTTCACCTCCTCGTTCTATTTCTGTCTCGTATTCTCCGTTCTCAACGTTCTCAAGTTCATAAGCAGTGCCTACGCCTCCGCTTTCAAACTCAATTTCCATGCCGAGTATCCATTTGCTGTTAAACTTGTAGTCGCCTGCTATGACGAAACGTGGAATGCTGATGGTGTTGCGATGCTCTTTGCTGTTGCCTTCAGCACCGCCATAGAAGCGGTTTGTTCCATAGTTTTTGAAGGCTGCCACAGCTTCGCCATATCCGCCTATTCTGAATGTGTCCCAACCGCCATATTGGATGCTGTCTTGCGAACTCTGCGCTGATGCAGATATTCCTATAGCTAATGCAGCTGTGAGGAATGGCATGCGCAACCTTGTGTCCTTTCTCATTATGATTCTTGCCATGTTTTAAAATATGTTATTGTTTTCTGAGTGCAAAGGTACAGACTTCCATTTTTTATGGCAATACCCATTTTTTGTGAAACTGCCTGTTGGCGTGGGTATATTATGCTCAGCCCATACTCACATTGTGTTTTTGATACCCATTTTTCTTGTGCAGATACTTAGATGTGGGTATGCCTGTTCATGCCAATATCAATGAGAGTTGCACGAAGCAGGAGTGTAACGTGTAATAATCTGACGAAATTGTGTTCATGCCAATATCAATGAGAGTTGCACCCATTAAAAAGATTTCTAAGATACTTCGTCAAGTATCCTTACCCTCTTTTTTTGCCCAAAAATATTGGATGAAAAAGTCTCTTGTAAAAACATTGATGCTATTGACCGATTGGGGTTTAAAACGATGCAATGTGGGAGAACTATTTTGTAATTATCCTCAAATCCGCAACCTATAGGGTTTCGTGGGATTTTGCTTGTAAAAAGACAAAAATTCTTTTATTGTACATAT
>CAKQYA010000016.1 GCA_934293005.1 uncultured Bacteroidaceae bacterium
TTGACGATTACAAAGATACAACTTTTTATTGAGAAACTGTTATTTTTACCCCATTATTTTGGGGTGGGAAACTTTAGATATTAAGAATCCAAAGGTCGAAATTAATCTTTGAAAAAAATAAAGATGGCAAAGGAAGCAAGCACGAAATCTACACAGGGGAAAAAACAGGTGGCAATGGATGCAATCACGAAATCTACACAAGAAAAAAAACAGATATCACAGAGCCAAAACGCATCTTAAGCCCTAACCAATGCACAATACGTGAGGATGTAGAATATAAAGTAGAAGAGCGCTGCCATATTTGCCTTCAAAAATTACCAGAAGAAGATGAATCTGATTCGCAAGTTTTTGATAATCCAGAGGCACCAGAATCCTGTATAACAGAGTACTGCGACATGACGACAGACTATAAAAATGAAGGAAACAAGATTATCACCATCCAAAAAATCTTTATAGAAAACTCAGAGGGAGAAAGGAATTTGGTGGAAACACGAACACGAACGAGTGCCAACAATCAAAATGAGGAATGCCCACCTCATGATATGACTAAAATAGGAAACAACCTTTATAAATGCAAAAAATGCAATATTACGAGGTACGGAGAGGAAGAGAATTTCTATTTGGTGAAAAATAATCATGCCGTTTCCACATCAAAATGCACAACTTCCACAATCTCAAAAAACATCAATGGTGTCAACTTCGTATTTCAAAAAGCCATAATAGATGACAAAAAAGAAAAAGCCATTTATGTAGGAGAAACAGAAGTGACGGAAGCTATGTGGATGGCTATATTTCCGAACCATCGGTACGAGCTAAACAAGACGAGTAAAGCAGCAATCGACATGATTCCTTACGAAGACGCAAAGATGTTTATCAGCATGCTCAACTACTTGTCTGCGAAAGAAGGATGGAAACTTAAGTTCTTCCTACCGACTATTGAGGAGTGGGTTATGGCATTTCATGCTGGCGGCAAATGTAATGACGGCTGGCTGGCACATAACTCCTGCAAAATAGCTATGCAAGTAGGCCTAAAGCCAGCTAACAATCTACACGTCTATGACATGAAAGGAAATGTGGCAGAAATGTGCAATGAAGTTCTTGCACGCTCTGAAGATGACGGAACATACAATAAAAGTTATCTAACTACATTTGAGCGAGGCAGACGCAACCACGATAATGTTTATGCAGGCAATAACTTCCTTGATGATATTAATGAAGTAGGACCGACAGATGTAAGGGTGACGAATATCTCCATCGGAAGAAATGGCATCGGATTCAGAGTGTTCGCTGTGCCAGAATGATATACTTTCATACTAAGGAACTTGAAACAGACGAGAAGGGGTTCAGATGTTCAACTATAAGCATCTGAACCCCATCTTTTATCACACAAAAAAGATATTGGACATCTTGCTTGTTTTCTGTAACTTGTGCTTGTGTGGATGATACAAGGGTTCGTTTTTTTTTCTTCTAATATGCAAATCTGAACTCAAATTATTTTTCACGTTGCATCATTGCAGTCCACAAGCTGTGTCTGGCTTCGGGATTTAGTGTTTCAAGATGTCGGAACACTTTGTTCATGTCGCTTCGCCTTGATGTTTCCTCATAGGGGCATGGCGTCTTCAATTTTTGGAAATGAAGGAGCATGGAAAGTTGGCTGATGGATTGTTCGTCTACAAGGCAAAGCGGACGTATGATGGTGATAGGGTAATGCTCCATCTGCAAGGCTGGTGGCATGGTTGGCGAGGCAGAGCCTTCATATGTCATGTTCATAAGCCATGTGGTGAGAATGTCGTCCTGATGATGCCCAAGAGCTATCTTGTTGAAGCCATTGGCTTGCGCAAAGGTGAAGAGTGTCTTGCGGCGATTCCATGCACAAAGGAAACAGTGGGTCTTTCTCTTGTCAGTGCTCTCGTCAAACTGACTGTGCAGTATGTGAAGCTTAATGCCAAGGGTGTCGCAGAACGATTGAAGAAAACTGTGGTCAGTCTCATAAGGTATGTTGTCCATGACGACATGGGCCGCCTCAATCTTTATGGATGGACGGAAGATGCGTGAGCGCTCGGCCAGCAGACGAGCAAGCACAAGCGAGTCTTTGCCGCCAGAGATGGCTATGAGGATGCGGTCGCCATCTTCGAGCAGATGGTAGTCTACGCAGCCTTTGTTGAATTTGCGGTGTATCTTTTCCTCCGCTTTCATGGCGAGCATCTCTTCTTCCGACAGTTTGTTTTTTGTTTTTGCCATGTGGATTCTGTTTAAGTCTCAATCGGTCGTTGGACCGAAATGGGTTGTGCATTGTTGGTGCTGTTCAATCTTGTCAGAATTGGAAGTAGATGAATGGCTGCACATCGCTCGATTTGATTTGCACCACGATGTAGACAACTGCCACAATGATGATGGCTTGGATGACGAGCGGGCATCTAACAACAAAGCGTCGGAACGTGTCGAAAAGCTTCTGTGGAAGGAAATGCAGCAGATAGCCAAGGAACATGAGTAGTCCTACAGCCTTGTAGGATTGACACCATTGAGTGAATATCTGTGGCTCAAATTTATGGAATATCTGATGGAACACTTGGTCGGCTATGCCAAATGACGATGCGCGGAAGAGCACCCAGCATGCAGCCACGAGATGGAAGGTGAGGATGCCGCTGAGCATGATAGCCGTGCGTGCATACCATGGGCGTTGAGGACGTTCGCCTCCTTTACGTGGCAGATATGACAGCGGACTTAGCGCTGGGCATATGGTGTGCCATATTTTGTCAATGCAGAGAAATAATCCGTGCAGGCCACCCCATAGAATGAAATTGAGTGATGCCCCGTGCCATAGTCCGCCAAGAAGCATGGTGGCAATGAGGTTGAAGTATTGGCGTAGCTTGCCGTGACGATTGCCTCCGAGGCTGATGTATAGATAATCTTTCAGCCAGCTGGAGAGGCTGATGTGCCATCGGCGCCAGAATTCTGTGATGGATGCGGAAGTGTATGGGTTGTCGAAGTTTTTAGGGAACTCAAAACCGAGCAGCAAGGCTATGCCTATAGCCATGTCGGAATAGCCTGAGAAGTCACAGTAGATTTGCAGGGTGTAGCCATATACGGCAAGGAGGTTTTCCAGACCGCTATAGAGGTCGGGCTGGTCGAAGATGCGTTCCACGAAATTGACGCTTATATAGTCGCTGATGACAGCTTTTTTGAAGAGTCCGGCAATGATGAGGAAAACGCCATGGCCGAACATCTCATTGGTGACCATGAGCTGGCGGCGTATCTGAGGAATGAAATCGCGTGCACGCACGATGGGGCCTGCCACAAGTTGAGGAAAGAAACTCACGTAGAAGGCGTAGTCGAGAAGTCGCGATAGTGGGCGTATGTTGCCTCTATACACGTCGATGGTATAGCTGAGAGACTGGAATGTGAAGAAGGATATGCCGACAGGGAGAAAGATGTCTCTTGGCTGCCATGCTACTCCCTGGAGAAAACTGCCTGAGATGGAGGCTGGCACATGGATTCCGCAGTCAGCGAGCATTGTGCAAATAGATTCTCCAAGGAAATTGGTGTATTTGAAGAATATGAGCAGTCCGAGGTCGAGAACGAGAGACAAGAAAACGAGTGTCTTTGCCAATGCACCACGTTCTTGCACTCCTCCGATGGCTCGGGCTATGTAAAAGTCGCTCACGGTGACAAGGGCGAGGAGCCAGAAGAACATGCCGCTGCTCTTATAATAGAAATAGTAGGAGAAAAGTGTGACGAAAAGTATGCGTATGGTGTCGGCACGACTTAAGAGGTTGTATACCAACGTGAATCCCAAGAAGAGAAATAGGAAGATGCCAGACGAGAATATCATAGGTGAGTCTGGCTGGTAGAGCAGTTGCTCTACCACTCGCGTGAAGTCGATATCGAACATATGTTGTATTTAGAATCCTTGTGCTTATTTGTAGAATTGAGAACTTGAGTGTTGGGTTGCAGTCAGTCAGAACCCTGTGAGTGACTTGTATGGCTTTTGTTCTAATGGCGTAGGTCCATGCATCATGCGTGTCTGGCTCCCCGACACTGCTGTTTGTGTATATGCCTTGTATATGGCCTCACCCAGCAGCTTGCCTTGGAGTGAGTATCCCGATGCGGTGAAATGCACGGCATCCGTGTTCATGAGGCCTGCATTGAACCAATTGCTGGCCGCATGGGCATCACCGCCAGCTATGGTATATATGTCCCATACAGCTGCTTTGTTGTTGTGGCAGAAGGATATGATGCTGCGTGCCACCTTGCCAGTGTTGGCATTGGCCACTCTTGTAGTGGCATAAATGGTACGGCGGCCCCGTCTACCAGTGCGCGTGCGGCGCGTTATGAAGCTTCCTGGGGGTGTGGTGAACAGAAACTGGACTTTGGGGCAACGTTCGCGTATGCGTGTCATGAGCGTGTGCATGGTCTGTGCGTGCACCGATTCATTGAGAGCTGCTCCATGGGCCTCATTGGTGCCGAATGACACCACGACGAGGTCGGGATGCTCTGATGCTATGCGGTTGATGATGTCTTGTTCGTAAAAGCGTTTAGCCCACGCTCCGTTGATGCCATAATAGGCGAAAGAGAGTTTGGGAAAATACTGCTTCAACGTGCGTTCGAGGGTGTTGGGCAGGATGTTGCCACGCACATGTGAGTCGCCTATCTGCATCACCTTCACATTTTGTTTACGTTTGATCTTGAGGAAGAATGTGGCCATATGGGCTTCGCCCTCTATTTCATTGGTCTTAGTGCCACGGAAACTTGTAGGGAATGATGTGCCTAACAATTGGGCTCGTGCATTCTGCACTAAGCACACAAGCAATGTCAGGCATGCTGCTACATGGAGGATATGTCTTTTGTTTATGTTCACTATGATTATTGTCTATTTTTATAAGTTTTTTCACTATCTTAGCGCATGCGGCTGTCGTAGTTGGATTTGCCGTTCATAAGCACGTTGAAGAGCAGGCCTGCGATGTGTTTGCCGCCAGCAAAGTTGATGTGAGTGTAGTCGAGGTTGGCTTGTTTCTTCTCTGTCATGCGCGCCACGCTTCCATCGCCTCCCATGGCTTCGTAGAGATTCCAAAATGCCACGCGCTCATCGCTTGCCATCTTGCGCTCGTAGGATATGAGCTCTCGCACGCCACCCATGGTGTGAAGCTGTCCATCAGCTCCGCGCATGTCTCTGTCAGCCATGCTGACAATGAGTATGCTTGCGTTTGGGTAGGCCGCTTTGATGTGCTGAACGACCTGCGCCATCTGGCGTGCATATGTGCCATAGTCTTTTTGCTTCGCGCTGGCCACGTTAAGGCCAAAATGCAGGATGATGAGGTCGTATGGGCGCACAGCGGCGAAGCTGCTCAGGGTTTCCTGTGGTATCTTGGCCAAATGCTGTCCACCGCTGCCACGCATGCTGAAGTTGTCGAGAACTATTCCTTTCTTGCCATCGAGTGCCACGCCATAGAAACGAGAACCGTTGCCGCCTTTCACTCCGAGTCGCAGGCGGCCTATGCGGCGTTCTATTTTCCGTGCAACCACATTGCCAGCTCCTTGTTGAGGAATGTTGTCGGCTTTAATTACAGTTTTATAGCGTGTCACTGAGTCGGAGTCGAGATATGCTATCGTTTCCTCATGAGTGTGGGCTGCAGATGCTGTGCCGTTGGAATAGATGAGCTCATTGGCATTGCGGTTGATGCCGCAGTAGACATTCAGCCCATTGCCAGGAGTGAAGAACACTGTTGCCACGCTGGCTGTGTCGAGAAGCTGCGGATATACGTTGCGTTGGCATGTCATCTCAAAGGTGGCTGTGTCGTGAGGAATGAAATAGCTGCCAGCTATGCCTTGCGAGATGGCGTTGAAACCTCGTCCGCGCTCATTGGCATGGTAGCATTGCCAGCCTGAATGACGTGTGTTGACTGAACGGCGGAAATCGGACGACACGCATTCTATTTCAACAAATCCCATGCCTCTGCCTCCGAAACGCTTCTGAAGCATGGCTCTGAGATCCATGGTAAGAATGTCGCCTTCAATGTATGAGTCGCCGAAGTAGGCTATGCGCACAGGGCGTGACGAGGCTTGCGATAAGGCTGAATAGAAGTGGTCCATCTCACGGTTGATTCCGTTGACGTCGGCGAAGTCTTCAATGGCAACCATACCTGTCGGCACAGAGTCGACGTATGCCATCTGTTTTACCTTTACTGCTGCTGAGTCGATGTTTTTTTCCACATAGCCATCGGCAGAGTCGGCCTTGACTTCGGCAATGATATTGCCAGATTCATCGCGATGTTGAATGTCGCTCATGATGTTCACTCTTCTCAAATCCTTACCGTAGATGTCAGTGTGCGGAAGATAGAAGAGGCCTAACAGCATCAGAAATACAAGCAGCACGAGTAGGAACGTGCACCATAATCTATTTTTCATTTCTGTATCTAAAAAACAATCTTTTCTTTCAGTCTTTGCCAAATGAATGGCGTTTCACATTATAAATAAGTGGGCTTTCAAAATTATTTTATTATATCAAAGTAAGCCGCTCTCATATTTGTCTCTCTCGGCCATCTTTTCCTTTTGATTATCAGTCACTATGCTCGCATAGCACCATCAGACAGAAGAAAAATCTGCCTCAAGATAGAGTGCGTCAAATATAAAAATAATTATGAACACCTACTTAGCGCTCCAGATATTAGCCATTATGCGTGTTTTCTTCCCTTTCTGACTGATCTGAGGTTTTCTCGCCCTTTGCCTTTATGGACTTGTCAGGCATGCTGTCTTTGTCATCTTGAGATGCCTTGGGCGTGTCGATGTCGCTCTTGACTTCCTCGTTGAGTTCGGGATAAGTGATGCGTGTGTGGTATATTGTCTTTAGTTTTTCCTTGAGCACGTTCTTAGCCACGGCTATATCCTTGAAGGTGATGGAGCAGTCGCTGAAGAAGCCTTCCGCCACTTGGCTGTCGATGATGCGGTCTACGAGAGTGTTGATGCTTTCTTCGGTATATTCTTGCAGAGAGCGTGAAGCGGCTTCTACCGCATCGCACATCATCAGTATGGCTTCTTCTTTGGTGCTCGGATTAGGACCAGGGTATGTGAATGCCTCTTCATCGATGTTCTCATCAGGATGCTCGTTGCGGTAGGTAATGTAGAAATATTTAGCTTTGCCGCGTCCGTGATGAGTGAGGATGAAGCGCTTGATGGCCTCTGGTATGTGGTTTTTCTCAGCCATGGCTATGCCGTTAGTGACATGGGCGATGATGACTTGTGCTGAGCGCAATGGCGTGAGATGTTTATGTGGTGATATGCCATTTTGATTTTCTGTGAAGAATACAGGACGCTCCATCTTGCCTATGTCGTGATACAGAGCTCCTGTGCGTACCAACTGTGCCTTGGCGCCTATCTTGTTGGCTACCTCTGCGCTCAGGTTGGCGACCTGCACAGAATGCTGGAAAGTGCCTGGAGCCACCTCCGTCATGCGACGGAGGAGCGGATTGTTCATGTTGCTCAGTTCGACGAGTGTCACATCGCTTGTGAATCCGAAGAGTTTTTCAAGCATCCACAGAAGCGGATAGGCGAAGAGGAGGAGCACACAGTTGATGGCGAAATATGTGTACATGTCATAGTCCATCTTCATTCCGTTCTCATGATATAGAGAATAGCCTGTGTAGAAAAGACTGTAGACAAGGAAGAGTATGAGTGATGTGCGCACTATCTGTGAGCGCTGTGTGAGTTCTCGCAAAGAGTGGATGGCGGCCATGCCCACTATGAGCTGGAGAATTAGAAATTCGTAGCCGCTTGATAGGGTGATGGATATGATGACCAGCATGGCACAATGGTCCATGAAGGCAGTGCGCGAGTCCATAAACACACGTATGACGATGGCAACAAAGCACACTGGCAGTATGAACACGCTGAAGAGCTTGTGCGACACTACTATGGAAGCTATAATGCACATGCACACTGGCAGGGCATAGATGAGCGTGGCGTTGCGCGCATTGTCGAAATAGTCGTCACGGTAGAGCGAGAGGTAGATGGTCAGCATGGAGAAGATGACGAAGACAAAGATTGACTGACCGATGATCATGAAGGGTATGTTGACCTCTTTGTTGCCACGCGATTCGTATTCTTTCTGGTATGACCTCAAGATGTTGTACACTTCTTTGGTCACTGTCTCGCCGCGGTCTATGATTTTTTGTCCTGCCTCAATGGTGCCGCTATGATTGGAAATGTCGTGCAGCGATGAACTGAGTTCCTCTTTAGTCTTCTGTTCATCGCAGCTCAAGTTTGACTGTATGAGTTCGTTGATATTGTAATGCTGCAGCATTGCACGTGAGAAGTGCGATGTGTCGGCTTCCATTATGTATCTGTAGGCTGTGCGAGGGGTGAATACCTTTGAAAGATATTCAGAGCGAGCATAGTTGTTGGACAGGATGCGTATTTGTCTATGCCGCTTCACATCGGTGAGCTGTGCATAGTCATCGATGGATATGACCCCTCGATTGTAGATGGTGTCGAGCATGGCTGATATATGCTTGACATAGAAACGCTGAACGTCTGCGCTCAAGTCATCAACTTCAGTGGAGTGAAGACGTCGCAACATGGTATCTTTGACGCTTGTGTTGACGAGATAGTATGGTTGGAAGTCGCGCTCTACCCTTGCTCTCTCGCTGTGCAGCAGCGAGTCGCTCTTCAAAATCGGAAACTTGGAATCAGCTATGAGCAGGCCATAGTTCCATGGCTTGCCTTCCTCATATTTGTAACCAAACTCATCCTCTCTCGGCATGAAATAAACTACCAGTGCTGTAGAAAGGATAACCAACATGAGCTTCATCATCCATCTGGATGTGTCGGTGTGCTTCTGCAATCTATTGGGTTTCATCAATGATTAAACTTATAATGTTATCCGAAAATATATAGCGGTGCAAAGTTGCGCCTTGCTGAATCTTCTCTCTGAGAGTTGTTGCATATCCCCTGGGGCACCATGAAATGGATATGCCCCAGGGTTGTTGAGAATTCGTCTTACTTGACGGTTGCCGTACAAGCGCATTTTTATTCACGATGCTTCATCCTTTTATGTAATCGTGCGGCATGCGCTCATTCATACGCATGAATGGTATCATCAAGCTGATTATTCGGCAAGCAGAAACTGCTTGAAAGAGGCAAATGAGTTGGACATAGGAACACTCTGCTTTGTTCCTTTCATGAAAGCTTGGAGTTTTGCAGGAATGTCTATGCTCTTGCCGAGAATGGCATCTACAGTGTCCTTGAATTTGGCAGGGTGAGCTGTTTCAAGGAACAAGCCTGTCTCACCTTCTTTCAGTCCTTCCTCAAGAGCGCGGAATCCGCATGCTCCATGAGGATCGCAGATGTAGCCTGTGGCTGATTCGACTTGTCGGATAGTCTCTGCAATCTGGTCATTGCTGTATGTGGCGCCGCTGATGTCTGAGCATATAGCTTCATGGCTCTTGCCGTATAGATCGTAGATGCGTGCGAAGTTGCTTGGATCGCCCACGTCCATGGCGTTGGCAATGGTCTGTACCGATGACTTTGGCTCATATTTGCCTGTCTGCAAATACTTGTAGAAAATGTCATTGGCATTATTGGCTGCAATGAACCGCTTGATGGGCAGTCCCATCTTCTTACCGAAGAGTGCTGAGCATATGTTGCCAAAATTGCCTGATGGCACACAAACAACAAGATTGTCGGCCAGGCCTATCTTCTTCATCTGGGCATATGCATAGAAGTAGTAGAATGATTGTGGAAGGAAACGAGCCACATTGATAGAGTTGGCCGATGTGAGTTTCATGTGGGCATTGAGATCAGCGTCCATGAATGCGCTCTTGACGAGTGCCTGACAGTCATCGAACACGCCTTCTACCTCAACAGCTGTGATGTTTTGTCCGAGCGTGGTGAACTGGCATTCTTGTATAGGGCTCACCTTGCCCTTTGGGTATAGCACATAGACATGAATGCCGTCTACGCCAAGGAAACCATTGGCTACGGCTGAACCTGTGTCGCCAGAGGTGGCAACGAGCACATTGACCTGCCCCTTGCCTTCTTTCTTGAGAAAATATTGGAGAAGGCGTGCCATGAAGCGTGCGCCGACATCTTTGAATGCGAGTGTTGGTCCATGGAAGAGTTCAAGAGAGTAGATGTTTTCTGTAACCTTCACAGCAGGCACGTCGAAGGCGAGCGTGTCGTAGACTATCTTTTTCAGATCGTCGGCAGGCACATCTTCACCGAAGAATGCATCGGCCACAGTATAGGCTATTTCCTGGAATGTCATATTCTCTATGTTGTCGAAGAATGACTGTGGAAGTGGCTTGATGCGCTCTGGCATGTAGAGACCTTTGTCTTCCGCAAGTCCCTTCACCACTGCTTTTTCGAGTGTGGCAATAGGAGCCTTGCCGTTGGTGCTATAGTAATTCATAATATTGTTGTTCGTATTTAATAATGTATTTATTGTATTTTTTGCAGTGCATTTGCCTTGGCGGTATTGCTCTTGTAGTGAAGGGTTTTCTTTGTGCCAAGGTGGCCGTGTGGTAGCGGTGTGCCTTTATTCTGCCATAAATGCTTTGATGAACCCGTCTTTTTCCAAGAGTCCGTACGCTCCGTTCTTGCAAGAGTCTTCATCGAAAGCCTTTACTCCATCTGGTTCCATACCTGGTGCGTAGATGAGGAATGGAATTGGCTCGTTTGTGTGGGTGCGGTGAGCCACAGGAGTGGGATGGTCGGGCAACACAGCTATAGCTACAGGTTCCATGTCTGCAGTGGGTGTGCCAGGCACTCCCCAATTTTTCACTTCCTCATAAATGGGCTTTATGGCACGTCTGTCAAGATTCTCAATCGTTTGGAGCTTGAGGTCAAGGTCTCCGTCGTGGCCTGCTTCATCTGAGGCTTCAACATGCAGGTATACGAAGTCGTCTGTGCGGAGAGCCTCAATGGCTGCTTTAGCTTTGCCCTCATAGTTTGTGTCGTAGAGCCCTGTGGCTCCTTCCACATTGATGACTCGCAGGCCTGCCAGCGAGCCTATGCCTCTGATGAGATCGACTGCAGTGATGACTGCGCCACGCTTTATCTGCGGGAATATGGTGGTGAGCGGAGTCATGTGAGGTCGGTATCCTCCAGCCCAAGGCCATATGGAATTTGCAGGATCCTTGCCTTCAGCCATGCGTTTCTTGTTGAGCGGATGCTCTGTAAGGAGCATTTGCGACTTCAGTATGAGCGTGTTGATGAGCTGCGCTGTTTGTTCGGCATTCAGCTTGCTTGTGCGTGTGTCCTTGGCTTCCGCCTCCAAGTCTGGTTGCACGAGCAGAGGACGCCATGGCTTGAGCGGCACATCGTGCGGTGGTGTGCACTTGATGTGCTTGCTTGCTCCGTTGATGACGAGGAGATGGCGATACTGTACTCCTGTGTAGAAATGAACTATATGTCCGTATTTCTCGACAATCTCTTTGTCGTTGGCCAAGTGCTTGTCCAGATATTTGATGAGCACATCACCTTCTTCTGTTTCCAATCGTCCGCAAGAATGGTTTTTGATATGGTCGCCATCGATGCAGATGATGTTGCAGCGTATGGCCATGTCATCTGGTGCAAGTGCAACGCCGATGCTGGCTGCTTCAAGAGGGCCGCGGCCTTCGTACACCTCGTTCTGGTCATAGCCTAATATGCTTGAGTTGGCAACTTCAGAACCAGGATGGAATCCGTCCTGCACTGTTTTCAGCATGCCTGTGCGTCCTTTGCTTGCAAGCATGTCCATATATGGTGTGTGGGCATATTGAAGGAGCGTTTTGCCTCCGAGTTGCTCCACATGCCAGTCGGCCATTCCGTCGCCAAGTATTACAATGTGTTTCATAATGTTTCTGTGCTGTGTGTGGCTCTATAAATGCTGTTGAATCTGTAGTGTCATGTCTCAGTGATAGGGGTTATGTTGTAAATGCCTTTTTCTGCGGCATGATAACTAACAGGCGTTCAAAACTATGTTTATAACATCAAAGTGTGATGCTCTTTTATGTGCCGCACCCTCTTCTGTGCATCTGTTCCTTACTGTTACCAGAGGCTATGCATAGCCTCTTCAAACAGAAGAAACATCTGCATCAGAATAAAGCACGTCAAATCTTAAATAATTATGAATGCCTGTTTATAGATTAGGTATAGAAACCTTGTTGTATTACAATCTCTTTGATTATATGTTTGCGATTGACATGATGTCGGCAAACACTCCTGCTGCTGTCACAGAGGCTCCAGCTCCATATCCTTGGATGAGCATAGGATACTGGTTGTATCGTTCTGTGGTGATGAGAATGATGTTGTTTGAGCCTTCAAGGTCGTATAATGGATGATGCTCGTCAACTTTCTCCAGTTTCACAGACCCCTTGCCATGTTCAAGCTTAGCCACGAAGCGCCAACGTTGGTGGCTGGCTTCCATCTGCTTGCGCTCTGCCTCAAAACTGGCGTCAAGCGAAGGGAGATTCTTCCAGAAGTCTTCAAGCGAGCCATCAAAGAATGACTGAGGTATGAAGAGATGCTTCTCCACATCTTCTTGGTTCATGCGGTATCCTGCCTCACGAGACAAGATGACGAGTTTGCGGATGACATCTTTGCCTGACAAGTCTACTCGCGGGTCTGGCTCAGCGTAGCCTTCTTCCTTTGCCATGCGCACAGTTTGACTGAACGGAATGTCAGCGGATATAGTGTTGAAGATGAAGTTGAGTGTGCCGGAGAGCACTGCCTCAAGCTTGAGTATCTTATCTCCTGAGTTGATGAGGTCGTTGATGGTGTTGATGATTGGCAGACCAGCGCCCACGTTGGTCTCGAAAAGATACTTCACGCCTCTTTTGCGTGCAGTCTCTTTCAAGCGTGCGTAATTCTCATAGTCGCTTGATGCCGCCACCTTGTTGGCTGCCACCACTGATATGTTGTTGCTGAGGAAATCTTCGTATAGCCCTGCCACGTCAGCACTTGCTGTGCAGTCGACAAAGACGCTGTTGAAGATGTTCATTCCTATGACTTCATCATGCAGGTGGTTGAGGTCGCTTGGGTCTGCCTGCTTGAGGCCGTCGCGAAGCTTGGCTATGCTGAATGTGCCGTTGTCTTCGTATGCAGAAAGTTCTATGCCGTTGCGGTTGAAAATGGCGTTGTGTCCAGAAGCGATGCCTACTATGTTTATCTGCAAGTTGCGTTCCTTCATGAGTTGCTGGCGCTGTCCTGCTATCTGTTCGAGCAGGCTTCCGCCCACAGTGCCTATGCCACAAAGGAAGACATTCAGCACTTGGTACTCAGAAAGGAAAAAACTGTCGTGGATGACATTAAGTGACTTGCGCAGCAGTTTTCTTTCAACAACGAAAGATATGTTTGTCTCGCTTGCGCCTTGTGCGCAGGCAATGACGCTGATGCCGTTGCGTCCGAGTGTTCCGAACAGTTTGCCCGCAATGCCTGGAGTGTGCTTCATGTTTTCTCCAACGATAGCTATGGTTGCCAGCTCGCGCTCCAATTTCATCTTATACATGGCTCCCATCTCTATTTCTTTGGCAAACTCTTGGTTGAGCACCTCACAGGCACGTTCGGCATCTTCATCGCGCATGCCGATAGAGGTGCTGTTTTCCGAACTGGCTTGGCTGACGAGGAAAACGCTTATGCCGTTGGCGGCGAGAGTGGTGAAGATGCGTTGATTGACACCTATTACGCCTACCATGGAGAGTCCGCTCACAGTGATGAGCGAGGTGTTGTTGATGGATGATATGCCCTTGATGGCGCGTCCGTTCTCATCGCATCCATTATCATTGGTTATGATAGTGCCTTTGTCTTCAGGACGGAAAGTGTTTTTGATGAGTATTGGTATGTTTTTGATGCACACAGGGTATATGGTTGGAGGATACACCACTTTTGCACCGAAGTTGCACAGTTCAGTGGCTTCCACATATGACAATGTGTCGATAGGATATGCTGTGTTTATGACACGTGGGTCGGCTGTCATGAATCCTGACACATCAGTCCATATCTCCAACACTCTTGCATCGAGAGTGGCTGCTATGATGGCTGCGGTATAATCGCTTCCGCCGCGTCCGAGGTTAGTCACTTCTCCTGTCACGCTGTCGGTAGAGATGAATCCAGGCACAAGGCATACGCTGTGACCTGATTTGCCTTCAACGAATTTCTTGAATGTCTCTCGTATGAGAGGGGCGCTTATTGTGTTTGAGAACAGGTTCTTGCCCTGCTTCTTCTTGGTCTTGATGAATTCGAGTGAATTGTACCATTGTGCGTCCTCGATGAGTGTGGCCACAATGTTGCTTGATATGCGCTCGCCGTATGACACGATGGCATTGCTTGTCTTCTCACTTAAATCGCCAATAAGGTAGACGCCTTGGTAAATGCTTTTCAACTGCTCAAGAAGATTATCAACTGTGGCCATCAGTTTAATCCTCTTGTCTGAATCGGAGATGATGGAGTCTATCATCAGATGATGGCGCTCTACCATCTCCTCATATGACGTAAGATACGACGAATCGCCAGCTACTGCCAGATTGGAGGTGTTGATCAACTTATCGGTGATGCCTCCAAGAGCTGAAACGACAACAACTACAGGCTCGTCGCATGCCTCTACAATCTTCTTCAAATTGAGAATACTCTCAACGGAACCTACGGATGTTCCGCCAAACTTTAATACTTTCACGATGAAAAATACAAGTTAAAATTAATAATAAAAGGACAGGCAAGAACATTGAACGTATACAGATATACAACACCTGCTTGACATGTCACGTCCACGTCTGTTTGCAAGTCCAAGAAAATTGCCACAAAATTACGACATTTTCCATTAATGGCAAAAGAAAAAGGCCCAAAGTCAGACGACTTTGAGTCTTTTTTATACTATCTTGCTTTGTTTGCTATCTAATTGAACATTATGCAGAGATGTTATGTGTCTTTTTAACACGATGGCATCATTGGGTTGCAAACACGATTGGTTTCATCTGAATGTGTGTTTGATTTGATTGTCTCTGGTGGGATTTGCCACAACAGGTCTCTTTGGCATTGCATGTGCGAGAATATTTCATTGTGGACGTGCTCGCTTTTCGTGGCGATTAATGTCTTTGTCTTCTGACCGACACTCGTGGGCCTGAACTGCTGCCTCCTGACGATTTGGCCGGCTTGCTGCTCTTTTTTGCATTTGCGCTTGTGCGGCGGCTTGTGCGTGATGCTGATGTGCTTGAATTTCCTTGCGTTGACTTAATCCTCTTGCTTCTGCCGGCATTAGCTAATGCTTCAAGCGAATCGCGTCTGGCAATCTCTGCAGAATCGACAGGAGTCTTCCAAATGTGTGACTCAAAGTCGGCCATTTCCTTCTCTATGCGGTTCTGTTCTTTCTTCATGAGTGAGTCTGTGGCGCAATATTCTTGCAGAGAGCGGTTCTGCATGTTTGTTGTCATGTAGATGTCGCCTTTGTAGTGGTTCGTGGCGAAGAAATCATCAATAGACATCTTGGCCGCATTGTTGAGATTGCTTGTCATCACTTCCATTCCGCTCAGGTATGTTTTCACATCATCGTATTTTACCCAAAAGAGAGGATGTTTTCTCACATCGCTGCTGAAGTCGTCGTCTGCGCGATGGAGCACAGGACACAATGCCACGACACGGCTATGGAAAGTTGCGGTGTTGTGGTCATAATAGCTGCTTTCCTTCACGTAGTAACTGAGCACTTCTGCCGAAGGCACATCGCTTGGCTCAACTTTAATGCCATTGCCTTCAATTTCGTAATAGATATGGTTGCGTTCCAGAAAGTCTTTGAAATGCATGCGGTTGCTCTGCTTGAAATCTTCCACGCCATCAAGTTTGTACTCATAGGCAGGAATCTTGCCAGTGTTGAGCAAGCGAAAGAGAAGCGTGAAGAGATTTATGTTGTCGCCTTGTGGCTCTACTGGATAATATAGAGGCGCATTCTCGTTTTTTTTGAGGTCGAGAGTGCGGTATATGTCTCTTCGCCATGTAGGACTCTCTGGCACATCCACTGCTGTTGGAAACATTAGGCTGGCACGGCTTGTCACAGTCTGTTGGGCATCCTTCTTCTTTGCCGCCGTCTGATTGGTGCGCACACGACTCTTGGCAGGCTGAGCAATCATGCTGCCAGTCATGCACAACGATATAAAGATGATAAATATACGTCTCATACTTATTAGTTTATTATGACTTCAACAGGTGAAGTGAGGGTTCTTTCTATTCCGTCTGGACCTATTACTCTGATGCGGCTGATGTTGAACATCTTGCCGCGGCTTAAGGAACGTATCTTGGCAATTTGATTCGAAGTGAATGAGGCAGAGTTGCTGACTTCTGGCACTACGTTGCCCATGTTGTCCACAAACATTGTCTCAAAACCTATCACTCGGAAGGCTATGTCGAGCAGACCGTCGTCAATGGCTGCGCCTACGCCGCCTGCTGCAATTACTGCTTGTTTTGTGATGCGCCCGCCCTTGAACCTGCTCGTGTTTCCTTTACTGTCTGTATATTGCAGGTATCCTGTCGGATCTGGCAATTTGCGCACGTGGAAAGTGAACTTGCCCATTTCTTGCTGACGTCCTTCGTTCTGTGCTGTGACGGTGAAGGTGACGTCTTGTCCCACTTTTGATGGCACGGCCACATAGTTGCTGCCATCTTTCTTTGTAAGTGTGCCGTTGGTCATTGAAAGTGCAATCTTGTTGCTTGGCACTCCTGGCACGCTGACGCTGATAGGATTTTGATAACCAGCATAAAGCATGTTCATCATTGTGGCACTTACAGTGGCAGATGGTTCTACTACGGTGTAAGGTTGAGAGAACTCGCGGCGAATAGTCTCGCCATTGCCGTTCTTCATGATGAGGTAACCTTTTAGTGTGAAGTCACCCGTTGAATTGCAGATGGTTTCGTATCGTCCGTTTTCAGATTTCAAGAGGGTGTTGCCCACGAATATTTCAGGACGTTGTGTGCTGTCGACTGCTGCCATGATGATTTGAGCTGAGAATTTGCTTCCTCTCACCACTGTTTGTGAATTGGGTATGACGTATGCGTTGATTTGGTTCACGCGCACATCCTTCACATCTATGTTTGCCACCAGTTGGTGGAGCATTTCTCCTTCTGCATAGCGCACGTCAGTCTGCAACTTCGTGAGCAGAGTGATGGCTGCCGCCACAGGAGTGTTCTCAAACAGATATTGTTGCCAGTTCTTGCCTTGTGCCTTAGCCTTTCTCGGCACATCGGTAGTGAGGTTTGAACGGATGATTTTCTTCTGCTGCTCATCGTTGAGCATGCTTGTTATTCCATCACGATAAGCTATTATGGCTTTCTTAAGCTTGCCGCCTTTGCCTATTCCTGGAGCCAGCATGACATGGGTGGCAGCTTCAAGATTGTCGCGCCCTTTGATGTTTGTGATGTCTGCTTCCTTACCATCAGCCTGACGGGCAATCTCCCATTTCAGATTTTCCGCAAAGGCATATAGCGAGTCGCTCATCTGACGCACCTGCTGTGCCTTCTCAAACCATTGGCGCACTTTCTCAGGATTGCGTTTCATGGCTGCTTCCAGTTCTTTGTATATAGCTTCATTCTGAACGGCTGAGTTTTCTTTCGAGCGGTTCAGACCTTCATCCACGAGTGAGAAGCCTACGAGCACATCCGATGACACGTTGAGTGCCAACATTGCCATCAGCACTACGTACATCAGATTGATCATCTTCTGACGCGGAGTTAGTTTCTTTCTAATCATGTCTCAGAACCGTTATGTTGTTTAGCTAATCTTCATTTTTAGTGCTTCTACCATTTTGAGGTACACTTCATTGAGTTCTTGGAGTTGAGCCGCAAGCTTCTTTGTCTGGTCGTTTACTTCATCGATGGTGGCCGACTGTGTGCCCACACTCTTGAGTTGCATCTCGTAGAAGCGGTTGATACCAGTGAGAGTGCGGTTCATTGTTTCCATCTCTTCAGAGTCGCGTGTGAGGCGAGCGCTTTGCTCTGCTACTTTGCGCAACGTGTCAGTCAGTTCGTTGAGCTGGTCTACATAAGCTATTGTGGCTTCTTGCATTTCAGGAGTCATGCCTGCAAACTGAGGTGAAGAGAAGTTGGCGGTAGATTGTATGTCAGAAGCAAGCTGTGCGGCATCGACCGACTCTGAACTGTCTGCATGAATAGCATCGCTGCTATTTTCGCCAGCAATGATGGCAGTGCCGCTAACAGGCATACGTGAAGCATCCGCTGCAAGAGCGGCAGCCGTGTTTTCAAATATTGCTGATTCGACCTTGGAGCGCACGGCTGCATCTTCTGCTGCCTCTTCAGCCAATTCTTGAGCATCCAGACTCTCCTGTGGTTCGAAACCTGCAAGGATGAATACAATGACCTCTGTGCCCATTCCGAGGAAGAGCATGATGTCAGCGCCTGCTATATGTGTCAGTTTAAAGAGTGCGCCTGCGATAACGACAGCTGCACCCCAGCTGTATGCATAGTTGAGAAAGGTTTGGCCTCTCTTTGTTCTCAGCCATTTTTGGATACCTGTATATTTTGTTGCCATAATGTTGGATTGTAAATTTTATGTTTGAGAGTCTTGATGTTAGTTGGGAATCATGCTTTGGCCATGCCTCATTGCTATTCGGGCATTCTGCATGGTGTTCCTTGGCCACAGGCTCATTGTTTATTTTATCTTCTTGAGCGCGAGGCTGTGCCTACTTGCGAGCGCACACATCTGAATCCTATGAATGAGCGTCCCACATTTTGATATTCGTATGTGCGCCAAGCGCTCTTGATGAAGCTTTCAGGGTCTTTCCATGAGCCGCCTCTGACGCTCTTCTTCTTCAGCGCGTAAGGATCTTCCTTGGCAGCGTTGTAGGTAAGTGTCGGATTCATGTCGCTCATCGAGAGCACTCCTGCTTCTGTGTAGACGGTGCTTGTCCACTCGGCCACATTGCCTGCCATGTCATACAGTCCGTTGGTGTTGGCACTGTATATGCCCACTTTTGAAGTGATAAGATTGCCGTCTTTTGTGTAGTTGCCTCGGTCAGGCTTGAAATTGGCATAGTAGCATCCTTTGTCGCTTGCCACACCTTCTTGCAACCATGGCAATTCGTTGCCATCCTTTCCTCTGGCTGCAAATTCCCATTCTGCTTCTGTTGGCAGGCGGTATCGCTGCACAAACTTGGCTTGTGGGCCCAATCCTTTCATCAGATAGTCGGTGCGCCAGTTGCAGAAAGCATTGGCCTGTTCCCAATTGACGCCTACCACAGGATAGTCGTTGAAATTGGAATGGGTGAAGTACAGGCGCATGTACGTCTCGTTCTCTGCATTCTGGAAATCGTTTATCCAACATGTAGTGTCGGGATACACATTGACAATATATGTGTTGACAAAGTCCCACATGCTGCTGAGCGGACGTGTGATTGTCTCACGGTGAATGAGTCCGTCATCATCAATGTATGCAGTGTCTTTGCTTATTATCACTTGTTCATCGGGGTCTGTCTGTATATCAGTGTTGAGTATACGTTCTGCAGGGTTGAGGCGATACTTGCGCTTGGCCGCCATCACATAGTCAAATACCTCGTAGCGGTAGTTCAGTTGACTAACGTCAAGCATCTTTTCTCCTGTGACAGGGTGCGTGGTGTATACACTCTCTATTGCTCGCTGCTGGTCTTCATCTGGATTTCGTGGCAGAGGCTTGTTCCAGTTGAGATGAGGCGTGACAGGCTCGCCGTATCGGTCTTCTTCTATCTTGTACGATTCGTCGCCACCATAAGCAGGGTCGGCAAGACGCTCACGGATGATAGAGTCGCGCACCCACCATACAAACTGACGATACATAGAGTTGGTCACTTCCTTTTCATCCATCCAGAAAGCGTCGACGCTTATCTCGCGTGTAGGTATGTTCTTGCCCCAAAGGCTATCGCCCTTCTCTGAGCCCATTTTCAAACTGCCTCGTTTCACGAGCACCATGCCGTAGGGTGCTGGCTCAGCCATGGATGAGCCGCTTACACCTGTCACCTCTCCGCCAGCTGCAGTGGCGCCGCCTTTGGCTGAGAAACATGATGCCACCGTAAGAGTGACAGCCATTGTGCATATAAATCCTATTATTTTTTTCATCACTGTTGTATTTATCTATGTTTCTTTGATATTATCGTTTGTCTTAGCTTGCTATTTTTCAAGGGGTATTGTGTTTGGGCTTGGTTTTTGTTTTGATGGATGAAAACCATTGCTTGCCCCCTTAAAGCCATCTGACGCTTTTGTGCTTGTTGCGTCCCTTTTTGAAAAGGTCGAGGTCTGTCTGGTAATTAACTACCAATTCATGGCTGCCGTTCACCGTTCCAACTCCCGATGTGTACATCTGGTAGTTGTAGCCTAATCCTATGCCGTGAAACACGCCGCCTACAAGGAATGTCACCGAAGTGTTAGGGCTGTATCCCAGTCCGCCATAAAAGCGTCTGCCGTCATACTCGTATAGCGCTTTGCATTGCACGTCTTCCCTCCAAGAGTCGAAGTCCGACTGAACGAGGAATGAAGGTTGTAGTGTTATTAACGAATTTTTTATTTTTATATTGCATCCGCCCATTAAATAATACATCCTTGAGATATCCACCTCGTTTGTTTCACCTATTGTTATTGTCGGGGCGAGCAGGTGCTGCGCGGAGATTCCTATCCAAGCTTTGGGGTGGTAATAATAGAAGCCGGCTCCGATGTCCACAGAGCTGCCGTCCTGTTGTGATGATGGGAATGCGGGGTCATTCTTGTCTTCCAATTCGATGCCGCTTGGATCAATCTTCTCTGTCAGCAATCCTCCTGCGAAACCTACTGCCAGACGTCCTTTCTTGCCCAGTTTTATGTTGTAGGAATACTGCAGGTTGATTTTTGTTGTGGTAAACATGCCAATGTTGTCGCTCATGAAACTTAATCCGGCGCCATGTCGTGGACTAAGGAAATATACAGGCATTGAAGCATCCACGTACATTGTGGCAGGAGCATTGTCGTATCCAGCCATCTGCATGGAGTAGACACCTTTCACGTCAAGTTGCCCGTCGGTGCCTGACACTGCGGGGTTATAATACGACTTAAGGGCTGTGTAGTCGGAAAACTGCACATCCCACTGAGCCTTCACTGCCACAAACGGCGCAAGCAGAAGGCATGCTATAAGAAATATACGACTTGCCATTTGTTTATTATAACTATTTTCTCTTTATTTTATTGTGCCATCCTTCAATTTTTTACATAAAAAAAGGGAGTTGCGGATTCGCATCCAACTCCCCCTGTTCCAATGAAAAAATTAATCTAAATAATTGATCTAATTCTGATACATTGTGCTTTATCCTTATTGTTTAAGTAATCTCAACTTGTTCATATTCATAGATGCCATAAATATGGCTATTGTTGTCTAACAATTTACTTTTGGGTAACAGAAATGAAACTTGCAATTAGAATCCGCCTGGGCCACCTCCGGGGAATCCACCAGGGCCACCTCCAGGGAATCCGCCTCGGGGCATTTGACCGTTGCTTTGCTGACGGCCCATGCCAGTTCCTCTCACATAGATGCGTGCGGCCTGAGCAGGAGTGATAATCTCCAGGAATCTTGGAAGGTAGTCTTTGTCAACTTTCAGCTGTGCCTCCTGCTTGTTAAAACTTTTCTGTATAAGAGCATTAGCCTCTTCATCAGTGATCTTGTTCAGGTTCACTCTCTCGTCTCCGTCACTATTGTCTCCCTTCGGATCCACTGCGTTGCGGCGAGCTGTCTGATAATCTACATAAAGTACTTTGAATGTGTTTGCCTTGTCATCGTCCAGTTTCATCTGCTTAGCCAGACGTTCTGCCATTTTCTCATACATCTCGGCAGGGTTTATTCTCTGTCGCTGACGTCCTTGGTTGTTCTGTGCCATCACTGCTGCTGATACGAGCAGGAACACAAATGCTGATATGATTATTCGTTTCATGTTTTTAATTCCTTTCTTTTTCTGTTGTTCTACATCATTTTACCAGTAATCTCGAGAATTTACACTTGTAAGACGCAGCGTGTCGGCAAAGGTTTAATGAACTGCAAGATTTTTTTGACAAATGTACATGAATAATATAGGCAAACGCTTGCGTGAACCTGTTTCCCACATGTAATGATGTCATAAAAGCTTGAAATGTTGCAAAAAATCAAGCTTTGTGGTAGAATGAGACGAAATAATTCGTAACTTTGTCGGGAAATACAAATTATATATATATCAATGGAACAAGCACTATACATTTACAACACGCTGACACGTAAGAAAGAAGTTTTCAAGCCTCTTCATGCTCCACATGTAGGCATGTACGTGTGTGGACCTACAGTCTATGGCGATGCGCATCTTGGTCACGCTCGTCCGGCCATCACATTTGACATTGTATTCCGTTTCCTTAAGCACATGGGGTACAAGGTTAGGTACGTGCGCAACATTACAGATGTGGGGCATCTTGAGCATGATGCCGATGAAGGTGAGGATAAGATAGCAAAGAAAGCTCGTCTTGAACAATTGGAACCTATGGAGGTCGCTCAATATTTCACCAACCGTTACCATGAGGCAATGGACGCTCTCGGATGTCTGCCTCCAAGCATTGAGCCACACGCTACAGGACATATCATTGAGCAGCAGCAGCTTGTTCAGCAGATTCTCGACAATGGCTTTGCCTATGTCAGCAATGGTTCTGTGTATTTTGATGTGGAGAAATATGATAAGAAATATAATTATGGAGTGCTTTCAGGACGCAGCCTTGAGAATGTGAAAGATGCTAGCCGTGACCTTGCAGGTGTGGGTGAAAAGCGCAACCAAGCCGATTTCGCCCTTTGGAAAGCCGCACAGCCAGAGCACATCATGCGATGGCCGTCGCCATGGAGTGATGGATTCCCAGGGTGGCATTGCGAATGCACGGCAATGGGACGCAAGTATCTTGGAGAGCATTTCGACATCCATGGAGGAGGAATGGACCTCATCTTCCCTCATCATGAGTGTGAGATTGCTCAAGCAGTGGCAAGCCAGGGTGACCAGATGGTCCACTATTGGATTCACAATAATATGATTACCATCGATGGTCAGAAAATGGGCAAGTCGCTTGGCAACTTCATCACATTGCCACAGTTCTTTGCAGGAGACCATCCGAAGTTGGAAAAGGCATATAGCCCGATGACCATACGTTTCTTCATTCTTCAGGCTCATTATCGTTCTACTGTCGACTTCAGCAATGAAGCCTTGCAGGCTGCAGAGAAAGGTCTTGAGCGATTGCTTGACGCATGGAGGGCACTCAATGCCATCCAACCAACAGATAAGGAAGGCACAGTCACAGTTGATTTCGTCAATGCGCTCAAGTCAAAGTGCTATGACGCCATGTATGATGATTTCAACACTCCGATTGTCATATCAAACCTTTTTGAGGCAGCACGCACAATCAATTCAATAGTAGACAAGAAGGAAACCATCGCAGCAGATGTGCTTGATGCGCTGAAGTCGGTGTTCAGTCTCTTTGCTTTTGACATACTTGGCATCAAGGCGGGCGCTGCCGCTGCAGCGGGTGATGGCAGTGATGCGCGCGAAGAAGCATTCGGCAAAGTCGTTGACATGCTTCTTGAACAGCGGTCAAAGGCCAAGGCCAACAAGGACTGGGCCACCAGTGATATGATACGCGACAACCTTGCAGCTCTCGGCTTTGAGGTGAAAGACACTAAGGACGGATTCAGTTGGAAACTCAACAGATGATGGATAAACTAAAAAAAATATTGATGGTCACATCGCTTGTTTTCATTGCCTTGTGCTTTGGAGCAAGTGTGTGGCTGTATTCAGTGCTCCACGACACGACATCCATAATAATTATGGCTGTCCTCTTCGTTGCTCTCATGTGGTATGCATTCAATGTGCATAGCATGTTCAAGAAAAACTGAAAATGGTAATGAGTGATGATGACTCATGCCGTGTGTCGTCATCATTCATCACTTCTTTTTGCTGCATGAAGCCATAGACCATTTATTATCCCTATAATCAATATAATCAAAACTACTTATTTTATGAAAAAGCTTACTTTATCTTTACTGCTGCTTATTGCTGCCAATGTCGGAGCGATGGCAAAGAGTGTGGTGTTTACCTTGACCAATGGCACAAAGGTTTATTACCTCCTTGGCGGTGTTACCGATCCTGTGCTTCGTTTTGCTGATGGCAAAATGACGGTCAATGCCGATACTTACGAATTTAGCGGCATCAAAAACTTCTTCATATCCAATGAGGATGATCCTAATGCCATAGAGGAAGTGCTTACGAAGAAAAACATAAGTTATAAGAACAACATGGTGGTTGTCAATGCTCCTGGTGTGAAGAATGTGACGGTATACTCTGTTGGTGGAGCTGCTGTCAAGGCCGATGTCACAAAGAGTGGCGATGTGGTCACTGTAGCTCTTGATGCTTTGCCTGCAGGCAATTATGTTGTGAATGTTGACGGCGCATCTTTCAAGGTGTCAAAAAAATAAGGGGGAAATACAATGAAAGCGTTTTTTTCTGCGAATAGGGTAATCAAACAGCTGTTCATCGCAGCAGCTTGCACCGCAAATGCCACAGCAATGGCTCAGGATAAGCCAGAGAACATCACATATTGTTTTGAGAACCGTTTCTTGCTCAATGAGTCGCTCAGTCTTGATGGCATTGATTCATTGTCATTTGGCAAGACTGGCCTTAAACGCTATAAGACTACCAGCTCGGGAGCAACATTGCCATTGAGCAAGACTTACTATAAGTTGCCTGGCGTTTATGTTTTTGGTTCTGGTGAGCGCACATTGGTGCAGCCAAGTTCTTATTATGATGTTGACTTCACGAAGGAAACGTCAAAGTGGTGTTTCCAACGTTCCATGGAGTCGGAGCATTTTGTGTGCTTTTGGGAAAAAGGTCTTACACTGAAGAACAATACAATCACTCTTGGCAACAATTCTGTCAATGTGAAGACATTGCTCAATCGTGGAGAAGCAGTGTGGAAGAAGTATGTCGAAGAACTCGGTTTCCTCATTCCAGGCAAGTCGGTCACTGATAAAACCAAAATCATCATGTTCATAGTGAACCAGACCGAATGGCGCGCCGATGGCTCAGGTCAGGACGGAAGAGTGTTTGAGTATTCTGCATCAGGCAACAAGGCCAAGTCTATGAAAGTGGGTCTTTTCCATTGCAACCCTTGGGCTGCTAACTCTGAGGGAGGACATACTATGGCGCATGAAGTGGGACACGTGTTCCAATATCTTGTCAGTGCCGATTGTGGCTCGAACCATGGTTGGGGATGGGGATATGACAGCAATGCTAATGGAGGCAACTGCTGGTGGGAATGCTGTGCGCAGTGGCAGGCCTTCCAAGTATTCCCATCGGGAACTTTCTCCAACTACAGGTACAATGAGTATGTGACTAATGCTTATAAAAATCTTCTGCATGAAGGTCCTCGCTATGCCAATTATTTCATTCAAAATTATTGGTGCGAACTATATGGACGTGATTTCATTGGTCGTTTGTGGCGCGAGTCCACATGGCCAGAAGACCCTGTTGAGACTTACAAGCGCATGAACAATGTCTCGCAAGATGATTTCAACAAGATGATTTTCGATTATGCTTGCCGTGCTATCACATGGGATATCGAAGGCATACGCACATTGGGCAAAAACTATCAGAACTCTTTCTCAACATCTCTTAAATGGGTGGAGGGAACGGACAATACATATATAGTGGACCCATCATGCACACCTCAGAATTATGGCTTCAACATTATTCGCCTCAAAGGCTTCAAGTCTGGCGAGAAGGTGAAAGTTGACTTCAAGGGGGTCGCAGGAACAGCAGGCTACCGCAATATAAACAAGGCCAAGGCTGGATGGCGTTATGGCTTCGTGGCACAGACTACAGATGGCAGCCGTGTGTATGGCGAGATGTCTAAGGCTAAGGAAGGGGTTGCTGAAATGATGTTGCCAGAAAACACATATATGGTTTGGCTTGTAGTGACAGGCGCGCCAACAGAACATTGGCGTCATCCATGGGATGATGATGAGAGCAATGATGAGCAATGGCCATATCAAGTTGCCTTTACAGGATGTTCTGCTCAAGGCACGTCACGAACTTATGATGCTTATCCAGATGATTATGTGCGTCGCGACACAACAGTTGTCCTCAACGCCGAGCTTGCCTACAGTGCAAGCAATTACTCTTCGGTGCAGGTTCCATATGATATGGATGCTGTCAGCCGTGCTCTTGGTGTAAGCACTAAGCAGATGCAAGCAGCCAAATGCAATGCATCAAGCAAGGGCGTTAAAGGCACTATCGACTTTGTGGGTGTGAATGCTAATGGCACTTATCGATATGGAACCACCACATCAACATCAAGCAGCACGGTCTTTGGACATTGGTTTACCACTGCTGGCAATGTGAGCGGTTATGACAACTCCGCTGCTATCTATGCGGAGATGACGCCAAGTGATTTCAATTGCAAAGTAGGTCAGTATCCTGGTCATCTTTCTGCTGGCAAGACATACACTTTCAAACAGGCATTTATATATACTCATACTGATGGCAAACAATACAAAGCCACAATGGAAGTCCACCTTAAAGTGAAATGATCTGGATTGGACCTCCAAATAGGTCGTTAGATTGAAAAGAAAATCATTGCTGTCCGGTAAAACTTTTTCAAACAAAATAATTTAGGGCTGACACTTCTCACGAGGTATCAGCCCTTTTGGTTATCTTTGTTTTACTAAGTATAAATATAACCATAAGGAAAGATAGTCATTTTATCGGACAGTTCCCTTTGCCAGAATGGCAAACAAGTTGAGATAATAACAAAGATGATATTTGAACTTTGTTATATAGAAGCAATAATCTGAATATTTATTTGGGACCTGCTTATTTGAAACTATTGACTGCTTCTGCTACAATCATCGCTTCGTCTTTCTTGATGGCTTGATTCATCGGCAATGAAAGTTCTTGCCTGTGTATTTGTTCCGTGATGGGTAGTGATAGCTGCGGCGTGTTCCATGGAGCGTTGTGGTAACATTGCTGCATGTGAGGAGGAATGGGGTAGTGGATGAGAGTCTGCACGCCATTGGCACGAAGATGTTCTTGCAGTTCGTCACGCCGCTCACAGAAAATGGGAAACTGATGATAGACATTATTTGTGTCATCAAGCCGTGATGGCAAGCTTATGAGAGGATTGTCAATATGCGTGTAATAGAAATCGGCAAGATGTTGGCGCCGTGCGTTATCTTCATCAAGATAGCGCAGTTTGATGTCAAGAAAAGCTGCGTCCATCTCCGACATGCGACTGTTGATGCCAGTGTAGCGAAACTCATATTTGTGTTGGCTGCCATAGTTGGCCAGTGCTCTAATAATATCAGCCAGTTTTGCATTGTTTGTTGTCACAGCTCCGGCATCCCCCATGGCACCGATGTTTTTGCCAGGATAGAAACTGTGTGCCCCTGCTTGTCCGAGTGCTCCAGCCTTTGTGCCTTGCCATGTGCATCCCTGCGCTTGTGCGCAATCTTCCATAAGTATGAGACCGTGTGCTTTGCATATGTTGCCTATGCGGCAAGTATATGCCATTCTTCCATAGAGATGCACAATCATCACCCCTTTTGTCTTTTCTGTTATATGACGTTCTATCTCATTTTCGTCAATCTGCAGATGCTGCAGCGTAGGTTCCACAAGCACGGGAGTGAGTTGGTTGTCGGTAATGGCGAGTATGGTGGCTATGAAAGTGTTTGCTGGCACAATGATTTCGTCACCATCGTGGAATATGCCAAGTTCCTTATATGCTCTGATGATGAGGCGCAAGGCATCAAGCCCATTGCCCACAGCGATGCAATGGGAGGTGCCTGTATATCGTGCGTAGTTGGCTTCAAAGCGTTGCGTTTCTTCGCCTTGCAGATACCATCCGCTGTCAATGACTCTACGTGCTGCTTCATGATATTCATCGCCATGCATTTTTGTGATGGCTTGCAGGTCAAGTGTCTTTATCATAGTGGTGTGTGTTCTTGATAAGAAAAGAATGGATAGAATGCAAATGGACCATATCCTGTATATAAAATATATAATGTAAGCAGATGGCATAGCTGTCCATAATACACTCTCCGTCCATCAATCTGTATATTATGTAAGTTGATGCCTTGTCTTCAGAACGTCTGTTTTATGGTCTCGCCCCATTTAGAGTCGATGCTTATATGTATGTTGCTCGATTCTGTCTGATTTTTGTCATCGAAAAGATTGCCTGTGTATTCAGTTATCTTATTGACGCATATTGGCACATTGCTAAACTCTTTCTGTGCTATGACATTGTCATCAGCGTCCAATGCTGTGATTGTCATATTGAGTTTGTCGGAGTCGCTGCGTGGAAACGTGAACACTTCATAAGTGTCGTTGCCTGTTGCAGTGTTGAGTATCACGGTCTGCCTTGATTTGACAATGCCGCATCTGTCTATGGCAGAAAAGGTGCTTGAGCCGCCTGTATAGTAAAATTTCAGTTTTTCAACATCTTCAGGTATCTCATCTTTAATAATGAGTCGGAACATGGCCACAGCTCGTTTCAGTGTCATGTTGATTTCTTGTGGCTGGTCGTCAACGGTTATTGTGGCGTATTCATAGAATGTGTCTGTGACTTTGTTTGCGTCGAATGTGATTTTGCTGGCAGAGTTCACGCTTGCCGGCTTCTCGCTGCTGTGAGCCATGGCAAGCACTTTGTGCGTGCCTGCTGGCAGGTCAAACCCTGCATGGCCGAAATCTGCGTCATCTGATGTCTGATGGATGACCTTTTCTTTTGTCCCGTCTTCTGTGTTATATACAGCAAAGGTGATGCGTTTGCATAAGTCGCTTATAAGAGGCGTGGAGCGCGTTGATTCTATATAAGGGAATGAATGCTGCTCTAATGATGATATGCGCAGGGTTATGTTGTGGGTCTCTGCCGTGGAGCTTTCTGCTGATGTGTTTGTGGCATCGTCCTCCCACGACAGTTTTTCGCATGCCGAGAATGAAAGGATAACGGCAGTGCTTATAAGGATAGGTAATTTGATTGACATATAGGGTTGCCTTTTATGCAGCAACGGTTATATGCTCCGTATTGTGCCACAGGAGAATATAACCGTTGCAGATATTTAGATGTTAGTGTTATTCTTGAACGTAGTTAGGCAACTGGTCCACATCAAGCTTGTGGATGTAGTTGAAGTGCTTTGCCACCTCGCTCTCAGCATAGTTCATGAATACTGCAAGCGATTTGCTGAAGAGTTCAGGAGCGCGCTGAGTGTCTTGAAGGAGCAGATGACACATGATGACGTAAGCTGTCATCTCGTAAAGCTTGCGTGAACACAGGTCGAGGAAGTCTTGATTGTTTGGCTCCTTTGCCTTGTTTGTGCAGAATGCGAGTTTGTCTGCCATGTCCTTGATGCGCACAGCGTACGATTCATACTGAGCCGCTACAGGCTCCTGCTCATATTCCTGGATGACGCCGGCGTAGAAGCCTGAAGTGATGTATCGGATGGCAGCTACTGTCTGAAGCTGTGTTGTGCCCTCGTAGATAGACATGATGCGAGCATCGCGGTAAATGCGCTGGCACTTGTATTCAAGCATGAAGCCAGAACCTCCATGCACTTGAATAGAGTCGTATGCCGATTCGTTTGCAAACTCAGAGTTCATTCCCTTAGCCAATGGGGTGAAAGCATCAGCCATCTTGCTGTACTTCTTGTATTCAGCACGCTCTTCAGGAGTGAGTTTGCGCTCTTTTGAGATGTCATCAAGAATCTTGTAGATGTCTACATAGCGAGCTGTCATGTATAGGAGCGAACGTCCAGCGTCAAGCTTAGCTTTGATGCGTGAAATCATATCGTAAACAGCAGGGAAGTGGATAATCTCCTTGCCAAACTGTTTGCGGTCGCGTGCATAGTTAATAGCCTCCTCGTATGCAGCTTGCTCTGCACCTACCGATTGTGAAGCAATGCCGAGACGGGCACCATTCATGAGACCCATGACATACTTGATGAGTCCAAGCTTCTCTGAGCCGCAGAGTTCAGCCTTGGCATTCTTGTAGACAAGTTCACATGTTGGGCTGCCATGGATGCCGAGCTTGTTTTCTATACGGCGCACATCCACGCCACCATTGCGCTTGTCATAGATGAACATAGACAGACCGCGTCCGTCACGTGTGCCTTCTACAGAGCGCGCAAGCACGAGGTGTATGTCTGCATCACCATTTGTGATGAAGCGCTTCACGCCGTTGAGATACCAGCACTTGTCTTCCTCGCTGTATGTAGCCTTGAGCATCACCGACTGCAGGTCAGAGCCTGCGTCAGGCTCAGTGAGGTCCATCGACATGGTCTCGCCTGCGCATACACGCGGAATGTATCTGCGGCGTTGGTCCTCGTCTCCAAACTCATAGAGGGTTTCAATGCAATCTTGTAATGACCAGATGTTTTCAAAGCCAGCGTCGCCTTGGGCTATCATCTCGTTGGCCGCTGTGTAAACCACGTTAGGCAGGTTGAGGCCACCATAACGGCGTGGCATAGTCATGCCGCAGAGTCCAGCCTTGATAGTGGCATCGAGGTTCTCGTATGTCTTCGCTGCATAGCGCACGCGTCCGTTTTCGCAGTGAGGGCCTTCGGTGTCTACCTCCTCCGAGTTGGGGCCAATGATGTTGGCATTGATGTCGCCAGTGATTTCAAGCAGGCTGTTGTAGTTGTCCTGTGCGTCTTCGTAGTCTTTGGGCGCATAGTCATACTGGCCATAGTCTGCAAAGTTTCTTTCCTTCAACTCAACGATGCGCTTCATCAAAGGGTGTTCCATGTGAAATTTAATCTCAGGAACGTCTGTATATGAATTAGCCATATAGTTATTCTTCTTTATTAAGAGACTCTGTCTTTTTCATGCGCAGAGTGCTCTGTTTTTTACTTAGAATTCTTCTTGTAATACTTTATCAACTTTGGAACGACTTCCTCCACCGTGCCGTTGATGATGTAGTCGGCAATCTGGTTGATAGGAGCCTGAGGGTCTGAATTGATAGAGATGATGATGCCTGAGTCTTTCATGCCGGCAACGTGCTGTATGGCGCCAGATATACCGCAAGCGATGTATACCTTAGGACGCACAGTGGTGCCTGTCTGACCAATCTGGCGATCATGGTCAATCCATCCTGCATCGACAGCTGCACGGCTTGCGCCCACCTCTGCGTGAAGTTCCTTCGCAAGTTCGAAGAGAAGGTTAAAGCCTTCTGGACCGCCCACACCGTAACCGCCTGCGATGACGATAGGAGCTCCCTTGAGGTTATGTTTAGCTTTCTCCACGTGACGGTCGAGCACCTTCACCACATAGTCTGTCTCTGGGATATATTTGGCCACATCATGCTTTATGACCTCGCTCTTGTAGTTTTCATCAATTATTTCCTTCTTCATCACTCCGTCGCGCACTGTTGCCATCTGTGGGCGGTGCTCTGGATTGACGATTGTGGCAATGATAGATCCGCCGAATGCTGGACGAATCTGATAGAGTTGGTCTTCATAGTGCTTTTCAACAAAGTTGCCATCTGCATCTTTCACCTTCATGTCGAAGGAGCCAATCTCCAATTGTGTGCAGTCTGCTGTAAGACCTGAGTGGAGGGCTGAAGACACTCGTGGACCGAGGTCACGTCCGATTACTGTGGCTCCGAGCAGGCAAATCTGTGGCTGCTCTTCTTTGAAGAGGTTCACAACAGCTGATGTATGTGGAAGAGATGTGTAAGGGAATAGTCCTTCTGCATCGAAGATATGCACTTTGTCAACACCGAAAGGTATAACCTGCTTCTCCACACCGTCAATGTTGTGGCCTACGAGGATAGCCTCAAGCTGCACTCCCAGCTTGTTGGCGAGTTTGCGGCCCTTGGTGCAGAGCTCCAAGCTTACGTCGGCAACCTTGTTGCCTTCAAGCTCACAATATACGAAAACGTTATTCATTATCCGATGGTGTTAGATTCCATGAGTTCAACAATAAGGCTTTCCACATCAGCGTCGCTTGATGTGAGAGTCTTGTTTTCCTTAGCTTTGAAGACTATGCTCTTCACGGCTTTCACGTTTGTTGGCGAGCCAGCCTTGCCTATCTGAGCAGGGTCGGCCTCGATGTCTGCAGCGCCCCAAATAGGGAATTCTCTGTTTTTGTTTGCCCATACACGCTTTACGTTGCGCACACGGCATGGAGCTGCAGAGCCATTGACAGTGACAACGATAGGAAGCGGTCCTTCAACAGTCTCCACGCCGCCGTCTATATGGCGCTTAGCCACAATCTTGCCTGCTTCTTTGTCGATGGAAAGAATCTCTTCGGTGTATGTGATTTGTGTGAGACCAAGTTTTTCAGCCACTTGTGGACCTACTTGTGCTGTGTCGCCATCGATAGCTTGGCGTCCGCAGAGGATAATGTCGTATCCGCCCACCTTCTTGATGGCCTGAGCCAGTGTGTATGAAGTGGCGAGAGTGTCTGCGCCGCCAAGAGGACGGTCTGACACGAGGATGCCTTCGTCAGCGCCTCTGTAGATGCCTTCCTTGAGCACCTCGGCTGCTTTAGGCAGGCCCATTGTTATCATTGTGATGGTAGAGCCTGGGTTGGCGTCCTTGAGACGGAGCGCTTGCTCGAGTGCATTCAAATCCTCAGGGTTGAATACGGCAGGCAGAGCTGCGCGGTTCACTGTACCCTCTGGAGTCATAGCGTCTGGCCCGACATTTCTTGTGTCGGGCACTTGCTTTGCGAGTACGATAATCTTTAAACTCATATTTTAATTGATTGTTAATTTGTTTGTTCTTTGTTTTAGGCCATTGTGCTTCATGGTAAAGTACAAGTAATTGCAAATTTACGGATTTTATTCTATTTAGCCACAAACAATACGAAAAAAATATTTCATTAACATGAATATGGGGCATGATTGATGCCCAAAAGGGCAATTTGCAGCTATGGATTTTTGTTTTTTGTATGATGATTACAGCATCCTTTTATTCAGCAACATAAAGCAATGATAATAAGGCCTGCTCTGATGTTGCCCCTATAATGCTGTCAGGTCCATTTGTGCTGCTTGTACATGAGTCTTAATAGTTAATTATTGTCATTCCTAAACATTGAGGAAGTGGCTGATGGCTTAAATAGCATTAAAAAGAATAATATAATGATGAACGATGAGCTTAATGTGGAAAAATCTTGCTAATTTTGCAGTCGTTTTTATACTTACAAGGTAAAGGGATTTATGAAATCATTTGTCACACATATATTTTTGAAAGTTATGCTGGTGGCGGCAATCATGCTGTCGCCAAGACAGATGCTTGCGCAGAAGGTGAAGATTGATGCGCAAACAGATAAGTATATGACAGGTGAACCTATATTTTCACATCCTAAGTATTATACTGGCATGGTAGAATATGATGGAGAGATGATTCCAAGTTTCATGTACGGAGATTTTTATGTGTTCAACAAATTGGTTTTTAAGAATGCGTCTCAGGCTCGCAAATATTATAAGATAGCCAACAACATTAAGAAAGTCTATCCTATAGCTTGTGAAATCCAGGCTACAGTCAACCGCACAATAGCTCACATGGATTCGCTCCCCACGAAGAAGGATAAGGATGCGTATCTCAAGCAGCAAGAGAAGGAATTGAAAGCCGAATACTATCCTAAGTTGAAGAAACTCTCGTTTGCCCAAGGCAAATTGCTCATCAAACTTATAGACAGGCAGTGTGACATGACAGGTTATGAACTTATAAAGAAATATATGGGCGGTTTCAAGGCGGGTTTTTACAATGCGTTTGCGAGTCTTTTTGGAGCAAGCCTGAAGAAGGAATATGATCCCGATGTGGATGACAGACTGACGGAACGGGCCATTCTGCTCATTGAGAGCGGGCAGATGTGATTTTGTATGCGTTTCTTTTGTCATTCGAGTGCGTCATAGCCAGCATGCCTTCAAATGCATACATTGACAAATGCTCGTGACTCCAACAAGAATTGAAGTCTGATGACTTATTTGAGTTTAGTAATAAATTATCATGATGCGTAAACTGAAGATTACAGAGATGGGACGCATGAACACGGAAGAGTTCAAAGCGTCTGAAAAGATGCCTCTGACAGTAGTGCTTGACGATGTGAGAAGCATGTACAATGTTGGCAGTGTGTTCCGCACGGCCGATGCTTTCCGTGTGGAAGCCATATATCTTTGCGGCATTACGGCATGTCCACCGCATCCAGAGATTCACAAGACAGCTCTTGGAGCTGAGGATACTGTGGAATGGCGACATTTTGGCAGCACAATGGAAGCTGTGGACGAATTGCGCGCGAAAGGACATGTGGTCTTCAGCATCGAGCAGTGTGAAGGCAGCACAATGCTTCAGCATCTTGACCTTCACGATTGTGATACCATGCCTGCGCTTGTTGATGCCACAGGCTTTGCCATAGTAATGGGCAATGAGGTGAAGGGCGTGAAGCAGGAGGTGGTCAATGCGTCGGATGCCTGCATTGAGATTCCTCAGTATGGCACCAAGCACTCTCTCAATGTGAGCACCACTGCAGGCATCGTCATATGGGAATTTGCCAGACAGTTGCTAATAAAGTAGTAATATATTATCCTTGTTCCATTTTTTAGAACTTATGATTCAAAAGTGAAAATGCTTTTGGATGATTAGTGGTAATTTTGTGTTATGATTTGTGAGGCTGAAATGAATCCATAGCAAATTCCTAACATAGTGTATAACCATAAGTCTGAAAAATGAGAAAGACAATCATGTTTGTGTCGCTGCTCGCTTCTGTAGCAGCCGCAGCCCAGAATCCGATCATTAGAGACCAGTTTACGGCCGATCCTACAGCGCGAGTGTTTAATGGTAAGGTGTATCTTTATCCGTCGCATGACATTCACGCTCCTGAAGGACAACGCCAAGACTGGTTCTGTATGGCCGACTATCATGTGTTTTCTTCCGATAATCTTACAGAGTGGAAAGACCATGGCGTCATCATTACACAAAACAAAGTTCCATGGGTGCGTCCTGATTCCTATTCAATGTGGGCTCCCGACTGTGTGTGCAAGAATGGCAAGTATTATTTTTATTTTCCGTCAGCTCCGAAGGACGGACGCGGCTTCGGCATAGGTGTCGCCACGTCCGACAAGCCAGAAGGGTCTTTCACTTGTGAAGCTGAACCCATCAAGGGAGTGATGGGCATAGACCCTTGTGTGCTCATTGATGATGATGGAAAGAGCTACATGTATTGGGCCGGAGGTCCGATGCGTGGAGCGTTGCTGAATGACAACATGAAGGAACTTGCCGGGGAAGTCAAAGTGATGGAAGGCTTGCCTGAGGGCTTCAAGGAAGGGCCTTTTGCTTTCAAGCATGCAGGAAACTATTATCTCACATTTCCATGGGTAAGAAAGGATAATGGCACGGAGACTTTGGCTTATGCCATGTCGAAGTCGCCGCTCGGCCCATGGGATTTCAAAGGCATCATCATGGCTGAGTCGCCGACGGGATGCTGGACAAATCACCATTCCATAGTGGAATATAAGGGTCAATGGTATCTTTTCTATCATCACAACGACTATTCGCCCAACATGGACAAGAGACGTTCCGCTCGGATAGACCGTCTCTACTTCAATTCCGACGGTACTATAAAGGAGGTGGTTCCTACGCTTCGTGGTGTGGGAATAAACAAAGCAACCGAATGCTTGCAGATAGATCGCTACAGCAAAGCGAGCCAAGGAGTGGCAGTTCAGTTGCTTGACACCATTGACACGTTTAAGGGATGGGAAGCCAAACTGCCAGACAAGGGCAGTTGGTTGGCATATGATGATGTTGATTTCTCCCCATTGGGCGATTGCTATATGATTGCCAATGTCATGGCTCACGACAATACGGAATTTTCCATCCATGAGGGCAGTGCCAAAGGGCGTGTCATAGCTAAATGCAAAGTGATCTGCAAGACAGGTGGCCAGCGTCCACGTGACAATAGTGGCAGGTGGATGACGGTGACAGCTCCTGTAAGCCATGTGCCAGAAGGTGTGAAGAGCCTTTATTTTGTATGTGATGGCAAGGAGGTGCATGTTGACTGGGTGCAGTTTAAGAACCGTGAGAAATACTTCTCTCCTGCTCCATCCACAGCTTCTGTGCCTGATGCAGACGGCTTCATCCGACGTTGGCTTGTGCTTGAGCCTATCGACAAACCCAATCCGACAAACACAGTGTTTGTGGACACTTATCTGCGCCAAGAACTTGGCAAAGAATATTTCAAAGGACAGTTTTCTGTTTTCCCAAAAGACAAACAAGCAGTGAAAGTGGGCAAACAAAATCTGAGATGGCATGCTTTGGAGAGTGAAAGATACAATCTCAAACTATTCAGGTTTGCCGAAAGGATGGAAAAGCCTGTTTATGGCGTGCTCTTCTGGGTGGTGACAGCTATAGACTGTGATGAAGACATAGACAATGTGCGTTTGGCCGTAGGAAGCAATTCGGCTTCTATGTGGTGGCTTAACGGAGAGGAAGCCTTGCTTCTCTCTGGCGACAGGCGCATGGTGAAGGACGATGGAATGTCGCCTCGTGTCTCTTTGAAGAAAGGGCGCAACATATTGCGAGGTGCTGTCATCAATGGTCCTGGCATGAGCGATTTCTGTGTTCGTCTGCTTGATGAGAAAGGTAATCCTGTGAGAAACATCACGATTAACCATAAGTGATTTTATGATTTGTTTTTAAGTCAGACAATATAAATGTCCTGACAACAATAATATATATAGAACTTTAAAGTAATGAAACATATACGTATCATGCATAGCATGGCAGCAATGCTGCTTGCTCTCTCGTCGCATGCGCAGATAGGGCAGCCATATATCCACGACCCTTCAACATTGGCAGAGTGTGACGGCAAGTATTATACCTTTGGCACTGGCAGTGGCGGTCTCATCACAGAGGATGGATGGTCATGGAAGGGTGGCGCTGTGCGTCCGGGTGGTGGCGCTGCTCCCGATGTGCTGAAGATAGGCAAGCGCTATTTGGTCATATATGGAGCTACAGGCGGTGGGCTTGGTGGCGGACATAATGGACGCATCCTCACTATGTGGAATGAGACGCTTGATCCTAATTCTGCTAAGTTTAAATATTCAGAACCTGTCGAAGTGGCCTCTTCTGATGGATTGGAAGATAATGATGCCATAGACCCTGGATTGCTCCTCGATCCTCAGACGGGAAGGCTTTGGGTGAGCTACGGCACATATTTCGGCAATATACGTTTGATAGAGCTTGATCCTAAAACAGGCAAGCGCGTGGAAGGCAATGAGCCAAAGGACATAGCCATAGACTGTGAGGCTTCTGACCTTATTTATCGTGACGGCTGGTATTATCTTCTTGGCACGCATGGCACATGTTGCGATGGAGTCAACTCCACATATAATATTGTGGTAGGCCGCTCGCGTCAGGTGACAGGCCCATATATTGACAACGTGGGCCGTGACATGTTTCATGGTGGAGGCAAGATGGTCATAGCTGCTGGCGATCGTGTTTGTGGTCCTGGGCATTTCGGACGCACTGTTATTGATGAAGGTGTGGAGGTGATGTCTTGTCATTACGAGGCCGACTTCGATCAAGGTGGACGCAGTGTGCTTGGCATTCGTCCCTTGTTGTGGAAGAATGGATGGCCTTATGCTGGCGACCGCTTCAAGGAAGGAACGTATGAGATAGAGTCGGAACGCCGTGGTTATGCTCTTGAGCTTGCCGTCGACTTCGCTCGTATGAAACAAGACAGACAAGCATGGTTCCGTGTTGACCCGGACACTCCAGTGAAGCCAATTGCCAACCAGGCATTAGTAGAGGTCATCGACTCGTGGCCTAAGGGAAGTATCCCGGCTCGTATAGGTGATTATATGTTCCGTCCGCATCAGCGGTGGACCGTTACGGCTGTTCCTGAAGCCGGAGGTTATCTAAGCAATCCATATTTCAAGATAACTATAGAAGGAACAAACCGCGCTCTTGCGGCCACATCGAAGTTGGAGGTGGCCACTGTGCCAGAATATACAGGTGCAGACGAACAGCTGTGGCGCATAGAGCAACTCACAGACGGTACTTTCCGCATCATGCCGAAGTGCATCCCGGGACGCAAAGGCACTAACACTAAATATGTGCTTTATTCTGCGGGTGACAGCACCCCCACTCTTGCAGAGTATGATTTCCAATCAGACAATTCAAAGTGGAACTTCCGAAATCACTGATAAGTAGGTGCTCATAATTATTTTAATATTTGGCACAAGTATGAGAGAGGCTTACTTTGATGTTATAAGATAATTTTGAACACCTACTTATTATATAATGAGTGTCCCGAATAGGTCTTTGGCTTATTCGGGACACTCATGTTGTGTTGCCATCCAACCACAATCGGTTGTGAAGATTGGCATGTTTGTGAAGTAGTGATATTGTCGAAGTCTTGACCCGTCCGATGTGTCATATGATTAAATGTTAAAGTCAGTTTCTTTTTTTCTTGGCAAAAAAGAGGGTAAAGATACTTGGCAAAGTATTATAGGATACTTTGCAAAGTATATTAGGATACTTGGCCAAGTATCCTAAGATACTTTTTCAAGGGTGTTGCATTGTGTCTTTTGGATTGTCCGCATTAAAAGACATAGTTGTTTGTATAGGTCTGCGCTGATATTTGTTGCGCTCCCATTATTGCTGCAAATAATGCAACTTTCATCAGTTTTTTCATATGGCGTGGATTTATTTTATAGTATTCAGGAATGAACGTAATTGTTCAGATTCCACGTCTCCCATAAGGTATTCCTTTTCTGCGTCGTCCTTTATCATCTTCAGCCAAAGTGAATAGCTTTCTTCAGCTTCTCGCATCCAATGGTCTTTGTCAACGAAGAGGTTGTTGCCGCAGTTCTGCATTATGAAGTTGGCGTATGCCTGCTCATTATTCTTGTAGTCCTTGTGTATCTGAGACAGAATGGCCTTCAGTTCGCAGATGGAAGCTATGGCGCCGTCATCGATGTCTTTTACCACGCGGTCTATCTCGCTTTTGGGCGCAAGCATGCCCATCATGTCAACCCAACGGCTTCCGTTGGCATTTGTATCTTCTATGTTGTTGGTCTGAAAACAATGGTAGAGGAACAGTTTCAGTGCTAAATCGTAATATTGGATGCCTTTCAAAAGTGAGTCGCGCCTTATTTTGCATCCATGGTATTCATAAATCTCAGTTTCAGGGCCATTTGCCTGCTGCAGCCGTTCAAGCACGTTGCGTCCGTCCAGCACTGATTGTATGATGTATGGGTTAGGGAAGGCGAAGTTGATGATGTCCTCTCTTGCGCATAGGGGGCGCACATCTCTCTTGGGCCATTTGTTCACATCGCGCCATGTGCCTACGGTACGCAGATTGATGCCAGGCACGAGCCATGTGTCGCGTCCTTCAGCTATCACATAGCTGAATGGGAGTTTTTGCACGGCAGGATGTGTCTGCACTTTGCCCATCACCATGGAGAAACTGCCAATGTGCGCTGGCCATAGGATATGGCTTCCGCTGGCCGTTTTGCTGCCTCGGTCAAGTGTGCCCCAATGTATAGGTCCCATCTTGTAGGCATGGTTGCTTTGGTTTGTGGAGCTGCCTGCATTGTAGAAAGAGAATGCGCCGCCGATGAGCAGAGTGCTCTTATGATGGCTTGTGGAGAATGGACCGCAGAAAGCTGCGCATGATTCACCATTGTCCATATGACTGTTGGCAAAGAAAAGGCTCGCTTCTGCGGAAAAGCCTTTGCCTATATGGACCGACTCGCCGATAAAGCTGCTGTATACTTTTGCCCCGTCGATGATGCTGGCTCCCGGTGCCACTACGCTGTCTTCGATGATGACATCAGTGCCTATGAGCGTGCCTGCGTCATCGGTGCTCTGTATGGTGCAGTTGTTCAGACGGCTGCTGCCTTGCACCTCACACCCTTCGCCAATATACACATTGCTTATCTCTTTGACATTAAGGATGCGTGAGCCAGAGCCTATGTAGCCGCACTCATGCATGCTCATGCTCTCGTCTTTTTTGTGGACTGCAAGGTCTTTGACAGAAGGAAAGTTGACCATGAGCCACGCTATCTGTGCGGTGAGCCCTTTTGTGATGCACACGTTGCCTTCACCTCCTTCATTGAGCACAGAGATTGTTAAGCCGTTGCCGAAGCTGCTTCCTTCCTGGCATGTGATGAGGCTCACATTGGATATGTAGCATTGGTCGCCAATCTGATAGTTGGATATGTATCCGTGAATATTTTCTATCAGACAGTCATCTCCTATGGTGATGTTGCGGAGTGTGGCGTTGCGAATGCCGCAACGCTTGCGGAAACCATCTTCCAATTCCAGTGTGCCGTTGAGGCTTCCTATCTCGATATGGCCGTAGAAGGTTACATTATGCATTTGCGAGGGATTGAACGCCTCGTCCACTAATACGTCCGACCATTCTTCCGCCCAGCAGTTGCGTTCTTCAAGTTGGGCAATCTCATTTACAGTTAACTCTCTCATAAATGTATTGTTTAATATTATGTGAGACCCCCTGTGCCAGTTGATTGAGGGGCATTTATTTCACTTCACCATTCTCGTCATAGTTGGAGTAGAGGAAGTCGTTGTATGGATATTTCTGCACATGCATCTCTCTCACCTTTTTGTAGAGCAGTTCTTTTAGTTCATCGATGTTGTCACGTCTCTTCGCAGAGATGAAGAAGCATCCGAGACTGTTGTCTGTGCCTTGTTCTTTGTTTTCCTGGTTGAGCTTGGCCATCCATGTGCGCATGAGCTCTTCAAGAGGGATGTTCTCTTTAGTGCGTGGCGTGAGGTCATCGGCGTCTTTCTCAATCCATGAGTAGGCATCTATTTTATTGAATATTATCATTTGAGGCTTGTCAGCGCATCCAAGGTCACCGAGAGTCTTTTCCACCACCTGTATTTGTTCTTCAAAGTCGGGATGGCTGATATCCACCACATGAAGAAGCAGGTCGGCTTCTCTGACCTCATCGAGCGTGCTCTTGAAAGATTCCACAAGGTCTGTAGGCAATTTGCGGATAAAGCCGACTGTGTCGGAAAGCAGAAATGGCAGATTGTCTATGATGACCTTGCGCACAGTGGTGTCGAGAGTGGCAAAGAGTTTGTTTTCTGCGAATATGTCACTTTTTGCAAGCAAGTTCATGAGTGTGGACTTACCCACATTAGTGTAGCCTACGAGTGCCACTCGTATTAGCCGTCCGCGGTTCTTGCGTTGTGTGGTTTTTTGTTGGTCAATCTCCACAAGACGTTCTTTGAGAAGAGATATGCGGTGCCGTATGATGCGTTGGTCCATTTCGAGCTGAGTTTCACCAGGTCCACGCAGGCCCACGCTTCCGCCTCGTTGTCGTTCGAGGTGAGTCCAGAGGCGTGTCAGTCGTGGCAGCATGTAGCGGTATTGTGCCAGTTCGACTTGTGTCTTTGCGGCAGCAGTCTGTGCTCTCATGGCGAATATGTCGAGGATAAGGCTTGTCCGGTCAAGAATCTTTATTTGCAGCACTTGCTCGATATTGCGTATCTGCTTGGCTGAGAGCTCATCGTCGAATATGACCATGCCCACAGGTTGTGGCACATTGTCTTGCTCTGCCATTTGGTTCTTAAGAAGTTTTTCCAACTTCTTTTGTTTGCGGCTTTTGCGGCATTCTGTTTGTTCGTCTTCTTCGGTGAAGTCGTCTCCATGCCTGGCTTTTGTGCCTGTGACGATGCTTGCCTCGTAGGGACGTCCAAGGGCCATCTGCTCTTCCCAATAGGCATCAACTTCGTCTTGTTTGTTTTTTATGAATTGAGCGATTTCATCGAGTTTGCCAGTGCCGAGATATGTCACACTGCTTGGCCCATTCATTTTTTGTGTGAATCGGCGTATTACTTTAGCTCCTGCTGTTTCAGCGAGAAACTCAAGTTCGTTTAGATATTCTGTAGTTTTCCTCTCGTTCTGCTGAGGTGTGATGAGTCCGACAATGACAGCGGTCTCGACCTTAGCTTCTGAAATAACAAATTCTTTCATTCAATTGCATGTTTGTTGGTAAGTAGATGGCCTGAATGGTTTAACCCAAATCGGTCATTAGGCCGAAACATAGAAATAATCAGTAAATCTGATGACCGATTTGGGTTTGATGATGCTGTTCAATCAAAAAACAGTCCATCTGCTTATTTTCTTGTTTTGATTATTGGATAGTGGTGTTCTGAAAGCAGTTCAATCCTTTTGCTATCTGCATTTTTTCAGTTCCTCTCTCAGTTGTCCTCGTGGCACTCCCAGTTCGATGGCGCGTTCAAAGTCTTTTAAGGCCAATCGTTTGTTGTCTTCGCTCAGGTGCAGGTATGCGCGTGACAGGATAATGTTTTTGTTTTCAGGGTCCAGCTCGATGGCTTTGTTCAGATCCATTATTGCAAGTTCCGACAGGTTGGCTTCTTTCTCTATCTCAGCCCTGATGGAGTATATTTCTGCTTTGTCTGGATATTCATCAATGAGCAGGGTGAGCCGTTTGATGGCTTCTTGCTGTTTGCCTGCGTTCTGGAAGAGGATGGCAGTGCCGAGCAGCGCTGCATAGTTGTGAGGGTCAGAATTGAGCAAAGCTTCGTAGTCACGCTTGGCATTGTAGTAGTCACGTCGTTGCTGGTATATATAAGCTCTTGCCAGAAGCGCATCTGCATTGTTGGGGTCATAGTCAATGATGGTGCTGTAATCGAGCAATGCTTTGTTGATGTTGCCTAATTCCATATACAGGTCTGCTCGCGACTTAAGTATGGGTATGTTTTGCGGAGCTATTCCAAGTGCGGTTGAATAGTTGTCGAGAGCCTGCATCTTGTCGCCTCTCATCTTGTTGATGTGTGCGATGTTTGAGTAGACAAGGGCGTTTCGTATGTCCGAAGGTGATTCTTTGAGTGCTTGACGGAACAAGGACACGGCTTTGTCGTATTCCTTGGCATTGAAAGCGCTCAAAGCTTGTTCCACTGTGAGCTCATACTGCTGCGCCATGATGTGAAGGGGGGGCAGCAAGCACAGGCAAAGGATGGTGCGCCTAATAACCTTGGCGATATTTGTCTTCATTTTCATCTTCAAGCATTGAAAGATAAGAGTTGTAACGGCTTTCTGATATATCGTGCCGTTCCACAGCCTCTCTCACGGCGCAATGTGGCTCGTGGGTATGGGTGCAATTATTAAAACGGCAGTCGGCAGAGAAATGGAATATCTCTTTGAAGTAATGTCCCACTTCTTCCTTTTTCATGTTGAAGGTGCCGAATCCTTTGATGCCTGGAGTGTCAATGATATAGCCGCCGTCACCTACCTCATACATCTCCGAGAAAGTGGTGGTGTGTTTGCCCGTGTTGTAGGCATCGCTTATCTCGCATGTTTTGAGCGCAAGATTAGGATACAGTTTGTTTATGAGTGTCGACTTGCCCACACCGCTGTTGCCAGAGAGAAGTGTGATGCGGCCTTTGAGTTCATTGCGCATCTCTTCCACGCCTTCACCTGTTTGGGCTGATATTTTGCGACATTCGTAGCCGATGGTCTCGTATAGGTTAATTACTCCCTCAAGGTAATCTTTCCATTCTTCGGTCACAAGGTCAATCTTGTTGAATACAAGAGTGACATCTACGTTGTATGCTTCTGCGCTTGCAAGGAAGCGGTCTATAAACTGCAGCGGTGTCTCTGGGTGTTTGATGGTTATCACCAAGTAGCAGCGGTCTATGTTGGCGGCAATGATGTGTGACTGCTTCGACAGATTGGTTGACTTGCGTATGATGTAGTTTTTGCGGTCATCGAGTTCTGTGATAAGTCCTTGGTGCGCTTGTTCTATGTCGGCCCCCACTTGCTGTGGTGTGAATGTGACCCTGTCGCCTATTGCGATGGGGTTGGTGGTACGAATACCGCGAATGCGGAAGTTGCCTTTGACCTTGCATTCAAAGACATCTCCCGCATCCGATTTGACGGTATAGCTGTAGCCCGTGTTGCGTATTACAAGTCCGTGCATTAGACAGTCATGATTTCCTTGTTCTTAGCCTCAAGCATCTCGTCGACCTTCTTGATATACTTGTCGTGTACCTTCTGCACTTTATCTTCGTAATCTTTCTCTACATCCTCAGGAGTGCCGTTCTTGACCGACTTCTTGAGTTTTTCGATTGCGTCGCGGCGAGCATTTCTTACGCTGACCTTGGCTGTCTCAGCTTCCTTAGAGCATTGCTTTGTGAGGTCGCGGCGTCGTTCCTCTGTGAGAGCAGGAATGCCAAGACGGATTATTTCGCCATTGTTTTCAGGCATGATGCCTACAGGTGAATCGATGATGGCTTTTTCAATGACACGGAGCATAGACTTGTCCCATGGCTTGATTGTTATTGAGCGGGCGTCTGGAGTGTTGAGGGAAGCCACGTTGCTCAGTGGCACCATGCTACCGTAAGAGTCAACACGTACTTCATCCAAGATGTGCACATTGGCTCTTCCAGCTCGGATGCGGCTGAGAGCTTCTTCGAGGTGCATTGATGCGAGTTCCATCTTTTCCTCTGCATCGTCGAGATATTTCTTTACGTCTTCCATATAAAAGTGTGTATTATTCGTTTTTAGAAAAATGTTATTGTCGTTTGCAGCGCCTGTGGCTCTTTCTTCTTGTCATAGAAAAACAATCCGCGTTTCTTCTTGCCGGTTTTCATGTCTGTGACATATTTATAGGGCGATTGTGGCTTGGCGCTTTCCGTACGAAGAAACTGATAGATTTCCCACCATGTTTCTTCGTATGGGTGCGCTGTGCCGAAGAGCGAGGGTTCCATGTTGCATACGTTACGTGTGATGTCGCACACTCGCAATCCTTTTCCTCCTGCCTCTATGAGTATCTGTTTGAGATTTTGTTCGAACCAGCGTATGCGCATAGAACTGTAGTTTGTTTTTAATGAAAAATCATGAGTGTCAGTTTTGCTTTCAGGCCTCAAGGATTGTGCATCCTTCGCATGGCTTGAGCTGTTTGAAGAAGTCGTTGCCCTTGTCATCCACAAGGATGAATGCAGGGAAGTCTTCCACTTCAATCTTCCAGATGGCCTCCATGCCAAGTTCTGGATATTCCACACATTCAATGCTCTTGATGTTGTTTTGAGCGAGAATGGCAGCAGGGCCTCCTATTGAGCCAAGGTAGAAGCCCTTGTGGTCTTTGCAGGCGTTAGTGACATCGATGGAGCGGTTGCCTTTGGCAAGCATTATGCGTGATCCTCCATGGTCCTGGAACTCGTACACATAAGGGTCCATGCGCCCTGCTGTGGTTGGGCCCATAGAGCCGCAAGCCATGCCTGCTGGAGTTTTAGCTGGACCTGCGTAGTATATTGGATGGTTCTTCAAATATTCAGGCATCTCTTCGCCTGCATCGAGGCGAGCCTTTATCTTTGCATGAGCTATGTCGCGGCCCACGATGATAGTGCCATTGAGAGAAAGGCGGGTGCTCACAGGGTATTGTGAGAGTTGCTTGCAGATATCGTCCATCGGACGGTTGAGGTCAACTTTCACCACATCGCCCTCGCCTGCATTGCGGAGCTCTTCTGGGATAAGTTCGTATGGTTTGTCATCCATCTTCTCAATCCAGATGCCGTCCTTGTTGATTTTTGCCTTGATGTTGCGGTCGGCGGAGCAAGACACACCGAGTCCTATAGGACAAGAAGCACCGTGGCGTGGGAGACGTACCACACGTACATCGTGTGCCATGTATTTGCCGCCAAACTGAGCGCCGAGTCCGATCTTGTATGCTTCCTGCAGAAGTTGCTTCTCCAGATCGATGTCGCGGAATGCGCGGCCTGTCTCATCACCAGATGTCGGCAGCGAGTCGTAGTAGTGAGTGGAAGCCAGCTTCACGGTGAGAAGATTCTTTTCAGCCGAGGTGCCGCCAATGACAATGGCAATGTGGTAAGGAGGGCAGGCTGCTGTGCCAAGGCTCTTCATCTTTTCCACAAGGAACGGGATGAGTGTGCCTGGGTTCTGAATGCGCGCCTTTGTTTCCTGATATAGATATGTCTTGTTGGCAGAACCGCCACCCTTAGTCACCATGAGGAATTTGTATTCCATGCCTTCAGTGGCCTCGATGTCGATCTGTGCGGGGAGGTTGCATTTTGTGTTGACCTCGTTGTACATGTCGAGAGGGGCATTCTGTGAGTAACGAAGGTTTTCCTCTGTGTAGGTCTTGTAAACACCTTTGGAAAGTGCTTCCTCATCGCAGAATCCGGTCCACACCTGCTGTCCTTTCTCGCCGTGTATGATAGCTGTGCCTGTGTCTTGGCATAGAGGCAACTGTCCTTTGGCCGCCACCTCAGCGTTGCGCAAGAATGTGAGAGCCACGTATTTGTCGTTGTCTGATGCCTCAGGGTCACGCAGAATCTTTGCAACCTGCAGGTTGTGGCTGCGGCGCAGCAAGAAACTGACATCTCTGAATGCTGCATTGGCCATCTTTGTCAATGCTTCGGGAGTCACCTTAAGGATAGGATTCCCTTCAAATTCTCCTACACTAACACCCTCCTTTGTGAGGAGGTAGTACTCTGTATCATCCTTGCCCATCTGGAACATAGGAGCATACTTAAATTCTGGTGCTTGAGCCATAGTTGTGCTATATTATTTATGTTGTTGATTCATTTGTTGGTTCTTGGCAATGCCACTCCCCTTTAGCGAGTATGTCTCGCTCTTTTTGGGGCAGTTTGAGTGCATTTCCATAAGATGTATTCAATGCAAAGATACATTAAATAATTGTAAGTCCGTCATTTTTGCCATATATTTTTGTCAGCTGACAATTTATATACTATCTGTATGTCTATTTCTTGTGCAGGATGTAACCTACACATTCTTTCATTATCTTTACATTGGCAAGTTTCATCGCCGACAGATAAATGGCTGCAGCTATTGCAATGCGTGTGATGAGCAGCAGGTAAACGTTGCTGATGCCAAGTGTGATGAGGTAGGTTGCAGCCATTGTGCCAGCCGCTATAATCATGAATGGCGCGATGTCTTTCACGGCTGAGATGAAAGGGTAGCGTATCTCTCTGTAAAGGAAATAATGCCAGATTCCAGTCCAGATGATGATTATTGCCACGTATGCGATGACCATCATGTCTATATTGTTTATGTCTATGCCAAGCAAGCTGAAGGTGCAGCCTTTCCATAATCTGTATATCAGCATCGTGGTGGCGAGTATGGTGCAGCCTTGGGAAATAACGTTCCACATGTAGACATTCGACTTGCCCCTTGATATTATCAGATTGAAATACAAGGTGGCTATCGGCAGGAATGCTCCGCCTATGCACAAGATGCGCATGAGGTATGCTGATGGAAGCCATTTGTCTTTGATGAGCACTATGATGAATTCGGGAGCTACGAGAGAAAGTCCGAACATCACAGGAAAGGAAACGAAGCAAGTGAAGCGCAGCATCTTTGAGAATGTATGGCAGAGACGCCCTTTGTCTTCGCCGACCTGCACAAATGTGGGCTGGGCCACACCTTGCACCATTCCGGTGATGGTTGATGAGCCCATGGTGTTCCATTTGTTGGCTTGGGTGTATGTGCCAACCTCCACTTTGGTGTAGAACTTGCCAAGCAAGAGAGAAAAAATGTTGTTGTTTATCTGGTTGAAGATGTTTGTTATGAGCATCTTGCTGGAGAATCCAAACATTTCCTTGATGGGGACCATGCTTACATCTTTGGATGGTCTCCAGCGTGATATGATCCAGCTTAGCACGCTTACCATCAGGTTGAAGGTGATGGTTTGTGTGGCGAGTCCCCAATATGCCATGCCGCAGTAAGCCATGGTGATGCCCACAGTGCCTGAGACCATAAGCGCAGCCAGCCCCATCACCGCAAGTTCTTTTTGTTTTATCTGCCTGAACAGTATGGCACGTGGAACAATGCTGAATGATGCTATGAAGAAGCCTATGAAATAATATCTTGACAGACCTGTGAGGATGGGCTCGTCGTAAAAGGCAGACACAAGAGGGGCGCATGCGTATAGTATGATGTAGAGGCAAGCACTTACGGCAATATTAAACCAGAACACAGAATTGTAGTCCCGGTGAGTGGCGTCTCTCTTGTTCGTCAGAGCTGTGACGAATCCGCTGTCCTGCAATGAATTGGCTATAAGACTGAAGACCGTGAGCATGCCAATAAGTCCGTAGTCGGCTTGGTTGAGCTTCAGAGCCAGCACAATGCCGAACACAGCGTTAAGCACTTGCATCAGCCCATTGTTCAGAGCACTCCAGAAGAACCCCTTGGCTGCTTTGTCCTTTAGATTAGTTGTAGGCATTTACTATCTGTCCGTCGTATTTGATGCGGTAACGGTACAATCCGCGTGGTTTAGTGATATTTGCATTCTCAGGGGTGGAGTGTATTGCTCCATATAGGTTCAGGTCGTATACCACTCCGCACTTGTTGCATTTGGCAAGGCCAGCGTCTTCACCGAAGAGTGTGAGCCTCCTTTCTGCTCTGTCGCAGATGGGGCACGCAAGGTCATAGCAGAGATGTTCGCCAAAAGTGTTGGTGCCGATGATGAGACCGCCCAAACCGAATCCGAAATGTTCTGACAGCTTGTCGATGTTGTATGGATTCCCGCCCGATTGGTTGATCATCTCTATCTTTGTCACTCCATTCACAACCCTGCGTCTTATTGAGGCGAATTGCCCATTGTTGCCCATCACATTGAAAAGTTCTGGGTATTGTGTCACGTTGAAATTGCAAAATACAAATTCTCTTTTGGAGAATGTGGATGATGCTTCGTCATTTGAACATGACAAGGTTAGCATAGCTGACAATATGATTGCTGACATGATGCTAAAGATGTTCTTTGCCATTGATTTGGCGTTGGATAGTTGTTTTGCCATGTTATAAGTAGGTGTTCAAAATGCTTATTATGAATATACAAGATAACTTAGCTTGCGCCAATTCAGAAGAAAAGTGCAGGGTCGTTGATGATGGAGTCGATCCTGCGCATTTCTTCCTCGCTGAAATCCATGTTGTCAAGTGTGATGAGGTTGCTTTCCAGTTGCGCTACAGATGATGTGCCGATGATGCAGCTTGTCACACGCTTGTCTGCCAACACCCATGCCAAAGCCATTTGGGCTATCGACTGCCCACGCTCGCGTGCTATCGCAGCCAATTGCTTCACAGCCTTCACACGCTCGTGCGTCACCTGGCTCTCCTTCAGAAAGCCTGTGCTGCGTGCCGCGCGGCTTCCTTCAGGAATGCCATTGTCATACTTGCCTGTCAGCAGGCCTTGTGCCAAAGGTGAGAAGCATATCACACCGCTGCCATTGTCTGCCGCTATCTGAAAATTGGCTTTTTTAGCTTTAGGGTCAAACATCGAACAGCGGTATTGTGAAAGGAGGCATGGCACATGAGCCTCGTTGAGGATGTCATAGCATTTCTGCTGGAGTTCGGGAGGATATTTGGATATTCCCACATACAGGGCCTTGCCTTGGCGCACAATGTCTATTAAGGCCTGCATGGTCTCTTCTACAGGTGTTGTGCCATCGTATCGGTGGCTGTAGAAGACGTCGAAATACTCGAGGCCAGTGCGCTTGAGGCTCTGGTCGCAACTTGCTATGAGGTTTTTCCTGCTGCTGTTGCCGCCATACACGCCTGGCCACATCTCGTGTCCAGCCTTTGAAGATATGAACATCTCGTCTCTGTGGCTGGCGAGGTTGTCCTTCAGTATTTTGCCGAAGTTGGTTTCTGCCGATCCTGGTTCGGGGCCATAATTGTTGGCAAGGTCGAAATGGCAGATGCCTGCATCGAAAGCTGCTATCATCATCTGTGTAGCTGTGATGAAGTCGTCTACAGAACCGAAGTTGTGCCATAGCCCCAAAGAAAGGACTGGCAGTTGAATGCCAGAGTGGCCGCAATAGTTGTAAATCATGCCCTTGATGATAATTAGCCAAGAGAAGCTGCTCTTGGCGTTTTATATATATGTATGGACTCCAGCTTGGTGCAGCATCTTATGCCAGGAGGTCGCCTATGGCCTTCTCCATCTTGTCAAACTTGAATCCAGCTATGACGTCATCCATCAGAGCCTGGATCTTGTCGTTGCACAGATTGCCGATAGACCCCTCATGCGTGTGATGGATATCTTTGTTTGGCGTGAAATTGCCAGCCTCTATGTCGAGTCCCACTTTCTTGTATGCGTCGCGGAATGGCATGCCTTCTTTAGCAAGGCGGTTCACTTCTTCTACGGAGAACATAGGGTCGTATATGCTGTTGTCGAGTATGTGCTCGTTCACTTTCATCTTGTTGATGATGTAAGCCGCCATCTGCAGGCAATCTTTCAGTTCGTCGAAGGCTGGAAGGAATGCTTCCTTGATGATTTGAAGGTCACGGAAATAGCCGACAGGAAGATTGTTCATTATCATCGTGACAGTCACGGGCAGAGCCTGTAGCTTGTTGCACTTGGCGCGGGTCAACTCAAACACGTCGGGATTCTTCTTGTGTGGCATGATGCTTGATCCTGTTGTGCAATCGGCAGGCAGCTTCACGAAGTTGAAGTTTTGTGAATTGAACATGCAGGCATCGTAAGCAAGCTTGGCGAGTGTGCCTGCTATGCTTGCCATGGAGAAGGCCACATTGCGTTCAGTCTTGCCGCGTCCCATCTGGGCATATACGACGTTGTAGTCCATCGAGTCGAATCCCAGAAGATCTGTGGTCATCTGGCGGTTGAGTGGGAAGCTGCTACCATATCCTGCAGCAGAGCCAAGAGGGTTGCGGTTTGTTATCTTCCATGCGGCCAGCAGATATTGCATGTCGTCCACCAAGCCTTCGGCGTATGCTCCGAACCAGAGGCCAAAGCTGCTTGGCATTGCCACTTGCAGGTGCGTGTAGCCAGGCATGAGCACATCTTTGTATTTGTTTGACTGCGTTATGAGTTCGTCAAATAGATTTTTCACCAAGGCTGCAATATCCTTTATCTGGTCACGGATAAACAGTTTGAGGTCTACCAGGACCTGGTCGTTGCGGCTTCGGCCTGAATGTATTTTCTTGCCGATGTCGCCAAGTTTGCGGGTGAGAATCATCTCGACTTGGGAATGCACATCTTCCACGCCGTCTTCGATCACAAATTCTCCCTTCTCAGCTTGGGCATAGATGCCTTTCAGTTCTGCGAGCAACGCCTTCAGCTCATCGGCTTTGAGCAGTCCGATAGATTCAAGCATTGTGATGTGTGCCATAGATCCGAGCACGTCATATTTGGCGAGGTAGAGGTCCATTTCACGGTCTTTGCCTATGGTGAATTTCTCTATCTCCTGGGTCATGGATACGTTTTTAGTCCAGAGTTTTTCCATCTTGTCTTTTTATGAAAAAGACGGAGAATGGGGCATTGGGCCATCTTCATTGCAGTATTGCGATGCCCATTTCCCTATTCCCCGCGTTTGGTTTAGTTCTTATGTCATTTATTATTCATAAGGAATCATCGAAAGAATGTCGGCAAACTTGTTTACTCCTTCCTTGAGAGGTTTGTCGAGCACCTGCTTCATGAAGAAGTTGATGTCGGCATCGATGGTCACCTTTATCTTGCTTGCGGTGTCGCTTGTGGGCAGCACTTGAATCCACAGCTTGAAGCTCACAGGAGAGTTGGTCGACTTATACTTCACGCACTTCTCAGGTTCGCGTTCAACAATCTGTATGGACACGTTGCCTATTGGCCCTACTGGTGTGCTGAGCGTGTCGGGTGTGCATTCCATCTTTTCCAAGTTTCTTCTCACCTCGTCAATCTTGTCAGCAGGTATCTGCTGCTGCACTCGGGGGTCGTCAAAGCGTTCTTTGATAGAAGACAAATTGGATAAATCCGACACTTTGGCATACACGGCGCTTTGGCTATAAGGCACAGCCTTTATCTGACTTTCGTATTTTGCCATATATATGTTTTTCTTCGTTCTTGTCTTTCCGGTCAGTTGCGGCCTGTAAGATTTATCCTTGCCACTGGCTTGGGTTAGCTCGCCATTCGTTGAGCATGCCCACGTGGTTCTCTGTGATGTAGCCTGTCTTGAGCGCAACATCGAGCACGGCCTCGTAGTTGGTCAGAGTGATGAGCTTGACCTTTGCGTCTTCGAAAGCCTTCTTGGCCACGTCGAAGCCGTATGTGTAGCTTGCTACCATGCCTACAACGTTGCATCCGTTGTTGCGGATAGCTTCAACAGCTTTGAGTGATGAGCCGCCTGTGGAGATGAGGTCCTCAATGACAACCACGTTCATGCCTGGCTTCAATTCGCCTTCGATGAGATTTTCCAATCCATGATCCTTTGGTTTGCTGCGCACGTATACGAATGGGAGGCAGAGAGCGTCAGCTACGAGCGCACCCTGTGGAATGGCTCCTGTGGCTACACCTGCAATGGCGTCTACCTTCGGGAAGTTCTCGAGAACCACTCGGCATATCTCCAGCTTCACGAAGTTGCGGAGCTCAGGATAGCTGAGTGTCTTGCGGTTGTCACAGTAGAAAGGCGACTTCCATCCGCTTGCCCATGTGAATGGATTCTCTGGCTGAAGTTTTATTGCCTTGATGTCGAGCAGTTTTGCAGCAAAGATTTTTTCCAATGTTTTCATGTGAATGTTTTTATTTCTGTTTATTAGGACTTTTGCAAGCCCTTCATGGTTAATAATTTTAGTGCAAATATACAGAATGTATTTGAGATTACAACACAAATGAGGAAAAAACTCATCATTTGTCTTTGTGTTCTCTTAAAGATAAACTATATTTGCAGATGAATTGCAAAATGGCAAGCCTTAATTGCAGGCATGCCTGTTTATGCGTTAGTGATGCTTCAACGCGCATAAGCCTCATTGTGGGCATGTTCCGTTCAATGTTGACGAATGATGATGAAAAGTTTGATGCAGGGAGCGTGATGATTGCTGCTGCATGACGTGCAGGCAAGGCTTGGCGGTATTTCCAAATCGTATTATTCAATAAGAAAACAAATAATTTAAGTATGGCTAAATTCAATCGAATACTCCTTAAACTCTCAGGAGAGAGTCTGGCAGGAGAACAGAAGCAGGGAATCAATGTGGAGCGGCTCAACCAGTATGCTCAGCAGATCAAGGAGATTGCAGAGATGGGTGTGCAGATAGGCATAGTCATTGGCGGAGGCAACATTTTCCGCGGCCTCAGCGGTGCAGGCAAAGGCTTTGACCGCGTGAAGGGAGATCAGATGGGCATGTGCGCCACGGTGATCAATTCGCTTGCTCTTTCGAGTGCTCTTGGAGCTATCGGACAGAAGAACAGGGTGCTCACGGCTATCCGTATGGAACCTATAGGCGAGTTTTACAGCAAGTGGAAAGCCATAGAGGCGATGGAGGCTGGCGAGGTTGTCATCATGAGCGCAGGCACAGGCTCTCCTTATTTCACAACCGACACAGGCTCATCTCTGAGAGGCATTGAGATAGAGGCTGATGTGATGCTGAAGGGCACTCGTGTGGATGGCGTCTACACGGCCGACCCTGAGAAGGATCCTGTAGCCACAAAATATCACGACATCACATATAGCGATGTTATTGCCAAGGGACTGAAGGTCATGGACATCACGGCCACAGCCATGTGCATGCAGAATGACCTCCCCATCTATGTGTTCAACATGGATGTGCTCGGCAACCTCAAGAAGGTTATTGATGGCGAAGACATAGGCACCCTTGTGCACAATTGAAAGAAACTCTCAAATGGCAACTGCCTGATTTGGGTTTAACCCTAATAGGCCATTGGATTTTGATGCTTGTTCATCAGGAGTCCATTCTTGCCTGCGCATGTCTCTGGCTGTTTGCGGCCGACGCACAGAAAGCATAGCGACGCTATGGCTTGTTTGTGATAATCTGACGCTGAATGCCATGTATTATTTACAATTCTGAATAATATGTAGTGTAAAGTGGTGCTGAATGATATTTTTTGCCTCAACAGAAATATTTATTTTGATTCTTTTTCGTAACTTTGCAGGCTGAATAGATTAAAACAATTATTTTTAGTTTCAAAGTATATCGATGAAGAAACAGCTTAAGAAGGTATTGGTCCTTGGTTCAGGCGCTCTGAAGATAGGACAGGCTGGCGAGTTCGACTATTCAGGTAGTCAAGCTCTCAAGGCTCTTCGTGAGGAAGGCATCAAATCGGTGCTTGTTAATCCTAACGTTGCAACAATTCAAACGAGTGAAGGTATTGCGGACAAGGTTTATTTCTTGCCTGTCAATACCTTTTTTGTAACCGAGATTATTAAGAAGGAGCGTCCTGACGGCATCCTGCTTGCCTTTGGCGGACAGACAGCTCTCAACTGCGGCACAGAGCTCTTCCTCAACGGCACTCTTAAGGAGTATGGCGTGGAAGTGCTTGGCACAAGCGTGGAAGCTATCATGAACACAGAAGACCGTGACCTCTTCGTCAAGGAACTGAACAAGATTGACCTCAAGGTGCCTGTGTCACACGCATGTGAGACTATGGAAGAAGCCATCTCTACAGCTCGCGAGATAGGATACCCTATCATGATACGTTCGGCTTATGCACTTGGCGGCCTCGGTTCTGGTGTGTGCCCTGACGAGGAGACATTCAAAAGCATTGCTGAGTCTGCCTTCACTTTTGCTCCTCAGGTGCTCGTTGAGGAAAGTCTCAAGGGATGGAAGGAAATCGAGTTTGAGGTTATCCGTGACGCTAATGACCGTTGCTTCACTGTGGCTTCAATGGAAAACTTCGACCCGCTGGGCATTCACACAGGAGAGTCTATCGTGGTGGCTCCTACTTGCTCTCTCACAGACGAGCAGGTTAAGATGCTTCAGGAAATAGCTGTGCGTTGTGTGCGCCACCTCAATATCGTGGGCGAGTGCAATATCCAATACGCTTTCAATGCTGAGACAAACGACTACCGTATCATCGAAATCAATGCGCGTCTTTCGCGCTCTTCAGCTCTTGCATCAAAAGCCACAGGCTACCCACTCGCTTTCGTGGCAGCAAAGATAGCACTTGGCTACACTCTCGACCAGATTGGCGAGATGGGCACGCCAAACTCTGCCTATAATGCTCCAGAGCTTGACTACATGATTTGCAAGATACCGCGCTGGGACCTCACAAAGTTTGCAGGAGTGAGCCGCAAGATTGGATCTTCAATGAAATCGGTAGGTGAAATAATGTCTATCGGCCGTTCTTTTGAAGAGATGATCCAAAAGGGCCTCCGCATGATTGGCCAAGGCATGCACGGTTTTGTGGGCAATGACCACACCAAGTTTGACAATCTTGACGAGGAACTTGCAAACCCAACAGACCTCCGTGTCTTCGCTATAGCTCAGGCTTTGGAAGAGGGCTATTCTATCGACCGCATTTACGAGCTCACAAAGATAGACCCTTGGTTTATCAGCCGCATGAAGAATATTGTAGACTACAAGCACAAGCTTGAGGGATACAATTCAATTGAAGAGATACCGGCCGATGTGATGCGTCAAGCTAAGGTGTGGGGCTTCTCCGACTTCCAGATAGCACGTTTCGTGATGAAAGATTCTGCTGGCAATATGGAAAAGGCAAACCTTGCTGTTCGTTCATATCGCAAGAAGCTTGGCATTCTGCCAGCTGTGAAGCGCATAGAGACAGTTGCAAGCGAGCATCCTGAGTTGACCAACTACCTCTATATGACATATGCTGTGGAGGGTTACGACGTCAACTATTATAATAATGAGAAGTCTGTCATCGTGCTTGGCTCCGGAGCTTACCGCATAGGTTCCTCTGTAGAGTTCGACTGGTGCTCTGTCAATGCAATCAACACAGCGCGCAAGCTTGGTTATAAGTCTATCATGATCAACTATAACCCTGAGACCGTGTCAACAGACTATGACATGTGTGACCGTCTCTATTTCGACGAACTCTCATTCGAGCGTGTGCTTGATGTTATAGACCTTGAGAACCCACGCGGCGTCATTGTTTCTGTAGGTGGCCAGATACCTAACAACCTCGCTATGAAGCTTCATCGCCAGAGCGTGCCAATTCTTGGAACGAGTCCTGTGTCAATTGACCGCGCTGAGAATCGTGGCAAATTCTCTGCAATGCTCGACCAGCTTGGCATCGACCAGCCAAAATGGAGTGCCCTCACATCTATGGATGATGTTCAGCGATTTATCGACGAGGTGGGCTATCCTGTGCTTGTCCGTCCATCATATGTGCTCTCAGGAGCAGCTATGAATGTTTGCCACAATGACGATGAGCTCAAGCGTTTCCTTGCAGCCGCATCGGAGGTGAGCAAGGAGTATCCTGTCGTCATATCTCAGTTTATGACTGAGACCAACGAGATTGAGTTTGACGGTGTTGCCAAGAATGGTGAAATAGTTGAATATGGCATATCCGAACATGTTGAGTATGCAGGTGTCCATTCTGGTGACGCCACAATGGTGTTCCCTGCTCAGAACATCACATTCGCTCAGGCACGTCAGATCAAGCGCATCTCACGCGCTATTGCCAAAGAACTTAACATCTCTGGTCCATTCAACATCCAGTATCTTGCCAAGGGCAGCGACATCAAGGTGATTGAGTGCAACCTCCGCGCTTCACGTTCGTTCCCATTTGTCAGCAAGGTCCTCAAGCGCAACTTCATCGAGACTGCCACAAAGATTATGCTTGATGCCCCATACCAGAAGCCAGATAAGAGCGAGTTCGACATTGACCGCATGGGAGTTAAGGCTTCGCAGTTCTCATTTGCTCGCCTTCAGAATGCTGACCCTGTGCTTGGCGTGGACATGTCATCCACTGGCGAGGTAGGATGTATGGGCGACACGTTTGAAGAAGCTCTTCTCAACTCTCTCATAGCCACAGGCTATAAGATTCCTTCAAAGGAGAAGGGCATCATGCTTTCAAGCGGTGGCGCAAAGGAGAAAGCAAGCCTGCTCGATGCAGCTCAGGCTTTGGTCAAGGCTGGATACACAGTTTATGCTACAGAAGGCACAGCCAAGTATCTCAATGACAACGGAGCTAAGGCCACTCCTGTGGGATGGCCAGATGAGGAAGGCTCAAAGAATGAGAATGTGATGGACATGATTCATGACCATAAGTTTGATCTCATTGTCAACATTCCTAAGAACCACTCTAAGCGTGAGCTCACTAATGGCTATCGCATCCGTCGTGCTGCCATAGACCATAATATACCGCTCATCACAAATGCTCGTCTTGCTTCTGCTTTCATTGAGGCATTCTGTGAAACAGGTCTTGGCGACATCCAGATCAAGAGCTGGCAGGAATATGAATAATATGCAATGAGAATGGCATTTGCAGTTTGCAGATGCTGACAATGATAATGAACCCCGAAAGCCTGTTCACAAGACTTTCGGGGTTCATTCCTTTTCTCTGCTATTGCTGTCACATCACAACGACCTTTTTGCCATTTATGATGTTTAAGCCCTTTTGCGGTGTAGTGAGCCGTTGCCCGTTCATGTTGAAGATGCCTTCCTTATATGTGGACTGAGGTTTTTCAGAATTGGTGTCCTCCACTTTTTCTATGCCAGTAGGGTCAAATCCAGGATCGACAATCTTTTTGTCGTAGAAGAACCACTTTTGGTAAGGGTCTGCCACAGCCATGGCACCCTTGCCGAGACGGATGCGGTAATCCCAATGATGCGAGCGCTGCCATTCGCCGTTGCTGTCGTCATAGATATAGTCTGTATTGGCCACTACACATATGACGACTCCATTGGCTGGACGGTCTGTTATGTCCATCTTCATTGTGCCGCAGTATACAGGCTGGCTGTAATAGCTCTTGCCATCTGATGTGCGGTAGCATAGCTGGGCCTGCATGTTGGTGTCTTCCGGGCGGAATTCAACACATACGGTGTCTTGGTCTTCTGCCACATGGATTGGTATGAAATTAGCTCCGCTCCATCCTGGGTTTGTCAATGTGTCTGGCGCAAGCCATCCATCGTTGTCGTTGAGGACAGGCTGTGCGTATGGTGTCATTGCCCATTTGTCGCATTTCACATCGTAAGGCTCCCACTCTGGACCAATGACTTGGGCAAAGGCGTTGCTGGCTGCGTTTCTGTATGCTTTCGAGCCGTAGCCAAAGTCGTATATTGACATGCGTGAACGATATTGGAGTATGATCTTGCGCATTGCTTCCTCACCAACATAATCGCCTATGCCTTCAAGCACTCTGTAGTCGCAATAGCGCCATATCCATGGCACGCTGCCAGTGCCGGCGAAGCTGGACAGTATTGTAGGGAAGGAGTTGGCATATTGGGTGCCTCCAAGGATGTTGCGCCATGTGCATATTTGCTTGCCGTCGCTGGTGTATTTATTCACTCCCTGAGCTTGAGGGCCTCCGAAAGAGCCGTCCTGCAGCCAGCCTGAATAACATTCTATTGGCATGAATGGTGCGAGGAATGGTCCTGAATCGAGCCATTCTGCCGTGGCGTCATCGCTTTCCACCTTGCCGGCTTCTTCTGCTTTCAGGGCTTCCATCTGGCTCTGCGCCCATGTGTTTCCTGCCTCATGGAACCATGAAGAGCCTTTGACGCCTGGCATGTCGGCGAATGTGGCATGGATGCCCTCGTGCACCATCGCTCCCACTTGCCATTCGTTGTCTCCGTAGTCCTTGTCCTTGCGTGCGCGGCTGAATGGATACCATGATGCCCAAACGCATGCCCATGTTGCGCCATCTGCTTGAGTTGCGCTTTGGTATCCGCCTTTCTCTTCTTGTGATGTGTTGTCGTTGGTGAGTCCTGAGCCAAAGATGTATATGATGGATTTGTATCCATTTCGTGCGCTTGCATCTGGAGGCCAGCCCATTTGATTGCGCAAATATGCAAAGTCGTTGTCGAAGCGGTCTATCATATTTTTGGCTGCCGCATATACTGTGGCAGAGTCTTTTCCCACCTCTGGGTTAAGGTTGTCTCCCCAATATATCGTCCACCATTTGCCTGCATAGTAATTAGCAGGAGCTGTGCCTCCATTAGCTGTACGCTTGTAGAACTTGTGTATTTTCTGAGGCTCTGGCAGTTCTGGATATTCATCACGGAAATCGTATGAGAATGTGGCTGTGTTTTGTTCCCAATCGTAGAAAGCTCCTGGATTTGGCTGGACATCCACAAAATACCTGTATGAATACCATTTTGTCTTGTTGTCTTTGCCAGTGGAACGGACTTTAAGGATATACATGCCCGACTGAGCTTCTTGGGCATTGGTGAAGGTCAGGTCGGCGCTGCTCTTGTATCCTTTTATGGTCTTGCCAGATTTGTCTTGCCATGAATAGCGCACGGTTGCATCCTTGTCTTTTGGCGTGGCAGAAAGTGTGAAACTTGAGCCTGCGTTGACTTGTATGAAATTGTAGCCTTGCTTCCATTCGTTTTCAGCCTCGCGCACTTGTGGGGTCACGGTCCATGAGTCCACATAGTTTCTGCGCCCGAATGCGATGGCTGTCTGATTGCTTTTGATGCTTTCCTTTGTTCCGCCAATCTTGACGTTAAACACGTATGTGATAGTGTCTTTGACACTCTTGCTGACGAACGATTCCTTTACTACAAATTCAGAACCTTCTTCAATGTTGGCATCTGCATTGTGGCTTACCAGCAAGCGGCCTCCATCTTCATACTTGACGCTGATGCGGCGGTTTGCAACCTTGGATGTTGCTATTCCAGTGCTGTTGAACCAATGTCCTATGCCAGAACCGATGGTGTATGGCAAGTAGAATGATTCTTTGCCTGATGATGATGATGTGTATGTGGCTATCATGGACAGATTGCCAGTTTTTAACGCTGCGTCGACCTTGTCCATGTTGCTCATGCCGTATGCTCCTGTCAAGAGAGTCTTGGGCATTTCCAATACCGTAGGCGATGCGGCATCCAGCGGTCGCTGGATGTCTGCAGTGAAGCTCACTCGTCTGCCTTGGGCTTGTATGCTTAATGCTGAGATGAGCATCATTGAAGTTAATAAGACTTTTGTTTTCATTTTCTTTAGCTAGTTTGTTAGTTTAAATTAGTATGTTAGATGTTGTGTGAGTTCACAATGGGTACTTCCTGCAGCACGAGCATGTGCCGATGGCCTCATTTGTTTGATTTAAACAAGTGTTAGTAAGTTTTCAATGCAAATATACATAATTATTTGCTTCCACAAAAAAATTAAGCATATATTTACTCATATACAAGCCTATTTCTGTCCATGTGAAGTTCCTTCACCATTTTGATATGTCTTTGTAATGCGGCAACTTGAGAACAATACATCATCCCGTCCCATGGCAAAATATGAATTGAAACGGTTGTTCACAAATTACAAGATGACACAGACTTCATGTTTAACCCCAATCTAATGACCGATTTGGGTTAAATTAATCCATTATTGAAAAAACATCCTCCGAATGGAGCTATATCTCAGATTATATTACTATCTTTGCCATGTCATATCTGAGTTTTGTTTGTTTTTCGTGACACTATGATAAGTGAAATATCAGACATGGCATAATGTTGGGCAACTTTTGTTGCTCATGTTCCTGGAAAGTATAACTTATAATAGTGTTGCGTTATTAAGGATAAACAATATGCGTAGTAACATGAATTTATTTAACATTCAAAAGATTTTATTTCTTTTGTTATTTCTTGCAGTTTCATCACAATGTTATTCTGATAACAATATTGTTGTAGGTTTGTTTTGTTTGACACCTTGTCCTGATAATCCAAATGAATTCAGCATCTCTATGAATAAGAATGCTGAACTATATGACGAACATGAAAACTTATGTATTCCCTCACAAATTGAAGAAGATGGGAAAATATATAAAATAACAACTATTGCAGCAAAAGGATTCATGAACTGTTGCTTTGTCAAGAAAATAGTAATTGATGAAGGCATAACGACTGTTGGGAGGCTTGCTTTTAATGGTTGTTCCGATCTCAGTTCTGTCAGCTTCTCTTCTACTATTTCATCATTGGGCGGTTGCATTTTCTATAATTGCCCGAATCTGAAAGTTATAGATGTTAGTAAGGCAAATCCTGATTTCGACTCACGTGACCAATGTAATGCCGTAATTCGGACGTCTGAAGACGCTGTGGAGATAGGCTGCGCTGGAACAACATTCCCCAAGTCGGTGTCGCAGATATCCAAAGGCGCATTCAGAGGCTGTACAGGCTTATTGTCGCTTAGTGTTCCTGTTTGGATAAGGGTTATTGACGATTGGGCATTCTCCGATTGTTTCCGTCTTGAGAAAATAGTTTTCTCAGAGAACACCACATTACAACTTGGCGAGTCTGTGTTCGATGGTTGTTGCTCTCTTGCTTCGTTCAATCTTCCAGCTGGAAACATTAGTTTCTTTCAGAATCCCTTCACTAACTGTGAAAATCTTTCATCGTTCACGGTCTCTCCATTGAATAAAGAATGGCGTACTAATAAGGAGAATAATGCACTAATATATAATGAGGGTTCTGTGCTTTTTGCAGGTTGCTACAATACGACAATCGATGACGACATAAAAAGAATATACGCTTCAGCCTTTAAGGGATGCAGGCGACTTACTAAGTTGTTCATTCCTGCAGGCATGGAGAGAGTTGATGAAGATGCTTTCTCTGGCTGTGTGAATTTGGTAAACATTGCAGTGGATAAAGACAACAAAGTCTATGATTCACGTGAAGGCTGCAACTGCATAGTTGAATCACATTCAAATAAGATTGTCTGCGGAAGTTCGGCTGCTGTAATACCTGAGAGCGTGATGTCGATCGGGAAATATGCGTTTAGCGGCATGAATACTCCTTCAGTGTTCCGTATACCTGACAATGTGGTGAGAGTGGATGAGTTTGCATTTATGGGTTGCAATAATCTTTATCAGTTAGTTGTTCCTGCAAATACTGAATTGAAATACGGTTCATTCTATGGTTGTGCACGCTTGGCAAATGCAGTCTACGAACCTGTGAATAAATATGTGAAGACAAAGAAGGACCTTACATTTAGAAACACCCCATACCTCTCTTGTCCCAACTTGATATCTATAAGTATCTCAGGAGAAAATGTTCCAGCAATAGAATATGGCCTTTTTTTGAACGGAAAAGTGAATAAATTGGCTCATCCGACAAATGCGTGGTTTCATTGACCAATTGTCAATCATATTGTCTGATGTGTCCATAGTTCTATTCTGTTATGATTTCCCAATGACCGCCTTTCGTCGGCCCGACATGCTTGATGCGCTTTGCTTTCTTCATCTTATCCAGCTGCTTCTTGGTGCCATCAGGTGTGATGCCGATGACCTTGGCAAGTTGTTCGCGAGTAGTGAAAGGGTGCTTGCGAATTTCATCAAGAATCATTTCTTGGGTACTCTTATTCGTTTCTTGGGTACTTTCTTGGGCAACAGTAGAATCTTCTTTCTTGTTGTCTTTTCATTTTGTATCCACAATCATGTATCTGCTTTTTCCTGACTTCGTCATTGCGTCACCCAAAAATCTTCGTCAAAGAGTTTTGCTATTTTCTGATGCCTTGCCATCAACATTGTTTGGGTGTAAACCTCCTTGTTCAGAGGTAGTTTAATTTGTATGGTGGTGATGGTCTTTGCTAATGCAAGCACCTTGTCTACGCTCATCTTAATCTCTGAGACTTTCAGCATGCGCTCCAATTCCTTGTATACTTTCAAAGCGACAAAGCATATACATATATGAGCCTCGATGCGTTTGCGCGTAAAATGAAACATGGGGCGTATCTCTATCTTTGATTTTGCAATACGGAAAGCCCGTTCTACGTGCCAAAGGTTGTGATATGCCGTGTATACATCCTGTATTGGTATATCCGTATTGGTGAGATATCCTTTCAGACCGTCCCATTTGGAGTCGTCGGCAACACGGTCATAGTTGATGGTGACTTTCACTTCGCCATCCATGGATAAAAACTTATTGTAACCTCTTTTGTTGATGTTGCCTTTAGTGAGCGCACCATGCTTATATGCCTTTTCCAGCCTGCGTATTCCCTTCTCCCGGTTATAGGCATCTTTCTTTGCACGGTCATCTGTATAGCCGACCAGGAGACGACGTCCGCCTCCTTTGTCATATTCAACCATCTGGCAGTCGAGCTTGGGCTGTTCAAGTATCCAGTTCTTGACTTCATGACTTTCATTCTTTATCTTCGCACCTATTATATACTTGTAGCCGTGCGTCTCAAGTTCCGCTATATTTGCATTGTTCATCAGGCCTGAGTCAGCCACCACGACGAAGTCTTCCAATCCGTATTTGCTTACAAACCCGTTTATCGTCGGCAGCATCGTGTGGCCTTCATATTTGTTGCCCTCATGGATGCAATAGGCAAGCGGATAGCCGTCCAAACTTACAAGCAGGCCGAGTATGATCTGAGGATTGCTGTGACGCCCTTCTTTCGAGAAACCAGTCTTGCGCAAGTCGTCCTCATAATCCGCTTCAAAGTAAAGTGTGGTGACATCATAGAACAGCACACCGATATTTCCACCGAACAGTTT
>CAKQYA010000017.1 GCA_934293005.1 uncultured Bacteroidaceae bacterium
GAAAGTTAGGATATGAAGACATTGACGAAGACTCACCGACTCCTTCTGTTCCGTGCATCATTATATATCCCAAGGAAAGTGGAGATACTACCAATCCATTCAAAAGCAATAAGCTGAAAGATCTTTGCACGAGACATCTAAAAAAAATCTCGAGGTTTTACAAAATAAGCATCTCTGTTCCAACTATTAGCAGATAAACGAGAAAATTATCGACCTGTACGGTTGAAATTACCCAACACGTTTGTAATGGCAAAAGCTTTAAAACAGGCTCTTGATGCTATTAGTGAGAGATTGCTACGAGAATTACCAGGATTAAGAGGTTTTTCTTCTGGTAACTTGAAGAAAATGTTAAGGACAATAATAACATAGTGACATAATAGTTATGGCAAAGAAATTTGAAATACGAAACAGTACGGCGGAATTCCTGACTTTTGTGGCAGAAGGCAAGGAGCAAGGCGTACAAGTGTTATATAAAGACGAAACGGTATGGGCTACTCAAAAGGCTATGGCACACTTTTTGACTGTTCAACAGATAATATCGGATTACATCTGAAGAACATCTTCAAGAGTGGAGAACTTGTTGAAGATTCAGTTACCGAGAAAAACTCGGCAACTGCCGCAGATGGTAAGAACTATATGACAAGGTTCTATAACCTCGATGCAATCATTTCCGTGGGCTATCGTGTCAACTCCATCCGTGCCACACAGTTCCGCCAGTGGTGTACCTATGTCATCAGGCAGTTCTCTTTGCGTGGCTACATCATAGACAAGAAGCGTATGGAGAATGGTTCGTTTATCGGTGAGGACTACTTTGAGCATTTGTTAGCTGAAATTCGTGAGATTAGATTGAGTGAACGAAGATTTTATCAAAAACTCACGGATATATATGCTACGGCTGTTGACTACAATAAGGATGCCCCAACCACACGCTTATTTTATAAAAAAGTTCAGAATAAGATGCACTATGCAGTGCATGGACATACGGCAGCAGAGCTTATCATAGAAAGAGCCCCTATAAAAAAGTATCATGTAATACTTGGCGAAGTATCTTAGGATACTTTGCAAAGTATCTTAGGATACTTGGCCAAGTATCCTAAGATACTTTTTCAGAGGGTCTGATTTAATGATTTTGCCTTCCAATGCCAGTATGGCCATAAAAGAGAAAGTTCTATTCCGTGGCACATGATGGGTGCCAAGGAATAGAACTTTCAATCGTCAGTCTCAGCGATAAGCTCATCGGATGTTTTTCCTTATCTTTGTGAGATATGCCTGCATGTGCTCTTCGTCCCTGTTGTCTATGATGTCGATGATTTCTTTCATTTCATTGCGAATCTGTTCGACCTGGTCTTTAGTGTAAGGGTTGAAGAGAATCTCCCTCAAGAGCGTGTCGTCTTCAGACAATACTCCTTGGGCAATCTTCATGTGCCTCTTGAATGTGGTGCCAGGCGCATCTTGATGCTTCATCACAGCTGCGAAAGCAAATGTGGAGATGAAAGGAATCGACAGCGAATAAGCCACCGTCTTGTCGTGCTCCTCAAATGTGTATTCGCATATGTGAAGCTCCAGCCTGTTGTATAGTTCCTTGAAAAAGCAGCGTCCCATGAAATCACCCTCATTGATAATGATGGCATTTTCGCTCGACAGTTTTCCCAGATTAGCGAATGTGGGGCCGAACATAGGGTGGGTGCTCACATATCTCATGCCTGTGCTCTCGTAATAATCCTTGAATCCTGTCTTCACCGAACTGATGTCGGACAATATGCATGTCTTGGGCAGGTGGGGGATGATTTCGTCAAACACCTTTAACGTGTATTTGAGACTCACGGCGTTGATGACCAATTCTGGCTCAAAACTGTCAATCTCGTCCACAGATGTGAAACGGAGAGTGTTGTACATGAAACGCAATTTTTTTGCATCGATGTCGTATACAGCCACTTCGTGTTCGAAGGAAAGCAGGTCTGTGAAGAATGCCCCCATCTTTCCAGCACCTAAAATAAGAATCTTCATGCTTCGTTAATGATTTTCATCTGTTGGTTTACTGACTCTTCGTGAATAGACTCGAAAATGCTCTTTATGCAATCAGGCGCAATGCCCAGCAAGGCACCTTGCGCACCTCTTTTGTCAAGAATCTCACTGTATCTCGCTGTTTGGAGAATGGTCATGCCATGCTCCTTCTTGTATTGGCCAATCTCGCGGCTTATGCGCATGCGCTTAGACAAAAGATCGATCAAGCCATTGTCAATCTCATCAATCTGCTTGCGCAGCATGGTGATGTTTTCTGTAGATTGTGTCTCTTGCCTGATCACAAGGATGGAAAGGATGTAATCGAGCACATCTGGCGTCACTTGCTGGCTTGCGTCGCTCCATGCAACATCAGGATTGCAATGGCTCTCCACGATAAGTCCGTCCATGCCAAGGTCCATGGCCTGCTGGCACAGTGGTGCTATCAGGTCGCGGCGTCCTCCGATGTGGCTTGGGTCGTTCACTATTGGCAATCCTGGTATTCTGCGCCTCAATTCGATAGGAATCTGCCACATAGGCAAGTTTCTGTATATTTTCTTGTCGTAGCTTGAGAAACCGCGGTGGATGGCTCCTAACCTTTTCACTCCTGCGCCGTTGATACGTTCCAAAGCTCCAATCCACAATTCCAAATCTGGGTTGACAGGGTTTTTCACCATCACAGGCACGTCAATGCCCTTCAAACTGTCGGCCAAAGCCTGCACAGCAAAAGGGTTGGCGGTGGTGCGTGCACCTACCCATAAGATGTCTATGCCATATTTCAAAGCCAATTCGACGTGCTCTGGAGTGGCAACCTCTGTGGCTGTGAGCATGCCTGTCTCTTTTTTCACTTCCTGCATCCAAGGCAAAGCCATCTCGCCGTTGCCCTCGAAGCCGCCCGGCTTGGTGCGTGGCTTCCATATGCCAGCACGAAACATGTGGCATCCTTTTTCAGCCAGTTGTCTTGCTGTAGTCATCACTTGCTCCTCTGTCTCTGCAGAGCATGGACCTGCAATCACGAAAGGACGCTCGCTGTCGCTTGGCAAGCCTAAAGGTAAAAGTTCTAATTCCATATTGTTTTCTGTGTTTTAAATGTCTGTTGTGTAAATTGTAAATGTTGAATAATAGTATTATGGATGGTCGGGAAGGGATGATGTCTTCAAGTCCCGACACCGATGTGGTCATTTGTCTGAGAAAAGATTCTTCACTCTGTCCAAGGCTTCTTTCATTTTCTCATCCTTGGCGCACAGGCTGATTCTCACATATCTCTTGCCATTGCTTCCGAAGATGAATCCTGGCGTGATGAACACTCTGGCTTCATGAAGCACCCTTTCCGTCAAATCCTCCACGTCCTTGTAAGAGTCGGGTATCTTGCCCCAAAGAAACATTCCTTGCTGCGAACTGTCGAACGTGCATCCCATCACCTTCATTATTTCCTCCGCTATCTTCCTTCTCGAAGCATAAGTTTCCACATTGGCATGCATGTGCCAGGCGTCAGAGTTGTCATAAGCTTTGGCGGCTGCCAGCTGCATTGGTCTGAATGTGCCTGAGTCGATGTTGCTCTTTATCTTAAGTATCCATTGCACGAAAGTGCTGTTTGTGGCCAGCATTCCGACACGCCATCCAGGCATGTTGTGGCTTTTCGACATGGAATTGAATTCGATGCAGCAATCTTTGGCGCCAGGCACCTGAAGGATGCTGAGGTGCTCATCCCTGTTCAGTATGAAAGAATAAGGGTTGTCGTTCACCACCACAATGTCATGGCGTTTTGCGAAATCCACCAGTTTGGCATACATATCTCTTGTGGCCCTGCCGCCTGTAGGCATGTTGGGGTAATTTGTCCACATGATCTTCACATTGTCCAAGTCCATGGCTTCCAGCTGCTCGAAGTCGGGCTGCCAGCCATTGTCTTCCTTCAAATCGTAGTTTACAATCTCCTGGCCGAGAATCTTGCTCAATGAAGTGTAGGTGGGGTAGCCAGGGTTTGGCACGAGCACCTTGTCGCCAGGATTGCACAGGGCCAGCGTCACATGCAATATGCCTTCCTTGCTGCCTATGAGCGGTTGTATCTCAGACGTAGGGTCTAAATCTACGCCATACCACCTTTTGTAGAATCCGGCCATGGCCTTTTTCAGTTCAGGTATGCCCGTCGTTGGCTGATAGCCGTGGGCATCGGGACGCATGGCGTTCTCGCAAAGCACTTTGACGGTCTCTTCACTTGGCGGCATGTCTGGCGAACCAATGGCAAGCGAAATGATGTCCATGCCTTCTGCGTTCATCTTAGCCACCTCTTTTAGTTTTCTTGAGAAATAATATTCAGAAACTAATGAAAGTCGGTCTGCTGGTTGTATCATGTTTTATTATGTGTATTATATGTGTATTAAATGTGTGGATAAATTTCTGTGTGATGCTTTAACCCAAATCGGTCATTATCTTTGTGTCATTGCACAGTGCTCTTTCCTTCCTTGTATTCGCCTAATATCTTCATCTGCTTTGTCAGCGGCCTTACAGCGTCGATGCTTTGGCGGTAGCGCGTGTAGTCGTCGTACATGATGTCAATGTAGAACATGTATTCCCATTCCCTGCCAATGATAGGCAGCGATTGTATTTTTGTGAGGTTGATTTTGTAGAAAGAGAAAATGGAAAGCACCTGCGAGAGCGATCCCTCGCTATGTGGCAGGCTGAACACGATGCTTGCTTTGTTTGATTCGCTTGGGATGCTTAGCTCTTCTGCCTGCCATGGGTCAGCCAGCACCAGAAAACGTGTGAAATTGTGCTTGTTTGTCTCTATGCCTTCTTCCAGCACCTTCATCCCATAGATGGCAGCAGCTGCTTTTGAGCAGATGGCGGCATGTCCTTTAAGTCCTTTCTCCTTGATGTTTTTAGCCGAGCCTGCAGTGTCGTCTGTCTCGACAATCTTCATCTCAGGGTGTTTCTTGAGAAAATCTCTGCACTGCATCAAGGCCACCGGATGTGAGTTGACCTCTGTGATGTCGTCCCATCCCTCGTCTGGCAGGCACATCAACGAATGTGATATACGCAGTTTGTGCTCTCCTATGATCTGCGCTCCGCTTTCTCTGAGCAAATCGTAATTGTGCAGCAGCGAGCCAGCGATGGTGTTTTCTATCGCCACCAGCGCGATGACATTTGAGTCTTTCTTCATTTCCTCAAACACCTGCTCAAACGTGTCGCAGCAGATGAGCTCAATGTCTTCTCCTTTGAAATAGCAATGGCTTGCTACATCATGGAACGAACCTATTTCTCCTTGAATTGCTATCTTTCTCATACAACGAAAAGGTCCCGCTCTAAAAAGAACGGGACCATATAAGTTAATATCCAAATTGTGCCAAAATATCGACATACACCTTCCCGCTCTTACTCGTTGCTAAAGTAAAAGTAAAAATAAAAGTATGTGCCGAAAAATGACTTCATGTCTCTAATCTGTTATAATATATTTGTAGTTGTTTTCTTGACTGACATCATGCGCCTGTCTGCTTTTATGAATCTGCAGCATACAAGGGAAGCAATGAGTGTCTTTGCTGTAACTGGCCCTTAGTCTGGCTTTGCGCCACCTGTTGCCAATTGTGTTTTGTCATCTGTTTGTTTCAAATGATGTGCAAATGTAAGCATTTATTAAATACTGACAAATATTTTTCTGTAAAAAAACAACAACCTTGACAAAAAAACTGTCAAGGTTGCATGATTCACTATGGTTGAAGTGCAAATGTCACATACAGGTGGCCATTTGGTCGCATACATTGACCGCAACAATCGCATCGGGCGTCAATTCTTGTTAGTGTTTGTTTCGGGATGCTTGCGGCTAATCCATGAGATTCAGATTGCTCACGCTAAGTTTCTTCGTGCGTATTGTGGCCAGTCCTTCACGCTGCTTGGTGAGGGTAGTGCACGATCCCTTAGCCTCTACCGTGCATGATCCGTTGGCTTGAATGTCCAGGGTCTCACAGTGCACTTTCAGATCCACATCACCTGTGCCTTTGGCTATGACAGCCACTTCTTGGCTGTGGTCCACCTTCAGGTTTGCATCGCCAGTGCCGCTTAGGGTGGCGGTCACTTTCTTGGCTTTGGCCTCCAGGTCGACATCGCCAGTGCCCATGCTCGCTATTTCCACCACGTCGCATTTCACCTTCTTCATTTCCATGTCGCCAGTGCCTGTGTGGTTCACGCAAATCTTATGGCATCTGATGCCGTCAATGTCAACGTCGCCAGTGCCGACGGCGTCAACCAGCAAGTCGCCCTCAAGCTTCACGGTGTTTTTCAGGTCCAAATCTCCTGTGCCTTTATTATGTATCTTCCATATGGCTGGAGCGTGCACTTCAACCAACACTGCAGGCGTCCATCCTTTGTTGCTGCCATTTTCCATTCTTATTGTGAGCATGTCGTTCTGCACGTCAACATCGTAAAGAGCTACGGCTTTCTCGTTGCCTATAATCACCACGCTCACTTCGTCATCCTGGTAAAAGTCGACATCGGCGCAGCCATTCATGTCTATGCCGCTGAATGGAACTGTGCTTATCTCTTTTGTCGTCACCTTGCCCCATTCTTTGCTGTCGCGGAAATCGTTGTATCGCGACTCGATGCCAAATGAATGGTTCATGTTGGCACTGTCATTGGTGCAAGAATTCATGGTGCTGGCCAGCATAAACAAGCTGGCGAGAACAATACTTTGCCTTGCTTTCATAATGTATGTTTTCTTTTGTGTTGTTAATGATGAGGGTTGTTAATAATAAAGTTGTCTGAGTCTTTTTTTGCAAGCCATAGCTTCGGCTGCGCTCATTTATATAATATTACTCATGTTGATATGTGGAGATCACATGGACATGCGTGTTGTATATATTATATATAATGTGTAACCTCATTTGAGCATCTCTTCCAGAGTCTTTGTCACTTCGTCGATGCTTATTCCGAGAATCTTCATCTCTGATGCCATCTCAGGCAAGGTTGAAAGGAAGAATGCCGTTCTCTTTGTTGACAGCACAGTTTCCTTAGCTCCTTCGGTCACAAAGTATCCCAGACCGCGTTTGGTGTAGATGATGTCCATTCCTTGGAGCCAGTCGAAGGCGCGTGCGCATGTGTTGGCGTTCACTTCCAGTGTGGTGGCATACTCTCTCACACTCGGTATCTTGTCGTCCTCTTTGAACTTGCCAGCAGCGATGTCCTCGCATATCAGATCTGCTATCTGCAAATATATAGCTTTATTTTCTTTGAACTGCATATCAAGTCATGAAAAAATGTTGAATACTGAATAATTAACACTTATTTGTTCCATTTGTCGCATATCTGAGCCTTGCAAAACAGTTTGTAACCGCCCCAATACAATCCTGCTGCAATAGCAAGCCCTATGACAGACAGCGCGCCCATAGCAATGAAAAACATCGTGTTTGGCGTATGATTCTCCGCATCCATGATTATGTTGACAAAACTGTCGAATGAATCTGACATGTACAATGCTGCGCTCTGGCAGCATGTGTTTAACACAGACTGCAGCACGCTAAGGGCTACAAATGTCAGAATGACGTTGAACTTGAATAGTATGGAGTTGGATAGCACAAACAGCATCAGTTCTGCTACTGTCCAGCATGCGCACACTATGAGAACGCTGGCTGATATGTAGGCCAAGCCTTCAAACATAACTGCATACTCAGGAACGTTCGGCATCATAATTGATGATATGTAGTTGCAACTTTCGCACATGGCCACCAGCGTTGAGTTGGACCAATCGAACATGCCAGTGGCAAGCCAAGTGAGCACTACATTCAGCATGTCGGCCACTATCAGTGCGGCCAGCATCGTCAACAGGCCTCCAATGACCATCAGCGTTGTGTGCCACACATATTTCTCAAGCGATGACACAGGGAGCGTGAGCATGCCTATCCGGCCTTTCTTGTTTCTCATGCCATGAGCCCAACTGCCTGCCATGATAAACAGACCTATGGAGAAAGTCCAGAAATAGAATCCAAGCAAAATCAATGAGCTGGCCGTATGATACTCTTCTGGCATTTGTGGCTGGCCGTCATAGTTCATCATGTCGTTGCCCGTAACATTGTGCAGTGCCCATTTGACAGCCACTTGAAGCATCATCATTCCTATAGCCACTAAAAATATGGAAAAAACGACATTTCTGTAAAATTGCCTGCTTGCATTAAGGTCATATTTTGCGTATGCTAAAAAGCGTCTTTTGTTGAAATCTTTCATAATATTATGTTTGACATTTGGTTATGTTATTATGTTTGTCATTTTTATATGAGTGCTGATGTCGGCCGAACGGCTCTTGTCGCTAAAACGCTACATGATAGCCTTCATGAACATTTCCTCCACGTTTGTTGGCTCTTCCACGTCCAGCCTCTTGTTCACTATGGCCTTGCCGTCTTTCACAATGGTCACATGGTCGAGCAGATTCTCCACATCTTTCACTTGGTGGGTCGAGATGACAATAATCTGATCTTCTCTCATGCCATGCGCCAGCACTTTCCTGAATTGGCTTTTGCTTGGTATGTCGAGCCCGTTGGTCGGCTCGTCCATGACTAACAGCTTTGTCCTTGCGGCCAGAGCCACACAAAGGTATACTTTTTTCTTCTGTCCCATGGACAGGTGGCGCATGTTTATTTCGGGCACCCCGTCCTTGCCTTCATGCGCCCCATGCAGTTGGGTCAGCTCGAACATCTCCAGCATCTGCTTGAGCAGGGGCATGTCGAAGTTGGGATAGAACGAACGTATTGTCGACACGTATTGGTCAAGTTTTGCGCTTGGCAGGTCAAACTCCTCTGGAACGATGAACATCTCGCTCATCATGTCAGGATCTCTCTTCCAGGTTTCTTTGCTGTCCATCTCTACAGTGCCGCGCTGAGGCCTGAGCAGTCCCATCATAAGATAGAGAAGGGTGGTCTTGCCAGCTCCGTTGAGGCCGAGCAGACCGTATACACCTGGTTCTTTATACTCCAAGGACATGTCGTCCATAACGGGCGTGCCTTCCTTGTATCCATAGGTCACATTTTTGATTTCTAACATGGTAATGTCTCCTTCCTTTTTTATGAGCACCTACTTAGCAGACCGCAGAACGCTGTGTGAGCGGATGCTGTTGCTCTTTAAATATATAATAATGCCATCATTATAGTGTACCATCACTGTAGTACACTGCAAATGTAAGTGATTCTGCCGTTAACTTCCAAACAAAATCAAATCAATATTGAAGAATTAACATATATTTAACAATTCTTGTCAAAAAAAAGTTCTATCTTTGCACCGAAATGTAAAAAGCGTCCTTCGGAATGCTTGTGAATAGAATGATACTATAACAATGGCTGGCTTATAGAGCTTGCCCTAACATTTCAGCGAAATAATGAAAGTAAAGGATATTTTGTGTGCCCTTGAAGAATTCGCTCCTTTGGCCCTGCAAGACGGATACGATAATGCTGGATTGCAGATTGGATTAGCAAAGGATGCAGATGCTACAGGGGCATTGTTGTGTCTTGACGTCACGGAAGAAGTGGTGGATGAGGCCATTCGTCAAGGGTGCAACCTGATTATCAGTCATCACCCTCTTTTGTTTCATCCTCTGAAAACCATTAACGGAGATGATTTAACAAGCCGTATAATAATCAAGGCTATCAAAAAGGGCATTGCAATATATTCTGCCCATACCAATCTTGATGTGGCCTATGGCGGTGTGAACTATAAGATTGCTGAAAAACTCGGTATTGGCGATATTGAGTGGCTTGTGCCGAGAGGCTCATACGAGAGCGGCGGCAAGATGCTGACCTCTGGCGATGGCATCATCGGCACTCTCTCCACACCTGCGGAAGCTAAGGATTTTATGGAAATAGTGAAGGAGACCTTCCACATTCGTTCGCTTCGTGTCAACGGTGCCAGCGCGAAGACCATAAGGAAGGTGGCTCTTTGCGGTGGAGCTGGCTCGTCGCTGATACCTGCTGCTGCTGCAAAAGGCGCTGACGCCTTCCTTACTGGCGAGATTGGTTATCATCGCTTCTTTGGTTATGACGACAGGATGCTTCTCGTTGAAATGGGACACTATGAGAGCGAACAATATACGTTGGAACTCTTCTACGACATTGTCTCGCATGTGGCGCCAACGCTTCCTGTGTTCAATACAGAAGTGAAGACGAATCCTATCAATTGCTTGTAGAATAGCTGAATAAAGAATAATAAATTATAAATCTAAGATGGGGGCGAATGATGAATGCCTCCTTATCCCTTTTTAGTGATGGTAAAAAGAAAAGAAAATGCAGCCGATATGGCAGTAGAGGACAGGCTCAAAGCACTCTACCAGTTACAGACAATCCTTTCTGAGATTGACCGTATCCGAATACTCCGTGGCGAACTTCCTCTCGAAGTTGAAGACCTTGAGGATGACATCGAAGGACTCAAGACACGTATCAGCAAGTTTGAAAATGAGCTGGCTGACATCAACAACCGTGTAGTGGAGTATCACCATAAGATAGAGGAGGCTAACAAACTGCTTGCAACCTACAAGCAGCAAATAGACAATGTGCGCAATAACCGTGAGTATGATCTTCTCAACAAAGAAATAGAATTCCAGAATCTTGAGATTGAACTTTGCAACAAGCGCATACGTGAGGCTCAGGTTCAATTGCGCCAAAAGGAAGAACAGCTTGACAAGTGCAAGGCTGACCTTGAAGGACGCATACAAGATCTTGATGTGAAGAAAAACGAGCTTGATGAAATCATAGCTGAAACTAAGGCTGACGAAGAGAAGCTTCGTGAAAAGGCAAAGAGCCTTGAATCGAATATTGAGCCACGTCTTCTCTTGAGTTTCAAGCGTATCCGCAAAAATTGCAGAAATGGACTTGGCATTGTCTATGTGCAGCGTGATGCATGTGGCGGATGTTTCGCAAAGATTCCTCCACAGCGACAGCTTGATGTGCGCATGCGCAAGAAGGTTATTGTGTGCGAATATTGCGGACGCATTTTGGTGGACCCAGAGTTGGCTGGAGTTAAACTTGATACTGCTTCAGAAGAAAAGCCAAAGCGCAGAACACGTCGCAAGAAGGAAGAATAAAACGACAAGCGCTGGATAGATGCAGTGTGCAGGATGCCTTCTGCATTAGCCGCTATGACAAATAATTTAAGCCCCAATCGGTCAATATACCGATTGGGGCTTAAATTATTTGTGAAATTTGACGTTCGCAAATCCGTGGTACTTTGTGAAGAATGACTTTAGCCTGTCGAGAACATGCTCCCTTTTATTTGTTTGCACGGGTTGGCTCCAAGAGTTTATTGGGTATGGTTTCATAATTCTTCGTATCTCGGAATGTTCTTAAGAAAGGCGTAGGTGCCATCCTTTAGGTTTATCTTGCAGCAGTAGTGCTGGCGGCCATTGCTGACGATGAGGTGCTCTACCTCCATTGTCATGTTGTATGTGCATATCTGGTCAAATACACGCTGTGTGATTTTCACTTCCGGGGCCTTGTATTCTATTATCATAAGTGGTTTCAGCGTGCCTCTCTCGTATACTACCGAATCGCAGCGCCGCTTAGTGCCGTTCACTTCCAACGCAACTTCATTGGCCATCAGCATGGCTGGGTAGCCCAAATTGTCTGTGAGGTGATGTGTGAAGCATTGGCGAACCAACTCCTCTGGGGTTAGTTTCACATACTTGCGCCGCAGCATGTCAAATATTTGAACCATGCCGTCTTCTTTTCTTGTTTTGGCATTGAAAGCGGGCAAGTTGAGAAAGCTGTCTTTTTTTGTTTGTGGAGCCATAACAGTCTTGTCTTATATTATTTCGCAAAGGTACAAAATAAAACGTGCTGCAGCAAGATTTCCGTCTTTTATTTGTTTTTGCACGCTATTAGCCGTATCTTTGCAAACAGACCTGAATGCTGCTGCGCATCGTTGTGGCGTTGTGCTTGTGGCAAGGCTGGAAGGTCGGCATGGCTTTAAATCCCATGCCAGTGATAATGTAAAAATCCCCGATAATGGAAAATGCAGACACGCTCCTGGAGCGCATAATAGATGCTGTGCGTCGGCAGCAATTCGCGCCTGTCTATCTTTTGATGGGTGACGAGTCTTATTATATTGATCGTCTTTCAGACTTCATCACCGCAAATGCTCTGACGGAGGATGAGCGTGATTTTAACCTGACTACGGTTTATTGCACACGCGAAACATCGGTTGCTGACATTGTTATGGCGGCAAGGAGATTTCCTGTGATGGCAAATCGTCAACTTATAATTGTTAAAGAGGCGCAGAACTTGTTAAAGCTTGAAGACTTGTGTTTATATTTATCTCAACCGCAACAGACCACTATTTTGGTAATATGCTACAAAAATGGTTTCATCGACCGTAGAAAAAAGATAGTGTCAGTGGCGAATAAGGTCGGGGTGGTGTATGAGAGCAAAAAACTGCGTGAGGGTATGTTGCCAGCATTCGTCAAAAACTACCTTGCTCGTAAGCAAACTGCCATTGACGATGATGCATGCTTGCTTCTTGCTGAGAGTGTCGGAACTGACCTTAGCCGTCTTGCTGGTGAAATGGACAAGCTGATCATTGCTCTGCCTAAGGAGAGGAAGCGTGTTGATAAAGATTTGGTTTTTAGTGTTGTAGGTGTATCTAAAGAGTATAACGCCTGGTCGTTGCGCACTGCTGTGGCTGAGAAAGATATCCTTAGGGCCAACAGGATTATCCTTCATTTGGATCCATCTGACAGAAACAATCAGCCTGTTGTGGTTGTTGCTATATTGTTCAATTTCTTTGCTGCTGTTATGCAGGCGTACTATTCGCCTGACCGCTCGGAGGCTGGCATGATGCGTCATCTTGAACTTCGTCAGCCATGGCAACTCCGTGAATACACTACTGCAATGAAGCATTACTCAGCAATGAAGACTATGCTCATAATAGGCAAACTCCGTGAGTCTGACTGTAAGCTTAAAGGCATAGGGAGGGGGGGGGCTACTGATGAGGATATTCTCCGCGAACTGCTTTTTTTCATTTTTCATTAATGGGCATATATATAATATGTATATGTGAGCGTGTAATAAGATCGTGTGGCAAAGGGGCGGATGAGGCCCCTTTGCTATTTTGTTACGGTTGTTTCTTCTGGTTTATTTAGGTGCTTTTCTTTCGGCGTTTATTTTGCTGGGGTAGCTTGTTGGGGTGGTTTGTGCTTTATAGATTTGGTGTGGAATTTTCATCAGGCTCTGCCATTGTGTTTTGCTGTAGCTGTTTCTTTTTCTTCTTTTGGAATTATGGGTGTTGAGAAATATCTATGGTCTCTTTTGTCCTAATATTTTTTTGTATCAAAAATAACTTCGGAAAAGTTTTGGAGCCTCTTATTTCTCGTAAAAAATGAAGGATGGGGGCTTCTTTTTTGTGTTTTGAAGGCTTGGGCTCTTTAAAAAATGAAGCTTTTTTATCTCGTTTGTGACTCTTTGAGCTAAAAAATCAAACAGAAAAATGAGTTCTTTTTTCTTGCAGAATCAGTGGGTTATCTCTTGGAAACAACGTTTTTCACGCCTTCAGAATGCTCTGAAAAATAACTCCCAAGGTGTTTCTTTGGTTATTGCGCTTCTCGTTAAAATAGCTCGTTTTGAAGGCTTGTTTCACTTCGTAATTTTTTGCTTTAACAATCATTAGCGTTATGAAATGTAAAATTTACAATAGTAAATATAATTATTGATAGATGTATTTTACAAATATAATATATCGTGGATGTCTTGTTTCTAAGTTTTATAAATGGAAATATTGGATTGCAAGAATATAAAAGTAAATATATACAGATGTAAAAGCAAAAATATGCACAAGTTAAATAGTAATGTAACATGCAGATAAACAGATAGAAAAGATGATTAAGTGAAATTGTAAATAGATATTGGCTGACAGGTTTGGCTGTGGATGATTCTTTTTATTGAGCTTATAACCTTATGTAAGTATAATTTTAGTATATGATAATCAGTTAAAAAACAGTGATATAGCCATGGTTTACAAAGTGGAACTGTAGGATGATTTTACAGGATTAAACAATACACTTGTTGTATCATTGTAATAAAGTGTTTTACTTGTGTATGAAAGCGTAAGTTTACAAATATAAAAATAAAAATTATACTTTAAAAAAGTAAAGTTAAAGTTTTGCAGAGTAAAAAAATATACCTACCTTTGTAAAAAAAAATAGAATTATGACTGATAAAGAAAAAATAGAGCTTATCATGCAGGAAAAGCATCTTAACAACACTCAATTCTGCAATGAAGTGTGCATAGCACCAGGTACATTATCCCATATTCGCAGCGGACGCACAGAGCCTTCCCTTAATATACTTCGTAGCGTTTCCATGGCCTTCCCTGACATTAACCCGTCTTGGCTTTTTTTTGATGAGGGAGATATGTATCGCGATTCTGCTTCAAGTGCTTCCTCTGCATCTTCAAATGATGATGCTTCTGCTGCAAGTGTTGATGAGTCTGCTAACGCAGCGTTGTATGGATCTTACTCCCCTCTTGAAGCGACGGCAGCATCTCAGTCTCGTAACGGGTCTGCATTATCTCCGGATACAGCTGCTCTTGCGACAGGCGTTGGTCATGGGGGGCAATCTCGTACGGCTCTCGATGCGCATAAGGTTAACATGGCTGGAACTTTCAGCATACAAGATATAGTTGCGGAGACTATGCGGCAACAAGTTGCGCCAAGTCAACGCAAAGTTGTGGAAGTGCGTATATTCTTCGATGATGGTACTTTTGAGGTTTTTGGCCCCAAATAATATAAGAGCATGTTGCTTTGCTGCTCTTGGTCTTGTTGGCTTTTCTGTCCTTGAGCTTATAAACATATGATGGAATTGCTGCGCTTTTGGCAGTCTCGGGATTGCTGTGCAGTCTTTTATGGCTTGGTTTGTTGCATGCATCGATAATGGTTGTACATAATTGGTTACTTTTTCGTGATATGATGTAAAATTAACATATACCCTTTAATATTGGGATAATTAACAAAACACCAAAATAAGATGTTAAAACAGTAATTACAGAAAAGTCTTTTATTGTCTTAAAAAAGTTCCTAATAATTGGATTCATTCTTCGGTTACAACACTTAATGGCGTGCTACATGAATTTAGCTCGCCTTTTTTTGTGTCCTCATTCTAAATGTGCATTTCTGTTCATTAAAAATGATAGTTGTCCCCTAAAATTACCAAGAGCATAACTATTTCCTCGATGTCGGATTTTAGTGGATTATGAGGTAGTTTTTTAGGCTCATCAGGCATTTCGAGTGGTGCGACAGTCATGCTGTGCATATAGCCTTAGGTTGAAACACCTTTCATTTTGAAGCTATACCCATCGTGTTTCATGACCTTATTATTATTGTTTATCCCATCATTTTTCACAGTTGAGATGCGGCAATTGTACCATGCAATTATTTAGGCACAGTCGTGTTGGATGTTCACTCTCATTCACAACTGTTCACTCCACATTCATAACTGTTCACTGCATATTCATTTTGGTTCAGAAAACAAGCATGAAAATGACAGTCAAGCAAACATCAGATGTAATGTCGTACGACTATGCACCCTCATGTCGTACGACTATAGGTGCTCATGTCGTACGTTCATAGCAACTCATGTCGTACGACATGACAACCTCATAAAAACAGCCCTCGGATACAGTTATTTGTCGTTATTCAAATATACAAAATCTTAGGCGGTTTTCTTTTATTTTATATTGACTTTATCACTCGAAATGTCGGATGAGCCTTCTTTTAGACCAAATAGACTTATCACTCCGTTTTCCGAATGATACTAAAATACGACAGCCCAACAGGGTTGACTGTTGGGCTGAAGATGGTACGAGCCGCCCGAAGCGTAACAAGTCCCTGTCTGATTGTTTTAACGTCCATCAGCATCAAGACAGCACAAAATTACAAACTATTTCTAAAAAAAACAAACGGAATGAAGAAAAAATCAAGGAATTAGCACGAAAAAGTGGTTTTCACAGCGTGCGTTATGCAGGAAAGTGGCATGATTGCAAAGTCTATGAGCCAATTTTTACGGATGGCCAAGAACATTGCATAGGTTATCCTCAGTATATCATCGAAGAGAACGGCAAGCTCCGATGGCAAAATGACTGGGAAGAAAGTCTGGCTGTGATGGATGCGCTTGGCGGTGACGAAGACGAGAATTAATAGAAGAGGCGGGGCGGTAAAATCTAATGAGATGCTTTAATGTCTATTGAATAGCTTGCGACAGGGAAGAATTCGCAGTAATGCGAGTTGTTTTATTTTGCCTTTTTAGCTCATGAAAGTATTGAGAAATAATTGCAAAATAATATTTTTTGTGAGAAGTTTAATTGTTTAAGAATATATGTCTAAAACAATATATTTTGTGACTCGGATGGGATTCAAACCCATGACCTGCAGAACCGGAATCTGACGCTCTATTCAGCTGAGCTACCGAGCCCTTGTTGTAAGTAAGCAAGACTTGCTGGCTTGTTATTTGCATTCTGTCTTGCTTTTATCATTGTGCAAAGATAGTCATTTTTTATTAAAAGTGATGTTGTTTTTGTGGATTATTAGCTATTTTCTGCGTTTTTATATTTATCATTTCCGTTTTTGTGTTAATTTTGCAAATAATAAAATATAAAACAGATGAGAAGTAAAGTGTTTGCGGTGGCAGCGTTGCTGACACAGGGTATTGCTATGTATGCTCAGGTAAAGGATAATGTTGGTATGGATGCGTCACCAGTAACAATGTCTGTTCAGCCTGTCTATGCAGGGCAGCAGAGTGACGTTGTTCCTATGCAGGAGAAGCATAAGCATGGTGATTGGTATCTTGGTCTTGGTGTAGGTGTGAGCCAATGTATGGCTGAAAATGGTGATGCCGATGACTTTTTCAAGAATGTGCCTTCGTTCAGTGTGATGTTAGGACATAATTTCAGCCATTCGTTTGGGTTGAGGCTGACAGGTGGAATGAATTTCCAAAAGTCGAGATGCAATGCAGCGTTGATAGACACGTATCCTGAGGTGTATGGCAAGGGAAAATATGGATTTAACAGTTGGACAGCCCAGTTGTCAGGTGTGCTTAACATGACGAACTTGTTTTTTGGTTATGATCAGCGCCGAACGATGACCTGGACTATTCTGTTTGGCGGTGGTGTGTTGGATGTGTATAGTTTTGAGCGCAAGGTTGTGGACAGCTGGAACGAACAGCCTTATTATCCTGTTGACACGAAAGGGGGATTTTATGGTGTTGGCCATGTAGGTGCTGAATGTTTGGTTCGTGCCAGCAAGGCATTGGATGTGGGTGTAGAGGTGAGGATGAATGTCACGGACAATGATTATAATGGTGTGTCGAATAACAACACTATAGATTTTTACATGGATGCAAGGTTGTGTGTGGCTTATCATCTGAAGAATGGCAAGCAAGGTATGAGGCGAATGGATGTGCCTGTCGGTAAAGCTTATGTGGATCCTGTGTTGGCCGAATGCGCTGTGTCAAGACCTGAAACGGTAGCATATGGTGAGCCTATGAATGCGGTGGTGCCGTTTTATGCTGGTTTTTATTATTTGAATGATGCTACGAGGATGAGGGTAGAGCAGGTGGCGAAATTTTTGAAGCTTAATCCCCAAGTTGCGCTTACTATAGTAGGCCATCCTGATGTGGTGCCAGACGGTGATGAATTGTATCATGAGCATCTGGCCCAATGCAGGGCAGATGTCGTGAAGAAAGCTCTGGTGGATGACTTTGGCATTGAGCCAGAGCGTTTGGAATGTGCTGTGTCAGACAAAGCATTGCAGTCGTACAAGGCCGTGAGGGAATGGGTGCCTGCCGTGGGGTTTGTGATGCGTGAGAGAAAATGACGTGGGCGATGAAGAGCATTTTCAATTGTTCTAATGATATGGCTCTGGCGGCAAATGTGAGACAGTATGTGCCGCCGAAGCGCGTGAAGCAGATGGAGGATGATTTGGCGCATTTATCGCGTTGGTGGGAAGGTACAAGGTTTGCGGGCCCGTGGGGATGGAGCATGGCTGCAAAGCAGAGGTATAGGCTGATGGGTGTTGATGAAGGAGCGTTGCCATCCGACATGTGGCTTGACAGGGTAAGGTGCTTGTCGAGCAGATCTTTTGCTTGCCGTTATTTGGCTGAGTTGCTGCGTGAGATGAAATGTGGCAAACTGTTAGGCGATAGTATGAGGTTTGTGGATTTGGAGGATGTTGCTGATATAGGCATCGGAGGATGGCTTTCTCGTGAGGGGTATGATGATTTGTTTCCGTTGATATTTAAGTTGCCTTGGTCTTCTTCTGGTCGTGGCGTGTTTGTGGCTAAGGATATGTGTGATGGTGTGTCTCGTAGAGTGTCAGGCATGCTGTCATCACAAGGCGGGGTGGCTGTTGACAAGTTTTATGAAGGAAAGTTGCTCGACTTTGCAATGGAGTTTTTTGTTGATGGCGATGATGTGGATTTTTTAGGCTATTCAGTGTTTCATGCAGGTGATGGCGGAACATATGGCTTCAATTATGTAGAGAGCCAAGCTTCACTTCTTGACAGGATTGATGTAGATGCAGCTTTGCTTTCAAAGTTGGTTGAGTATCACATTAAGCATTTGCGGGGCATAGGGTATAGAGGTGTTGTTGGTGTGGACATGATGAAGGTGCTTGAGGGTGGTGTGTTGAAGGTTCACCCGGGTGTGGAGATGAATTTTAGGATGAATATGGGAGTGTTAGCTATGTTGCTGTGGGATGGTTTGGGCGAAAGTGGCGTGAAGAACTGTTTTGTTGAGTTGACTGAGAGACGAGAAGGTGGTTTTCAGGCTGTGGTGGATGATGGTAAGTTGATGATTGGGTTTATGAAGTCAGAGTGATAGAGATTGTGTTTTGTAATATCGTATTGGGTGTTTTTCCTGCGGAGATGACATAGTGTGTTGCTTATGGAAACAAATAATTACAGGACGTTCTGAATTGTGCCAACATGCAATTGGGCGTAAGTAAACAAGGCGATGGTTTTTGGTTCCATCGCCTTGTCTTTTTGTCTTCTTTAGATAAAGTCCTGCTGTAATGCAGTTTTTATTTGTTTCTTTTGTGACTTATTTTATATGAAGGTTTGTTTATCAAGTGAGTGACGCTGATGTTGAGCGGTGCTGCAGTATGTGGCGCTGGCAACTGTGTGGCTTGGCTCTCGTTGCCAAAACGGTCCATGGCAGTCACTGCGTAGTAGCGTAGTCGCATGGCTCTTGCGTCGAGGTCGCATGTGGTAGCGCGCAAGTTTATTCGCAGGAGGTTCGTTGGGCTGGTAGTGTCAACAGGATATGTGTTTGAGCCGTAGACATTGTAAAGTATGTATGTTGGAGCGATTGGCGGTGTGTTAGGCGCCTGCCAACAGAGAATGCCATCGCGGTATGCGAGCTTGGTTGGTTGTGGAGGAGCGATGGTGTCGGATGTCCATGTCATGCGTGCGTTGAGTGCGGGATATGGAAAAAACTCGTCGCGCACGCAGTCGAGTATGCCTTTCACATTGCGTGTAAGGAAGTCGCTGCGATAGAAGGCGAGTCCGCCTGAGTTACTGTTGCGTGCTGCGTGCATTTCGGCTCTGATGTCATTGAGCGTCCATCTTCCTTCTTTGGGGTCGAGGAAGTATATGCCGAGTCCAGGTATGACAGGATGCCCCTGTGATGTTTGCTGCCAGTCGTATAGGAATGGATAAAAGTTGTCGCCTTGGAAGTACATCATAGGGAATAGCATGTCTTGATAGTTTTGCTTTATCCATAGCTTGGGATCTTGGTACACAGCATTGTATCCGTTCCATCCTCCAGCGCTGTAAAGTTGCGTGTCGGCATATTTGCCTATAGGAGAACTGCTGAGCTTTACCCATGGTTTTATTGCTTTGACTGCGTTGTGCACTTGTTGGACTATGCGTGTGATGTTGTTGCGCCTCCAGTCAGTGCGTGTCATGCCTGTGGAAGGAGAGTATAGGTTGTCGTCGGAGAACCTGTATGTGGCTTCCGGGTAGCGGATGTAATCGAGTGATATGCCATCTATGTCGTATCGTTCGGTTATCTCACGGCATATCTTTGCTATGTATTCTGCTGTGCCAGGGTGGCCAGGCATCATGAACATTTCGCCATTGGCAGTTTTTTTTATGAGTTGTTTTTGCCGCTTGGTTATGGATGCTTTGCCATATGCGGCTTGACGCTGTTGTGTGCCTATTGGTATGCATACAATCCATGCATGTAGTTCCATTCCGCGCTTGTGGCACTCTTCGATGCAGAAGGCGAGCGGATCATATCCAGGGTCTTTTCCTGCGTGCCCAGTGAGGCTCATTTCCCAAGGTTCGATTGCTGATGGATAGATGAGCGCGGCTCGCACTCGAGTTTGAAGGATGACTGTGTTTATGTTTGCCTTCTGGTATATGTCGAGAATGTCGGTGAGTTCTTTCTGCTGTTGCTTGCGGCTGTTATTGTCGTTGGCTTTGGTATGCGGCCAGTCGATGCCACCAATAGTGGTGAGCCATACGGCCCTTGTCTCTCGCAGCGGTTGCGGAGTGTGCCATAAACATAGGTCAGTGGGTGATGTGTTGTTATTGATGCCATTTTGTGAAAAGATTGGCAGTGTTGTAGCGGCGGCTGTAAAAAGTGATGCAAAAAGTCGCTGTATGTATGCTTTATTCATTATTTACGTTAATTTTTTTGCAAAGGTACAGATTATTCCTTACTTTTGTAGCATAATTTATGTAATAAATAAGGAAATGGTTACTTTTATCAGTTCGCTGCTGCTCCTGGTGCTTGGATATGCGCTTTATGGAGTTTTTGTTGAGAGGGTTTTTGGCGCAGACCCTAAGAGGGTGACGCCCTGTTATGCCCAGCAGGATGGTGTTGATTATATACCGATGCCTACGTGGAGAGTTTATCTCATTCAGTTTTTGAATATTGCTGGCACAGGCCCTATATTTGGAGCTATACAGGGAATGTTGTTTGGTCCTGCAGCTTATTTGTGGATTGTGTTGGGTTGTGTGTTTGGTGGCGCGGTGCATGACTATATGTCTGGTATGATTAGTATGAGGATGAATGGCGCAAGTTTACCAGAGATTGTCGGTTCGGAGCTTGGCGAGACATGCAGGGTGACTATGCGTGTGGCAGCGATGGTGTTGATGGTGCTGGTTGGTGCTGTGTTTGCCACAACGCCAGCTGATATACTTGACAGCATGGTTCCGAGTGATGGTTTTTTGTGGACGAAGTCGTTTTGGGTTGTGCTGATATTCATTTATTATGTATTAGCCACCTTGCTTCCTGTGGATAAACTGATAGGCAAGCTTTACCCTATCTTTGGCGTGGCTTTGTTGGTTATGGCAGGTGGCTTGTTTGTGGGCATCTTCACTCACGATGGCGGCATGCCTGAGATTACAGAGGCTTTTTCAAATCATCATCCTTCGAGCACCATGCCCATTTTTCCCGGGCTATGCATCACGATAGCTTGTGGCGCAGTGAGTGGCTTTCACGCTACACAGAGTCCGATGATGGCAAGGTGCATGAGGAATGAGAAGTATGGGCGCCATGTGTTTTACGGGGCAATGATAACAGAAGGTGTTGTGGCGTTAATATGGGCTGCAGCTTCGATAAAGTTTGCCGACAGTCTTGGCGTGGCAGGCGACACCCCTTATGAAAAGTTGTTGGCTGCGATGACTAACCCCGACACAGGCAAGGCTTCACCAGCTTTGCTCGTGAATGCCATAAGCAGCAGTTGGATGGGACCTGTGGGAGGAGTGCTTGCTCTGTTGGGCGTAGTGGCAGCTCCTATCACAAGCGGTGACACTGCATTCCGTTCTGCGAGATTGATTGCAGCCGACTTTATGAGGTATAAGCAGAATAAACTGTATAAGAGGGTGGTGCTGTCTTTGCCAATATTTATGGTCAGCGCAGTGCTGATGTTTGTGAATTTTGATGTGTTGTGGCGATATTTCGCATGGTTCAATCAGACGTTGTCGGTGTTCACATTATGGGCAGTGACGCATTGGCTGGCTGCGAGAAGCGCGAGGACAGGCAAGAATAAGTATGCTTGTGTGATGTCGCTTGTGCCAGCGGTGTGGATGACGATGGTTTGCACCACGTATATTTTCATAGCGCCTGAAGGCTTTCAATTTAATCATGAGGTGTCGTATGCCATTGGCATGATGACGAGTGTTGGTCTTTTGATTTGGTTCTGCTGGTGGTATGGGCAAAAGATGAAAGAGAGGGTATAGTGCATTGCGAGGAATAAAAGAAATATAATATATAATCACATAATCACATGAAAATAAAAAGGTATCAATGGCAGCCAGTAGCCTTTTTCTTAACAGGATTGGGCTTTTACATTTATAATGGTGTGAATTGGAATGGGTGGATTGAATATCTGCCGCATATCATAGGATATGCTGTCATTTGCGGTGCGCTTGCTTGGGCTTTGTACAGGAAACACCGCTTAAGCAATCCATGATGTGGAGATTTGTCTTTGTGAGGCTGTTTCCTCATTAAAGATATGTTTGACATTGTTTTTAGATAGACTTTATTAAATAACAATAAAACCTTTTAGTGTAATGAAGAAGATTTTTCTCACCGTTCTAATGGCTGTGGCTGGTGTTTCAGCGATGAAGGCACAATTTGAAAAAGGTAAGTATTACCTTGCAGCTACAACAAATTCAGCTGGCTTGTCTTATAGCAAGGACAGCAAGTTTAATCTGAACCTTGGGGTGAATGGCGGATACATGTTTGAGGATGCTTGGATGGCGATTGGCGAGTTTGGCTTTGACTATCGCAACTCAGACATGCAGCAGATGTATGTCGGGGCCAAGTGCAGATACCTCATCGAACAGAACGGTCTCTTCCTTCAGGGCGGACTGAAATTTCTGCATGGTTCTCCTAATTTCAATGATGTGCAGATCACACCAGAGGTGGGTTACTGCTATTTCTTGAACAGGCATCTGACGCTTGAGCCTTCTGTTTATTATGATGTGTCGCTGTCGGATTTCTCTGATAAGAGCAAGTTTGGCGTGAAAGTCGGACTGGGATGGCTGTTTTGATTAACAGGAGGCTGATTGTTTCACGGTGGCCTTGAGTACTATACATATTTGATGAGAATGCTTGCACGAGGAATTGGTCGTGTGGCTAAAGTGAAAGAAATGTCTTGTGGACATTTCATATTACTTCTGCGGTTTCTCTGAGATTATTCGTGAATATGATTTATAATAAAAATACAGGATATAATAACAAAAAAAAGATATACAATGTTATCAGTTGAAGAATTGAATGATAGGCTTATTGACCTTGCATTTTCGGAAGATATAGGTGATGGTGACCACACTACGCTTTGCTGCATACCAGCTGACGCCTATGGCGAGAGCAAACTCTTGATTAAGGAAGAGGGAGTGTTTGCTGGTGTGGAGATAGCTAAGCAGGTGTTTCATCGTTTTGACCCAACGATGGAGGTTGAGGTGTATATAGAGGATGGAACTCATGTGAAGCCAGGCGATATTGTGATGTCAGTTAAAGGCAAGGAGCAGTCCCTGTTGCAGACAGAGCGTCTGATGCTTAACATTTTGCAACGCATGAGCGGCATTGCCACCATGACCCACAAGTATCAGCAGGCGCTGATAGATGCAGGCACTAAGACACGTGTTCTTGACACACGCAAGACCACTCCCGGCATGCGCATGCTGGAGAAGGAGGCTGTGAAGATTGGCGGTGGCATGAATCATCGTATAGGTCTGTTTGATATGATTTTGCTGAAAGACAATCATATTGATTTTTGTGGTGGAGTGCATAATGCCATCTCGAGAGCTAAGCAGTATTGCAAGGATCACGGCAAGGATCTTAAGATCGAGTGTGAGGTGCGCAACTGGAAGGAACTGGAGGAAGCTTTGGCTGAAGGTTGCGATCGCATCATGTTTGACAATTTCACCCCTGAAGACACAGCTAAAGCTGTCAAGCTTGTTGATGGCAGGGCGGAGACTGAGTCGTCGGGAGGCATCACCTTTGAGACAATGGTGCCATACGCGAAGGCTGGCGTTGACTTCATCTCGTTTGGCGCTTTGACTCATTCTGTGAAGGGCTTGGACATGTCGTTCAAGGCAGCAGGCTCTGACAAACTTGTTATCAAGTGATAATGTGTCTGTTTATGAAAAAAATCATTTTATCAGCGTTGGCACTCGTGTCTGCGAGTGCCTTCGCTTGCACCAATATTATTGTTGGCAAGGCTGCTTCGGCTGACGGGTCAGTGTTTGTGAGTTATAATGCCGACTCTTATGGCATGTATGGTAATATATACAGTCATAAGGGTGGATTGCACCAGCCAGGAGAAGAGCGCGATGTGTATGATTGGGACACAAATGCTTATCATGGCAAGATTAAGCAGGCGCTACGCACATATAATGTGGTTGGTCAGATGAATGAGAATCAAGTATCTGTGACTGAAACCACTTTTGGCGGAAGAGAAGACTTATGGGGCACAGAGGGAATGCTCGACTATGGTTCGCTTATCTACATAGCTCTTGAGAGGGCTAAATCGGCTCGTGACGCCATTAAAATAATGACTTCATTAGTGGATGAATATGGTTATTGTTCTGAAGGCGAGACGTTCTCTATCTGTGATAAGAATGAGGCTTGGGTGATGGAGATGATAGGCAAGGGCAAAGGGCATAAAGGAGCAGTTTGGGCAGCTGTGCGCATTCCAGACGATTGCGTGTCGGCTCACGCCAATCAGAGCCGCATCACAAAGCTTAGCAAATATGACAAGAAAAATGTGATGTTTTCTAAGGATTTGATAAAGTTTGCAAGGGAGAAGGGATATTTTTCTGGCAAGGATGCTGATTTCTCTTTCCGTGACGCTTATTCCCCGAATAATTTCGATGCTGTGAGATATTGTGAAACACGTGTGTGGAGTATCTTCAATCGGATGTGTGATGGGATGGACGTGTATGTCGACTATGCCGCAGGCAAGGATATGAAGGGAGAGATGCCGCTTTATATGAAGCCAAATCATAAAATTACGCTGCGTGATGTGATGAATGGCATGAGAGACCATTATGAGGGTACTCCATTTGATATTCAGAATGAGTTGGGAGCAGGCCCGTACAACATGCCTTACCGTCCGACACCATTGTCGTGGAAGAGTGGAGATGTGGAGTATTTCAATGAACGCCCAGTGAGCACGCAGCAGACTGCATTCTGTTTTGTCGGACAGATGCGAAGTGCCCTCCCTGACGCTTTAGGTGGCATTGCTTGGGTGACGAATGATGATCCAAACATGGCTCCGTTTGTGCCTCTTTACTGTTCGATGACCGATGTGCCAGAGTGCTTCAAGAGAATTGAGGGTGTTCAGGACGATGTGACATTCTCATGGAAGTCGGCTTTCTGGCTTCAGAATACAGTTAGCAATATGGTCTATCCTTATTATGAGAAGATGTTTCCGGATGTTAAGCATTATCGCGACAGGCTGGATGATGTTTTTGGTTCTCGCACAGTTGTGTGGGAGAAGACTATCACAGACTCATGTGGTGAGGTATCAGAGTATACGACCAATTACAGCAACGACTGTGCGGAGCAGATGATGCAGCAGTGGACTGAATTGTTCAAGTATTTGACGGTCCGACATAATGATATGGCTATTAAGAAGATTAATGGCATAGATAAGCCGTTTGCTGAGCGATTCAAGATGACTAAAGACGGCTTGTCGGAAGCTCCTGACAGACCTGGATACCCTGAGGCTTTCCGCAACAAGATTGTGGAGAGTGAAGGTGGAAAATATAAGTTGAAATGATTATTGGTGGGGTGCCATTGTGTGTGGCACCCATTTTTTATCTTTTATTATATTGTATGGATTTCTAACTTAAAACTAATTATTGCTTTAATATGAATAGAATCACCAAGGCATTGTTTGCAGCAGTTGTGATGATGGCATCAAGTGGAAATGCTGTCATGGCCCAATATGTGGACAGAAAAAATGATGCCGTAAAACAAAATGTGCCGCTGGATGCTTTTAAAAGCGAACAGCGTAAGTTGATGAATTTTGGATGGAAGTTTGCCATGGGCAATCCAAATGGCGCAGAGCGTCCTGATTATGACGATTCGGCATGGCGAGTGCTTGATGTGCCCCATGACTATCAGTTTGAACAACCTTGGGATGAGAATGAGAACAAGGGCCGTGGATTCAAGAGAATGTGTGAGGGTTGGTACCGCAAGACTTTCACACTGCCTGCTGAGTTGAAGGGATTGAGGGTGACCATCGACTTTGAGGGAGTGATGTATGTGGCAGATGTCTATGTGAATGGCCGGAAAGTTGCAAGCAATGAATATGGATATACAGGTTTTGAAGCAGACATTTCGCGTGTTGCCAATTATGGAGGTGAGAATGTTGTTGCCGTATATTCGAATACAGGTCCAGTCAAGGGCAGCCGCTGGTATACAGGCGGTGGCATATATCGCAATGTGTGGCTTTGCGCAGGCAATGCCACACGCATAGCGCGTCACGGGCTGTATGTCACCACGGATGGCGACGAGGTGAAAGCTCAAGTTCAAGTGGTTGGCTGGCAGAAGCATGATGTCAAGTTGCGCACAGTGGTGAAAGATGCTGAAGGTAAGGTGGTGGCACAGGCAGAAAAGGGCATGCCCGACCACACCATTCAGAACAATACAGAGGTTATGATGCCAGGCATGAGGGTCTCATCGCCAAGAAAATGGGATATTGAATCACCATATCTTTATACAGTAGAAGCCATGCTCATTGAAAATGGCTGTGTGATAGATTCTGTTTCTGACAGGTTTGGATTCCGTACTATCGAGTATGGCCCAGAGTGGGGCTTCAAGTTAAATGGACGTAAAGTTTTTCTTGCAGGCATAGCAAACCATCACGATTTGGGTGCCTTGGGCGCAGCTGCTTATCGTTCGGCTATAGAGAGGCAACTGAAGACGCTGAAGGCATTTGGCTTCAATGCCATCCGTTGTTCGCATAATCCTTATTCAGAAGATCTTTACGACTTGGCAGACGAGATAGGTTTGCTTGTTGTGGACGAATTGATAGATAAGTGGTCAGACAATGAGTATTGGGGTGGCAGGGTTCCATTCACATCTATATGGGTCCCTTTGATGCAGGAATGGGTTAAGAGAGACAGGAACCATCCATCGGTGGTGTTGTGGAGCCTTGGCAATGAATTGCAGACAAATGCTGGATGGTATGGCTATCAGACAGACGATTGGGGCATCACGACATACCGCATTTTTGACCAGTTGGTGAAAAGGTATGACAAGACTCGCCCTACTACAGTGGCTATGTTTCCAGCCAGGGCTGGGGCGCAGCGCAACACGCCCGATTTCAAGACATATTTAGTGCCGCCAGAGCTGGCTTGTGTGACTGAGGTGGCATCGTTCAACTATCAATGGGACGCTTACCATGGTTATTATGACTTCAAGCCTGATTTGATTCTTTTTCAAAGCGAGGCAGTGACAAACCAGTTGCAGCAACCTTATTATGGCATGGATCGCCATAAAGGTGTGGGATTGTGCTGGTGGGGAGCAATTGAGTATTGGGGCGAGTCTAACGGATGGCCTAAGAAAGGGTGGAATTACTCATTCTTTTCACACACGCTTCAGCCTTATCCGCAGGCTTATCTCATCAAGTCGTGCATCAAGCCAGATGAAAAGCTTGTTAGAATTGGAGTGGTTGACGGAAAAGGAGAAAGTCTTGAATGGAACGACATCAAGGTAGGCCAGCAGAAGATTTCGCGCAACTGGAATCAGAAGCCAGGATCTCATCCTAATGTGTTCACATACACAAACGCTGAAGAGGTTGAACTTTTCTGTAATGGCCGTTCTCTTGGAGTGCAGCGCAATGACACTTCAGATATATCCAGACGCAATATGATTCTTTGGTCAGGTATAGACTATGGTGATGCTGGCGGCAAGCTTGTTGCTGTGGCTCGAGTTGGAGGCAAAGAAGTGGCGCGCGACATGATTGAGACTTCTGGCAAGCCTGTGGCTCTGAAGGTCGTAGCTGAAGGTAAGGGCTGGCGAGCTGATGGAATGACTCTGAAATATCTAAATGTCTATGCTGTGGATGCAAAGGGACGTGTGGTTCATGGCGCATCAGATGCGGTAAAGGTGATGGTGAAAGGTGAGGCATCATTTGTGGCAATGGATAATGGAGACCATTACACCAATGAGATTTTTGCAGGAGTTAAGGAGAAAAGAATGATGGATGGATACATGCAGTGCATACTTCGCAGCACTTGCAAAGGAGGCAAAGTAAGGGTGGACATATCATCACCTACGCTCAAAGGAACTTCGTTAGTGCTTGAAACACGATGAGTATTATGTAATATGGTGGTGAAAATGTACGTAAGTGTTTTTTCGCCATTGTGGAATATGAAAAAATCCGGAATCATGTTGGAGATTCCGGATTTTTGATTTAAATTTGCATGAGAATAACAGTAAAAACAATTAACAACAAATATAATTAAGTCATTATGAATGAGGATTTGATTAAACAATGTGCAGAGGAGGCGCAGAAATGGTTGTCTCCTTCTTTTGACGCTGATACTAAGGCTGAGGTGAAGGCTATGCTTGATGCAGAAGACAAAACAGCTCTTATCGATGCTTTCTATCAAAGTCTTGAGTTTGGCACAGGCGGATTGCGAGGCATTATGGGCGCTGGCACCAACAGGATGAACAAGTATGTAGTGGGTATGGCTACTCAGGGCTTTGCTAATTATATCAACAAGGCTTTTGCAGGCAAGAAGGACATCTCAGTGGTTGTGGGTCATGACTGCCGAAATAATTCTCGTCTTTTTGCAGAAACTGTTGCTGATATTTTCAGCGCTAATGGCATTAAAGCTTATTTATTTGAGAGTTTGCGCCCTACGCCTGAGATATCGTTTGCTATCCGACAGCTTGGAGCTCAGGCCGGCGTGAATATCACAGCAAGCCACAATCCACGTGAATATAATGGATACAAGGCATATTGGGATGATGGTGCGCAAGTGCTTGCTCCGCATGACACAGGCATCATAGATGAGGTGAATAAGGTCACCATCGATCAAGTGAAGTTTGAGCCAAACAATGACCTCATCAAGATTATTGGTGGTGAAATGGACATTGATTATCTTAATGCTGTTCACGAAGCACTGATTGATCAGGAAGTGATTAACCGTCAGAAAAACTTGTGTATTGTATATTCTCCTCTCCACGGCACAGGACGTGTGATTATTCCAGCGGCTTTGCGCACGTGGGGCTTCCAGAATATAAACGTGGTGAAAGAACAGATGGTTGTGGATGGTAATTTCCCTACTGTTGTGTCACCTAATCCTGAGAATTCTGAGGCTATGACACTTGGCATGAAGTTGGGCACTAAACTGAATGCCGACCTTGTGCTGGCTTCTGACCCTGATGCAGACCGCTTGGCAGTGGTATGTCGTGATCCTAAGGGAGAGTGGTGCATCTTGAATGGAAACCAGACCGCATTGATGCTTTCTTATTATATTATTGAGAACAAGAAGAAGCTTGGTCAGCTTAAGGGCAATGAGTTTATGGTAAAGACAATCGTCACTACTGAGACTATTGCTGAGATAGCAAAGCGCAATAATGTCGAAATCCGAGATGTTTACACCGGTTTCAAGTGGATTGCTCGTGAGATCAAACTTGATGAAGGAAAGAAGAAGTATATAGGTGGTGGTGAGGAGAGTTTCGGCTATCTTCCATTTGACAAGGTTCGTGACAAGGACAGTCCTGCTTCTATCTGCTTGCTTTGCGAGATAGCAGCATGGGCTAAGGATAATGGAATGACTCTTTATGACCTGCTGATGAAGATATATCTCGATTATGGCTTTGCTTATCAGAATGCTATTTCAGTGACAAAACCAGGCAAGAGTGGTGCTGATGAGATTAAGCAGATGATGGAAGATTTCCGTGCCACTCCACCAACTCAACTCGGTGGAAGTCCTGTAGTGTGCGTGAAAGATTACAAGACTTTGAAACAGACTTCAGACGGTAATGTGTCTGATATTGTTATGCCTACCACAAGCAATGTGCTTCAATGGTTTACTGCTGACGGCACAAAGATTTCTGTGAGACCATCAGGCACAGAGCCTAAGATTAAGTTCTATGTTGAGGTGAAGGGGCATATGGAATGTCCAAAGTGCTACCCTGGAGCTGTGGCAGAAGCGCAAGCTAAGGTAGATGCTATAAAGAAAGATCTCGGATTGTAATCGGAATATATATATAATATAGATATAAAAGCGAACAGGCTAATAAAGTCTGTTCGCTTTTGTTTTTGATGGCGATTCTTGATTGCAACTATAGTTCTTTATCTTCGAAGACAAGCCATTCTCCAGTGACAGGATGCTTGAGTTCGATGCGTTCGGCATGCAAGAATAGGCGTTCTGCAGAAGTGCCATATAAGGCATCTCCCTTGATGGGGCGGCCAAGCCCTTCAGGATGGGCGCAATGGATGCGCAACTGATGAGTGCGTCCTGTCTCTGGAAATAGCTCTACCTTGTTGGAGCCTACGAAGGCATAGTGCGTGATGGCTTGTTTTCCGTAATTGTGATCCACGGTTTGACGAGGTGCGTCAAGTGGGTTGCGTGAGAGCGGAAGTGATATTGTGCCTTTTGATGGGATTGTTCTTTGTGCATATATTGTTTGTGAGTCATTATTATCATTTATTGCATTTTGCAGTTCCGACCCATCATGTTTTTTTGTGGCGTTATGTTGTGTGATGTTTTGTGGTTCATCAAGTATGGCTATATATTTCTTTTTTATCTCTTTCTTGTAGAACATAGCCTGCAGCTGTTTGGCCACATCTTGATTTTTGGCAACAAGCATAATGCCTGAGGTGTCCATGTCGAGGCGGTGCACGAGTATGTAATTGTTGTTGATGGATGTGAGGTATGCACTTAGTGATGGCTCTTCTGGGTTTTTGCTTGGCACAGAAAGCAATCCGGATGGTTTGTATATAACGATGATGTATGGGTCTTCGAAGATGGTGCGCACTTGGCTGAGCATTTTGCGTCCACGTTGTATGTGTGGGTTGTCTTCCACGTTTAAGCCTCTGAGCATGAATCTGAGGATTGGCACGCACTTGTGTTGGCATGCAGGGTAATGGTGTCCTTCTGTTCGCATTTCATCGCGTTTTGATGGACCAATCCAGAATTCTTCCATGCATAGTGGCTTGAGTTGGTTGATGTAAGCATATTGCAGAAGCTTTGGAGCGCAGCATTCACCAGCTCCGCCAGGCGGTATGCCAATGCGTGACTTCGGCTTGCGATTGGTGTGCCCTTCTTTGTATGCCACGTACTCATCAATGGTAAATGGTGTTTTATGGTCTTTGAATATTTGCAGGAGGTCGTTAGTCTCGCCTGCGGCGTTGTGCATGCGAAACTGTTTAAACGTCCACATTTGCAATGCATTCGATTTTTCTTTGCGGAGAGCTTTCAGTTTGATGGCATCTTCTGGTATGGCAGTAGCAATGCGTTGGTTGATGTGGCTTATGCGTCGTTCTTCTTTTTGGAAGTAGCCGTCGGGGTCTTGTAAATCGTATACAGGTGGCACAAACCCCTTATGGTGATACGACCCGTTGTATATGCCAGAGAATGCGCATAGGTAGTAGCGTGAGCCTTTGTATGAAACGACAAGCACACCAAACATTTTGCCTTCGTGAGGCATCATGTCTGGTGTGTTGTAGCAATAGTCTATCACTTCCTTTGCTGCTGCCACACACAATGGGTGCGGGGTATAGCAGAAGGGATTTGTGAATTGCAGCGGAGCAGGGATGCAGTCGGTGCCAGCTGGCATAGGATGCAGCATGGCGTGCATATTGCCATCCTGTGTTTGTTCTTGTGCGCTTGCGTGTTCTTGTGCGGCGTTTGTCATTGTTTGCTGACCTCTACTCTTTGTGTTGGTGCTTGTTCGATGTTGCGTTTGTCAACTTGTGTCACCACTTTGGCGGCAAGGCTCATGAATGCGATGCCTTCAGGTGATGCAGGGTTGAGCACAGCAGGCTCTCCTTTGTCACCATTGTCGCATACTGACTGTACAAGCGGAATCTGTGCAAGCAGTGGCACATTAAGTTCTTCGGCAAGGTGCTTGCATCCTTCTTTCCCAAAGATGTAATAGCGGTTGTTTGGCAGTTCGGCAGGTGTGAACCATGACATGTTTTCCACCAGACCGAGTATTGGCACGTTGACCTTGTCGTTCATGTACATGTTGATGCCTTTGCGTGCGTCGGCAAGGGCCACTTGCTGTGGCGTGGATACTATGACAGCTCCTGTGATGCCGAGTGTTTGTATGAGTGTGAGGTGAATGTCGCTTGTGCCAGGTGGCGTGTCAAGGATGAAGTAGTCGAGTTCTCCCCATTGTGCTTCGGTGATGAGTTGTTTGAGTGCGTTGCATGCCATGCCGCCTCTCCAGAGTGTAGCTTGGTCAGGGTTGACGAAGAACCCTATGGAAAGAAGTTTCACTCCATATTTCTCTATTGGCACGATGAGGTCACGGCCGTCGATGGTTTCAGCCATAGGGCGTTCGTCTTCTACATTGAACATCTTGGGCATGGACGGACCGAAGATGTCGGTGTCGAGCAGTCCGACACGATAGCCGAGTTTGGCGAGGCCAACTGCAAGATTGGCCGTGACGGTTGATTTGCCCACACCGCCCTTGCCAGAGCTTACTGCTATAATGTTTTTGACACCAGGCAGCAGTTTGTCTGGCTCTGGTGGAAGTGCTGTCTTTGCTTTTGTGGATATGGTTACTTCCACATCGGGGTGGACGAATGTTTTTATGGCAGTTTCAGCGGCTCTGACAACTGATTTCATGAAGGGGTCGGTGCTTTTCTCGAATATGAGCGAGAAAGACACGCTCATTCCGTTGATACGGAGGTCATCTTCAAGCATTTCGTTTTCTATAAGGCTTTTTCCGTTGCCAGGATAGCGCACTGTTGACAGGGCGTCGTGTATAAGTGCTGGATATAATGTCATGTCTATTTTTTTTAGAAATCTGTTGTTGGTATATTTCTTCTGTTTTTCTTTTGTTTTTCTTCTGTTGAATATACGGTTTTATATTTATGTATATATACAGATTTTACTTTCCTGTTTTTTTTGTTGACACCACTTGATGGTTGTATGAGCGGTAGCCGTCGACAGGTATCTCGATGTCTGGTTCGGTGAGTGTGCCATCGTGTGGCAGGGCGAACCTGAGGTATTTGATAGGTATGCCACGTTCAAGCCACATCGACTCGTAGTATGTCTGGATGTCGGCAAGTGCATTGTCTGCGATGGCATCGCGATATGCAGAATCTTCATTGCGCGCTTCGGCATAGAGGTCGGTGATGTCGCATAGAAGCGGCAGATGGTTCTTCTCTGTCATGTAGCGTGTGTAGGTGGCGAGAAAGTTTGAGTCGGTCTTCACGTTGATTATGCCTCCGTCTATGAGGAACTTGCGGTAGCGTTCCATGAAATATGTGGATGTGAGTCGCTTTGTGACCTTCTTCATTTGTGGGTCGGAGAAGGTGAGCCAAAGTTCTGACACTTCATCAGCGGCAAAGAGTCCGTCAATGCATTCTATATTTGTACGCAGAAAGGCTGCATTATGAAGATTCTCGTGCAGAGCCGTCTGTGCTCCATGCCACATGCGCGCTCCTTTTATGTCTACGCCTATGAAATTGGTGTTGGGGAAGCGGCGAGCAAGGCCTATGGTGTATTCGCCCCGACCGCAGCCGAGTTCAAGCACTATAGGGTTGTTGTTGTGAAAGAATTCTTTATGCCAATTGCCCTTGAGAGCGAATCCTTCTTTTTGCAGTAGCCAGAAAGGACACTCTATGACGAGTGGATTTGCTGCCATGTCGGCAAATTTTGATAATTTTCCTTTTCCCATGGATGTTTGTTATTGTTTGCAGGCTTTAAAAGCCGTAAAAGTCTGACACGTGGATATTTGTATATGAAATAGCCGTGCCGGTCTTGCTTGTGAGTAATAGTGGTGCTATTGCAGTTCAAGCTGAAACTCTTCTTGGAGCTTGCGTAATCCTTCACACTCTTTCAGCATTGTCATGTAGCGTTCACGTTTGGTTATGACTTTTTTGCGGTCCTCAGCTTTGCGAAGACGGATGTTCATAGTGAGGTCTTGATGCTGGAGGCGTTGCTGGATGTAATCCTCGATACTTGGTTTCATCTTATTGAAGATGTCGAGGAGTGTGGGGTTGTCAGCAATGACGGTGAAGATGCGACCATCGTTTTCTACAGCAGGTTCCATATAGTCCATCTGTTGTGCTATAGCCGTGTCGTTTTGTGGCAGTTGGGAGGCATATTCCCTCCATGCTATGGTTAGAGACACATTGTCAACAGGTGTGCTGGCTGTGATAAGAGGCGTTGTCTCCATTTTCAAGCTGGCAGTTTCTTCCGTTTTTGTTTGCTGTGCCAGAGTCTGTTGTTTCGTGCCTATTTTGATGGATATGGTGGGCAGTTGTGGAGCTGGCTTCACTTTGGCCTGAGCCGTAGTTGAAGTGTTGTGTGGCTTATCCGTTGCAGGTGCTGGCGCAGCTGTGTTGTGGGGCATGACTGTTGCTGACGTTTGAACTGCAGTTGGTATGTGTGGCGCAGCAGTTGCTTTAGGTGTGTCTGCGCTTGCAGAAACGGCTTGCTGTGCAGGCTGCTTCTGTGTGTGGAATATGGGTTTAAGAGTCTTCGTAGGGCAAAGCCCGGATGCTGTGTCGTCATCGGAGGATAGTTGTGCCATCTCGATGAGGGTCAGTTCTATCAGCAGGCGTTTGTTTTGGCTCTGTTTGTAGTTGATGTCACACTGGTTGGATAGTTGCATCGCTTTGATGAGAAACTGTGGCTTGCAGCGTTCGGCTTGCTGCCTGTAGCGGTTGCGCACTTCGTCATTGGCTTCGATGAGGTCTATTGTCTGCTGGTCTTGGCTTACGAGCAAGTTTCTCAGATGATTTGACATTCCTGTGATGAAATATTGCCCTTCGAATCCTTTTGACAGAATCTCGTTGAGTGTGAGCATGCATTCTGTAATGTTGCTTTTGAGGCAATAATCAACGATTTTGAAATAGTATTCGTAATCGAGCACGTTGAGGTTGGCGATAGTTTGCTGGTATGTGATATTGCCGTTGCAGAATGATGCCACTTGGTCGAAGATTGACAAAGCATCGCGCATGCCTCCATCTGCTTTCTGGGCAATGACATTAAGAGCCGCATCTTCCGCTGTTATGTTTTCTTGCTTTGCCACGTTTTGCAGGTGTGCCACGATGTTGCTCACAGTCATTCGCTTGAAGTCGTATATCTGGCATCTGCTCAAGATGGTAGGCAGCAGTTTGTGCTTTTCTGTTGTGGCGAGGATAAAGATTGCATGGTGCGGCGGTTCCTCGAGAGTTTTGAGAAACGCATTGAATGCCGCAGGTGAGAGCATGTGCACCTCGTCGATGATGAATACCTTATATTTGCCTATTTGTGGCGGAATCATCACTTGTTCGATGAGCTGCCGTATGTCATCCACAGAGTTGTTTGAAGCTGCGTCGAGTTCGTGTATGTTGAAAGACCGTTGTTCGTTGAATGCTTTGCAAGACTCGCATTGTCCGCATGCTTCTCCGTTTGGCAATGGAGAGAGGCAGTTGATAGTCTTTGCAAAGATGCGTGCGCATGTGGTTTTGCCCACGCCTCGTGGTCCACAGAAAAGGTAAGCGTGTGCGAGGCGCCCGCTTTCAATGGAGTTTTTGAGTGTTGTGGTCAATGCATCTTGTCCGACCACTGAATCGAAAGTGGTTGGGCGGTATTTTCTTGCAGAAACGATGTAGTTGTTCATGATGAATAAAATATTGTATGCAAATATAGTGAAAAAAAATGAGTGGCGTGGTTTAGTGTATGCAAAAAATACAAAGAATGGATATTCTTTGAAATAAATTCACTAATTTTGCATTAAAAATAATTTTACTATGATAGAGGAATATCAGTTGCGCGTGCTTCCTGAGGAAGGCGTGAATGAGCAGTCGATAAAAAGTTATATTGAAAAAACTAAAGGATTGCGTCCTGCCGCCATTAAGGCCGTGAGAGTGTTGAAGAGAAGTGTTGATGCGCGTCAGCGCACTATTTTTGTAAACTTGAAGGTGAGAGTTTATGTGAATGAGTTGCCTGATGATGATGAATACATGAGGGTGAACTATCCTTGTGTTGATGGAGCGCCAGAGGCAGTGGTGGTAGGAGCTGGTCCAGGAGGTCTTTTTGCAGCCTTGCGTCTGATAGAACTTGGTGTGCGGCCTATTGTCGTTGAGCGTGGAAAGAATGTGCATGATCGCAGGAAAGACATCGCATTGATAACGCGCACTCAAGCAGTTGACCCTGAGTCTAATTTCTCGTTTGGCGAGGGCGGGGCTGGAGCTTTTTCTGATGGCAAGCTTTACACACGCAGCAAGAAGCGTGGCAACGTTGAAAAGATACTTAATGTGTTTTGTCAGCATGGTGCGAGCGTGAGCATCCTTTCCGATGCTCATCCACACCTCGGCACCGATAAACTGCCTGGTATAATTGAGGATATGCGCAACACTATCATCAATTGTGGCGGCGAGGTTCATTTTGAAACGAAAATGGACTCTCTTGTCATAGAAGGCGACGAGGTGAAAGGAGTGGTGTGTGGCGACAAGGTGTTTATGGGGCCGGTCATTCTTGCCACAGGCCACAGTGCTCGTGATGTGTACCGTTATTTATATGCACAAGGCATAGAGATTGAGGCGAAAGACATAGCTGTGGGCGTGAGGCTTGAGCATCCTTCTGAGATGATTGACCAAATAATGTATCGCAGACGTGAGGGAAGAGGTGAGTTTTTGCCTGCTGCAGAGTATTCGTTTGTCACTCAGGTGGAAGGTCGAGGCGTATACTCGTTCTGTATGTGTCCAGGAGGTACGGTTGTTCCTGCTGCCAGCGGCCCCAATCAGATAGTGGTCAACGGCATGAGCAATTCGGGCCGTAATAGTCAGTGGAGCAATTCAGGCATGGTTGTTGAACTTCATGTGGACGATTTGCTCAAAGAACGCAGTTTGATGGATCTGCCGCCTGCGCCAAGCAATGAGTTGAGCTCGATGAATTCGCCTTTGGCAATGATGGAGTTTCAGGAGCGTCTGGAGTATGCGTCTTTTCTGCAAGGCAACCGCAAGCAGACGGCTCCGGCTCAGCGCATGGCACATTTCGTGAATGGCAAAATGAGTTACGATTTGCCTCGCACGTCATATACACCAGGCGTGATAAGCACGCCCATGCATTTTTGGATGCCTGATTTCGTTTCGCATAGGCTGCAGGCCGCATTCAGGCATTTTGGCAAATGCCATCATGGATTCCTTACCAATGAGGCCTTGATGATAGGTGTGGAGACGAGAACTTCCGCTCCTGTGAGAGTGTTGAGAGATGGATTCACTCTGCAGCATGTTCAGCTGCGTGGATTGTTTCCATGCGGCGAGGGGGCTGGTTATGCAGGAGGCATAGTGAGCGCAGGGGTCGATGGTGAGCGATGCGCTGAGAAACTTGCAGAATATCTGAAGGGATAATGTGCAGGCCGCAGTTCGATGATTGAGCTGCGGCTGTTTTATTTGTGAGAAACGTTGTTTGCATGTTTGTCCATTGCTTTGCCTTATGCACTCAGCATGTTGTCAATAATAGAATTGAAATGGTATATTTTTAATTTTTTTTTCGAATTGACATGTTTCTTATTGCAATTTTTTGTTGAGATTGAGATTTTCAGTAACTTTGCAAAGTGGTGTGTGATGAAATCCCTCATCTGTTGCACCATCAGATTCTCTTATTTGACATACCCTCAGGCAAGTGGGTAAGTGTTGGATTTGAAGCCTGAAAAAATGATGAACAACCTTAGTAAAAAACAACCTTAACATATCTTTTGTGTAATAACGATGAAAAAGTTTTTTTCAGATATATCGCATTGGTTGCCTGTGCTTGCTGTAATGGGCAGCATCGCAGTGGTCTCGTGCAGCAAGATTGACCCTGTTAGTCATCAGCCCCAGAAAAATGTGGTGGTCATTCACTCATGGGACAGTGTTGGAGAAGAAGCTGATCTTTTTGTTAAATCCATGAAAAAAGATTTCCGTGATCAAGGAATCAATGCCAATATACATCACATTTACGCAAATATGATACGCAGGCCCGATACCGTATTCACACGCTATGACTGGCCTGCATACAGGGATTCCATAAAAAAATGGAAACCAGATGTGATTCTTTTGAATGATGACCCCATATTGGAATGGGTGTTTAAACACCGTGATTTAGACTCTCTGTTTGTGACCACTCCATGTGTATTTGCCGGAGTGAATGTGCTGTCGCGCGGCCATTTGGAGCATTTTCCTTTGATGACAGGCTATGAAGCTGTTATTGACTGGGGGCGCAATCTTGAGTTGGTGCAGAAGTATGGCAACAAACAGGCAATGATTATAGAGCTCGACTATAATAATCATGACAATCACCTTCGCAGCCAGTTGCACAAAGCAATGGAGGATTCTTTGAGATATATTGACAATAGCAACTTTAATATAGTGAAGTTTGACGAGCAGTTGCTAAAGTCGAGATATGCTGGACATCTTGTTGTAAATACCGTTTCTTGTGCGGAACCTTATTTGAACCGACAGAATGATGAGACCGACTCAATAGCCTATATGCGCACATGGAACATCATACAGAAAGCAGACAAGATGATGCACATGCAGGTGAAGTGGGACATCTTCAGCAATTCGTTGGTTAACTGCACAAACCGTCCTCAATTCACAGCAATAAGAGAGGGCTTCAGCATGTCGTCCACACCACAGTTTCTTTGTGGATATTTCACAAGCACAGAAACTCAGGTGAAGGATCAGGTAGGATATGCTGCTCAGATATTGAATGGGCAGGAACCGCGCATGTTGCCAATAGGCATGCATGGATGCGATTATTATATGGACTGGAATGCGATGCAGATGATGCAGCCAAAGATGTCGTATGCTGTCTACAGTTCTAAATTTAATATTGTGAATGCTCCTATATATCTGTCTAATCCTTTGACATTCACTTTATGGGTGGCTGGCATCATGCTCATTGTTGCTGTTATTGTTTGGACTGTAGTGTCCTTCATGTCGAGATGGAAGAGGAAAGGGCAGCAAAATTTGCTTGAAGAGTTGCAGTATGAGGATAAGATTCTTGATCTTGTATTCTCAAATGCCAAGGACACTTTGTGGTCTATAGCCGATGGGGTTATAGTCTTTGACCAAAACTTTGCCGACTATTATGGCATGGAGCATCACCATGTGCCATTGAAGGAATTTGCTGGTATGATGCACGAAGACAGCAAGGCTTCGTTCGAATTCTTCATGAATTACCGAAAGCAGAGAGGAAAAAAGACTATCCGTCTGCATATGTCACCTGATGGCGGCAAGTCGTGGTATTGGTTCAAAATGATGTATACGGCCACGCCTGAAACTGCTGAAAGCGGCGAGTTGTATGGTATGATGATGAATATCGATGACAAGAAAAAGGTTGAGGAGCAGCTTGAGGAAGCACAGTTGCTGGCAAGCCAGGTTGCTCTAAAAGAGAATTTCTTGGCAAATATCAGTCATGACCTGCGCACACCTCTGGGTGCCGTGACAGGATTCTCTTCTATGCTTACGGTGCCAGGCATGACATTCGAGCCTGGTGAACGAGAGATGTATCTGGAGTATATCCATCAGAACACAGACATGATTCTTAACATGATTGACAGTGTGATGGAGAAGGCGCAGATTGAAACTGGCGACCTTGAGATTATACAGAAGCCAGTGTCGGTGTGCAAGTTGGTGAACGATTGTTACAACACCAATCGTATCATTGCACCGTCACATCTCGCATTCTATCTTGACATGGATGATCCAGATGTGATTGTAAATATTGATATGACGCGCACAAAGCAAGTGGTTAATAATTTCCTCAGCAATGCGTTTAAGTTCACTACAGAGGGAAGCATCACTTTGGGATGGAGATATGTTGAGGAGGCTGAAGGCATGATTGAGGTATATGTGAAAGATACAGGCATAGGAGTGCCTGCTGACAAGGTAGATAAAATATTCGACAGGTATTCGAAGGTGAATGAAAATGACAAGGGCACAGGTCTCGGACTTAACATTAGCAAGACCATCATAGAAAAGCAGGGAGGAACCATCGGAGTAGAGAGCGAGTTTGGCAAAGGCAGCAAGTTCTTCTTCAGGCTGATGCGTTTTGTCCAATGCGTGGTGCTTGTGTTGGCTTTATGTCTTGGGGTGCTGTTGCCGTCGTCATGTGGCAAGCATGATGAAAAATATGACAAGCCCGTCAAGGCATTGGTGCTTCACTCATACAGCAGAGACTATGAATCATACCGTGAATTTGATGAAACGCTTAAAAGCACATTGCTGCAAGAATATGCTTCGGTTGATGTGCGTGACGTTTATTTAGGCTTAGAGAACCCAACAACGCCTTTGGAAGATATAAGGAACGATGCACGTGATTCATTGTTTGACAGAGGGTGGATACCTGATGTTATCTTGATAGAAGGAGACCGTGCGGCTGTTGAGTTCTTCGACTCCAATATGAAGGCCTTGGCAAATGTGCCTGTAGTGCTTGGTGGCATACACCATCCAGAATGGGATCGCATACGTTCACGCAGAAATGTTGTGGTCATCAATGACCCCATAGATTATTGCGCTAATATCAATCTTGCAGTTGAGATGACAGGCAAAAGCTGTGTGGAAATAGAATTAGATTATTTCCATCAGGATTCAATAATACGTGATGAGCTCACCCAATCCATAGCTCGTCCTCCATTTGTCGTCAACTCTGATTTCCATGTGAGGAACTTTGCCGACCCTTCATTTGCTGACAAGTGCAAGGATAGCATCATTGTGATGACCCTGTCTGCCGCATTGCCTGAACTCAATGCATCAGTGCCCATGGATAAAGATGTTGCATTCAGGCATCTTGGTATGCTCTACACCCACTCTTGGAAATATCCATCGCTTGTGGTGAAGCGTGATGTCTTTTCCCGTTCTTTTGTCGACATGTCAGGTCGTCCTCAGTTTACGGCAGTGAAGGCTGGCTTTGCAGATGGCTCTGGCTCATTCCTTTGTGGTTATTTTGCAAGTTATGAGACTGTTGCCAAGGATATGGCAGATGTTGGCGTGCGCCTCTTGAACGGTGACGATTTGTCTTCGTTTGTGGGATTGAAGCATGTGAAGAATTTTTACATGGACTATGAGGCCATGAAACGCTTAGGATTGAAATATGAAGATTATTCAAAGCATTTCATTATAGTGGGCGCACCGCAAGAAGTGACAATGCCATTTTTGTCGTATCTCACATGGGTGCTCATCACCATAGTGTTCATAGTGGCAATAATGTCTGTCATGCTCATTGTGTACACATGGAACAATAGGACTATGCGTCATCTGATGGCAAGCGTGAAGCGCAGGTCTGACATGCGTCATATGGCATTGAGCGGCTCTGACAGCCATACTATCAGGTCCGAACAAGGTGTGAAAGATATCATAGCATGCATTCATCCTGATTATGCTCAAGAGGTGCCTTTGATGATTCAGTCTATCAGTGTGAAAGGTGTGCATAAGTATGAGATTTATGCTGATATGGATAAGGATGGTGAATATGGCTGGTGGCAGCTTCGTTTCGTGGTCGTGAATGAAGACGGAGTGGAAAATGGAAAAGAATCGGGCAAGCGTGTTGATGGAATATTGATAAACATTGACAAGACCAAGAAGTATGAGGAAGAACTGCGCAAGGCCATGCAGCTTGCAGAAGAGGCTCGTCAGAAGGAAGACTTCATGACCACCATTTCGCATGAGATACGCACTCCGCTCAATGCGGTTGTTGGTTTCAGCGATGTGCTTGTGAGTTTGCCTCAGGATTCATTCTCTGCTGAGGAACTGATGCAGTATGACAAAGTCATCAAGACAAATAATGCTGCACTGTCGGCTATGATTGAGAATATTTTGATGTTCTCCCGCATAGAGAGCGGACGCATTCAATATGTTAAGGATGAGTTCAATGTGTCAGACATGTTCAAGGAGATTGAAAGTGAGTGGGTCGATTTGGTGCCCGATGGGATTACGTTTGAAACTCTTGCCATGCGAAAGGATATATACATGAATAATGACCGCATGCGCGTTAAATACATTATTGGTCAGTTGTTAAGCAATGCGTTCAAGTTTACAAAAACTGGCAATGTGTCAATGGGCCTTCATTACAGTCTGAACAAAGATGTGGCTACGTTGTATGTGTCTGACAGTGGCATAGGAGTGCCTAAAGACAAGCTGGGAGCTGTGTATGACTTGTTCTGGAAAGATGACGGGTTCACTCAGGGGCTTGGACTTGGCTTGACGGTATCGCGCAAGCTTGCTGAAGGCATGGGGCTGAAGCTTAATTTTGAGAGCAAGGAAGACTTTGGCAGCAATGTGTCGCTTGAAGGCAATGCTTATTTAAAGAAGAAAGATGACAATGCTTGATGGGTGTGCGCTTATGACATCTTAAATTATAGATGAATCATTCATGCCATTATAGACAAAATGACATTGTTGTTAGCAATGAAACAGTATAGTATATAGAATATGATAGTGCTTTTCACTGTATTGGTATATTTCGCCGCATTGCTCCTTCTGTCACGCCTGGTGGCTGGCAGAGGGGGCAACGACGTTTTTTTTATGGCTGGCAGAAAGTCGCCTTGGATGCTTGTGGCCTTTGGCATGGTTGGCGCGAGCATTTCAGGCGTGTCGTTTATAGGCGTGCCAGGGTGGGTGATGACCACAGATATGACATATCTGCAGATGTGTTTGGGCTTTATAGTAGGATATGCTGTTGTGGCATATGTGTTGCTGCCTTTGTATTACCGTTTGGGCCTTCTATCCATTTATGGATATCTGTTGCAAAGATATGGCACTGTTAGTTATAAGACAGGGGCCACATTTTTTATAATAAACAAAGTGGTAGGAGCTGCTGCCAAGTTTTATATCGTGTGCAGATTGCTTAAAGAATGCTTAAGCCCTGCAGTTGATGTGCCTTATGTGGTTGTGGTTGCATTCACTTTATTGCTGATATGGTTTTATACTCGCAAGGGTGGCATGAAGACATTGGTCTGGACAGATGCCTTTCAAACAATGTGTTTGCTTGTTGCCCTTATGTTGCTTTTGGTGAAAGTGGTGGAGATGCTTGGCGTTGATTGGAAAGAAGCCATGAGCATGGTTGCTGACGACAGCATGTCGAGAATCTTTGTGTTTGATGACATCATGTCGAAGCAGTATTTCTGGAAACAGTTTGTTTCAGGCGTCTTTGTGGTGATTGTGATGACAGGATTGGACCAAGATATGATGCAGAAAAACCTCACATGCAAGGATTTGAAGTCTGCGCAGAAAGATATGTGCTCTTATGGTGTGTTGTTCGTGCCTGTGAACCTTATGCTGCTGTCGTTGGGAGTGCTTCTTGTGCATCTGTATGGACGTCTTGGAGTGTCATTGCCAGTGAAAGGCGATGAACTTCTGGCTGGTTTGGTGCTCGATGGGCATATGGGAACGTTGTGTGTGGTGCTGTTTGCCATTGGTGTGATAGCGAGCGCTTTCTCCTCTGCTGATTCTGCCATGACCTCTGTGACTACAAGTTTCTGTGTCGACATAATGAGAAAAGAGAATGACACTAAGGTGAGAAAAATGGTTCACATGTCTTTCTTGATTGTGTTTGTTGGTGTGACATTGGTTTTCGACGCAATAGGGTCGGGCAGTATCATAGACACTATTTATACCTTGGTGGCTTATGCCTATGGTCCGTTGCTGGGCCTGTATGCTTTTGGCATGCTCACTAAAAGGCGAGTGAAGGAAAAGGCCGTTCCATGGGTGGCTGTGGCAGCTCCTTTGTTGTGCATGGCTGCTGACTGGCTGGCTAAGACTTGGCTTGGCTATCATTTCGGATACGAACTTCTTCTGTTTAATGGCATGCTGACATTCGTTGGATTATGGTGTTTTAGCGACGGTGCCATATGTCGGGCTTATGGCGAGAGTGATAATGATAATATGCTGTAAGATTTTTAAGATGATATGAGATTTGTAGATTTGTTTGCTGGGTTAGGCGGATTTCACCTTGCTCTGTCTCGTTTGGGACATGAGTGTGTGTTTGCCTCGGAGATAAAGCCAAAGCTGCAGAAGCTTTACAGGCAAAATTTTCCTGGTGTGCATATTGAAGGAGATATCACAAAGGTCGATGTGAGGTCTATTCCACAACATGATATATTGTGTGGCGGATTCCCCTGCCAGCCATTCTCTTTTTCTGGCAAAAAGCAAGGATTTGAGGATGAGCAAGGCAGAGGCAACTTGTTTGACGAGATATGCAGAGTGTTGTCTTACCATCATCCCAAATATATTTTTCTTGAGAATGTATCGGCATTGCCTGGGCATGATGGCGGACGCACATGGTCTATCATCAAGCAGAAATTGAAGCATCTTGGATATGACATTGATGGCAGGGTGTTCTCGCCTCATGAGTTTGGCGTGCCTCAACACAGGCCGCGTTTCTATATTGTGGGCATGCTGAGAGATGAAAACGGACGCAGCGGCATACGGAAGTTTCATTTTCCTCAGCCAGACGAGAAACTTGTATGTGATGTGCGCACATTGGTGGATCCGCTCGATAATGATGGCCTGCAGCCTGTGAGGCGTGCTTTGCATCCTGTCTTTGACGCATGGCAAGAATTTGTGTATAATGTGACTGAAAGAGATGGGTACATGCCTTCTCATTGTATTTTCACCATGGAATTTGGTGCTGATTATGAATTTGAAGACACACCTCCTGCTTTTCAGACAGTGGAAAGATTGCGTGGCAGGCGTGGAGAATATGGCAAGGTGCTTCAAGGAGATACTATAGAAGAACTCGTGGAGGGGCTTCCGTTCTACATGCAAAAGATGAAGTATGAAGACACATATCCAGAATTCAAAAAAGTGCTGATAAGACAAAATAGGGCCTTGTATGAAAGGCACAAAGACTGGATAGATCCATGGATGAAGAAGATAATGGAATATCCTCGCACGCAAAGAATGCTTGAATGGAGCACAAACCAAGATTGGAATTTCAAGAACCATGTGATACAGCTGAGACCTTCAGGCATAAGGGTTCGTTCGCTTAATTATGTGCCAACCATCACACTGTGCACCACTTCCACACCAATACTTCCTTGGGTGGGATATCCGCCTAATGGTGCTGTGGACAAAAAGAACAGGCCGTATGTTCCAGATGATTTCAGATGGGGCAGATACATATCGCATAGCGAGGCTGCAAAGTTGCAGTCGATGCAGGAACTTGAGTACACAGGGCTGTCAAGGCTTCAGAAGTTTCAGGCTTTAGGCAATGCGGTGAATGTGGATGTTGTGGAATTGATAGCAAGAAGGCTTATTAAGTAGGTGTTATGAACCCAAATCGGTCATTAGATTTGAAACCTAATGACCGATTTGGGTTTAAAATCTAATGACCGATTTGGGATAAACTTGAAAATGTCATCTGCACGTGAGATGGAAGCATCCTTGCTTACGCTCATATTTGACGTAGCATTTGCTGTTGTTGCGCAGGTCAAATAGCACTTCTGAGAGTATGCGTTTCATTGGCTCGTTCCATCGCAGCAGAGATATGTTGGGGTCATATCCGTTGCCAAGCGGCATGAAGCGATTGTATGCAATGTCAACAGTTGTGCCATAGCAGTGGCAAGAGTTGGTGGTGGCATTCTTGTTTCCCCTTTGGAGGCTTGACACGTCGTCTGTGGTGCGTAGTACTGAGGTCACCATCAGAAGATGGGTAGGCACCCCTTTAGCATAACATGAGTCGATGAAGTTCATGCTGATGGTGTTGAGCAGGTGCTGTGCTCGTGGCACAAGATATGGTATGGAATGAGTGAGGTCGTCCACTACATAGTATGGCGAGTGGGTTATGTTGACCAAGCGGCGCTCCTTAACCAGACGCTCTGCTTCGTTTCTGTCGCGCACAGGTTTTATGCCATATTTTTTAGCCGCCATTATTTGTGTGTCTTGAATGTCGGGAAAACACTCTTTGTAGCTCCACACACCTTTTATCTTGTGCTTCTCTTTAATAGACGCGCAGGTGATGCCGTCTTTCCTGTTGTTAGTGTCCTTGCAGTCATCTTGAGTGTGCGCAGGATTATTCTTGCCACTTCTTTCTTCATTGTTAACTCCTTTGCTGGTGGAGCCGTTTTCATTGCTGTCGTTGGCCTCTTCGGCGTTGCTTATGCTGTTGGCCTCTTCTATTTCATCTGTCTCAATCTCATCGTATATGGTGGAGTCGCTATATGCATTCTTCACATGCAGATGGTTTCCCACCTCTTGTGTGTCTTGCGCCATGAGATGCTGTGGCATGTTTATTGGCATATTTATGGAGAATATATGCCGCACACCGGCGCAGATGCCTATGGCGATGCAGAAGAACAAAATAAACTTTTTCTTGTTGTAGGTATTTTTCTTTGCCATGGTGTATTCTTGCTTATGCGCGTCCTGAATTTTCTATGAGTGATTTAATCTTGTCATTAAAAGTGTCGGCTCCAAGAAGTTGCTCGATGGTGAGGTGCATGCGGTATTTCCAATAATGGCGTGGATTGGCCGGAATGTTTATTCGTTCTTCGTTGGCATCAGGCAGACGCAGGTCTTCGCTGATGGAAAGCCAGTCTTGGAGAGACAGCAGCGTGAGCACAGACGGAGAGAAGAGATGGGCGGCCACAATCTCTTCGCAAAGCCATCCTGGAGCGGGATGCGGAGCTGAGCCGTCTTTATACAATGCGTGCTTATAGTAGAGCTGCGCCCGCTCATAATCTTCATCCCACCACATTCGCAGAGGCGGCATGTCGTGTGTGGATATGGTGGCCACTGAACGGTATGGGTTTTCCCATAGATGGCCGAACATGAGGCCTGGCGCTTTTGGCATGCTCTGAATCTCAAGTGACAGGATGCGCAGATTGTTCATGACCCATGATACGCACTCTGGCACCATGCCCAAGTCTTCTGCGCACACGAGCATGTGTGTTGATTGTGTTAGGGCCGGGAGTTTTTTCATGGCTTCCTCATACCAGAAAGCATTGTGGCGGTGGTAGAAATAGTCTTCGTAGAGACGGTTGAATGCTTCGCGTTCATGTTGCGGAAGTGATTGATACATGAAGTCGTGCTGGGCTGATATGCGCGGGTGATACACACCATGAGCTGTGTGGTCTGGCACAAAGAGCACGCATGAAGCAAGTGCATACAGTCCGTCACGCATGCTTATGCTGTCTTCGTCGGTCTTGTCGGCAAAGGCTGCTTGAATTTTGCGCTGACTTCCATATTGTTCCTTTAGATCGTAGCGTCCGTCGGTGCGTGGCTGCAGATAGATGGCTTTTACGATGTCGGCCTTGTAGCCGAATATCTTCGACAGGGTGGCGTCTGTGATGTATGGGCGCGTCATTAGCTCGGCGTTGAAGCGCATGCCATAGCTTTCTATTTCATTTACGCTCATAGGCAGCGATGGAGAGAAATGTCCGAGCAGACCGTGCACGGAGTGCGTTGGTATCTCCCATATGCGGAAGAAGCCAAGCACGTGGTCAATGCGGTATGCATCAAAATATTCAGCCATCTTCTGGAATCTGCGTATCCACCAATGGTATCCGTCTTCTGCCATTGCCTCCCAATTATAGGTCGGGAATCCCCAGTTTTGCCCATTGACAGAAAAATCGTCAGGCGGTGCTCCTGCTTGTCCGTCCATATTGAAGAGATGTGGCTGCGACCAAGCTTCCACGCTTGTGCGTGAGATGCCTATTGGTATGTCACCTTTGATGATTACGCCATGCTGCCGCGCTGTGTTGCGCACGTCGGTGAGTTGCAGATGGAGCTTGTATTGAGTGTAATAGTAGAATGCTATCTGTGAGTATTGTTCTGTGCCTGGATTGGTGAGTTGCTCTATTTCCGACTTGTCGTAGACGCTGTGTTCTGGCCAAGAGACGAAATATGCAGTAGAGAAGCGGTCTCGCAGATAGCAGAAAGCTGCGTATGGTACAAGCCAATCTTTGTTGTTGCGGAAGAAAGTTTTGTAATCTTCTGTATTGAACACTGTTTCGCCCTCTTGCTCATAAGCCATGCGGATATAGTCTGTTTTGAGCTTTATCACTTGCTCATATTCCATGTGTGGCGAGGCGTTGAGTTCTTGCTGCTTCATTAAGAATTTTTCCATGGCCAGACGGTCATTGAGTCGTGGCATGGCATTGATGTTGCAGTATAGAGGGTGCAGCGCAAAAATAGATATGGCATTGTATGGATATGAATCTTGCCATGTGCCGTTCATCATGGTGTCGTTGATGGGCAGTATTTGTATGGCGTGCATTTTAGTGCGTACAGCCCACTGTATAAGGGCCTTCAAGTCGCCAAAGTCGCCTACGCCGTAGCTTTTTGATGAACGGAGCGAAAAGACTGGTATAACCACTCCTGCAGCTTTCCAGCTGTCGCTCTTGAGCGCAGGCTGGTTGTCTGTTTTCACCCACATCTGGTATGGAGCCAGTTTCGGGCTTCTCAGGCGTCGGTTGCTTCTGTCTTCCCAACGAATGATGTTGCTGTCCTTGTCGACCACCACGTATTTGTATTCAGCCTCGTCGAAAAGGAGTTCTGCATCGATGTTGATAGCCCATTCTTGAATGTTGATGAGTGTCATTCTTTTGGCATGTTTCCATTCGCCAAGCTGTGGAGTGCTGCCGCAGATTGCCAGATACTCGCCTTTGCGGAGGCGCGGCTCAACGGCGCGCAACTGCAATGTGGATGAATAGAGGGTGTCTATGCTGTTGTATCCGTCATTCACCACTCCCACACATTCTGTGTATGCTGATGAATAGAGAGGCAATTCCTCGGGAATAGGCCTCCATCGGTCACTCAAGCTGTAGAGTCGTGTCACTCCATCGAGTTGAAGTCGATGTGGCGCAATTTCCCATTCTGTCCATACAAGATTGTCATTGCGGTACATGGCGTATTTGTATTCGATGCTGTGTATGTCTGTGTCATGGAATGTTATCTCGCCTTCCCATATTTTTCCATCGTAGGTGTCGAGCTGGCACATGCGTTCGTCAATCACATGCCCGCTCTTGTCAAGCTTGGATAGAAGCACTCTTATGTCTTCTCCCCATTGTGTGTGGTATTCTATGTTGAATTGTATTTTCATTCTATTATGGTAGTTTGGAATATGATGTTGTGAGAAATAATGCGTATCAAATATTTTATGCAAATATAATAAAAAAAACGCTCTCTCTGCTCATGTCTTAGATATAAATTAAGCAAATGAATGTATGTATGTTGCAGTTTTATTAAAATGTGGCTTATGTGTGGATAATATTATTTAATTTTGCATCAGTTAAGCATATATACAATGAGAATAATTGCGTTTTTCAAGAATTGGACATTGCCAGCAGCGATGCTGGCAGGTGCATTGGGCTATTGGGCATACGTGAGTGTGCCTGCTTTCGACTGCACCCATGCTGCCATGTCCACATTTATCAGTTATGTGCAGCCGTTGTTGCTGTTTGCAATGTTGTTTGTCAGTTTCTGTAAGGTTAGTCTGCGTCAGCTGAAGCCCAAGGCGTGGATGCTTGAGATGCTGGCAGTGCAAGTGCTGTGTTATATCGCTATGGGGCTTGTCATCATCTTATGCAAAGATATGCCTGGCAGAGCTATAATTGAGAGTGCTATGATATGCATGATATGTCCCACTGCCACTGCGGCCTCGGTGGTGACAGCAAAGCTTGGAGGTAATGCCAATGTTGTGGTGAGTTACACATGCCTCATCAATTTGGCTGTGTCGCTTGTGGTGCCGATGATGGTGCCTTGGCTGAATGAGGAAGGAACGGGACAACTGGGGTTTGAGGCTTCTTTCCTTCTTATATTGGGAAAGGTTTTTCCTTTGCTGATCATGCCATTGGTTTGCGCGTGGTTTATGCGTCACCTGTTTCCTAAGGCGCATTCATGGATCGTGAGGCACAGCAGCATAGCTTTCTATCTTTGGGCGGTGGCTCTTGCTCTTGCCATAGCTGTGACTACGAAAGCAGTGGCTCATTCAGATGAAAGCTTATGGGTGCTCATAGGAATTGCTTTAGTTTCTCTTGCCACATGCGTGATCCAGTTTTGGATGGGGCATGTGATAGGCAAGAAGCATGGCGAGACTATTGCTGGCACTCAAGGCTTTGGACAGAAGAATACAGTGTTTGCTATTTGGATGGCATACACGTTCATGAATCCTGTGACAGCCATGGCTGGAGGCTTTTATTCTGTGTGGCATAATGTGGTCAACTCATGGCAATTATACAAAGTGAGAAGAAGGTCTGAAGGCCATCTTTGACAAATGCTCCGCAAATGTATTCTTGATTCAGTTTTTTCAAGCTGTGACACCCCTAAAAAAGTATCCTAAGATACTTTGCCAAGTATCCTAAGATACTTTGTCAAGTATCCTAAGATACTTTGTCAAGTATCCTTACAAGTGAAAAGAAAGGCCGGACATATATGCCCGGCCTTTCATTCATTTCAAGTGTGTGCAGGCATGCGTTTTGCAAAATGATATAGCATGCCTTTGTGGAGAGTATTATGCTTGTTCTTTGAGCATAGCGTCAATGTTGGCTGCAGCTTTGCGGCCATCGCCCATGGCGAGGATGACAGTTGCACCGCCGCGCACGATATCTCCTCCTGCAAAGATGGTTGGGATGCTTGACTGCATGCTGTCGTTCACCGCAATGGTGTTCTTTCTGCCAAGTTCGAGTCCCTCAACTGACTTTGGCACGAGAGGGTTAGGTGACACGCCTACAGCCACAATGGCCATGTCGATGTCGATGGTCTCAATCTTACCTTCTACAGGTATTGGCGAACGGCGTCCTGATGCGTCAGGCTCGCCAAGTTCCATCACTTGGAGTTTTACTTGCTTGACATTTCCTTTCTCGTCTGCGACATACTCGATAGGGTTGTGCAGAGTGAGGAATTCGATTCCTTCTTCTTTTGCGTGCTTCACTTCTTCAAGACGTGCAGGCATCTCGACTTCTGAACGGCGGTATGCTATGAACACGCGTTCAGCACCGAGGCGTTTTGCTGTGCGGCAAGAGTCCATAGCTGTATTGCCTCCGCCGACAACCATCACATTCTTGGCCTTGATGATAGGTGTGTCGGATGCAGGGTTGGATGCGTCCATGAGGTTGACACGTGTGAGGTATTCGTTTGATGACATGATGCCTACAGAATTTTCTCCTGGTATGCCCATAAAGTTTGGCAGACCTGCTCCCGAAGCTACGAAGACTGCCTTAAAGCCTTCGTCTTCAAGTTGCTGTATAGTGACGGTCTTGCCCACAATGCAGTCTTTGACGAATGTGACGCCGATTTTTCTCAGATTCTCAATTTCAACGTCAACAATAGCATTTGGAAGGCGGAATTCAGGGATGCCATACTTGAGCACTCCACCTATCTCGTGAAGGGCTTCAAATACTGTGACATCGTAACCACACTTGGCCAAGTCGCCTGCGCATGAAAGTCCTGCAGGTCCAGAACCTACGATGGCAACCTTGATGCCATTCTTTGGAGCGCACTCAGGAAGGGCCATTTTGCCAGAGTTGCGCTCAAAGTCGGCAGCAAAGCGTTCCAGATTGCCTATAGCCACAGCTTTGTGGCCAAGTTTGAGATGCATGCATTTGCTTTCGCATTGTTTTTCCTGCGGGCATACACGGCCGCATACAGCTGGAAGGGCAGAAGTGCTCTTGAGCACTTTTGCTGCTTCAAGGAATTGTCCTCGCTCAATGTTCTTCACGAATGATGGAATATTGATAGACACAGGGCATCCTTCCATGCAGGTTGGCTTTGCGCAGTCTAAGCAACGCTTTGCCTCTGTCAGCGCTTGTTCTACAGTAAGACCTGTGTTGACCTCTTCTGTGCGGGTTGTGGCACGGTATGCTGGGTCAAGCTCGCCCATAACGCAACGTTCAATCTCGCCGCGTTCTTTTGCTTTCATGCTGCCGGCCAACTCTTTTCGCCATGCTGAGTTGCGGTCGAGAAGTTCTGAAAGCGGAGTGTCTGTGGTCATGCCTGTTGCATCAGCATGAGGAGTCTCTTGCTTTTGTTCTGTCGTTGCCGACTTCACATGCTCTTCAAGCTTTTTCATCTCTTCTATTTCTGCAGGCTTGAAGGCGCCCATGCGCTTGAACATTTCGTCGAAGTCCACTTCATGACCGTCGAATTCAGGACCGTCAACGCAGACAAATTTAGTTTTGCCACCTACTGTGATACGGCATGCGCCGCACATGCCGGTGCCGTCGACCATGATGGTGTTGAGCGACACATCGGTAGGCACATTATATTTTTTAGTCAAGAGACAGCAGAACTTCATCATTATGGCTGGACCGATGGCGAAGCATTTGTCCACTTTCTCGCGCTGGATCACTTGTTCTATGCCTACAGTTACAACGCCTTTCTGCCCGTAAGATCCATCATCTGTCATGATGATGACTTCATCTGAATGCTTGCGCACCTCGTCTTCGAGAATGATGAGTTCCTTTGTGCGGCCAGCGAGCACAGAAACAACTTTGTTGCCTGCGGCTTTCAAGGCCTTGATGATGGGGAGCATCGGGGCTACACCGACACCTCCTCCAGCGCATACTACAGTGCCAAACTTTTCAATGTGAGTGGCCTGTCCGAGCGGACCTACCACGTCTGTGATGTAATCGCCCTCGTTAAGCTGGCATAGCTTGGTTGAAGAGTAACCAACTGTCTGCACCACAAGCGTGATAGTGCCTGCTTCGACATCTGAATCAGCAATGGTGAGTGGCATGCGCTCACCGTTATCGCCCACGCGGACGATGACAAAGTGGCCTGCCTTGCGAGACTTGGCAATTAGTGGAGCTTCAACAACAAGCTTGAACACCTTTTCACTGAACTGCTCTTTCTTTACGATTTTGTTCATGATAATAAATGGTAATATACTGCATTAAGCATGATGCTTTTGGACATCTATAGCTTCTATAGCCATGAAAGTGGCTATAGAAGCTATGCTAATGCAGGTTTGTGAAAAAATAAAAGTCTTAGTCGATGTACTCAAAACCAGTGTAAGGCACAAGAGCCTTTGGAATGCGTATGCCATTCTCTGTCTGGTTGTCTTCAAGAATAGAGGCTACGATGCGTGGGAGGGCAAGAGCCGAACCGTTGAGGGTGTGGCAGAGCTGCACTTTCTTGTCTGCATTGCGGTAGCGGCATTTGAGGCGGTTGGCCTGGTATGTGTCAAAGTTTGAAACCGAAGATACTTCAAGCCAGCGGCCTTGAGCCTCTGAGTATACTTCAAAGTCGTAGCAGATGGCTGATGTGAAACTCTGGTCACCGCCGCAAAGACGGAGTATTCTATATGGAAGCTCAAGTTTCTTGAGCAGGCCCTCCACATGGTCGAGCATCTCCTTGTGGCTTTCCTTCGAGTGTTCTGGCTTGTCTATGCGCACTATCTCAATCTTTGAGAATTCGTGCAGGCGGTTCAGACCGCGCACGTCCTTGCCGTATGAGCCTGCTTCGCGGCGGAAGCACTGGGTGTAGGCGCAGTTCTTAATTGGTAATTCTTTCTCATCGAGAATAACATCGCGGTAGATGTTTGTCACTGGCACTTCTGCTGTCGGAATGAGGTAAAGATCGTCAACTTCGCAATGATACATCTGTCCTTCTTTGTCGGGTAGCTGTCCTGTGCCATAACCCGAAGCTTGGTTTACAACTGTAGGAGGCATTATTTCTGTGTATCCGGCTTTGTTTGCCTCTGCAAGGAAGAAATTGATGAGCGCGCGCTGCAGTTGTGCGCCTTTGCCTATATATACGGGAAAACCTGCTCCTGTGATTTTCACACCAAGGTCAAAATCGATGAGATTGTATTTCTTTGCCAATTCCCAATGTGGCAATTTGGCCTCTTTGTTGGCTGGCACGGTAGTCCAATTGCCCACTGTGTCGCCTGGCACGCATTCGCGGAGTGATGACTTTACCACAACATTGTCTTCTGCGCATGAGCCTTCTGGCACTTCATCATATGGTATGTTCGGAATGGTGCAGAGGTGAGCAGTCAGCTGGGCCTCAGCTTCGTTCTTTGTTGTTTCGAGAGAAGCAGCTGTGGCTTTCAGCTCTGCTACTTTGGCTTTAGCTGTTTCTGCTTCATCTTTTTTCCCTTCTTTCATCAGTTTGCCGATGACTGAAGCCATTTTCTTGCTTTCTGCAAGTGTGGCATCAAGCTGTGTTTGTGCTTCGCGGCGAGTTTTGTCGAGGCTGATAGCCTTTTCTACGGCATTGGCTGCATCTGCGAAATGCTTTTTCTCCAAGCCTTTGATGACTCTTTCCTTTTCTTCTGTGATTAACTTGAGTGTAAGCATATCTTTGTAGTGTTTTAATTGTCAGATGTAAGTGCTGGCGGTTAATTAAAATGAAAGAGGCGGGTCAAAAAATTTGCTGTCGGCCGTCACCACGTGTGGGTGCTGCTTCTTCAATCTTCTTGACTCACCTCTCATTGTATATGTGTGATTTCAGTTGGATTCGCATGTCATGTTCGCCCAACTTTATTTTGGAATCTGCTGTTTAGCCTTTGTGATGCATCCTCTGTTTTGTGTAGTGGGTGCAAGGGACTTTTTAGTCCTTATTGAGAAGATTCAGCTGCTTGAACACGTCAACAAGGATTGAAACACAGCGGTCTACCTGTTCCTTTGTGTGTGTGGCCATGAGTGCTACACGGATGAGTGTGTCCTGTGGAGCGCATGCTGGTGGCACAACAGAGTTGACGAACACTCCCTTGTCGAAGGCCATCTTTGTCACTTCAAATGTTTTGTATGCATCGCGCACATAGAGCGGGATGATAGGGCTCTCTGTGTCGCCAAGCTCGAATCCAGCCTCGCGGAATTGCTTGAGAGCGTAGTTTGTAATCTTCCAAAGGTTTTCCTGGCGTTCAGGCTCTTCCTGTATGATGTGCAGAGCCTCAAGTGCAGCTGCTGTGGCTGCAGGTGTGTTGCTCGCGCTGAAGATGTATGTGCGGCTGTTGTGACGGAGCCAGTTGATGGTGTCTTTGTCTGATGCGATAAAGCCACCAATTGAAGCGAGGCTCTTTGAGAATGTGCCCATTATGAGGTCTACATCATTTGTCAGACCAAAGTGGTCGCATACGCCGCGGCCTTGTCTTCCAAACACACCGATTCCATGAGCTTCATCAACCATCACTGTTGCGTTATACTTCTTCTTGAGCTCTATGATTTCAGGCAGCTTGGCAAGGTCGCCCTCCATTGAGAACAGGCCATCTATGACGATGAGCTTGAGGGCATCAGGATTGCATCGCATGAGCTGGTGCTCAAGGTCTTCCATGTCGTTGTGCTTGTAATGGAAGAACTGCGAGAAAGAAAGACGGCGGCCATCTACGATGGACGCATGGTCGCGGTCATCACCTATGATGTAATCATTGCGTCCTGTGAGGCATGAAACAACGCCAGAGTTGACTGTGAATCCAGTAGAGTAGACGAGTGCTTCGTCTTTGCCAACAAATTCAGCAAGTTCTTTTTCCAATTGGAGATGGAGGTCAAGCGTGCCGTTGAGGAACCTTGATCCTGCGCATCCTGTGCCGTATTTTTCAATAGCTTTGATAGCTGCTTCGCAAATACGTTTGTCATAAGTCAGGCCCATGTATGAATTAGATCCAAACATGAGAACTTTCTTGCCACTCATTGTCACCTCTGTGTCTTGGTGGCTGTCGATTTCTCTAAAGTAAGGATAGATGCCAGCAGACATGTATTTCTGAGGCTCTCTATACTTGCTCATTCTATCCTGTAATAAACCCATAGTTATAAGGTGCGTCCCGGCGACATGATTACTTGTCTACTCTTCATGGTGAATGAAAATATTGTGTTTTGGTCTGCGCCGGAAGAGACACGTTATTATTGTTATTATTATTTTTGCTTATGTAAATAAAATACAAAATCGATGCAAAGTTAGTAAAAATGGAAAATACATGCATATATTTTTATGAAAAAATGAATTTTCAGATGAAAATCTATGAATATTTTTGATGAAATGATTCAAAAATATTACATTTGCATATATTTTGCGACGGTTGTTCCATCGTTTGCGGTCTTGTCGTCAAGGAGCAAAAGGATTGATTAATGGATGTCTGCATGACCGCTCGTTTCCACACATTATTATATTGTATGTCAGATAAGAAAAAGATTGTTTTCATAGTGAATCCCATTTCAGGCACATCGGGCAAGAGATTTGTGATAAGGCTCATAGAAGAGTGTCTTGACAAGGATAAATACACCTACGACATTGCTGAAACAGAATGTGTGGGTCATGCCACTTTATTGGCAAAAGAGGCTGCGTCTCATGGTGCCGATGTGGTCTGTGCTGTTGGCGGTGACGGCACCGTCAATGAGGTGGCGTGCGGATTGGTTCACACCGATACGGCTCTTGCCATCATCCCGTCTGGTTCAGGCAATGGCTTGGCACGTCATCTTTCCATTCCTACCGATCCATTGAGCGCAATACACATAATCAACCGGGGCATGGTGCAGGCGATGGACTATGGTGTGCTCAATGGCAAACCGTTCTTCTGCACATGCGGTGTGGGTTTTGATGCCTTGATTTCGCAGAAGTTTGCTGAATCAGGCAAGCGCGGCCCTGTTTCTTATATTGAAAATGTGCTCAACAGCAGCCTTAAATATCATCCTGAAACATACGATGTTGACATTGTGAGCGGCGGAGGGCAGGAGGAAGTGCACCAATCGTTCAAAGCCTTCCTCATATCGTGCGCCAACGCATCGCAATATGGCAACAATGTGTATATTGCTCCATCGGCATCTGTGCGCGATGGACTGATGAATGTGACAATCATTGAACCGTTTACGGCCATAGAAGCGCCCCGGATGGCCATCCAACTATTTAATGGCACGATAGAACAGAATTCGCGCATAAAGACATTCCAGTGCAAGCGCTTGCTCATAAAGCGCAAATCGCCAGGGGTGGTGCATTATGATGGCGAACCAATGATGACAGGGGGGAATATAGATGTGAGAATCATGCCTGGCGGACTGCTTTGTCTCTCGCCTCTTGAAGAGGGGGTGCCTGCAGCTGACAAACGCTTTCAGAATTTCATAAATGAGCATCTGAGGATGATGTACAATAAAACAGAGGAATTGTTGCAGGACAATCTGCGCATCAGCCAGCGATTTCCTCTTCTCAACAAGGATATAATAAGAAAACTGTCGCTTAAATAACTTTTTTTAAAAAAAATGTCCGAAAATCTTTGTTGTAAAGATAAAATACCTTACATTTGCCTTTAGAATCAAACGAAGATGTCAATCTTGTTGTTGATAGCAATCTCGTAATTGTTCTAATGGCTTTACAATTGATAATAAACAAAAGTGTTAACCTTAAATAATTTAAAACAAGAAAAGTCTATGGCTCAGAAAAGAGTTTATACCTTCGGAAATGGACAAGCTGAAGGAAATGCGCAAATGCGTGAACTTCTTGGTGGCAAGGGCGCAAACCTTGCCGAAATGAATCTAATTGGAGTGCCTGTTCCTCCTGGCTTCACCATTACCACCGACTGCTGTAATGAGTATTACGAAATAGGAGAAGATAAAATCAAAGAACTTCTTCAGAATGAGGTGAATGCTGCTGTTGCCCATGTGGAGCAGCTTATGAATAGCAAGTTTGGCGATGTTAATAATCCTCTTCTTGTATCTGTGCGTTCTGGCGCACGCGCATCAATGCCAGGTATGATGGACACAATCCTCAACCTCGGTCTTAATGACGAAGTGGCAGAAGGACTGTCGAAAAAGACAAACAATCCTCATTTCGTTTATGACTCATATCGCCGTTTCGTGCAGATGTATGGTGATGTCGTTATGGGCTTAAAGCCTGTTAACAAGGAAGATATTGATCCATTTGAGGAAATAATTGAAAAAGTGAAGAAAGAGCAGGGGGTTGAACTCGACAAAGACCTTTCTGTCGACTCCCTCAAGAAGCTTGTTGAACTTTTCAAGGCTGCTATCAAGGAGCGTACAGGACAGGATTTCCCAACAGACCCTATCGTGCAGCTCTGGGGAGCTATCTGCGCTGTGTTCCGCAGCTGGATGAACGAGCGAGCTATCCTCTACCGCAAGATGGAAGGCATTCCTGATGAGTGGGGTACTGCTGTTTCTGTAATGGCTATGGTATTCGGCAATATGGGCGATACATCAGCAACAGGTGTATGTTTCTCTCGCGATGCCGGCAACGGTGAAAACCTCTTCAACGGAGAGTATCTGATAAATGCTCAGGGAGAGGACGTGGTTGCTGGTATCCGCACTCCGCAGCAGATTACCAAGATTGGTTCACAGCGATGGGCTGAGCGTGCAGGCATCTCTGAGGCTGAGCGCGCTGCTAAGTATCCATCAATGGAAGAGGCCATGCCTGCACTTTATGCAGAGCTTAATTCTATCCAGGAGAAGCTTGAGAACCACTATCGCGACATGCAAGACATGGAGTTTACTGTGCAGGAAGGCAAACTCTGGTTCCTTCAGACACGTAACGGAAAGCGCACAGGTACGGCTATGGTCAAGATTGCCATGGATCTCGTTCGTGAAGGACTTATTGATGAAAAGACTGCCATCATGCGTTGCGAGCCACAGAAGCTCGACGAACTTCTCCACCCAGTGTTCGACAAGGACGCTTTGAAAAAGGCCAAAGTCATCACTCAAGGCCTTCCTGCATCTCCTGGCGCAGCATGCGGACAGATAGTGTTCCACGCTGACGATGCGCAGGAATGGCACGAGAACGGACACAAGGTTATCATGGTTCGTATAGAGACATCGCCTGAGGATCTTGCAGGTATGGCATCTGCAGAAGGCATTCTCACAGCTCGCGGAGGTATGACATCTCACGCTGCTGTAGTGGCTCGTGGTATGGGCAAGTGCTGCGTGTCAGGCGCTGGCGCAATAAATGTTGATTATAAGTCAAAGACTGTCGAGATTGAAGGCGTTGTTTATAAAGAAGGCGACTACCTCTCTCTTAATGGATCTACAGGACAGGTTTATGCAGGAGAAATCGCAACAAAGGCTGCAGAGCTCTCAGGCGACTTCAAGGCTCTCATGGACCTTTGCGACAAATATTCCAAGATGCAGGTTCGCACCAACGCTGATACGCCACACGACGCTCAAGTGGCTCGCGCGTTCGGCGCAAAGGGTATCGGACTCACACGTACGGAGCACATGTTCTTCGATGACCAGAAGATTGTTGCCATGCGTGAGATGATTCTCTCTGAAACTCCAGAAGGTCGCGAGAAGGCGCTTGCTAAGCTTCTCCCATACCAGAAGGCTGACTTCTATGGAATACTCAAGGCTATGGACGGACTCCATGTCAATATCCGTCTTTTGGATCCACCTCTCCATGAGTTCGTGCCACACGATATCCCTGGACAGGAGACAATGGCCAAGGAAATGGGTGTTGACGTTAAGACTATCCAGAAGCGCGTGGCTTCTCTTGCTGAGAACAACCCAATGCTCGGTCATCGTGGATGCCGTCTTGGAATAACATTCCCTGAAATCACAGCTATGCAGACACGTGCCATCCTTGGCGCAGCATGTCAGTTGAAGAAAGAAGGATTCGATCCGCATCCAGAAATCATGGTTCCGCTTATCGGCATTCTCTATGAGCTCAAACAGCAAAAGGAAATCATTCAGAAGGTTGCAAAAGAAGTCTTTGCTGAGGAAGGAGTCGAAATACCATTTGAGATAGGCACAATGATAGAGATTCCACGTGCTGCTCTCACAGCAGACCGCATTGCCACAGAGGCTGAGTATTTCTCATTTGGCACAAACGACCTCACACAGATGACATTCGGATACTCGCGTGATGACATTGCTTCATTCCTTCCTGTATATCTCGAGAAGAAGATTCTCAAGGTTGACCCATTCCAAGTTCTTGACCAGAATGGCGTAGGCCAGCTCATAAAGATTGCAGTAGAGAAGGGACGTTCTGTCCGTCCAAATCTCCGCACAGGTATATGTGGCGAGCATGGAGGCGAGCCATCATCTGTTAAGTTCTGCGCAAAGGTTGGCATGAACTATGCTTCATGTTCTCCATTCCGTGTTCCAATTGCACGTCTCGCAGCGGCGCAGGCTGCTGTTGAGGAATAATAAACTGCGAAAAGCATGAATTTATAATAACGAGGTAAGTCTTTTACAACAGAGACTTACCTCGTTTTCTTATATTGGAAATTATCTTGATTTGATGTGCAAAATGTGCAGAAAACACGATTTGTTTAGTGAAATCTGCACATTTTCTACAAAAAACGTGCTTGACTATTGTGTGTGAACCTTTGCTGTATTTTCTTGTCACCTTTTCGATTTGTATTTTCTGAACGAAGTTCCCACACTTAGTTTTTCCGCTGCGAAGTTAGTACAAGCCACATTGCTACAAGTACCAGATGACTTATTCTCAGAATTATTTCAAAAACTTTTTCGTCTGATACTCATCCATAAAACTTTTCTTGCCTGAAGGTGAAATAATTTGATAATTCCTTGCTTCTCATGTTTTCCTTGCCAACTCTTGAGGCATCGTAAAAAATAAATGTTTCACTTCTAAAAATTCAAATTATGAAAAAGATGGAAAATACTTTTGCAGTAACAGGCTTCGTAGGTAAGGATGCAAGCATCCATCAGTTCTCAACCGCAAGCGTAGCTCGCTTCTCACTGGCTATCAGCCGAAT
>CAKQYA010000018.1 GCA_934293005.1 uncultured Bacteroidaceae bacterium
CTGGCTTCGACCTCAATATCGACGACAAGAAGAAACGGTGGGACGAGAACATAACCGCCAACCTGGAATACAACCGCAAACAATGGAACGCAACCGAACTACGTGAAACGTTTGCTTCTGGAGGCAGTCTGTTTTCCAACAGCCACGAATGGGGTGGCAACAAGGTAAAGGGAGGCAACGTAACCCATCGGTTCCGTTGGAAAAACATGTTCTCGCCCCTCAAGCTCACCCTTGAACAGTGGGTGCAATGGGGACGTTCGGAAAGCGACAACCACACCGAAACAGCGCAATGGCAGAACACCGACACGCTAAATCTTACACGCGGCAACACCAGCGCCTCGCAGCCCTACACCTGGAAGATGGGGGCTACGAACATCCTCAACTACCGCATGCCGTGGGGCGACGACTTGGAGTTGAACCTCATGGCCACCTACACCCGTGAGAGAGGCGGCGAGGAGCTCACGAGCACCCTCTACCACTATCCGCACTGGCAGCGCAAGGTGCTTGTGGGGCGTAGGGTGCGCAACATCCCGGCCAACCAGTATCAGCTGAACGCCCAGGCCGCTTACACCATTCACGCCCTGAACAATTGGAACTATCAGTTCAGCGCCATGGCGGCCCAGGCCTTCTACAGGACGGATCAGCAACACGCGCTTGCCGACAGCCTGGGACTGATGCACGCCGACCCCGCCAACACGCAGCGCTACAACACGCTCATGCGCAATGGCTTCCTCACCCTGCAAACCTATTACAGCAAGCAAGAGGGCGACCGATACACGTGGTTCGACATGAGCGTGAGCGGCTTCCTGAAAAGCGACCGCATCGATTACCACCACGCCTTGCTCGACACCATAGCCCGCTACACCGACCGCTTTGTGACTTACAACGCAAACTTCGTGCGCAACACCGCGCGGCATGGCTACGAGGTGAGGCTCATGACGAGTGTGAGCAGCGTCAATCATGTGCGCGAACGCATTCCCATCTATTCCACCGTCGACCCGCTGCTCATCACCCTGCACAATCCACATCTCGGCCATAGCCGTAACCACCATCTCTTGTGGACGCTGCGCACCACCGTGCCCGAGCGCCAGCAGAACCTCACGCTCAACGGCCGCGCCTCCATCACCCTCAACAAGATGGGCCTGCGCCAGGGCTACAACACCACAACGGGAGCCTTCACGCAGATGCTCGACAACGTGAGTAGGCCGTCGTGGAACCTCAACCAGGAGGCCCACTTCAACCGTCCGCTCGACACGAAGAAAAGGCTTACGGTAGATGTCCATTCGCGCATCAGTTATGAGGAAGACAACGACTTCGACGTGGTGCAATATACAGCTTCGGACACACAGCCAAAAGAAGCATTGCTGAAAAGTGCGCCCTATTCTACCGTTCGTACCCTATACAATACAGAAGACCTGCGTTTCAACTACCGCATCAACCACTTCGACATCTCTGCCACTGGCAATTTCGCCTACCGCCACAGCATGAGCGACCGCGCTAACTTCAGCACACTCAACATATTTGAGTACAACTACGGCCTTGCACTCAACTACCGTCTGCCTTGGAAACTTCAACTGGCTGCAGATGCCAAGATGTACAGTCGCCGTGGCTACTACAGCCAAGCGATGAACACAAATGATCTCGTCTGCAACGCCTCGCTTTCCAAGTCTTTCCAGAAAGAATCGATTGCAGTAAGCCTCGAGGCCTTCGACATTTTCCATCAGCTGAGCAGCACTGAGTACACGCTCAATGCCCAGGGCCGTGTGGAAAGTTGGCGCAAGAGCATTCCATCCTACCTGATGCTCCATCTCAGTTGGCGTTGGAGCCACATGCCTAAGAAAAAATCATAAATGAAAATAATTATGAACACCTACTTAAAGAACTGCACCATCAATATGCATGTTTTTTTTGAGTGATGAAGTCTTGAGGTTAAAGTCCATGAATATAGCTTTGGTCATGGCTTTGCGAATGCTCTTAATCAGTAAATCCAAATATTATTTCTAAGTTTACAGTTAAATAAGTGTGCAGGTGTCCGATGTTATGTTGTCATTATTTCAACATTATCACGGACACCTGTTTTTAACCCAAATCTAATGACCGATTGCGGATTTGATGCTGCACCATCTCTCATCCCTGCCTCTGCCTTACAGCCTCAAAAAGCAGAATAGCTGCGCTAACCGACACATTAAGGGAGTCAAGACATCCATTCATCGGAATGCGTATGTGGGCATCGGCTGCATCACGCCATGCATTGGTGAGGCCTGTAGATTCAGTGCCCATGACAATGGCTGTGCCTTTAGTCATATCTGTATCATAATAAAGTTTTGAGTCTTGCAGTTGCGCCGTGAGTATGCATATACCTTTCTCTTTAAGAAAACGAATACAGTCGGCTGTGGCACATGTCGCGCACTGCATCGTAAAAATGGCTCCAACAGAACTACGGATAAGATTAGGATTATACAAATCCGTCAGAGGGTCACACACCACCACCGCATCAGCACCTGCAGCATCAGCACTGCGCAGCACTGCACCAAGGTTACCAGGCTTCTCAACGCTTTCCAAAACAACTATAAGTGGATGTTTAGAAAGGCGAAGATCAGAAAGAGAACGAGAAGGCGTCTTAACCTCTGCTATCACCCCCTCAGTGCCCCCACGATATGCTACCTTATTGTACACATGCTCTGACACCTCATAAGCACCACGGACCGCATGTATGCTTTCCACTTGCAATGCATTGTCTGAAGATGTGCTAAGCTGCAACTGTGGGCAATAAAAGATTGTGTCAACCTCCATGCCAGCCTCAATACAATGAAACAACTCTCGCTGCCCTTCCACAACGAAGATACCTGCCTTACGCCGTTCAGATGATTTCTGCTGCAATGCCAGCAATGACTTTATTTTGGGGTTCTGTACACTTGATATGATTCCGTCAGCCATTTGATTCATGTTAATAGTTATTTACTTATTTACAAGCGTTATCTCTACATCCGTGATTCCTTCTATAGGGTTTAGTCTCATACGGTGAGACAGGCGCAAAGTGACACGTCTGCCTGCTTTCAGATGCATCTTTACAGGCTCAGAACTATTATATGCACATATAGCCCCTATCTTCGACTGCTTGCCATCTGGCATTATTGCAATCGTCATATCCTTTCTGGCACAGCCGAGATAATCAACCACAAAAGCACGAAGAGCCAGACTTTCATATTTATACTCTTTAGTGTTTCGTATGGATATCGTCAACTCAACGTCAGCATCTTGCGCTGAAGGTGGAATGATGAAAGACAGCGTGTCCCTGCTATCCCATATGCCTTGGGGCATATTTTTGTAGTCGGCATAATACAGGTCGCCTTGGCATGACATGATAAATGTCATGCCAAGGCAGCAAAGTATGATAATTGTGATGTAGCGTAGATGCTTCACTGTTGCAGAGTTTACAATATTCTTTAACAGATAAATTTATCATAAAGTAGGTGCTCATAATGCATCCTATTCCTTGGATGGAGCCTTCCTGCCATCTCTGCGCTGTGCTGAATTGTCCTTGCGCTGAGGACGCGACTCGTTGTTGCGACGGTCGCTGCTGTTGCTGTTCCTCTTTTTATTCAGGTTCTTCTTGCGTTTGGCATTCTTATTGTCGAAACGGTTGATATTATCCTGCGAGAGAAGGTCATTTGATACAGGTTCTGCTGTATTCTCCTCATCAAGAAGCGAATCTGGCTTAATGCCGTTGCGGTTCATCTGGATAATCTCAAATGCTCGTTTAGCTGTAATTGTCTTCTCGCCAACAAGGAGACGCTTGTCTGTAGAGTAAGTAATCTTATGCGACAGGATGTCTGCCTTGAAGAAAAAATACTCACTATCCTGAGTGTGAAGAGTTATTTCCTTAGAAGGAAGGCGCTTCAGAGCCTCCATATACTGGTCTACCTCATAGTTCATGCAGCACTTGAGCTTGGCACATTGCCCTGCAAGTTTTTGCGGATTGAGAGAGAGATCCTGAAAACGCGCAGCACTTGTGCTCACACTCACAAAACTTGTCATCCATGTAGAACAGCACAACTCGCGTCCACAAGGTCCTATGCCTCCTATTCGTCCTGCTTCCTGACGAGCTCCAATCTGCTTCATCTCGATCCTCACACGGAAACGATCAGCCAACACCTTTATTAGCTGACGGAAATCAACGCGTTCATCAGCGATGTAATAAAATATAGCCTTGTTGCCATCACCCTGATACTCCACATCGCCAATCTTCATGTTGAGTCCAAGACGCAAAGCAATCTGACGACTTTCTATCATAGTCTCATGTTCCCGGCTCTTGGCTTCGTTAAACTTATCCATGTCTACAGGCCGCGCCTTGCGATACACCTTCTTAAGTTCGGTGCCAGGCTTGAGGTTGGCTTTCTTCTGCATTAGAGGCACCAATCGGCCAGTCATTGTGACGGTGCCTATATCGTGTCCGGGGTTAGCCTCCACAGCCACAACATCGCCTTTCTCAAGCTGAAGTTTGTTGGCATTGATGAAATATCCCTTGCGTGGAGGTTTAAACTGCACCTCCACAATATCGCAAGCATCTGCATTGTCTGGCAAATCAGCCATCCAATCATATGTATTGAGTTTGTCTGCTCTTTTGCTGCATCCTTTGGCACACATGCCTCCGCTGCAGTTTCCGCATTTAAATTCTGACATTGTATGTTTGTTGTATATAATGTTGTTGTATTTATAGTTATCGTTTATATGACTGGGCTAACTGGATCAGCGGTTTTTTATAAGCACAATCATCTTCAAGGCAAAATCGAATAAAACAATCTTTGGACTTGCATTCTGTGCTATGTCTCTTTGGGCAAGCGACAACTCATTCATTATTCCTATAACGTTGCGCTCATTGATGAATGGCGCAAACTTCACGGCAAACTGCGCCTCACGTTCAGACATGTAGTTCAATTCCTGCTGCTTGCCAAAGTTGTATATGAAGTTTTCTCTTATCATCCTCTGACAATATTCCAAGAATTTCTTTATTCTCTCACGCCCAAGCCCATGCACTTTGTCGCTCCATTGCTTCATCTCTTTCACTTTGCGCACGTATGCCATACGCATCAGTTCCACAAACAGGTCGAAGAACAATTCACCATCAGCATCCGAACTTATGACACGCAATGCATGCGACATGTTGCCAGCACACGATCGAGCTATGCGATGAGCTTCTGCAGGTATGACATTATACCTGTTCACAAGCGTGTATTCAACATCCTCAATACTGAGTGCAGGCACAGCCACCATCTGTGTACGACTGCGAATGGTCTGCAGCACTTTATCAGGCTGCTCGCTCACAAGGATAAAGACCGTTTGTGCCGGAGGCTCCTCAAGAAGTTTGAGAATCTTGTTGGCACAGGCTTCATGCATCTTTTCCGGAAGCCACATGATCAATACCTTATATCCGCCCTGACTTGATTTGAGACTAAGCTTACGCATGATGGCCTCGCTCTCACTGGCATATATCATCAGTTGCTGATTTTCCGCTTCCACCATCTTCATCCATTCTGACATGCCAAAATATGGATGAGCAAGCATCTGTTCTCTCCATTCCGAGATATAGTCATCACAATAAGAATCCTTGCCGCCTTTCTTGTATATAGGAAACGCAAAGTGCAAGTCTGGGTGCTGAAGATGCTCTGCCATAGTATCCCCGCCCAACAACATCTGTGCGTATGCTACCGCAAGCGGCAAGGCACCATTGCCTTCAGGCCCACAGAACATAAGGGCATGAGGCACCTTGCCCTGCTGGTACTCATCCATCAGATGCTGCTTCACCTTCTCCTGTCCTATGATGTCATCAAATGTCATGTCACTCTTAATGCGTGTTGTCAACTATTCTCCAGATCCTAACAATCTACCATGTCCAGGCTATCTATACAGACTGAATCATTTTTCTCTCAATCAATACACAACCTTCGCTATCTCTCTGATACTTTCTGCCGCACCAATGGAATAGAAATGTATGCTTGGCACACCATGCTCAATAAGTTGTCTGCATTGCTCTATGCCCCACTCTATGCCCACTTGCTTCACCTCTGCATCGGTCTTGCATGCCTCCATAGCCTTTGAGAGATCCTCCGGAAGGTCAAGATGGAATGTTTTAGGCAGCACGCTAAACTGGCTCATCTTGGCTATTGGCTTAATGCCTGGAATGATTGGCATTGTGATACCATGCAGCCTTGCCTTGTCAACAAACTGAAAATATTTCTCATTGTCGTAGAATATCTGCGTCACTCCATAGTCGGCTCCCAAATCTTGTTTCTGTTTCAGAACCTGAAGGTCAAACTCTATGTTAGGAGCTTCCTCGTGCTTCTCAGGATAAGCAGCCACTCCGTATGAGAACTTTGTACCTGGCACTTTTATAGGAGTGCCGTCAATAAACTTTCCTTCATTAAACATGTTGACTTGCTCAATCAACTCTGTTGCGTGGCTGTATCCGTCCTTTGTCGGCACAAACCTTGCGTCATCTTTAGCTTTGTCGCCTCGTAGCACCAACAAGTCCTGAATGCCAAGAAACTGCAAATCGAGCAACATGTATTCAATGTCCTCCCGCGTCATGCCGCTCGCCACCACATGAGGCACCACCTTTATGCCATACTTCTGCATTATGGCACTTGCCACAGCCACTGTGCCTGGACGGCGACGCATGAAATGACGCAAATAAGTGCCATCAGACTGCTCCACATACACATACTCACTGCGATGGGTCGTTATGTTTATATATTCTGGCTCAAACTCTCTGAGCGTGTCAATCGTATGAAATAAGTTGACGGTGCCTGTACCCTTCAAAGGAGGCAGCACCTCAAAGGAGAAGGCCGTCTTGTTTGTCTTGTTAATGAGTTCTGATACTGTCATCTTGTCGTGATATTTTTTGTATGTTTGTATGTCCAAAGACCAATCATATAAGCAGTTGTTCAAAATAATTGATAAAGACACGTTCTGTTGTTTCTTCCATAATGAGCACCTGCTTAATTGTGCAAAGTTAACAAAATAATTTGATTTTATTGCACTATGTCTAAATAAAAAGGCGCAACACTTGTTCAATCGTCCTAAAGTGTTTATCTTTGTCACAACAAACATCATTAAAAACTCAATAATTCCAAAGAAATGAAAGCTATAAACACAAACAACGCTCCTGCGGCCATTGGTCCTTATAGTCAGGCTATAGAAGCTAACGGCACAGTCTACGTCAGTGGCCAGTTGCCCATCAACCCTGCCACAGGCCTGTTTGCTGAAGGCGGCATTCAGGCAGAAGCTCGCCAAAGCCTCACAAACATCAAAAACATTCTTGCAGAGGCAGGACTCAGCATGAACAATGTGGCCAAAGTAACCGTTCTCCTTGCCGACATAAACAACTTCGCCGCTGTCAACGAGGTCTACGCAGAATTTTTCGAAGCACCTTACCCTGCACGCTCTGCATTCGCTGTAGCTGCGTTGCCTAAGGGAGCCAACATCGAGATTGAGGCTATCGCTGTGAAGTAAGGCAATATGCCCAACATACAAATGACAGAACAAAGCCATCCGAAATATGTGTGTGATGAACACACAATGGATTTCGGATGGCTTTGCCTATATCTTCGCTATTATCCCAAACATACAGCGAAGCCTTTCAAACCAAATCAACCATTAAGAATTTCATGTTGTCATGCAACGATGAAAATCTTAATGGCTGATTTGGGTTAATCCAATTTAAGTTCGTTGATAATGCGTGCAGCCTTGCTGTAGTCACCTATAACGGAAAGCACGTAGCGTATATCCACTACGATACAACGCTGAAGAGCTGTGTCAAACTTGATGTCGCCAGACATAGCCTCCCAGTTGCCATCAAAAGCAAGGCCGATGACGCGTCCCTTGCCATCAAAAACTCCTGAGCCCGAGTTGCCGCCAGTGATATCATTAGTGGTAAGGAAGCAAAGCGGAAGCTGTCCTGTAGCAGGATCCACATATTTTTTAGAGAACTTACCCTTCTTCATCCATTTGTATACAGACGGAATGAGCTTATAGTCATAGTTATCAGGTGCACTCTCATGCTTATTGATGAATGAGCTTGGAGTGGTAGTGAGTGCTGTGGCCTGTTCCTTCAGTCCTGTTGTGCCAGGAGCAAAGTCGATAGGTTTGCAGAGGCCGTAACTGAGACGCATGGTAAAGTTGGCGTCAGGATAATATTCCTTATCCTTATTCATCTCTCTCATGCCATCAGCCATGAGACGTTCATACCCATTCATCGACTTTCCATTTGAGATGCTTGTAAGATAAAGCATGAGCGCATCGTTGGCAAGAAGCATCATCGGGTCATTCTCTATTAGGGCCGCAGAACTGACATTTTTCAATTCGTCAGGACGAGCGAATATGGTCTTCTTATAGAGGTCATCCACATAAAGGTCGTAGTTGCCGTTCCATGCAGAATCGACCTCATGCTGCAATGCACTCATTGCATAAGCATTATCAGGAACATGCTGTGCATAATATTTAAGCAATACCTTGAGCACACTCTTGTCTGTGTTGACATCGATGTCCTTATAAGTCTTTGCAACAGTTTCGCCAAAACCTTTGAAGTGAGCGCCCTTCATTGCTAGAAGAGCATTCTTCACAGCGAATCCCATGATATCAGAACCGCTGTATATGCATTCCATCCATAGACTTGATGCATACAAGCGCTTAAATTCGCTTGCGTATCCATTCTTCAGAGAATCAAGGATGCCCACGTATTCTTTATGCGCCACTGTATCTTTCATAACCCAGTCGAGCAATTTCTTCTCGTCAGCCTGCTTGTCGGCAATTACATGCAGGTTCTCAAGTGCTTGGTTTTGTCCAAGGGAGAACTTCCAGTAGTTGGAACTTTGTGCATACTTCGACGCATACATTATACGCAATGCGTCAGAACTCTTCATGGCCTCATCGAGAACACCAAGCTTGGCTGTGCGCACTTGGTAGCGCACATCGTTGCCAGTGCGCATCGTGCTCTGCACTCCATAGCTTGAGAGATAACGGTCGGTAGAGCCTGGATAGCCGAGCGTCATAGCATATGAGCCCTCCTTGTATCCTTGTGTGCTCACTTTGGCATATTGCATTGGGCGGTATGGCACATTGTCCTTGCTGTAAGCTGCAGGCTCGTTGTTTTTGCCTGCATAGATGCGGAACACGCTGAAGTCGCATGTCTGTCGAGGCCACATCCAGTTGTCTGTATCACCGCCATACTTACCAAGGCACTGTGGCGGAGCATATACAAGACGCACGTCGTCATAACGCTGGTAGATAGAAAGAAAGAACTTGCTGCCCTTGTAGAAAGGGTTTATCTCGCTCTGCAAGCCCTTTGCGCTGTAATTGATCATCTTGCAAAGTTCGTCGGCCGCCTTGTCAATAGCCATCATAGCCTCATTGTCTGTCATGCCTTCCCTTACAAAGCCACTCAAATATTCTGTCACATCAACGGTCTTAAGATGAAAGAGCACATAGAGGTCCTCGTTGGGGAGTTCATCTTCCATCTTCTTTGCCACAAAGCCATACTTGAGGTAATCATGCTCAGTGGTAGAATGTGCCTGTATCGAACCAAAACCACAGTGGTGATTAGTGAACACCAAGCCTTGGTCAGACACAACCACACCAGAACAGAAACCTCCGAACTGCACAATGGCATTGTTGAGCGATGGATGCTCTGTGCTATAAAGCTCATCAGACGTGAGCTCTAGACCCAAACTATGCAAGATTGAGTCTGTTTTGTGAGAGATGTTGCCCATCACCCACATGCCTTCATCAGCTCTTGCTTGAGGGCCGAAGAAGAATGCGCTGATAACCATCAGCGATAAGATAATCTTTTTCTTCATTATGATTAGTTTTGGAATGTTTTATTATTCACACTGCTTACTCCTGAAATATTTGCCCACAATGGGCAATGAGCTCAGTTTCATGTCGCGGTGGAATATTTCAATCAGGAAAATAGTTATAAGACCTGTGTTGAGTGCCATTCTCGCCCATATTGGCCATGTTGAAGGCAGATTGACCATTGCTACATAAAGCACTGCCGCAAGCACCACATATCTCATTATGCCTTTGATATCATAGTCTATAGGGTTGAGTTTCTGCCCCACCAGATAACTGAAAAGCATTGCAACAGCATAGCCTGCGAATCCGCCCCATGCACAAGCCATGTAGCTGTAGCGAGGTATGAAAATGACATTGACAGCCACAAGAACCGTACAGCCTGTGATGGAGAAGACAGCCCCCCAAATGGTCTTGTCAATAATTTTGTACCAGAATGACAAATTGAAATAAATGCCCATCATTATCTCTGCTGCCATGACAATAGGCACTACGGCCAAGCCCTCACGATATTCTGGACCTATTAAACGCTTTAACACGTCCATATACCCCATTACACAAAGGAAAGCCACAAGAGTGAAAATGATGAAATATTTCATAGCATGAGCATAATATTCCTTGCTGTCCTTGTCTTTTGTCTTGGCAAAAACAATTGGCTCATAGGCATAACGGAAGGCCTGTGTTATCATTGCCATAATCATGGCAACCTTGACACATGCGCCATAAACTCCAAGTTCGGCCTTAGCTGTGTCACTGTCGTTGACAAGCGGATAAATGATTTTATCAGCTGTCTGATTGAGAATGCCTGCAATGCCAAGCACGAGAATAGGCCATGAGTAGGAGAACATGCGCCGCATCAGCTGAACGTCAAATTTCCATTTTAGTTTGAAGAACTCTGGCATGAAAAAGAAAGTGATGGCTCCAGTGCACCATAGATTTATGAGGAATACATAAAAGACCTCTGTCTTTCTGAGCACCACCATATAAATCACATTAAGTGCTATGTTGAACACTATAAAGAGCATCTTCAAAGCGGCAAACTTTAAAGGGCGCTTCTGATAACGCAGATAACAGAACGGAAGAGCCTGTATGGCATCAAGAGCCACAACAGCTGCCATCATCAAGAGATACTCATGATGCTCACTATAATTAAGGACGTCGCTTATAGGACCTATGAAACCAAACACAAGTGCCAAGAATATGGCAGTGAGTGCTGTCACGATGGCAAATGCCGTGGTGAACACGGTGTCGGCCTTTTCACCTTCTTTGTTGGCAAAGCGGAAGAAAGTGGTTTCCATGCCAAAAGTGAGGAAAACAAGAATCAATGCCGTATAGGCATAGATATTCACGCTCACGCCATAGTCGCCCGATGCTTTGGGCATGCAGTGGGTGTAGAGCGGCACAAGCAGATAATTAAGGAATCTGCCCACTATGGACGACAATCCATAGATGGCTGTGTCTTTAGCCAATCCTTTAAGATTTGCCACTGTGTTGTATGCTTTAATATTTTTAATAAGTGTTATCTCATGCGCGGCCTGTGCGCAGAAGCCTTACGGCTTTCCGCACAGGCCACCCTATTATTCCAAGTAGGTATAACCGTAAAGTCCTGAACGATAGGTGTCGAGAAACTCCTTGCCTTCATCAAGAGATATTTTGCCGTCTTTGATGGCTTGTTTCACCCATATCTCCAAACCACGCACAAGTTTCTTTGGCTCATACTGCACGTAACTCAACACATCGGCCACAGTTTCACCATCAATGATGTTATTGATGTGGTAACCATCCTTGTCGGTAGTGACATGCACTGCATTTGTATCGCCAAAGAGGTTGTGCATGTCACCAAGAATCTCTTGGTATGCTCCAACAAGGAACACGCCAATGTAATATGATCCTTTTTTCTTGTCAAGCTGATGAAGTGGTATGAAATTGTTAACACCCATTTCAGTGGCAAAGTTGGCGATCTTACCGTCAGAGTCGCATGTGATATCCTGGATAGTGGCATTGCGGTCGGGTTTCTCGTCCAATCTCTGAATAGGCATTATTGGGAATATCTGGTCGATAGCCCAAGAGTCGGGAAGGGAATGGAAGAGGGAAAAATTGCAGAAATACTTGTCAGCCAAAAGTTTGTCAAGCATGCGGAATTCTTCAGGCACATGTTTCATGCTGTGGGCATATGCGTTTATCTCTCTGGCTATGGCCCAATACATGCGCTCTATCTCTGCACGCGTGCGCAGATCTATCATGCCATGCGAGAAGAGGTCGAGAGCTTCCTCACGTATGTGCTGGGCATCATGCCAATTTTCCAATATATTGCGAAGATTGATGTTGCACCATATATCATAAAGGTCCTTAGCCAATTCGTGATCATCATCCCCAATCTCAAACTCATCTGGCATAGCTGGCACTTCTGTAGTTTCGAGCACCTCCATGATCAGGACTGAATGATGGGCAGCCAAAGATCGCCCACCCTCAGTGATGATGTTTGGATGCGGCACCTCATTGGCATTAGATGCGTCAACAAAAGTATAGACACAATTGTTAACATACTCCTGTATGGAATAGTTTACCGAACTCTCGCTGTTGCTTGACCTGCTGCCATCATAGTCAACACCAAGACCACCTCCGCAGTCGACAAATTCGACATTATAGCCCATCTTTCGCAACTGCACATAGAACATGCTCGCTTCGCGCAGTGCATTCTGTATGCGTCTAATCTTTGTGATTTGCGAGCCTATGTGGAAGTGTATGAGACGGAGACAGTCTTTCATGTCGTTTTCTTCAATATACTGAAGGGCTGTGAGCAGTTCACCCGATGTGAGGCCAAACTTGCTTGCATCTCCACCACTCTCTTCCCATTTGCCTGAGCCCGAAGCCGCCAGCTTAATGCGAATGCCTATGTTTGGACGCACGCCTATCTTCTTGGCTATGCGTGTGATTATCACGAGTTCATTGAATTTCTCGACAACGATAAAGATGCGTTTACCCATCTTCTGTGCCAAGAGAGCAAGCTCGATATAGTCTTGGTCTTTATAGCCATTGCAAACTATGAGGGAATCGCTGTTCATGTTGACAGCTAACACAGCATGCAACTCTGGCTTAGAACCAGCCTCCAAACCAAGGTTAAACTTCTTGCCATGCTTGATTACCTCTTCAACCACGGGGCTTATCTGATTTACCTTAATTGGATAAATGATGAAGTTTTCAGCATTATAGCCATATTCTTCTGCAGCCTTGGAGAAGCATATAGATGTTTTCTCTATACGATTGTCTATGATGTCAGGGAAACGTACAAGCACAGGTGCCGACACGTCCCTCAAGGCGAGGTCGTCCATCACCTCTTTAAGGTCTACCTCCACTCCGTCTTTCTTTGGAGTCACGGCCACGTTGCCCTTGTCGTTGATATGGAAATAGTTAACACCCCAGCCTGTGATGCCGTACAGTTCGTTGGAGTCTTCAATGCGCCATTTTCTCATTTATTATTCTGTATAAAAGGATAAAAATTAAGGAGTTATATTCTCACTCAGCCTTAGCCATTATTTCTCTGACATAGCCAAGGATGTCTTCATTTGTGTTGATCACATCAAGATGTAGAGTATGTTTGGCCTTCTCATAAAAAGGACTTCGCTGTTGCAGCGCCTGTTTGATATAGTCGATGAGCTCGTCTGATGTCTTTCCCATGATGAGCGGACGTTGCGTCTTGCCCATCATAAGATGCGCTCTCAGCACTTCTGGAGCTGCCTTGAGATAAAAGGTGTCACCTTGCAAGTTGAGGTAGTCCATATTGTCAAAGAAGCACGGAGTGCCTCCACCGCAAGATATGACCACATTTTCAAACTCTGCCACTTCGTGAAGCATGCGCCGTTCAAGTTCGCGGAATCCTGCCTCGCCGCTCTCTTCAAAGATAGCGGGGATGGTCTTGCGGAATCGCTCCACTATATAGTCATCAAGATCATAGAACGTGAGTCCCATCTCTCGTGCAAGCACACGGCCTAATGTGGTCTTTCCCGCCCCCATGAAGCCTATAAGGAATATTCTCTTCATTTACCTGACATATAAGTAGGTGTTCAAAATCATTTTATAACATCAAAGTAAGCCGCTCTCATATTTGTCGCACTCTCTCAGTCATCTATTCCTTCTGTTTATCAGCCGCTATGCCCGCATAGCTCCATCAAACAGAAGAAAAATATGCCTCAAGATAGAGTGCGTCAGATATAAAAATCATTATGAGCACCTACTTATGCTATGTTTTTATATCTGCGCTACTTTTCTGCTGCCGCTGACTTTTTGCCGCGTCGGGCATTTGACTTTGATGCCGCCTGCGGGTTGTTGACGATATCCATGCACTCAGCATATGTGAGATTGGTCGGTTCTTTCACAGTCTTCGGCAGTTTGTAGTTTGCCCCCTTATACTTGATATATGGTCCGAAACGGCCGTTCATGATTTCAAGTTCGGCATCTTCCTCAAATTTCTTGAGATGAGCAGCAGCCTCGCCCTTACGTTTTTCCTCAATGAGCCTTATAGCGTCGTCAAGTGTAAGTTCTAAAGGATTAGCATACTTAGGCACAGAGACATACTTTTTCATATGCTGCACGTATGGTCCGAAACGGCCGGCACCTACGGTGACAGCCTCACCTTCATACTCACCGAGTGCACGAGGCAGTTTAAATAGCTCAAGCGCTTCTTCAAGGGTTATTGTCTGTATGCTTTGACCCTTGTTGAGCTGAGCAAAACGCGGTTTGTCTTCTTCATTTGCCAATCCAATCTGCACCATTGGTCCGAAACGACCTATCTTCACACTCACAGGTTTGCCAGTGCCAGGTTCTGTGCCCAACACACGCTCGCCAACCTTATGTTCGCTCTTTTCTTGTAATGTTGCCACTACCATTGGCTCAAGTTTGGCATAGAAGTCACGCATCATCTCCTGCCAGTTCTCACGCCCTTCGGCTATCTCATCAAATTCCTTTTCCACATTGGCAGTGAAATTATAGTCAATGATTTCTGGAAAAGAATGCACCAGGAAGTCGTTGACCACAGTGCCTATATCGGTAGGAAGCAATTTGTTCTTTTCGTTTCCAACAACCTCTGCCTTTGTAGTCTTGGTCATCTTATCATCGGCAAGACGTATTATGTGACACTCTTTCTCTTCTCCCTTCTTATCACCCTTCTCCACATATTCTCTTTGCTGGATTGTGGATATGGTAGGAGCATAAGTGGATGGACGGCCAATGCCAAGTTCCTCAAGCTTTTTCACAAGACTTGCCTCAGTGTAGCGCAGGGGGTGCTGCGAATAGCGCTCAGTGGCCACAAGCTCCTTCATAGAGAGAGATTCACCTTTTTTCACTACTGGAAGAATCTCGCCTGAATCTTCTTGTTGGGCATCATCATCGCTCGATTCCTTATACACACGCAAGAAACCGTCGAAAGTGATTACCACACCGGTGGCAATGAAAGTATAGGCTGCTGTAGTGGCATTGGCATCGTCTTTCATGCTGATGGTTATGACAGTCTTCTCTGCTTCAGCATCTGCCATCTGACATGCGACAGTACGCTTCCATATCAAATCATAGAGACGCTTTTCCTGCGTCGTACCTTCAATCTCATGGTTTGACACGTATGTTGGACGTATAGCTTCGTGAGCTTCCTGAGCTCCTTTGGAACTTGTATGAAACTGGCGTGGCTTGGAATAATTTTCACCATGCATGGCCACTATCTCTTGCTGTGTGGTGTTGATACAAAGCGAAGACAGGTTTACGGAGTCGGTACGCATGTAAGTGATGTAACCAGACTCATACAGATGCTGAGCCAGCATCATGGTCTGCGACACGGTATAGCCAAGCTTGCGAGCAGCTTCCTGCTGTAACGTTGATGTTGTGAACGGTGGAGCAGGAGTGCGCTTCACAGGCTTTTTTTCTATGTCAGATATATAAAAGTTTTTATTGCGGCATGCGTTCAGGAAGGCTTCGGCTTCCTTTTCGGTTTTGAAGCCATGCGCAAGGGCTGCTTTCACCTCCTGGCCATCAACGAGGAATAGGCCAACGACCTTGTATGATGATTCGCTTGTGAAGTTTTCTATTTCCCTCTCTCTCTCGACAATGAGACGCACTGCAACACTCTGCACGCGTCCTGCCGAAAGGCTTGGTTTGAGTTTTTTCCATAGCACAGGCGATATTTTAAAGCCCACTATGCGGTCAAGCACACGACGAGCCTGCTGCGCATTGACCAGTCCCATATCGATTGTGCGCGGTGTTTCAATAGCTTTAAGTATGGCTGTTTTTGTAATCTCATGGAACACTATTCTCTTTGCCGCCTTGGGATCAAGCCCGAGCACCTGGCTGAGATGCCAGCTGATAGCTTCTCCCTCGCGGTCTTCATCGGATGCGAGCCAAACAGTTTCAGCTTTGTTTGCTTCTTTTTTCAGTTCTTTCACCACACCTTCCTTATCGGATGGTATTTCATATTCAGGAGAGAAGTCGGTGAGATTGACGCTCATCTCCTTTTTCTTCAAGTCGCGTATATGGCCATACGACGACAACACTTTGTAATCCTTGCCGAGAAACTTCTCAAGGGTCTTTGCCTTAGCAGGTGACTCGACTATTACCAAATTCTTTTGCATATATTGTTATTCTTAATTATTCGCACACATTTGCGCATATCTCATCATTCTCATGACATGCTGTTTACTGGCTATGGCAAGAAACCGTTGCCACTTACAGCCAGGCCTTGACCTAATATTAAACAAGTACGGCATCCACAACCATAGCCAATTGTTCCAAAGCCATCCTTAGGTATCGTGCATTGCATTGCATCGCATGCATACAGATGCAGCTATTTAATCTATGCAGGGTAGCATATTTGCAAATTCGGGTGCAAAGGTAAACATTTTTTTTTAGGCTTATATAATAATGTGTGTTTTTTTTAATTTAATCTCATCGGGGCACAATGCGCAAATATAAAGAAAACAACCGTTGAAATCAACAAACCATTCCATTCCATGGTGACAAACGCCATGCAAGAGCGCACAAAGTAACAATATTTTAAATCTTTGTTACAAATAAACAAAGGGATAAAAGATTAAATTTATAATTTTGCACACGAATCATGATTGCCTTACATGGCATGATCGCTCCAATTATTCAAACAGAATATAAACCTAACTCAATATCGCAACAATGGCAACAGAAACGAAGACACAAGAAGCCTCGGGATTCTACAAACTCAGTTGGCTTCAGCGAATCGGCTTTGGTTCGGGTGACCTTGCCCAGAACCTCATCTTTCAGGTGACATGCATGTACCTGCTATTTTTCTATACTGACATCTACGGACTCAATGAGGTTGACGTGTCAGTCATGTTTCTGGTGGGAAACATAGCAAATGTAATATGGGATCCTATAGTAGGCACTCTCATCGACAAGAGCAATCCCAAGCTTGGCAAATACCGTTCATACCTCGTGTATGTAGGCATTCCACTCTCAGGCTTTGCCATTCTTTGTTTTTGGGATGGCTATGCTCCATCGCTTCTATATGCGTACGTTACATATATAGCGATGACATTGCTCTACACTTTCATCAATGTGCCATACGGAGCGCTAAACTCTGCGTTGACACGCGACACGAATGAGATAACAATCCTCACTTCTGTGCGCATGTTCTTGGCCAACTGTGGCGGTCTGGCTGTAGGTTCAGGCCTGCCACTCCTCATAGCTCATTTTACCAATGAGAAGAGCGAAGGACTTCCTAAAGATCCTAAAGCATGGTTCATCACAATGGCGATATACGGTGTAGTAGGACTTCTATTGCTCCTTTTCTGCTTCTCTCAATGCAAGGAGAGAGTGGTAATGGATGCTAAAGAGAGCGAAGAAGTGAAAGTAAGCGACCTCTTCACCGAATTTGTGCGCAACAAACCTCTGCGCATCATAGCCCTGTTCTTTATCACAGCCTTCGCCATGATGTCTATAGGCAATGCCGCTGGCGCATATTTCGTCAACAGCAACCTGCATGGCACACCCGAACAGCTCTCTCTGTTCATGGGACTCGGCTCTGCACCTGCATTCATATTCATGCCCCTCGTGCCAGCAATAAAAAGGGCCATAGGCAAAAGAAACATGTTCTTCGCCTTCCTTGGCATTGCCATAATCGGCATGGCAGCTCTCTACATCATTGCCAAGATGGATAATCCTAACATGATTCTCATCTACATAGCACAGTTCATCAAGAGCACTGGCGTTATCGTAGCCACTGGATATATGTGGGCACTTGTGCCAGAAGTCATATCATACGGTGAATACACAAGTGGCAAGCGCATCGCTGGCATTGTCAACGCTCTCACAGGCCTATTCTTCAAGGCAGGCATGACCCTCGGCAGCGTGGTCGCTCCAGCCGTACTCGCTTATGTGTGCTACGACAAGACAACCGTGATGCAGACACCTCTGGCGGAGGAAGGAATCTTATGGCTCGTATGTGTCATTCCTGCTTTTCTTCTTGCCATCGCTATGATAATTATCTCTAAATATGAACTCACAGACGAGAAGATTGACGAAATCAACAAGGCTATAGAGGCAAGAGCCAAAGAAAACAAACAATAGCCTTATAGCCCCATAGCAAGCATCGGCAGCAATGGCACTGGACTTATCCCATAAAGACCAAAGCTGCAGATGCCTGCTATCGGAGTTAAAGGCCGGGTTTGCCAAAGCATTACTAAACAAGATAATGGCATTGCATCTCACTTAAACTTTTATACTTTCTATTTATGATTGCATCATAGCATCATTACAGTATAATCAGCCACGTTAATAACATAATTAGCTATATTAATAACATAATCATCCATATTTAAACATGAAAACGTTCATATCTACCTTAGCATTAGCCATCTGCACAACCAACATCAACGCCCAATCTCTCCAGCACGCATACAGAGACTTTCTGCGTGTGGGAGTAAGCGTAAACCAATGGCAGGTCAAAGCTGAAGAAAAAGTAAAAGAAGGAATATCATACTCAGGAGCATACAAGACAGACCAGACAGCCGACTACCCACTCATAGCCCAACACTTCGGATGGGTCGTTCCTGAAAACTGCATGAAATGCGAAGTCATTCATCCTGAGGAGGGAGTGTACGACTTCACCCTTGCCGACCAACTGGTAGACAAAGCTCTGGCCAACGGACAGAAGGTCATAGGACACTGCCTCATATGGCACTCACAATGTGCTCCATGGTTCTTTACCGATGACAACGGCAATCAGGTTTCGGCCGATGTGTTGAGGAAGCGCATTAAAGACCACATTTACACTATAGTATCTCATTTCCGCGGCCGCATCGTAGGATGGGATGTCGTCAACGAGGCTTTTGAGGACAACGGCACACTGCGCAAAAGCATGTTCTACAAGATTCTTGGAGAGGATTTCATTCCTTTGGCCTTCCAATATGCCCATGAAGCCGACCCCAATCTGGAGCTGTATTACAACGACTACTCTATGAACAAGGCCAAGAAACTTGATGGCGTAATCAACTTTTTCCGTCCGCTCATAGCCAAAGGAATGCGCATCGACGCCATAGGCATGCAGGCGCACATGATTTACGGCGACACCGACTATATTTCTGAATACACACGCTCCATCAATGAGATTGCAAAATTGGGGCTGAAGGCTCAATTCACAGAACTTGACCTCACCATGCTTCCAAACCCATTCGGTTTCTCAGGAGCCAACATCAGCGACAATGCTGCATACAAAGAGTCGATGGACCCATACAAAAATGGATTGCCTGCAGAAAAGCAGGCACAGTTTGACGAGTTCTGGCTCGACTTCTTCCAGATGCTGATGAACAACAAAGACAAGGTGAACCGTGTCAACTTCTGGTGCATGAATGATGCCAACTCATGGCGCAACGACTTTCCTATCCACGGACGCACAGACTATGCCACACTCTTTGACAGACAGTCAAAACCTAAGCCAACAGTGGCAAAGCTCATCGAATTAGGCGAAACAGGCAAACGCCCTGCTCCCGCCCCTGTGAAGCTTTCAAAGAAAAAGGTGAAGAAATAAAGCTGACTTTTCCACACAAACGATACATGCTCATACACAACTAAGAGAAAACGCCTGAGCAAGTTTGCTAAACAAAAGAAACTTAATAACCATCTAACAATTATAGAAACTATGGCAACAAAAAAAAGATACCTGTTCCCGACCGACTACATGGCCGACCCTTCCGTTCATATCTTCAACGGAAAAATATACATCTATCCAAGTCACGACTGGGAGGCTTCTAATGTCGAGAATGACAATGGCGACCAATATATAATGAAAGACTACCACGTTCTCTCTATTGACGGTGACCCCATGACAGGCACTGTGACCGACCATGGATGCGTGCTCCGACAAGAAGATATCCCATGGGCAGGACGCCAGCTATGGGACTGTGATGTGCAGGAATATGAGACAGAGGTCCCTACAAATGCGCAGGAACAAGCAGAAGGCATGGGTTTCAGTAAGAAGGTCAAGAGATATGTCATGTATTTCCCTCTCAAAGACCGCAACGATGTGTTCCATTGGGGCATAGCCATAGCAGACAATCCTGCAGGCCCATTTATTCCACAACCAGCACCTGTGCCTGGCAGCTACAGCATCGACATGTGCGCTTACCGCGATGATGCCGATGGAGAGACTTATGTATATTTCGGCGGCCTTTGGGGCGGACAGCTGCAGCGATACAAAGATAATATACATCTTGAAACGCCACACCTTCCTGAGGGTAAAGAAGATGCTCTTCCAAGCCGTTGCGTGCGTCTCACCAAAGATGGCATGAACTTTGCAGAAGCTCCTCGTCCAATTCTTGTAGTCGATGATAATGGCAATCCTCTCAAAGCCGACGATCCTCACCGTTTCTTCGAAGCTTCATGGATGCACAAGTATAATGGTAAATATTACTTCTCCTACTCCACTGGCGACAGTCATCTGCTATGCTATGCTGTGGGCGACAACCCTTACGGTCCTTTCACATACAAGGGAGTAATACTCACTCCTGTGGTAGGTTGGACCACACACCATGCCATTCTCCAATATGATGGCAAATGGTACCTTTTCCATCACGACTCAGTGCCATCTGGTGGCAAATCATGGCTCCGCAGCCTGAAGGTGTGCGAGATTGAATACGACAAAGATGGCAATATAAAGACCATTGATGGCATGGACGAATAAACAAAAAAGAAGAAATATATTAACGCACAAAAATCACAATGTATTTACTTGGTTACGACATAGGCACATCATCGGTCAAAGCTTCCATCGTTGATGCAGCTACAGGACAGACAGTGGCAAGCGCGCAATATCCTGACACGGAGGCTCCAATCACATCAAAGCAAGCAGGCTGGGCAGAACAAGAACCAGAGATGTGGTGGGACGAACTGAAACAGGCCACAAAGCGTGTGGCAGAGAAAACTGGCTCACTCAACGACGTAGCAGCCATAGGCATATCCTATCAGATGCATGGCCTGGTATGTGTAGACAAAGAAGGCAAACCTCTCCGCCCATCTATCATTTGGTGCGACGGACGCGCTGTGCCTTACGGCAATGCTGCCTTTGAAGCTATCGGAGGCGAAAAATGTCTTGAGCATCTTCTAAATTCTCCTGGCAACTTCACTGCTGCCAAACTGGCTTGGGTGAAAGACAATGAGCCAGACATATATGCCAAGATTGACAAGATAATGCTTCCTGGCGACTACATAGCTCTCCGATTAAGCGGTGGCGACAAGAAGACCACTATCTCGGGACTGTCAGAAGGCATGTTTTGGGACTTTAAAAACAATGAGGTGAGCAAAGACATTCTCAACTTCTATGGATTCTCTGAAGACATCATATCAGATATCGTGCCAACCTTCTCCATTCAGTCAAGAGTGTGCAAATCTGTAGCTGACGAACTTGGCATTCCTGCAGGAACACCCATATCTTATCGTGGCGGCGACCAGCCAAACAATGCCCTGTCTCTTAACGTGATGAAACCAGGAGAGATAGCTGCCACAGGAGGCACATCTGGCGTGGTCTATGGTGTGCTCGGTGAAGTCAATTACGACAAACTCTCACGCGTTAACACATTCGCCCATGTCAACCACAACCAGCCAGACACCCGTTTGGGAGTGCTTCTCTGTATCAATGGCACAGGCATCCTCAATGCATGGATGAAGCGTACCGTGGCTCCCGAAGGCATATCATACGGTGAAATGAACGACATGGCAGAAAGTGTACCAGTAGGTGCAGAAGGTCTGTCCATCATTCCTTTCGGCAATGGAGCTGAGCGTGTGCTTCAGAATGATAATCCTGGAGCATCCATACACGGAATAAACTTCAACATCCACACAAAGGCACACATGCTGCGCGCAGCACAGGAAGGCATTGCCTTTTCTTTCGCCTACGGCATGGATATCATGTCAAAGATGGGCATGCAGATCAAGACTATCAAAGCAGGACATGCCAACTTGTTCCTATCACCACTCTTCCGCCGCACTCTCGCCTCTGTCACAGGAGCAACAATCGAACTATACGAGACTGACGGTTCTGTAGGAGCAGCATATGGAGCAGGCATAGGCGCAGGCATATACAAGAATAGCGATGAAGCCTTCAAGACTCTGAAGCATATTGACACTATACAGCCTGAATGCGACTGTGAACCATACAAGGCTGCTTACAATCTATGGGTAGAGAGACTTGGAAAATGACAATTACAGAAAATGACAAAAAGAACAACACCTTTAAGACGGTTTTATCGTCTTAAAGGTGTTGCTCTTTTTATCCCAAATCGGTCATTAAACCTATAGAGGTTAAGAACTTCAATCTTTATTCTTTTTCTTACCAAACATTCCTTTCACCTTTCCGAATGCCTTCTGCGCTGTGCCCTTCACCTTGTCTGCCACGCTCTCTGCGGCATTTTCAGGTCTCAAGTCCGACACATTAGCTGCAGCAGGCACAGAAGAAGAAGCAACACTTGCTTTCACGCCTTGATCTACAGGGTTACCTGCGAGTTCGTTGAAATATCTATACAATCTATTATCCTCATCCACATCACCAGAAGATATGGAAACAGGACTTGTTGACTTTTGCATGTATTTACCCGATATTGACAGTTCTTTTGGCACATTAGCTTCGTTAAGCGTAATCACCACGTTGTATGAATCATCTGAACCCTTATCTTTATTGCGCAAGGTGAATGTTTCCTTATTGCCTGCCTTCTTATAATTCAAAATGTCATAACATGGGTCATCATCACCCTCCATCCAATAGAGTTTCTTATTGCGGTCTATGACATTACGTCCAACGGTCTGCGTATAGAGCAACTGTATCTGCGCTGAAGCCGACATGGAGAAAGCAAGGAAGATAACTGAGAAAATGTGTTTCTTTTTCATAATCATAAAGCGTTTAGAATTGTTGGTAGTAATAAATTAGTAAAAACATGTGTTCAAGACATTAAACTCTATCATTCAAAAAATCATGAAACATATTTGATTGCAAATATAAATAAAAAAACAAATACAGCAGCCAAAGAACAAAAAAATAATCACTTTAACATGATTTTCTCTCCTTGCTGCTGTAATTATCATGCATATAAATAAAAAAGCATTTTGATTTTTTTCATTCATCACACATGAATAAAAGGGAAAGGTTTGACCCACAATCGGTCATTAGGCCTAAACAGAATTATCAAGACATTATAGATTCTTTTCAAATCTAATGACCTATTTGGGTTAAAACCTCACATACAATTCTGCCCATACTTCATTATAGTCGCAATCTGCGCTCAAACGGTCGTGCACATAATTATATTGCACCTGCATAATGAGGTTTTTATGCAAACGCACATTAGGTATGACAGAATACATTGTGCGCATAGAATCCCAGTTGCCCTGATTCCTGTAAGCATCATACTTCACATTCATCTTCAGCCAATCATTGCATGGAACCCCTACAATGGCATACCAACCGTCAGCACGTCCTGTGCCCGAAAAAGAATCTGAATCATTGTCATAGTCGCTAATATTATAACCTTGAGAATGCGCATATTCAGCCCTGGCCGTCCAACCATTATGTTCATATTTCATAGCTGCAGCCCAACGATTACGATCTACTGTGACACCACTGCTGCAGTAATTGCCCGTCCATCCAAATAAACCCACGTAGAGATCTTTGACAGGCTGCACTTGGACTGTGCCAAGGAAATCTTTGCGTGCATTCACATCTGATGTGTTGATGCCCTGGCCATTCATCATCTGCAACTGATAATGTACGTATCTATGGCCATCGCTTTTCGATGGGAAAAGGTCACCCTGAACCTGTATGCCCTGATCTCGTCCACCGTTAGCAACACCATTCTCAATGCTGCCAACACCAGCAAGCTCACGCGTCACCTGCGCATAGTCACCAGCACCCACATCAAAAGGATTATATGGGTTCTCAAAGAGGAAAGCACGCTTAAACTGGCCTACCTTAATCATACATTCCTTGTTCTTGGTCCATTCAACGAAATAGTCCTTCATATGAAACTTAGAATTGCTCACTTGAACCTGCACCCTATACTTAAAATCATTAAGGATAGTACCATCTACATAAGCACGTACCAACCGCTGACTAAAGCCTGTGCCGCCATGCTTGCCATCTTGGTCTGAATAAGTGTATTTACCAATAAAATATCCACCAAATTTTGGCACACTGGCATAATCTTTCAAACTGCGTCCCATCAATGGACTTTTTGCCTCGTTGTGTTCACAGCTCACATCCGTCTGCGCTAATGAATGCATCGCCACACTTCCTGCCAGAACAGCAGAAATGACCATCTTTCTCATTGTCTCGTTTTAAAGTAAATGTTCAAAAAAATAAAAAAAGGATTCAAGAGTTCATCCACCGTACCCAAACAAATTAGGATTGAGCACGGCAAATGAAAATCTTGAAATCCTGCTGAATATTATGTCTGTTTTCTTTTTATTTAGCTTCTATCTCAAACTGCGGAGCAGGCACATCCATAGAGTTGAAAAGCGAAGGCTGCGGATAATCGTCCCAGCAGTAGCGCACTGTCGTAGTGCTCACACCTTCTGGCAAAGCCACATTAACAATGTTTTTGCCTGCAACCTTTGCTTCTGCCCATTGATACTTGCCGCCAGCAAGGATGGCAAAGTCGTGAAGTTCGCCTTGCTTCAATCCATCAGCCACACCAGAGAAAGTGAGCACAATCTTACCGTCTGCCACTTTTGCCGACACAGGCATTGGCACATCTCCATCCTTGCTCTTGTCTCCATAAGCCAAACGGCTCATCTGCTGCGCCGCGCGCTTGCCTGCAGTCTTCTTGTCCTGCGGATGAATGTCGTTATACTCTCCTGTGTCGAGTGTCGGTGCAAGAGAGGCTCCCTTGATGCTGTGCGCAGCCACATATTGCTGGTTGCGAATCTGAGTCCATCCAGTCTCCACTGGATTAGCATGTTTAGACATATATCCAGGAAGCTGCATTATTACTACAGGGAAATCACTCTTGAACTGCCCTCTCCATGCTTCCACCATTGCTTTGAGCATGGCTGCGTATGTTTTAGAGTTGCCCTGATTGCTCTCACCTTGATACCACAGCATACCCTTCACGGGGAAGTCGCGCAAAGGAGCAATCATAGCATTATAGAGACCTGTTGGAGTGTCGACAAAATATGTGCTGGCAGGCTTTGGCGGCATGGTGCATCCGACAGCCATCTGAATTTGTGATGGCAGAGGAAACACCAGTTCACCAATCTCGAGCTGATAGAGCTTGCCTTTGGTGAAATTGCCCATACCCGACTGTGACATGAGGTGAACCACTATATCATTGCGACCTTCACGCAGAATGCCTTCATTCACCTGATAGACACGAGGAGGATACTCATATGTGGTGTTGCCTACATATTGCCCATTGACGAAAATAGTGTCAGCATCCTTCATGGCACCAAAACGCAATATGCCCTTCTTGCCAGCAAGCTCCTTTGGTATGTCTACCGTAGTGCGGAACCAGTATGAGCCATTCTTGCGGCCGCTCCAATTGGAGAACATGTCAACGGTCTTCCATGAAGAGAAGTCGTATCCTTGTTCATTCCATCTGAGCATCACCGTGTCCTTTGCGTTCATAGTCTTTTCCCAGTCCATGCCAGCTTTAGTTTCTGCACGGCGCACAGAGTCGACCCAATTTTCTTGGTTGTACTTTGCCTTCTGAAGTTCCTTGTCATAGCCTTCGAAGGTGGCAAGCACATCACGTGGCATCCACGCCTGCACCTGCGTGCCTCCCACAGCCGAATTGATTATTCCCACGGGCACGCCATATTTTGCCTGCAGCTCTTTGGCCATAAAATAGCATATGCCGCTCACTTCTGCACAGTTTTGTGGCGTGATGTTTTGCCATGGCAATACCGTCACATCATCATTGGGACGCACATAATTAAACTGGTGCGGAAATTTCAGATAACGAATGTTGTCATTCGAATAGTCTCTCACCTCATTGGCCACCACATCCATGCAGCGTCGTATGGGCAATTCCATATTCGACTGTCCCGAACACAGGAATACATCGCCAATAAGCACATTGCTGACTTGCTTGGATGCACCTCCAGCTTTGACAGTCAGCACATACGGACCGCCGGCCTTCATCTTTGGCAGATACACTTTCCAGTTTCCATCTGCATCGGCCTTTGTTTTCACACTCTTTCCATTGATAGTAACGGTGATTTCATCATCAGTCTGCACCTTTCCCCACACAGGCACCTTTACATTGCGCTGAAGTACCATGCCATCGGAGAAGAAACGGGGCAGCCGAATCATTTGTGCCTGCATCATGGCGTTAACCATGAAGAGCATCATCAGTAAAAATATTCGTCTCATGTTTTTAATGTTTATGCACGACAAAGTTAGCAATAATAACCGACATTGGTATGTGTGACATCAAATATTTGTGCGTTAGCAGAAAAAACGCTAAATTTGCACAAGTTTTGCCTTGAAGAGGTGCCAGACACACCAAAGGCATAAAGACGGCCAAGGCCGTCTTTTTATTGCTGAGACTATTATATAATAGTTAATTGGAACGGATTGGGATAAATGCAGAAATTTTGACAGGAAAAACACTTCACTTATGATACAGCTTATGGACAAGAAAATAATCATAGCACACCTCTGCCTTGTGTGCTCAGGTACATTTTGGGGCCTGATGGCTCCCGTGGGCAAAGATGCCATGCTGCACGGCATCGATGGCATCGACCTGGTCTCGTTCCGCGTGCTTGGCGGCGCCATCCTCTTCTGGTTAGCCTCACTCTTCGCAAAGAAAGAGCATGTGCCAACAAAAGACATCCTTCGCCTTGCAGGTGCAGGAGTCTTCGCATTGGTGTTCAACCAATGCTCCTACACCATCGGCCTCAACTTCACATCACCCGCCAACTCAAGCATCATGACGACCTCAATGCCTATATTCGCCATGATTCTATCATTCTTCATCTTGAAGGAACCAATCACATGGAAGAAAGCTCTCGGTGTGCTCTTGGGATGCAGCGGAGCTGTCATCATCATCCTCACAAGCGCATCCTCGTCAAATGCCAAGGTGGGCAACATTTGGGGTGACCTTCTATGCATGTCGGCCCAACTTTCTTTCGCTCTCTATTTGGCCTTGTTCAAGCCTCTTGTGCAGAAATATTCACTCTTCACCGTCAACAAATGGATGTTCACATGGGCAGCTCTTATGATATGGCCGTTCACCTTTTCCCACGTGTCGGCCATACCCTTCTCAAACGTGCCAACCGCCACATGGATGGAGACGGGCTACGTCGTCTTCTTCGGCACCTTCCTGAGCTATATCTGCATGATGGTTGGCCAAAAGTCGCTGCGCCCCACAGTGGTGTCTGTCTACAACTACGTGCAGCCATTAGTATCTGTTTCCGTGAGTGTCATCACGGGCCTCGCCATCTTCAAAGGCACTCAGGTCTTTGCATCCCTTCTTGTTTTCACAGGCGTATGGCTTGTTATTGTATCCAAGTCACGCAAGGACGTCAAAGCTGAAAAGAGAAGAAAGTGAGTGACATATCCATCGTTCATGCCTGTAATTTCTTGTAAAAAAAAGAAGAAGGATATTTATGTGTGGTCGTTTTAACCCAAATAGGTCATTAGATTTGGGTTAAAAAAGTATTACGTGATACTTGGACAAGTATCCTTACCCTCTTTTTTTGACGAATAAATCATTGTTTCCATGACATGGGCTATTATACGCACAGAGGATGGAACAGCTGACAAGATGAAACGCTTGCTTGGCAATGCCTTGCTTTCTGCAAGTCAAATGAAAAATTGGTCAAGCCTCGTCAGAATAGAGGAGGCTTACTTTGGGAAAGAACAAGCCCGAAGTCCCATTTTAGAGGGCTTCGGGCATATTATTTGTGACCTTTGGAGTTTTAGCTGACAGCAATATAAATCATTACATCAAGAGCCAACTCCATCATGTAATATTTCTATTCCCAACTTGTCACATCACTCCCATCCACGAGAGCAGCATCGATGAGAACAAAGCAGTGAAGACACCATTAAGAATAAGTCCGAGAGAGGCAAAGACGCCATGCTCCTCGCCATGCTGCATGGCAGCAGAAGTGCCTACAGCGTGTGAAGCCGTGCCTATTGAGAGTCCTTGAGAATCGGGATGTTTGATGCGTCCAAACTGAAGGACACGAAATCCGATGACAGAACCTAAGATACCCACTATGACCACAATAGCTGCTGTGAGGGAAGGTATGCCGCCAAGGGTGCGTGTCACCTCCATGGCAATTGGAGTGGTGACAGATTTAGGTGCAAGTGATAGGATCACAGGTGTGGAGGCGCCAAGCATCTTGGCTATGAGCACCACCGACATTATGCCAACGATGCATCCCACAAGCTGTGACACCACAATAGGCACAATCTGCTTTCTTATAGCAGAAAGCTGACGATAGAGCGGCACTCCAAGAGCCACCACTGCAGGTTTGAGCCAGAAGTCAATCTTTGCGCCGCTCTGCTCATAAGTTTCATAACTGACGCCTGAGAGTTTGAGAAAAACGATAAGGAAGATTATGCTTATCAAAATAGGATTAAGCACTGACCACCCTACTTTCTTCTGTATATATCGTGACAAGAAATAGACACCAAACGTAAGCGTCAAAAGAAAATATTCATTTTGCAAGTATTCCATGATTTGAGTCTTTATTATTTCTTCTTTATCTTCTTGATGACAATGCGCGTGAAATGATGACTCCATCCTGTTGTGACAAGCACAAGCACGGTACTTGCAACCACAGAAATAGTTATTGGCCAAAATTCAGCCTCAATAATGTCGAGATATAGCATAAGAGCCACACCTGGAGGCACAAAGAAAAAGCCCATGTTTGACACTAAGAAACTGGAAAGGCCTTCCACCCATTCCAGCTTGACTACTTTCATCTGAAGCAAAGCTGTGAGCAACAGCATGCCCAAGATGCTTGATGGCACAGGCACAGAAGTGAGCCATACAATCAACTCACCTATTGCCAAGCAACCGATAATGATTGCCAACTGTTTAAAAATACTCATTTTACCTTATTATTACTATTTCCTAAAAACTCTAACCAGCATCAAAATCCCATCACCACAGCATCATTCTTATCCTTGCTGCGCAAATATTTACCAAACTCAGCCATCACACGCTCAGTAGCGTTCTCCACATTGCGCAATCTGCCCCAGTCTTCCTTCAGACATAGCGAATGCACATCGTCTGGAGCCCCCCATGCTATCCATATCTCCACTTCATGTCCCTCCCATGCCTCAGCATAACCAGTGGATGCCATAGCATAATCGGTGGAAAACAATTGGCAGGCGCCGCGCACCATCTGCTCTGCCACAGGACGCGACACCACATCATTGTCAGCAATCATCTGCTCCGTCACACCGAGCATGCGCTCTTTCACTTCGTTTTGATAAGCCACAATACTTCCGATGAAATATTTGCTCGCACCGCTGCGAGCTGTAATAGCAGAGGCTATTCTGCCTCCTGTGCACGATTCTGCTGTTGCTACAGTCATAAGTAAATGTTCAATTCGTTGCTTGTGATTATATTATTTATTCCAAAATTGTCATTGAATATCTATTTCAATAGTGTTTGTTCCGAGCATGCTGTTACAGACGCATTTAATACATGGCTACCTTCAGCTAAATGCTGACGGAAACAAGATGAAGAAAGGAATGCTGAGAAGAGGTGAATGGAATCAATGCACACTCCGTTCCAGTCTCTAAAGACAGATTTGGGTTTGGGCCCATATCAATGTTGACACAGGCCCAAACATCAATTATATTATTTCCAACCAGCCGATTCTATTATATTCTTAGGAATCTCTGTGTTGTCTATTCTTCCATGGAACTTCTCAGCTCCAGCGCCTATAGCAAACACAGGCACATAACCATCAGAATGGCCGCCGCTCGTCCATCCCACCATTGCGATGTCGTCAAGTATCTCCTTAGCCACTGTGGCTATATGCTCATCCTTCTGATATTCGCTTGCGTCAAGTGCAGGCTTCTTGCCTACGAACGTGTCATCGAAGACACGGCGCAGACGCGCTTCCTGATGCTCGTTTACTTTCACATCACCGAACAATCCGAAGTTTTCGCTCAAAGTCTTCTTTGCCATCTCCCATGTCACCTTATTGCCAGTATTCTTGCGAAGTTCATTAAACTTTGCGCTGAGTCCGTTGACACTCACACGCTGATAGCGCAACGCTTGAAGATTAAGTTCGTAACGTCCCTTGCCAAGCACTATTCCGCCTGTCTCATGATCGGCCGTGACCACGATGAGGGTCTCATCTGGATGCTGCTCATAAAACTCGTATGCCACACGGATAGCGTTGTCGAAATCGATAACCTCATTAAACGCTGTGGCTGCATCGTTGGCATGGCAAGCCCAATCAATCTTGCCGCCTTCTACCATCAGGAAGAAACCGTTGTCATCACCCTTAGAAAGGAAATTGATGCCCGCGCGTGTTATCTCAGCCAATGTCATATCGCCTTTTTTACGGTCAATGGCATAAGGTATGCTTGTGCGGTCTTTCTTGCTTGCCTCTTCTGTTTGGAAGAGTATCATCTTGTCGGCCTTTGCGCGCTTCTTGCCGTAATCCTTGTAACCGCGAGCTATAGTATAACCAGCCTTCTGACACTGCTCATAGAGAGTTCCTTCCTCTGGCGCCTTGCGACTTGAAGGATTAAGAAAGTCTGAGCCTGCATAGAAGTCAAAGCCTGCTTTGACAAGGTCTTTGCCAATCTCGTAATACATTCCTCTATCTGGCACATGGGCATAGAAAGCCGCAGGAGTGGCATGGTCCACACTCACACTGGTGGCCACACCCACACGCTTGCCATTGGCCTGCGCCTTGGCTGCCACACTTTGTATTGGTGTCTGACGGTCTACAGCGAGGCCAAGAGTGCCATTCTTTGTCTTATGCCCCGTGGCGAGAGCTGTGCCTGATGCAGCTGAGTCGGTCACACCATTTGTGCCTGAATATGTTGTGACCATAGCTCCATAAGGAAAACTTGCAAAAAGAAGTGGCGTTATGCCAATACGGCCTTCCAGTTCCGCTCTATAAGCCTCTGTGCCATTGACCTGGTTGACTCCCATGCCATCTCCTATAAAATAAAATACATACTTGGCCTGCTGAGCCAATGCTGACGACACTGCCACAAACAGCATCATCATTGCCATCAAAAAATGCTTTCTCATTGCAATATCTTGTTTTAAGTTAGTTTGATTCTTATTGAAGACAAGAAAGATGCAGCAACACCCGTCTCATACATTTATTATTATATAATCTCTTGCGGATAAAAGGAATGATGACACAGACCTACATGCCTTCAAAGAGGTCTCTCATTCCACCATTGCCAGCACTGCCAATGAATGGCAGACGGCCAAGGTGCTTATAAGCCAACTCCGTCACTTCGCGCCCACGAGGGGTTCGCTTGATGAACCCCTCCTTTATCAAGAACGGCTCATACACTTCCTCTACCGTGCCAGTGTCTTCTCCTATGGCTGTGGCTATGGTGCCAAGCCCCACAGGTCCTCCCTTAAACTTGTCAATAATCGTGGTAAGAATCTTGTTGTCAATCTCATCAAGTCCGAAACGGTCAATATTGAGAGCTTCAAGAGCCATGTGAGCAATAGCGAGGTCTATTGTGCCATTGCCTTTCACCTGCGCAAAGTCTCTCACACGGCGCAAAAGAGCGTTGGCTATTCGAGGTGTGCCTCGCGAACGGCTTGCTATCTCGCCTGCCGCATCATATTCGCATGGAACATCCAGCAAATGCGCGGAACGCAAGATAATGCGAGAGAGCACATCGTTGTCGTAGTATTCCAGATGAAGGTTGATGCCGAAACGAGCTCGCAAAGGCGCTGTGAGCAGTCCGCTGCGCGTAGTGGCTCCAACGAGCGTGAACGGATTGAGGTCAATCTGTATAGAACGCGCAGACGGGCCTTTGTCTATCATTATGTCTATTCGGTAGTCTTCCATAGCCGAATAGAGATATTCCTCCACCACAGGAGAGAGGCGGTGTATCTCATCAATGAAAAGCACGTCGTTAGGCTCAAGCGATGTAAGTATGCCTGCAAGGTCGCCTGGCTTGTCGAGCACAGGGCCTGATGTCACTTTGAATCCCACTCCAAGTTCATTGGCTATTATGTTTGACAGTGTGGTCTTGCCAAGTCCTGGAGGACCATGAAGGAGGGTGTGGTCGAGCGGTTCTCCTCTGAAATGAGCAGCCTCAACAAACACGGACAGGTTCTCCACCACCTTGCTCTGTCCGCTGAAGTCGTCAAACTTCAATGGACGGAGCGCATTCTCAAAGTCCTTGTCCTTGTTGGAGCGCTGTTCTCTTATGTCAAAATTTTCTTCCATCTGTCTTTCTTATTTGTTTAGCGGTCGCATCCATCAAGCCATGTCATCTTTTCGGGAAACATTAAGTCCTGTCTGTGTCAGCCTGTCGGCAGGCTGAAGCACATAAAGACGGTCGTTAGGACGCACGCGCTCGTTCACCTTAATGCTGATGTGCTGCCCCTTGACAGCCACGTCTACAGGCTCAAGGTCAAAACGTATCTCGTCACACTCTTGAATGAGCGCGCCTGTTGTTGTGCCTGTCACGAGAATCTTGTCACCCTTATTCAGGTCAACATTTTCAACAAGAAACTCTGCCACGCCAATTTTGGAAAAATATTTCATGCACTTGCCCACATACACTTTTTTCTCTGTGGCCTTGCTTCCATACACTTCGCACCACTCGCCAAGTTTTTGGCCTTGATAATATCCATCCCAAAAGCCTCGGTTGAAGACAGTGGAGAGCTGCTTGTCCCATTCATCTTTTCTTGCCTCATTGTCTGCGAAAGTGCCGTCGAGCACCGCATTGATGGCTTCATCATAGGCCTTTACCACAGTGTGGACATATTCAGGTCCGCGTGCGCGTCCCTCTATCTTAAACACTCTCACACCTGCATTCATCATGACATCAATAAAACGAATTGTCTTTAAGTCACGCGGCGACATGATGTATTTATTGTCAACATTAAGCTTGGTGCCTGTCTCCAAATCGGTCACCTCATATCCACGGCGACATATCTGCACACACTCGCCACGGTTTGCGCTGCGACCTGCATTTTGGAGAGACAAGTAACACTTGCCGCTGATGGCCATGCAGAGAGCTCCGTGGCAGAACATTTCTATGCGTATCAGTTCACCCTTTGGGCCTCTGATATCCTGTTCCACAATCTGCTGATATATGTCACGCACTTGCCACATGTTGAGTTCGCGTGCAAGAACGACAACATCGGCAAATTGCGCATAAAACTTCAAAGCCTCGATATTGGATATATTCAGCTGCGTGCTCAAATGCACCTCTTGTCCTATCTTGCAGCAGTAAGACATTACTGCCACATCGCTGGCAATGACAGCAGATATGTGGGCTTCCTTTGCAGCATCCACTATTTCTTGCATGGCAGGCAAATCTTCGCCATAAATGATGGTATTTACAGTGAGATACGACTTCACCCCATTCTCATGGCATATTGCCGCAATCTCTTTCAAGTCATCTATAGTGAAGGCATTGGCGCTATGGCTGCGCATGTTAAGTTTGCCAATGCCAAAATATATGGAATTAGCCCCAGCCTTGATGGCTGCGGCCAAACTTTCCCTGCACCCAACAGGTGCCATTATTTCAAAATCTTTACGTGTCATTATAATTATTTTACGTACAAAGATACGTAAAATACAAACACAGGAGAACACTTAAAGAGATAAAGTTGCGTTTCCCGCCACATTAGCAACAGTTATTCAGTCATTCTGCTATCACTGACAAACATTTCCTGACTTTGTCAGGAGATTTTTTTCTGTGGAAAGATACTCTTATTTTTATAGAATGAACACACAATCAACACTAATAACAGGCTTGTACTTGTCCAATATATCTGGATAGCATCGGCTCTTTCAAAGTGTTTCTCTGAAATGCAAAAGATGCAGCCACCTAATATAATTAGTGTTGGGATGTGAAAAAAATTCATTTCCAAAACTTTTTATCAGATGGGAATGCATATTTTTGAATCTCAGTGTTCTTGTTCTTCAATACCACATGAGCAAGGTTCTTGCAACCAGAAAATGCACGTTCTTCGATTTTTTTCAGGGAGGCAGGAAGAATGACAGAATGCAATGTCTTGCACTCTGAGAACGCACCCTCTTTTATTAAAACGATTCCTTCAGGAAGAATCACCACGGATGGAGTATTCATATACGCATAGGCACCCACGACTTTTACTTCAGGCAGAATTTTGGTAGTGGCGCAACCAAGAACCAACTCGTTCGTCGCCTTCTCTACTACTGAGTTTGAACCTGCAGACTTGTAGGTTTTGTTGCTTTCTTCCACCGAAATTGACATGCAGTATTCACAATCCTTGAAGGCTGCTGATTCAATAATATCAACGGAAGAAGGTATATGAACCAAAGTTACCCCACTCTTGTAAAATGCCCGTGAGGCGATGCTCTTGATGCCATCAACGATAACTGTCCCTTTGCAACCAACCACCAATTTGTCTTGTTGTGTATCAATCACGGCATTACAATTGTTTCGGCTGTCGAATGTCTCGTTATCAGAATCGACACTTATCTTCTGCAGCGATACACATCCACGGAAGATATCACTCTCCATATTGCTTACGCCCTTTGGTATGGTGATGCTTTCCAGCGATGTGCAATATCCAAAGTTTGAACCACCACTTAAGACTTCCAGAGTTGCAGGAAGTGATATTTCCTTCAGACTTGAACAATATTCGAATGCACCATCTGCAATACACAACACCCCCTCAGGTACTACGACTCTCTGAAGGTTGCGGCAATGACTGAATGCGAATTCACCTATCGCTTCGATGCCCTTAGGAATGGAGGTCGAACTGCATCCAAGTATCAGTCTGTTATCGGATGTATAGATGATTGCGTTACAGCCATTTCTGGAGTCATAGTCCGCATTGTTTTTGTCAACGACAATGGAAATGACTTCTGGACAATTGTAGAAAGCAAGTTCCTCGATTGTTTCTACAGATGCAGGAATGACAATCTTCTTAAGGTTAGGACACTCAGAGAATGCAAAAAAATTTATTCTTTCCACCCCGTCAGGAATAACAATTTCTTCTGCTATACACCCCATAAATGCATACTTGTCGATACATTTCACAGAAGAAGGAATCTTTGTAGCGCCACATCCCGCAATCAGGGAATTGTTCTGTGTCATGATTATCGCGTTGCATCCATCACGGCTGTCAAATATTGGATTTGTCTTATCCACAACGATCGTTGTCAGACATGTGCAATATAGGAACGGAGCAGCGCCTACGACTTTTATACTGGAAGGAATGCTTACAGACTCAAGATTGGCACAAGCCTGAAAAGCATAATCAGAAATTGCCTCAATCCCTTCACCTATCTTTAGATGTTTCATGGCGCAACATGCAGTAAATGCATATTTCTCAATTGCCTTCACACGATAGCTCCTTCCTTCATGTCTCACTACAGCCGGAATTTCAAGAACATAATCCTTGAAAGCTAAAGAACTGTACAGACTGTCATCCTGCACAGCAACATTGACATGCCCATCATCTACGAACTTGTATTTGATACCCGATTCGATGAAAAAAGAATCAGCCATCATGCAGTCTGCACAGCAAAATAATGCAATGGATATAACAACTATTCGGCTCATAACAATACGAATCATATTAGTTTATAAAAGTTTTGTTATTTTGATTTTTTAGTCCACTAACAAAGCAAATTCCATCTTCTGTTAGACGAAAGCCTGCAAGAAGCCACTTCGTGCATTGTAGCACAATGCAGACACGATGCATCGTTAATTTAAAGACAAGGTGTTTTTTTTGAATTGATAAAGATCTACTAGTAAAAAAGCCTTCCATCGGAATAGTACTTGCACTTCATTGTTATAATTTAATGCAAAAATACTCCTTTGATTTCCCAAGCCCCTCCATCGCTACCGTTCTTTTTGTTGACTTTCTTCGTTCCTGAAACAGGAATTGAGTAAGTGCCATATCGATTTTTGTCGGGTGCGCCGCATTTTGCCACATTTGAAAATTAGCTCAATTTTGTGTCACGGTTTAAAATCAAGCTAATTCTCAAATGGCAATGCAAATTTATGAAAAATCTGATAAAAACAAATAATTTAACATCTTTTTATATACAACATTATTGCTGTCCGATAAAATGACTATCTTTCCTCATGGTTATATTTTTAAGATGCTGAGATAACCAAGCATATAACTTTCCACTGCAGCCGGCACAGCTTCGCCTGTCTCCAGCACGATGCAGGGACAAGCATTATGGTGGTTCAGCGTTACCTCGGTCATATGAATGTTACAACAACAGAGGTCTATGCCAGCATTTCTTTAGGCATTTTGTATACATTCGCATTCTGCCACAGTCAGCTATGACTTCAATGCATAACGTCGCAATCTGCCCGAAAGAAACGCTGACAAGAGATGAAAAGAAGCAATAATGTTCTGATAATTTCCCTGTTTCGATCTAATGACCGATTTGGGATAATAGGTTCCTGCATATAGTCTTCCATTTATTTTGTATGATTCAGATGGAATGGCTTTGTTTGGTGGTAATAAAACGTATGCGTTGGGGTCAAGAGCCATCAGAGTTGCTATGCTCTCAAACCTTGCGACAACGCAAAAGCATATCGCCGGCATCCTTCACTTTGGCTCCGAAAAGATACACATCTCCCCCATCTTTGATGCGTGTACGCTTTCTCAGCAGGTCTGCTGTAATGATGAAATTGCGAGTGGCGATGTTTGCTTGAGGCATAGAGCGGTTCAACGTCTTGATGAGACGCGACGAGAACGGCATGCACTCGAGGACCTCAAATCGACGTCCTGGAAATGTGTCAATAAGACTGTCGGAGGTCATGAGGTGAGTCTCATAATCGAGTTGGCATATGCCGTATCTCTTGCATAAGTTTCCAAAAGCTTGCGCCTTCATAATAGTGACGTCAGGCTCATACAAGTAGTGTCCCACACCATCTGTGGCAACGGGCGCCGAAGCATGATCAGCGAAAGGAAAATCATAAGAAAGCGTGTGTGCAGGCATAAAATCCACACAATGCATCATCACCCCATCACCCAAGCAGTCTGCATTGCCTGTGCCACGAGCTTTGACAAGTATCTCTTTGCACTCATTGCGCACCCCAATGATATAGACATCACTTACACGCTTGAGTTTTTTCAGCATGTCGGTTATATCTATCATAGGCGACAGTTTGACAAGAAGCGTTCGAGCATGCGCAAGAAGCATGTCTTGCCATTCCACTATGTTGGGCTCACAGTCTTCAATGGCATACACCCTGCTGCCATCAGCAGCACGGCGAGCCGGATCGAGATATATCACATCCGCATCGGGCACAGGGAGTTCTCGGCCATCTCCGCAACGCACCTCATATATAGAAGCATCTGAAGCCATGGACGTGATGTTGTGCCAAGCCACCTCACACAGGTATGCGTTTCGTTCGGTGTATATCGCATGCTTCATGCCTTGCGACATATACCAGAAGTCTACGCCCATTCCGCCAGTAAGGTCACAAAGAGTGTCACCCTCTACCACGCTGCGCTTGAAGCGTGCCGTCTGTTCCGAACTGCATTGCTCAGCAGGCACACGGCCCCCCATGAGGAGGTCCGCATTGGCATACCACTCAGGCAACTTGTCTTTAAGACGTTGGCGAGCCTCTATCTGTTCGGCCGCAAATGGCACATCTATTCCTTTGTTGCGACTGGCAGAGAGGATGAGCGTTGACACATCATCGTTTATATGCCGCTGCACGAAGTCGCGCATCTGCGGTGTCCACTTTTCTATTGCATTTTCCATCTTCAGTATCTTTTAGTGCAAATATAACACAAGTGTGAGATAATACAAAACAAAACATCTAAAACTTTACACTGTGTGCCCGAATGACATTGCTCGCTATTCTGATAAGCCAAACTGCATAAGCCATTTGTTTCGCCGACACCCGACGGCACAATCAGCAAGGTCTACTTTTTTAAAATATTTTTTGTTACTGTCAAATAAAAAGAGTACTTTTGCACACAAAGAAAAAATTCCTCATAAATAGACAGATGACATTCAATTACGATGTGATTGTGGTGGGAGCTGGCCACGCTGGATGCGAAGCCGCTGCCGCAGCAGCCAACATGGGCGCAAAGACATGTCTGATAACAATGGACATGAACAAGATTGCACAGATGTCGTGCAATCCTGCCATTGGCGGCATAGCCAAAGGACAGATAGTAAGAGAGATCGACGCATTGGGCGGATACACAGGCATAGTGACCGATAGTTGCAGCATTCAGTTTCGCATGCTCAACATGTCTAAAGGACCAGCAGTATGGAGTCCGAGAGCGCAATGCGACAGAGCTAAGTTCATTTGGGCTTGGCGAGAGATACTTGAGAACGTAGACAACCTGAACATCTGGCAGGACCAAGTAAGGGAAATCATCGTTGAGGACGGGCAAGTGACAGGAGTGAAGACATACTACGACGCAGTATTTCGTGGCAAATGCGTGATAATAACAGCAGGCACCTTCCTCAACGGACTCATGCACATCGGGCGCACAAAGATTCAAGGCGGACGCTGCTCAGAGGCAGCATCCCTCGAACTGACAGAATCCATCACAAAACACGGCATAAGGTCTGCCAGAATGAAAACAGGCACACCAGTGCGCATAGACAAACGCAGCGTCGACTTCTCTCTGATGGAACTTCAAGATGGAGACCACGATTTTCATAAGTTCTCATTCATGCCTACAGAGCATAGCGCCGTGAGCAAGCGCAACAGTTTGCCATGCTGGATATGCTATACAAACAAAGAAGTGCATGAGACGCTACGCATGGGATTCGCCGATTCGCCGCTGTATAATGGGCAAATCCAAAGCATCGGGCCGCGTTATTGCCCAAGCATAGAGACGAAGCTCCACACATTTCCCGAAAAGGATGAGCACATGCTGTTTCTCGAGCCAGAGGGTGAGACCACAAACGAGATGTACCTTAACGGGTTCTCTTCGTCACTGCCCCTCGACATTCAATTGGCAGCATTGAGAAAGATACCTGCATTCCGCAACTTGGATATATATCGGCCTGGATATGCCATTGAATACGATTTCTTCGACCCTACCCAACTGAAGCACACACTTGAATCGAAAGTGGTGAACAACCTTTTCTTCGCAGGCCAGGTAAATGGCACCACAGGCTACGAGGAGGCAGCAGGACAAGGAGTGATAGCTGGAATAAACGCAGCCATCAACGCTGCTTGCGAAGACAGCGACAGGAAGCCGTTCACATTGGGAAGGAACGAAGCATACATCGGAGTGCTTATTGACGACCTCGTCACTAAGGGCGTGGACGAACCTTACAGGATGTTCACTTCACGAGCTGAATACAGGATTCTCCTCAGGCAAGACGATGCTGACATTCGTCTCACAGAACGCAGTCATGAGATAGGCCTGGCAAGCAACGAGCGATACAACATGATGAAGTCAAAGAAAGAGAAGATTAACGCCATCGTGAAGTTCGCATCAGAATTCTCACTCAAGCCAGCTCTCATCAATCCTGCCATTGAATCATTAGGCACCACTCCGCTCCGTCACGGCTGCAAGTTGGAAGAGCTCCTCGGACGCCCTCAAATAAGCATCAGCAATATCAGTCCGCACATTGCGCCGTTATCAAAACAGCTCGACAGCATCATCGGCGACGACAATCGCAGAGATGAAATAATAGAAGCTGCAGAGATACTGATAAAATACAAGGGGTATATAGTCAGAGAAAAGCAGATGGCCGACAAGATGATTCGATTGGAGAACATCAAAATCCAAGGCAAGTTCGATTATCCCAACATGACACAGATATCCATCGAAGCCCGGCAAAAACTCGAAGCCATACAGCCAGACACCCTTGCGCAGGCATCACGAATACCAGGCGTGTCACCATCAGACATCAACACGATGCTGGTATTGTTAGGCAGGTGAAGCTTTACTTTGTTTCACGTGAAACATTCTTGCTTTATCCTTTCATATTTCAGCAAAATAGACAGGATGGTTAAACAAATAATGCATGCAGCAAAGCAAAGGCGGAACACAAGCAACAACATAAAAACAACAAACTGTAAAATGGACAAGACAAAAGAAAATTACTTGGTGGAACACCTGAGAAGCATACAGGACTTCCCAAAGAAAGGCATCAACTTCAGAGATGTCACCACCCTGTTCAAGGACGCTAAGTGCCTTGAGATAATGGAAGAGGAACTCTACAAGATATACAAGGACAAAGGCATCACAAAAGTGGTGGCATTGGAAAGCCGCGGCTATATAATGGGAGCCATTCTTGCAAGAAAACTGAACGCAGGATTCGTCATGGTTCGCAAGCCTGGCAAACTGCCAGCAAAGACCATCAGCGAGGAATATGAAAAGGAATATGGCACAGACAGGATCGAGATGCATGAGGACGCCCTTTGTTCTGATGATGTTGTACTGATACACGATGACCTATTAGCCACAGGAGGCACAATGAAAGCCACTGTCAATATGGTCAAGAGATTTAACCCGAAAGCATGCTATATCAATTTTCTTATTGAAATTCGCGACGAGGGACTGGCCGGAAGGGAATTCATCGGTGACGACACACCAATAGATGTGCTGATAAATGTGTGATAAAACAAACGTTAAAGACAAAGGGACATGCAAAAAGCGCACAACAGCATATGCAATGCACGTGCCCTTATATTCTTGACGGAACAGTGGAGCACTTCAACCATTACATGCTGATAATCGAATGTTTAGGTCCTGGATGTTTCACGTGAAACAGAAGCCGATGTAAAGTGACGCTCTGAGACGAGTAAAAGCAGAAAATAGACAAAGCAACGACATGACGAAAGAACGCGAAAGACGCGAAAGACTCAAATCTATTGTGAACAGCCTGACAGAAGAGCCAGGATGCTACCAGTATCTTGACAAGAACGGCGTTATAATATATGTAGGCAAGGCAAAGAATCTAAAGAGAAGAGTCAGCTCATATTTCAACAATTCGCCAAAGAATCGCAAGACACAGATCCTTGTCAGCAAAATAGAAGATATAAAATACATCGTTGTACCCACAGACGAGGATGCCCTAATACAGGAAAACAACCTTATAAAGGAGCACCAGCCATTTTACAACATTCTGCTTAAAGACGGAAAGACATATCCTTCCGTATGCGTGACCAACGAGTATTTGCCTCGAGTGATAAAGACAAGAAACATTGAAAAGGGAATGGGCACATATTATGGCCCATTCAGTCACCAAGGCACGCTCAACGCCATGCTCGAACTGATCGACAAACTGTATCGGGTAAGATTATGCCACACAGCCATAACAGAAGAAAAGATAGCTGAAAAGAAAATCAAAAGTTGCCTGTATCACGACATTGGCAAATGCAAAGCTCCTTGCATCGGGAAACAACCAAGAGCAGAATATCTCGAGCAAATCGAAGAGATAAAAGATATTCTCAGCGGCAACACAAGAGAATTGTGCAGGAAATTGCTTCAAGAGATGCAACGCTTGGCAGACAAGGAAGAATACATCAAGGCAGAAGAAGTGAAGAAGCGTTATCTGATGGCAAAAGACTTTGACAGCAAAAGCCGGGTGATAACAAGCACTAATCAAAATATCGATGTATTCAGCATCGAAGATGATGAACAAAGAGCCTGGGTCAATTACATGCACGTTGCAAACGGTTGCATCACAAGGGTGTTCACTAACGAATACAAAAAAAGGCTTGACGAAAGCAAGGAGGAAATACTCGCACTTGCCATCGTCAGCATGAGAGAAAAATACGGGAACAACTCCAAAGAGGTGGTTGTGCCATTTGAGCAGGATTTTCATCTGAAAGGAGTTGAATTCATCGTTCCAAAAGCTGGAGACAAGAAAAAGCTTCTGTTCCTTTCCGAAGCGAATGTGCGGCAATACAGAATTGACGCCCTTAAGCAGGAAGACAAACTCAATCCAGAGCAGAGACACATCAACATTTTGAAAGAGCTTCAGAGAAAACTCAAACTGGATAACTTGCCTATGCGCATCGAATGTTTCGACAATTCAAACATAATGGGACAAGACGCAGTGGCAGGCTGCGTGGTATTCATAGGTGGAAAGAAATCGAAAGAAAACTACAGGAAATATAATATCAAAACTGTAATAGGCCCCGATGACTACGCATCAATGAGCGAGGTGGTTTATCGCAAATACAGTCGTGCAATAGAGGAAGGCACCCCACTACCCGACCTTATCATCACAGATGGAGGCAAAGGACAAATGGAGGTGGTGAGAAAAGTGATAGAGAATAAACTACATCTTGAGATACCAATAGCAGGACTTGCCAAGGACAGCCACCACCGCACAAACGAACTGCTATTTGGATTTCCTCCACAGATAGTTGGAATAGAAATGGACAGCCCTCTCTTCCGGCTGCTCACACAGATACAAGACGAAGTGCACAGGTTTGCTATAACATTTCACAAAAACAAAAGGGCAAAGCACAACACTGAGTCAGAATTGGATAAAATAAAAGGTGTGGGCAATGCCACAAAGACCACATTGTTGAAGACCTTTAAGAGTCTGAAACGCATCAGGGAAGCAAGCCTTGAGGACCTTAGCAATGCTATTGGAGCAAGCAAGGCAAAGTTGATTAAAGAATATTACGAACAAGAAGAATAATATAAAAAAGAATGTTATGAGAGCTGTAATTCAGAGAGTTACACATGCATCCGTCACTATAGGCGGAGAAAAGAAAGCAGAGATAAACCATGGTTACCTTATACTTTTAGGTTGCGAAAATGCTGACACAGAGGAAGATATACAATGGTTGTCCAAGAAAATCAGTACGTTGAGGGTGTTTGACGATGAGAACGGAGTGATGAACAAATCCATCTTAGACACAGGAGGCGATGCTATCGTTGTAAGCCAGTTCACGCTATGGGCGAGTTACAAAAAAGGCAACAGACCTTCATACTTAAGAGCAGGAAGCCATGAAATCACAAAGCCTTTGTATGAACGTTTCTGCGAAGCGCTTTCAGAAAACCTTGGCAAACCTGTAGGAACAGGTGAATTTGGTGCATATATGGAGGTCGAAATCATCAACGACGGACCTGTGACAATATGCATGGACACGAAAAACAAAGAATGAGCACAACCAGCAAATAGAGATAAACAATGGAAGAGAACAAGTATTTTAAAGCCCTCAGTCAGTATGACACCGACTTGGACGATGATAAGGTGAAGAAACAGGTTGAGATAATCATCAACAAGCACCTCAAAGAGAACGACACCAAAGAAGTGAAAATGTTTCTGCTTAACAGCGTCGAACTGACATCACTAAAGACAACAGACAACGAAGACTCCATACTTCGATTTGTGGAAAAAGTTAATAAATTTGATGACATATATCCCGAACTCGGACATGTTGCCACCGTGTGTGTCTACCCCAACTATGCTAAAGTGTGCCATGATGCTTTGGAAAATGAAGATGTAGAAATAGCATGCGTGTCAGGCAGCTTCCCATCATCACAGACATTCATGGAAGTCAAGGTTGCAGAGACAGCCCTTGCTATAAGCGAAGGTGCCACTGAAATTGACATCGTGATGCCTGTAGGCAAATTTCTCAACGACGACTACGAAGGCATGTGCGATGAAATCGAAGAAATAAAGAATGTTTGCGGCGATAAACCGCTTAAAGTGATATTGGAAACAGGATGCCTTAAGACAGCATCAAACATAATGAAAGCAAGCATTCTGACCATGTATGCAGGAGCAGACTATATAAAGACATCTACAGGCAAACTGACACCTGCAGCAACACCAGAAGCAGCATTAGTGATGTGCAAAGCCATTAAGCAGTATTACGACAACACTGGCATACAGATTGGATTCAAGCCTGCTGGAGGTATGAAAACAGTAGATGACGCTCTCACATACTACACCATAGTGAAAGAGGTGCTTGGAGAAAAATGGCTCACCAACAAGCTGTTCAGATTGGGCACAAGTTCACTGGCCAACAAACTTCTCTCTGATATCAAGGGCGAAGAGATAAAATTCTTCTAAAAAAGCATAAGAGAGGCACCAATTTTAGTGCCCGTCAGTACCACCTAAGATAAACTACAGTACCACTTTCAGTACCAGATAGATGGTACTGAAAGTGATACTGAGAGGGTTATTTCATGGATTTCCCATATCCACATCAGAGAATATGATTGGTAAATGGTCAATAAAAACTACGCATTTGTAGGATGAGCCAAAAATAAAGCAATCCCATAGATAATCATTCTTTCATCTATGGGATTGCTTATTTTCTGTCAATGCTGAATAATATAATGCATAAGAGCGTGAGCCTTATAAAGATCTCTTGATAGCATAGTCGATATAATAAATTATGGATCTCTTCGAATCTGATTCAGGATAATGCTGGAGAAGATTTTTAGCTTTCAGCGCATAGTCATTCATGATTTCAACGGCATATTCTATGCCTCCATTAGCTTTAGTGAAAGATACGAGAGCATCTATCATCGATTGAGTGGCTACGCCCAACTTTATCTTCTTTGCGTAATCAAGCATCAATGCATCACCTGTAGAGAGTAATGCATGAATGGCAGGCAGCGTAATCTTGCCCTCTTTCATGTCGTTGCCAGTGGGCTTGCCAATGGCAGCATCGCTATTGTAATCGAATATGTCATCACGTATCTGAAAGCATATTCCGATGTATTCGCCGAGCAGTCGCATGCGCATAGCATCGGTTTCATCGGCTGAGACAGACAATGCGCCAGCTTCAGCACAAGCTGAAAACAATGCTGCAGTCTTATTCTTTATAATATTGAAATAAACCTCTTCCGAAACAGAATGGTTGTTTACATTGTCAAGCTGGAGAATCTCACCGCTTGCAAGATTTTGTGCAGCAGTAGACACAATATCCACAAGACGCATGCTGCCAGCTTGCCAAGCACATTTGAGAGCATTAGCCAAAAGATAATCACCAACAAGCACAGCCACTTTATTGCCATAGGCGCAATTCACAGATTCCTGCCCTCTTCGCTCTTCACTTTCATCAACAATGTCATCATGAACAAGGCTGGCTGTGTGGAAATATTCAAATGTCGCAGCCGTGTACAAAGACTTGTCACATATGTTTCCTCCAAGCATCTTGGCAACAAGAAGCGTGAGCATAGGTCGCATCATCTTGCCTTTTCTGTTGCTTATTGCTTTGAATACCTCGCGCAACAAAGGATCAGAGTGATCCAGATAACTGTCAAAAATCACTCTGTATCTCTCCATATCAGCCTCTATCGGCTTTCTTATTTGACTTATAAATTCCATGCGGATTGATTATTGCAAATTCTATGCAAAGGTAGTGCAAATCGAGGGTTGTACAAAATAAATGATGTAAATTTAGCATAAATGTGACTGTATATTAAGAATTACGCTTCGTATGTGAGAAAAAATTCGTAAGTTTACAGACAAATAGACAATCATAACATGGACAAACTTTTTTTACTCGACGCGTATGCACTTATCTACAGAGCATACTATGGATTCATAAAGAACCCTCGCATCAACAGCAAGGGAGAAAACACTTCTGCCATACTTGGTTTTGTAAACACGCTGGAGGACGTTTTGGGCAGGGAAAACCCGCAATATATTGGTGTGGCCTTCGACCCAAGCGGACCCACATTCCGACATGAAGCATACAAGCCATACAAAGCTCAAAGAGAAGAAACGCCAGAAGCGATCAGGTTTGCCGTGCCTATAATCAAAGACATACTCAAAGCATACAACATTCCTGTGATAGAGGTGAAAGGCTATGAAGCAGACGATGTCATCGGCACACTTGCCAAACAGAGCCAACAGATGGAAGGCATACAGACGTACATGATGACACCAGACAAAGATTATGGACAACTGGTGGCACCCAATGTGCATATCTATAAGCCAAGGCACGATGGTGGATTCGACACAATAGGAGAGAAAGAGATAATTGATAAATACGGAATAGAGAAAGTGGAGCAAGTCATCGACCTTCTTGGCCTTATGGGCGACTCAGCAGACAACTTTCCTGGATGTCCTGGAGTGGGAGAAAAAACTGCCGTTAAACTCGTCAACCAGTTCGGTTCCACCGAAAATATGCTTGAGCACACTGATGAGATAAAAGGTGCACTAAGAAAGAAGGTGGAAGAACATGTGGATGACATAAAGATGTCAAAATTTCTTGCTACCATAAAAACCGACGTGCCTGTCACACTTGACCTCGACAGTTTGAAGAGAGAAGAAAAAAATGAAGCAGAACTGAGAAGCATCTTCGAGCGACTTGAATTCAGGGCCATCATACAAAGACTCTTCGGTACGCCTGCCGAAAACATCAAACCACAAAGACCTGCGTCTGAAAAGAAAAAGGAAAGCCTTTATGTAGGAGAACTCTTCGGTGGTGCTACAGACAACAACAAGAAAAGCAAAAATGCAAGCAACGAGAATGACATTTTTTCGAACAGTTTCTCGAACGATTTATTTTCTTCAAATTTAGAAGACATAAAATCATTCAGTCACAACTACTATCTTGTTGATAATGCAGAAGAAATAGACAATCTGATTGCAAGAATATTGACAAGCAAGATTGTAAGTGTAGATACTGAGACCACATCTGTGGATGCAATGGACGCAAAACTCGTAGGAATGAGCTTTTCTATAGCAGAAGGCGAAGCTTATTACGTCCCTGTGCCGCATCATGATGAATGGGAAGGAGAAGACTATGAGGCAGTCATGGCTATTGTTAATAAATTTAAAAGCATCTATGAGTCGGAAGAAATAGAGAAAGTGGGACAGAACATCAAGTATGACATGTTGGTGCTTTCCAACTATGGCGTGCATATGGCTGGCAAAATGTTCGACACCATGATAGCACATTATATTCTCTACCCCGAACTTCGTCACAACATGGACTATCTGGCCGAAGTGTATCTCAAATACAAGACCATACATATAAGCGAACTTATTGGCACAGGAAAGAAACAGAAGCTGATGAGCGAACTCGCTCCAGCTGAAGTGTACGAATATGCAGCAGAAGATGCCGACGTCACTCTGAGACTGAAAAATGTGTTGAGCAAAGAACTTGACGCCAAAGGGCTGACACGCCTCTTTGAAGACATAGAGATGCCGCTCGTGCCAGTGTTGGCCCGCATGGAAGAGAATGGGGTGAAAATAGACACTAAGTCGCTTGCAGAGACATCGAAAATATTCACCAACAAGATGAAAGCCATTGAATCAGAGATAAGAGAAGTGGCTGGAGAAGACATGAACATCAGTTCTCCAAAACAGATTGGCGAACTCCTCTTCGACAAACTTCAACTCGACAGCAAGGCAAAAAAGACTAAGAAAGGACAATATGTCACCGACGAAGCAACCCTGCTCGCCCTGAAATCCAAACATCCTATCATTGAGAAGATACTCAATTACAGAGGATACAAAAAACTGCTCAGCACATACATCGATGCCCTGCCCCAACTTGTCAACAAACGCACGGGACACATACACACATCTTATAATCAAGCTGTCACATCAACAGGGCGCCTGTCATCAAGCAATCCCAACCTGCAAAACATTCCTGTCAGAGACGAAAACGGCAAGGAGGTGAGAAAAGCATTCATACCAGACGAGGGCGAGACATTCTTCTCAGCCGACTACAGTCAAATAGAGCTGCGCATCATGGCACATCTCAGTCAAGATCCCAACATGCTCGACGACTTCAATTCGGGCCACGACATTCATCAGGCCACAGCTGCCAAAGTGTTTAAGGTGCCAATGGAAGAGGTGACATCATCTATGAGAAGAAAAGCCAAAACAGCCAATTTCGGCATCATCTACGGCATCTCAGCTTTCGGACTGGCCGAGCGCATGGAAGTGAGCAGAAGTGAGGCCAAACAACTCATTTACGACTATTTCGCAACCTATCCAAGGGTGAAAGAATATATGGACAAGAGCATCGAGAAAGCAAGAGAGAAAGGCTACACAGAGACACTCTTCGGACGTCGTTGCCAACTGCCTGACATCAACTCGAGAAATGCTGTCGTAAGAGGATATGCTGAAAGAAATGCCATCAACTCGCCAATACAAGGCACAGCTGCCGACATCATCAAGATTGCCATGATAAACATCGACAGAAGAATGAAAGACGAAGGAATGAAATCAAAGATGATACTGCAGGTTCACGACGAACTCAACTTCTCTGTCACACACGATGAGAAAGAACGTCTGCAATCTCTTGTGACAGAAGAGATGCAGAAAGCAGCCAAACTGTCTGTGCCTCTCATCGCAGAATGTGGTTGGGGCGACAATTGGCTTATGGCTCATTGACACACACTTACATCATCTTTCCACAATTCGGTCATTGGATTACAATCATTGTTAGCTCTTGTTTCGAAGAGGCAGCAACACACTCATTGAATATTTTGCGGACATATAGCAGGATGAATACGGAAGCAAGATGCCGAAAGAAACGCTGACAAGAGTTGAAAAGAAGCCATAACATCCTAATAATTTATCTGTTTCGGTCTAACGACCTATTGAGGTTTAATAATCTTATGCATAAGTAGGCAATCATGAAAATCAATCATGCCATCATATTAGCCTTTTTATCAATGTGCTCTGTTCTGTCAAAAGGACAGGGCACATTCAGCATCATGACATACAACATCGAAAATGCTTTCGACACCATACATGATGAAGGCAAAAACGATTATGAATACCTCATTGGAGGCGAAAGAAACTGGAACACCTACAGGCTTCTTAAAAAACTGAGAAGCGTAAGCAAAGTCATCGCTGCCGCAAACGAAGACAGGCCTGTTGACCTCATCGGATTATGCGAGGTGGAAAATGAAAACGTGATGGAATGCCTCACCAAAATGACGCCTCTGAGAAACATGGGATATAGATATGTGATGACATCTTCCGAAGACGCACGCGGCATTGATGTCGCCCTACTCTATTCGCCATACACCTTTCACATCATAGAACACGAATCGATATATGTGAGCAGCGACAAGAAGAAAACAAGAGACATACTGCACGCCACAGGCACAATAATATCGGGCGACACCATAGATGCCTATGTGGTGCATTTGCCATCAAAGCAAGGTGGCATTGCTTCAAAACAGCTGAGCATGCACGCCATAAGCATATTGATGGGAAATATAGATTCAATATGCCACAAGCGCATGCGTCCGAACATCATAGTGATGGGCGACTTTAATGCTGACAGCAGATCAAAGCAATTAAATTCGCTTACCAAAGAAGGACAACTCACCGACTTCACTAAAGACGTGTCGCCTGGCACATATTATTATCAAGGACGATGGTCGTGCATAGACCATATCCTTGGAATCACAACATGCCTCACACCTGCCCTATCTAAAACAATAGCATTGCCCTTCATGCTTGAAAACGACAATGTACGGCACACGCAAAAACCATACCGCACCTACTTGGGCACATATTATCATGGCGGTGTGAGCGACCATCTGCCCCTGGCTGTCTATTTCAACTTGGACGGTGAATGAGTTATGGCTGAACCCTAATGGTTCAACCTACAAATGGGTAGCATTATTGACCATCTATCAATCGTGCTCTCTGATGTGGATGTCATGGCTCCACAAGGCTTGCAAAAAAAGAGGGTAAGGATACTTGGCAAAGTATATTAGGATACTTGGCAAAGTATATTAGGATACTTGGCAAAGTATCCTAATATACTTTTTTGGGGGTGTTTCTTGCATTGACATGCGCATCTACCTTTCGTTCAATTCTATCACTTCAAGATCCTTTATTTCCTTGCCGTCAATAATGAATCTCACCAATGTGCGCACGGCATGAAAGCCGCTCATGCCAGCTGCACCTGGATTGATGTGCAGCAGGTCAAACACAGGGTCATATTTCACCTTGAGCAGATGCGAATGACCTGAAATGAACAGCTGCGGAGGATTTGCTGCAATGTTTTTCCTCACACTCGCATCATACTTGCCTGGATAGCCGCCTATATGCGTCATAAGCACATCCACATCCTCGCACTTCCATCGAAGCATCTTCGGAAAAGTGTATCTAAAATCACTGCCATCAATATTTCCATACACAGCCCTTAGCATAGCTATCTTGTTCAATCGTTCAGCAACTTCCATGGTGCCGATGTCGCCAGCATGCCATATCTCATCGCATTCACCGAAATATTTCACATATCTGTCGTCCCACCAGCCATGTGTGTCAGACAGCAATCCTATCCGTTTCATATCACGTCACTCACAAAAGAAAGTTCATTCAACATTCCACACATCAGCACGTTTGGCAATCTTCACGCCATAAGGAAGCGTGCATTCTCTTATCATTCTCTCTTTTGACGTCCACGTGGAGTCGCTGAGATAATAATATTTCAAAGTTTGGTTGTACGACATGTATGTCTTGAAGATATACACATCAGTGTCGCCTATGCGTTCCATTGGCAGAATGCTCCACTTTCCTGCACCGTCATCAGTGAAAGAACCTGTGATGTAACCTTTCTTATTCTCTCCAGCACCGCTCATATCCACTGAGAATGTGACACGCCCATTGTTGTCGTTGAGGAAATCCATGCCTCCATTGAGAAGCACCTCATTGTTGAAATCAAAGAATGCCGCATTCTCCACACTTGAGCCTACACCCCATCGTGTTCTCTTCTGCGATGACACCCATTCCGGTTCCCACGCAAGCACACCATACCCATAATTCTCTTTCATCACACGTTTCAATTCAAGGAAGAAGTGCCTTTGCAGATGAGGGGATGCCACATCCGGCGCAAGCTTTGGCGTAGTGTTGAGAAGGTTCGGACTCTCGTCATTCCATCGCTTAGTCCATATGCATCCTGTTTCGGACAAGAGCAAGCGCACCCCATATTTCTTGTAAAGATCTGATGCGACACGACGCACCTGCTCAATAGAATACACATACAACTGAGGATAATATGACACGCCAAGCACATCAAAGAAGTATAAACCTGCTTCCTTGTAATTATCCATCAACTTCAGCACATCAACATTCTCAAGAGCCATACAAAGTACCGACTTCACATCGACGCCACACTTCTTGTTGAAGTCGTTGATAGCCTTGACACTTGCATTGAGAAGCATCACGTTGCGCTTCACATCAAGCGGGTCCGAATGGTTGCTGTTGAGCACAAGCACGTTCTCATCGCAGTTGGCCCCAATCTGCACAGCTGCAGGCGTGATGCCACGCTCTTCCAGCTCCATAAGAGTGTTATATGTGTATTTGTACACTGAGTCGGCCATCACTTCAGGCACATTGACAATAGATGTCCATGCGGCAGGAGCCGTATTCTTCTCAGTCACAGTCCATGAATCGGAATAATACAAATCAATCAGAAGACTCATGCCTGCCGACTGCACACGATGCGCACTTTCAACAAGACCCTCCATATTAGCGTGCTTGTCCTTTATCGGACTGTTCCAAAGCCTCAGCTTGACCATATTGGCACCGTATGTCTTGAATATTGAATACACATCCATCTCTTCTCCGCCCAATGTATATTTGACACCGATCTTCTCCAATTCGGATGTGTATGAAAGGTCGGCTCCCACATAAAAATTGGCAAGCTCCACGCTGTCAGCCATGGGGTCTCCTATCCTGTCGCCAAGCATTTCTTCTTTTGTGTCACAGGCAATAAAGGTGATTGTGATAAGGGTAATAAACAAACTCATCCAAAATACTGATTTCTTACAAGTCTTCATACGCAATATGGTTTGTCATTAAAAATTCTTCCGTCACACAAAGATACATCTTTTAAATACACAAACCAAATAATTCATCCGCAAAGTAAAAGCATGCCGCACAGAATATATGCTTTTGGGCTTTCGTTGCCATGACAAGTTTTCAGCCGAAGCTCTCATATATGCCTTGCAGACATGAGGATTATTTAAGATAGTTTAAAGACGGGCCTGCATGTTTAACGCAGATTAAAATCGCTGACACATTGTCAGTTAGGCACATCCATTGCCTTTATAATAAAGCAGAAAGGCTGAAGAAAAGGCCCCGCAGACGAGGCAAGCATCGAAGGCCTTTCGAATGAAAAAATGAATGTACAATTAAAAATAAGGAGGATTTTATTATGATGCCTACAGTTTATTCAAATCGCAATCAAGGATGGTTCCCTACATTGTTCAATGACATGTTCAACGACAATTGGTTCACATCTAAGGCTTTCGGCAACACTCCTGCTGTGAACGTTTCCGAGACAGAGAATGAATATAAGATTGAAGTGGCAGCTCCTGGCATGGCAAAGGAAGATTTCAATGTTCACATCACTCATGACAACTGCATATCCATCAAGATGGAGAAAAAGACAGAAGACAATGAGAAGGAGAACAAGAAAAACTATCTGCGCCGCGAGTTTGGATACAGCAAGTTTGAACAGTTGCTCTCACTTCCAGAAAATGCCGACAAGAATGCCATCTCCGCAAAGATGAACAATGGCGTGCTGGTAATAGACATTCCTAAGACCAAGGAAGAAGAGAAAGAAAAGAAAAACACCTGCATAGAAATCAAATGACATTATATGCTTGACAAGTTCCCCCGAGACATAAAGCTCTCAGGGGAACTTTTTTTATGTCCATACGCATATAAATCACAGCCGATGTATTTATTCTTCCTAAAAAATTTTCAAAAACCACATATTTTACCTAACTTTGTGGCATAATCATCAATCTGTCCATCAGAACGGAACAGGTATCAGAAGCCTGTTAGGGATAAAGATTCATCACATAATAGAATAAACTCTACACTCACTATGGGAACAAAAAGAAACATTGTCATAACAGGCGGAGCTGGTTTCATCGGAAGCCATGTGGTGCGCCTTTTCGTAAACAAGTACCCTGAATACAAAATCATCAACCTTGACAAACTCACTTATGCTGGCAACCTTGCCAACCTCAAGGATATAGAAGACAAGCCAAACTATAAGTTTGTGAAGATGGACATATGCGACTTTGACGCATTCTACAAACTCATGCAAGACGAGCACATCGATGGCATCATACACCTTGCAGCTGAAAGCCATGTGGACCGTTCTATCAAAGACCCGTTCACTTTCGCCAAGACCAACGTGATGGGCACCTTGTCGCTCCTTCAGGCTGCCAAGCTCTATTGGGAGAGCCTCCCGGAAAAATACGAGGGCAAGCGTTTCTACCATATATCTACAGATGAAGTGTATGGAGCATTGCAGATGACAAACCCAGAAGGCATAGAACCTCCGTTCACCACAACAGCCTCTTCGGGCAGTCACCATCTTGCCTACGGCACAGACTTCTTCTACGAGACCACTAAATACAACCCCCACTCGCCATACTCAGCATCAAAAGCAAGCTCCGACCATTTTGTGCGCGCCTTCCACGACACTTACGGAATGCCTACTGTAGTGACCAACTGTTCAAACAACTATGGCCCATATCAGTTCCCAGAGAAACTCATACCGCTTTTCATCAACAACATACGTCACCGCAAGCCTCTGCCTGTATATGGCAAGGGAGAAAACGTGCGCGACTGGCTATATGTGGTAGACCACGCACGTGCCATCGATGTTATCTTCCACAACGGCAAAGTGGCTGAGACATACAACATCGGCGGCTTCAACGAGTGGAAGAACATAGACATCATAAAGGTGGTGATCAACACCGTCGACCGTCTGCTCGGACGCAAGGAGGGCGAAGACATGGATCTCATAACATACGTCACTGACCGTCTCGGCCACGATGCTCGCTATGCCATCGACTCTACCAAGCTCCAGAAAGAACTTGGTTGGGAGCCTTCGCTTCAATTTGAGGAGGGCATAGAGAAAACTGTGAAATGGTATCTTGAGAATGAAGCTTGGATGGACAACATCACAAGCGGTGAGTATGAGAAATACTACGACGACATGTACAAGAACAGATAAGCAGTCTATTTTCACCATCTTAACAGTTTATTCAAAGCACCATCATTGATGGCGCTGTCATATAAGACAGTCCTTCCCTGTAAAGTTGACACTCTAAGTCAACTTTACAGGGAAGAACTTTTTCGTTTTGATTGGCACAAAACGTCTGAGAACCCAAAGGGACAAATGTAGTGAAATATGTGCAGCAGATAAAAAAAGAGTCATTTAACCCATATTGAAAAGACTTTTAAAAATTTTCTATCTTACTGTATTTCTTTTTGTAACACCACATCATGGCGGCAAACGTTAAAACACGTGTAATAATAAATCAACAAATATTTTGGACATTCACGTTTTATACATATATTTGCAACACTTAACACATAAAACAAAGGAGCCCACTTTAAAAAGGGGCATATTTTAAAGTGGGCTCAGTTAATAACGAACCAATGTATAACCACCAAAAACCATCTATTATGAAAAGGAACTATTTGATAATGATATTATTGTGCTTCTGCTTCTCTGCTCTGGCACAAAATGTCGTATGGGAAAAGCCATTTGTTGGCTATAGCAGCAACACAGCTCTGACTGTGGAAAGAATAACAATGACACCACATAAGACATTATTGGAAGTGTCTTTCGGACCAAACAGCGGCATGAGTAAGAAAATCTCAGAACATTCTTTTTTATGTGCTAATGGGAAGTATTATCCTGTGAAGAAGGTTTCTTGGAAAGGTGTTGACAAGAAGAAGACGAGAATAAAAGGTAAAAGAGCACATTTTGCAATGGAGTTCTCCCCTGTTCCGCTTGAAACAGAAGTCATTCATTTTGCGGAGAATCCTTGGGACGAAGGGATGAAACTGTGCAATATACGTAAAACTGCAGACAACACACACACCAACATGCCAGCAGGATGGGAAAACGTGGAATATGTCAAAGATGACAGTCTCCCCACCCCTGTATTGTGCGATGATTCAACGGCCATTCATGTGAAGATTCTTAATTATGTCCCAGAAGCAGGAAAGATGTTGAACATTAAGTATAGCTCCATAGACAAAGGCTTGTACATTTATTTTAGTCGCTTCCCTATAAATGAAAAAGGAGAGGCAGAGATACGTTTGCATCCATGCGTCCCACTCACAGTCATGATGGGTATAGGCGAGGCTCCAATGTCGCCTGTGGTCATAGTGCCTGGAGGAGATCTGTCGGTGTTGCTTGATATGGGAAACGCAAAAGACGAATTTGCCGCAGTAGCATTTAAGGGCACTCTGGCAGAGACAAATTACAAGCTCAATGTGTGCGGCATGAAGAACATGATTCAGTATAATTACGATACGGCATACTTTGACTCCTTGATGAATAACCCCAAACCAACATGCAGCAATGAAATTTACAGATCATTTTACAACAATCGTAGCAAGATTGACGAATTAGAGTCTAAGCCTTTGAGAGATATGCTGTATATCATGAATGCGCGTGAGTGCCTATTTTATGTGAATTACATGCAATTATACATGAAAGACAAGGTACGCAAGATTCTTGGCAACAAAGAACTCAACAACAACATAACCATCGATTTGTCACCCTCATGCTTCGCGTACCACACTGAATCGTATGGCGACATGCTCTTCACTTCGAAATATTGGACTTATTGCCCATTGTTTGCAGATATGACAAACTATTCAGGCACCGATTCAAAAACAAGGGGTGCCATGTTTATGGCATGGGATTCAATGAACCGCAAATTTGTGCTAAACCAATATAACGAGGATATATTCTATCTGATGAATAATATTTACTGCTTCATTAATTACGGTTACTCTCACAATAAAAGGACTTTCGGATCTGCAGACCTGAGCCCACTTTAAAAAGTAAGGCCTGTTTAAAATGTTTATATTTCACGAAAATAATCTCTGCTTTATGCTGTTAT
>CAKQYA010000019.1 GCA_934293005.1 uncultured Bacteroidaceae bacterium
GCGCCTCATTTTCATTATACAGGTGTTTAGTTACCTTTTGCGGAGATATTCATTTTTGTTTTATAGAGGAAAGATATAAAAATATAACGAGAAAACATAATATCAATATTTAATTTATCTGACTATGAGATAAAATTTTGTTACACTTTCTTTAATGAAGTTTAAAAATCAAGAGTGCGCCATACAATTTCCTTTGTAGCATGCACTCGCAAAGCCAAATCGGGATTTTACGCTCTCGCGCATGGATGAGCCTGTCTCCATTTATGTTGCTTAAATTAGAATGCAAAGTCTTTCAGAATATTCTTTAGATTGTTATCGCAAGCGCATGCCACCCCCCCTGCACCTCACCCAAAAATCGCTCATCATCACGTGAGGAAATGAGCGGTGCAAAGTGGTCATTAAGGTCATGGTCATTAAGGTCATTAAGGAAATCAAATAATGTGTCTTTACCTCTATATAATTATATATTTAGATATATAATTATATAGGCCCGATTTTGCTTTTCCATTTTCGCTAATGACCTAATGACACATGACCTTAATGACCACTCTCATTTTCGTGCCTAAACCAAGATTTAGAGCCTTAAATATTTGCTTTTCTCATTGATTTTTAGTAACTTTGCATCATAGAAGCACACTAATAAAGGCTGAAGAGCGAAGGGGTCCTGCAAGCAGTCAGGAGATAAAGAATGAGGTGGACACGTGCTTCCGCATCGAAAATATCATCAAACCTACCCCCTAAAAACCATCAGCAACATGAAAAATCAAGGCAAATCGGCAGACCTCCCCCACTTTTTCAGGAACCTGCCCTACACAAAGAAGGAGCTTGCCCTCATTTATTTCCCCCTTTCCGACCCCCACGTGGCCGTAAATCGCCTCATGGGTTGGGTAAAACGCTGCAAGCCCCTGCATGAAGCACTGCTAAGTATAGGCTACAACAAGGCCTCAAAGTGGCTCTCGCCGCGCGAGGTCAAGCTCATCACGGAATATCTGGGCGAGCCTTAGGCTGAGCCGCCACAATGAGGCTCTCATGAAGCCTGCGCATCGAATGCCCTTCCCCTCGCGCCGTGCGAGGCGGAAGGGCTCTCATCCCGAACGCATCCCGAAGGCAGGCCGCACGGGGCCATCGGCATTCTCATCCGCCGAAGATGGGTGGCAGACGTTTTTTTCAAGAAAATGGCATCAAATCGCACGCAAAGCATCAAAACGCATGATTGGCTGCAAGCGAATGCCGTATCTTTGCTGTGCGAACGGAAAAGACCGGGCAAGCGAGCAGCCTGGGCATGACCGTAAGGGCCGAATCTGATGGCCGCATGCCCGATGGCGCCTGGGCGCGGCGGCGGATGAGGCAGAGAGAGACACACGCAAGTTATCACAAATCACTTAAAGCAAAACAACGGCAATATGAGCGAATCAAGAAAGAAAGAAACCGTGAAGACGGTGCTGCAGTTTATCGTCAGCGTGCTCACAGCACTCCTCGCCACTCTCGGCGTGCAGAGCTGCTCTTGCATCTGAAAACATGAGGCAACGGAATGGCTGCAAGAGAGCGTGAAGGCAGAGCGCAGCCAGATGGCTGCCCAAGAACCCGAAGCGGCAACGGAATGCCTGAGAAGAATTCCGAAGGCGGCCGCACAAAGAGAAAGAATCACTCAACCCCTTAAATCAAACAGAATCATTATGGCAAGAATCACTCCTATCGATGTCATCAAGGGCATCAGCGGCAAGTATGGCAACGGCTCAAACGACTACTTCGCCACCAACTCGTCAAGCAACAGAATACACCTCGCCAAACTCACCAACCCTTACAAGGGTCCGGCCACAGAGAAGCAGATGGCACAGCGAGAGAAGTTCGGCACCCTGCAGGCGGCTGCTTCGGCATGGCTCAACGCCAACCGCCCGGGCGAGAAGAACGGCCCTAAAGGCACGGCCGAATACCAGAAGGCGCAGAAGCTCAAGCGCGCCTTCGCCCTCTCGAATGTGAACCAGGTGCTCTTCAAGTATATGGACGAGAATGGCGGCATCCACCTGCCTGACGGCTCTGGCTCTGAGGGCGGAAGCTCCAAGCCAGGCACATCTGAGGGCGGAAACACCAAGCCGGGAACAACCGAGGGCGGAAACACCAAGCCAGGCACATCTGAGGGCGGAAGCACCAAGCCGGGAACATCTGAGGGCGGAAACATCAAGCCGGGAACATCTGAGGGCGGAAGCTCCAACCCAGGCACATCAGGCTCAGGCACAGACCAAGGCAGCGACGGTGACGGCAACACCGACAGCATGGACTGACCTTGACGCCAGCAGGACAGGCGGCAGCACATCTGCCACACCTTGAAAACGAAAAGCGCATGCGCCAGAAGATTGTCTGGCACATGCGCTTGCTTTGTATGTGAAATGTAAAATGACTGCTCATGAATGGATAAGGCAGATTGGGTCAGATCAGGCAACGATGGCCAGCCTCTTTTTTCTTGCTGTCATCCCTTGGCGCTTTTGCGGAATTGAAGGAAATAGCAGACACCGGCTATGGTGAGGCCGAACGGGAATGACCACCAGATGCCGGCAGCTCCCATGCCGCATGGAAACGCAAAGAAATAGGCAAGCGGCACGCTTATGACGCAATAGGCTATGAATGCGTAGGCCATCATTGCCTTCACGCTCTCTATGGCGCGCAAGGCGTTGGCGTATATGGTCTGCAGACAGTCGCCAAACTGATAGCAGGCGAAGCATGGGAGGATGGTGTAGAAAAGCGACTTCACACTTTCGCTCGTGGTGAATGCGGCGGCTATGTATGGCGATAAGGAAAGGACGCCAGCTGTGGCTATGATGCCAATGGCCATGGCAAGGGCAAAAGACACATTGGCCGTCTTGCGCACTTCTGTCCAATCGCCCAATCCGCGATAATGGGCCATGCGTATGGCCGCTGCGGAGCCAACGCCATAATAGGTCATGAAGCACACCGTGCCTACTGTGCATGCTATCTGGTGCATGGCCAGCGCGTCTGCGCCTATCCATCCCATGAAGATGGCGCAGATGTTGAACGAGCCTGCCTCAAGGCAAAGCTGGGCTGATATGGGCAATCCTAAGCGGGCGAGAAGCAGCATGCCTTTCTTCGTGCAGCTTGGCGGCTCAAGGCCTGGGGCTGTCACATCAGAGAGGCGATGGCGGTACACAAATCGGCGTATGGCCAGATACATGGCTATGGGCATGAGGATGCGCGAGATGAGTGTGGCGAGTCCGGCGCCGGCGAGTCCGAGGTCGAGCAAGAAGATGAAGAGGTAATTCAAGATGAAATTGATGATGTTTGCTCCGAGCATTATCCACATGGGGGTCTTGGTGTCGCCCATGGCATCGGAAAATTGCTTCATGGAATTGAACATTGCCATGAATGGCATTGAAGCAAGGACGATGAGGAAATAAGGGCGTATGAGCGGCAGGAGGTCTGTTGGCTGCCCGAGATGCTCGATGTTGATGTAAACGAAACTCATTGCCGCCACGATGAAGAGTGAGGCTATGAGATTGAGAGCGTTGCTGTTGTAGGATGTTCTCAGCACCTCCATGTTTTTCTTTTGCCCGTAATAGCGTGCCACGATGGGCGATGTGGCGTATGAGATGCCCATGAGGAAATATACCACGAGGTTGAACACGTTATTTACAAATCCAGCAGCTGAGAGTTCGGGTGTGCCATATTGCCCCACCATAATGGTGTCGGCCCATCCCTGCATGATATTGCCTATCTGACCAATGATGATCGGATAGGCAAGATGTGCGATTGAAATGATTCTTGCAGACTGTCGCATCTATGTATTGAATGATTATGTATTATTTGATGACCTGTATTTTTTGATGATCAGAATTATTTGATGACCTGTATTGTTTGATGGGCAGACATTTGCAGCCTGTGCGTCGTTGACGCACCAACGTTGTCTCATCATCGTGGAGAAAGCGACCCGTGCGCTTTCTTGCCGAAATCGTGATACCACCAGAATGTGTTGCCGTACATTCTGTGTGAACGGTTCAAACATTCCTTTTCATCGGTCAATGTTGCTTTCAGATAACAATAATCGTTGTATGACGACAAAAATTCGGCGTCGGTGAATCGGGCTATGGTGTCGCTCCCTATCACCACTTTGCCATCATGGGCATAATCGGGATTGCCCGATATGAGCAATGCTTCGCGATATGCTCTGGGAAGGCTGTCGGCTGCTATGGGGGGCAAACTGTCGTTGACGCCGGCTATGGTGACAAAACGATAGAACTTGGGCAATTCGTGGGCGAAGGACTTGAGGTCGTCTTTGAGCAGATACATGCACAGGTAATAATCGTTGGTGTGGGCATTGGCAAGCGTGTCAGCGTAGAGCAATTGAAAATAACGTGCTTCGTCTCTCACATTCTTTCCGCAAACAGCTCCGAGATGAGCGCATATTTCAGTAATGGGCACCCGGTATAATGGTGTGGTGTCGTGAATGTCGACCAGGCCTTTCACGCCGTAAAACTGAGGATAGTCGAAGATGCGCTCAGGCAGTTGGCCGATACGAGAGAGCGCATACATGCGGAGCTGTGTGAGGCGCTGGGATGTGCGCAACGACTTCTTGCCCACTTGCGCGGCTTCATCGCATTTGCCTTCAAGGATGAGCCGTTCGGTCTTGAGTTCGTAGTGGTAAACATCGGAGGTGTGCGACATGGAGCCTGCTGTGATGATGAGCGCAAAGAGGATGATGTAGTTGGGATACAGAAGAGACTTTGTGCCATATATCCGGGAATCGTCGTCGTGGTGCAACGAGCGTATCACGAATACCGACAAGGCATAGGCCAACAAGACCAATGGAGCTCCCCATGACCATGCTCCGAATGTGAAATGCATCAACACGTCGCTTGTGGCATCTGTGAAGATGATGAGCAGCAATGTGGACGGCACATACGACAGGGCGTGCCAGCTTGATGGCAAGCGAGAGAACATGGCTACGCACCATTGTACAGACTGAAGGACAATGGTGGAGGTCAAGGCTCCGGCCAGCAGATTGTAGCTTGTCAAGCCTTTGGAATAGACGTGCTGCGCTTCTGCAAGCACTTCTCCTTGAAGGAAATAGAGGTAGCAGAATGTGAATGCCATATATAGAAGGCCGCAGGAGTAACGTATTATTCCTGCGGTTTTCTGTGTGTGACGATAGTTGTTGTTCACTTGTCGGATTTTTGCTTAAATGATTACTAATGGGTATGCTTGTTGTTGCCAAGACGGGGCTGGCTGCTTAGTGTTTGATGAGACGGCCTTGCCTTATTCATTTCATCTTGCCTTCATTGTGTTGGCGACGAAGCACAACAGCCGATCTGGCTGGTATGTAAAGCTTCAGCCAACCCTTGCCATCTTTCTCATATATAGGGTCGTAATTGGTGAAATGACGTACAGAATCATCTGCCAGTTCGTTGCCGCCATATATTTTGCTGTCGGTATTGAGCACCACTTCATAGCATCCCTGCGGAACGATGAAGCCATAGTCGGTGTAGGAATGAAGAGGCGAGAAGTTGAAGACGAAGAGAAGGTCGCCTCTGGAGTATGCGAGAATCTGGTCGCCGTCGTTGTGCCACACCTCCACTACTGGTGTCTTCTGGAAATTCTTGACAGAGGATATTGTCTTGAGCATGGCCTTGTCGAAGTCGCCAAGATAACGGTAGCACAACTCGTCGTTGTCGACAAGATTCCATTGGCGGCGCGCATACTTATGGCTCCATCCGTTGCCTTCACGTGGGAAATCTATCCATTCAGGATGTCCAAACTCGTTGCCCATGAAGTTGAGATAGCCTCCGTTCATGGTTGAAGCTGTGAGAAGGCGTATCATCTTGTGCAAGGCTATGCCTCGATTGGCCACGATATTCTCATCGCCCTTGCGGAAATGCCAATACATGTCGGCGTCGATGAGACGGAAGATGATGGTTTTGTCGCCCACAAGAGCCTGGTCGTGCGATTCGGCATAAGAGATGGTTTTCTCGTCCTGGCGGCGGTTGGTCGTTTCCCAAAACATGCTCGATGGCTTCCAGTCCTCATCCTTCTGCTCCTTGATGGTCTTGATCCAATAGTCGGGGATGTTCATTGCCATGCGGTAATCGAATCCGTAGCCTCCATCCTTGAATGGAGCAGCAAGTCCGGGCATTCCCGACACTTCCTCTGCTATGGTTATGGCTTTAGGGTTGACCTCGTGGATGAGCAGATTGGCAAGGGTGAGATATGCTATGGCTTCATCGTCCTCATGTCCGTTATAGTAATCGGCGTAGCTTCCAAAAGATTCGCCAAGGCCGTGGCTGTAATAAAGCATGGATGTGACTCCATCAAAACGGAAGCCATCAAACTTGAACTCTTCAAGCCAATACTTGCAGTTGGAGAGCAAATAGTGGAGCACTTCATTGCGTCCGTAATCAAAGCATAGCGAGTCCCATGCCGGATGCTCGCGGCGGTCGCCATGCATGAAATACTGGCAGCCATCGCCTGCAAAATTGCCAAGGCCCTCAAGCTCGTTCTTCACAGCATGAGAATGCACTATGTCCATGATGACGGCAATGCCCATCTGGTGGGCTGTGTCGACCAGTTCCTTGAGCTCTTCTGGTGTGCCGAAGCGGCTTGAAGGCGCGAAGAAATTGCTGACATGATAGCCAAATGACCCATAATAAGGATGTTCGGCTATGGCCATCACCTGGATGGCATTGTATCCGTCGGCCTTGATGCGAGGAAGTATGTTGTCCTTAAACTCTTTGTATGTGCCCACCTTTTCAGCATCTTGCGCCATGCCTACATGGCACTCGTAGATGAGAAGCGGATTGGTGTTGGGCTTGAAGTTCTTTTTCTTGAACTCATAAGGATGGGCTGGCGCCCATGCCTGAGCCGAGAATATCTTGGTGACTTCATCTTGCACCACACGATTGGCGTATGAAGGGATGCGCTCGCCTTCTCCGCCTTCCCATTTGACCTTCAGCTTATAAAGATCGCCATGGTGAAGCTGGCTGCTCTTGAGCTTGATTTCCCAATTGCCATTGTCGATGCGGGACATCTTGTAATCTTCATTTTCTTTCCAATCGTTAAACTGGCCAATGACATATATCTCGGTGGCATTAGGAGCCCATTCGCGCAAGACCCAGCCTCTTGGCTGCTTGTGGAGGCCAAAATACATGTAGCCGCTGGCAAAATCAGACAAAGTCTGTTTGCCGCCATTGGTGAGCTGGTCGAGTTTGCTGAGTGCGTGTTGATGACGGCCCACAATGGCGCCTTCGTAAGGCTCAAGCCATGAGTCGTTTTTCACCAAACCGATATGCTTTGTTTTGGAAGCCGATTTTTTAGCAGCTGTTGGCACAGCAGTTTCTTTCGCTTTTTGTGTCGTTTTAGATTTCTTGCATGTGACCATATTACATTACGCTTTAATCTTAAAAATTACTTTCTTTATCTGTTGTTCGTCCGAGATGCATGGAGCATGGCCGTCTTGAGGGAAGAAGATGGCGAACTCGCCTGGATGCACATCGATGTAAGTCTGCGCGCGTCCGTCATAAAAGGTTATGTCTTTCTCTTGATTGTAAGGCGACACAGGAAGAATGGCGCGTGGAGTGTATCCAATAGTTTCTGTGCATGATAGTGGTATCTGAATGTCAATCATCCTGTCGTGAGTCTCAATGCGAGCTGCATCGATGCTCTTTCCCTTTGCAACGCTGTAATTGACAAAGAGGTCATCGCCTTCAATGATGACCTTGCCTTCTGGCTGTGCCTTAATGTCTGTTGCCTTCATGTATGCCACAACCTTCGCGAAGAGAGGGTTGATTGATGCATAATTGCTGAGATTTTCAATTCTGTCTAAAATCATGGCTGTAGTGTTCTATCGGGTTAATAGTGTTTAGTTAGTTTCTCTTTTCTGACAAGCCGTTGCTGGTGTGGGGCCAACATGTTTCGTAGCAGCTTGCTATGGGCATGGAGGCCTGTCGTGATTTCCGCACGGGAGCTGCTGCAGAAGAAAAATGGCTATTGGTTGGTGTAGACTTCTTCTATTGTCAGGAGCATTGCCGGGTGAAGAAGTCCATTTGTGGCAAGGACCTGCTGTCCGTTTTGCCAAAGGCGGTCGGTTCCGGTATAGTCGCTTATGTGGCCTCCGGCTTCAAGCAATATGCATGCGCCTGCTGTGACATCCCATGGCTGGATGAACGATTCGAAATAGACGTCTAACCGGCCTGCTGCCAAATAGCACAACTCTGACTCGGCGCTGCCGAAGCTGCGCAGGCTGGCACAATGTCCGTAGAGGGCTTTGGTCATTCCAAGGCAGAATGGCATATAATTGAAAGCATCGTAGGGATAGCCCATGCATATGAGCGCATGGTCTATGTTGGCTGTGCCGGACACATGTATCGGCTTGCCGTTGAGTGTGGCTCCTTGGCCCAAAGCTGCGCTGTACAGCTCGGAGCATGTGGGTTCGTAGACGACGCCGAGAAGTATCTCGTCGGGCGTGCGGAGAGCTATGCTGACACAATAAGGTGTGAGGCCGTGAATGTAGTTGGTGGTGCCATCGAGAGGATCGACAACCCAATACAGCTCATTCTCGCCATCCGACTGCGTCACGGTGTTTTCTTCTGTGATGAATCCGGCTTGCGGAAGCAACGATGAGAGGGTCTCCACAATCATTCGTTCCGAAGCCTTGTCGACATCTGTCACGTAGTCGTGGGCATGTTTGTTTTCGACTTTGACATTTGCGAAATGCTTACGTCGCTCAGCAAGATACTGCCCTGCTTTCACAGCCAACAGCTCAACATCAGTTCTCAATGATTTCAATTTATCTGCATCCATGCGTCAATTACCCATTAAGCGTCCACGATTATATATTCCTTTGCGAATGACGTTGCCATTCTTATCTTTTTCCACAAATGCGCCATCTTTCTGGTCGTTGAGGAATGAACCTTCAAAACGTGTGCCGTCGGACGACTCTTCTATTCCTTTGCCATTCTTCATGCCATCTTTGAAGCGGCCCTTGAATTTGGTGCCGTCGGCAAGCCGCATTATGCCTTCTCCGTTCATTTCTCCACCTGCCCATTCACCATCATACACATCGCCATTGGCGCTTACGAACTTTCCGTGGCCATGCTCTTTGTCCTCTACCCAGTAGCCTTCATATTTTGAGCCATCTGGCCATGTGTATGAACCAAACCCGTCCATCAGTCCATTCTTGAACTGTCCCACATATTTCCTTTTGTCGGAATAGATGAATACACCTTGCCCTGTGCGCTCGCCATCGTGGTAATCGCCTTCATACACATCGCCATTTTTGAATTTATAGATGCCTTTGCCGTGCATCATGTCGTCCTTCCATCCGCCTGTGTAGACATCGCCATTGGCATAGGTGTATTTGCCCTGGCCGTTGCGCATGTCGTTGTCCATGTCTCCAACATACATGGAGCCGTCGCGCCAATCATATGTGCCTTTGCCAGATTTTTTGTCGTCTTTCCAATCGCCATCATAATAAATGCCATTTGCCCATGTGTATCGACCCTTGCCGTTGCGCTTGTCAGCAAGCCAGTCGCCGACATACTTGTCGCCATTGAAATAATGCATGGTGCCGAGCCCTTGCTGGTAGTCTATATACCAAAGGCCTTCATATTTATTGTTGTTGGCGAAGTAATACACTCCTTTGCCGTGTTGATGGTCCTGATGCCAGCTGCCTTCATATTTCTCACCATCGGTAAATGTGTAGACTCCATATCCTTGGCGTTTGCCTTTCACATATTCGCCTTCATAAGTGTCGCCTGTCTTGAATGTGGTTTTTCCTTTACCGTTAGGTTTGCCGCCTTCAAGCTCGCCATAATATGTGGCTTTGTCTTTGGGAAAAACGTAGTTGCCTATGACTACTTTCTGGGCCCATGATGGACAGCAGAAAGATGCCATGAATATGCCTGTGAATATATATCTTGAGAAATTCATCTTTATTATCTTTATGAGTTTTGTAGCAAATTCGAAATAATAACACCACAAAGATAATAAATTTCTTATAATTTAAGGGTACAGATTAAGTTTAATTATCATTTAGACTGGATATTTTGTCAATTCGAGCCTACATTTACTATAATGAGATCAAGAGAATATAGTGAAAATGCCGCATGGCAATATGCTCCGGAAGATGTTTGCCGCCTCTATTCGGTTCGTTTGCCGGAAGCGCTGATGTCATTCGGCAAAACGCAGCGATGACACTTTTTCGAGCCGAGATTTCAACCTGGGCATCAGTCCTTTTCTGATGCGCAGAGTCATGACACAATCAGTGTCGTAACTTTGTTCGACTATGCATGGAGATTCTTCTTTGACAATGCGCATCACGTCGTTCATGAATGGATATTCAAAAAGGAAAGTCACATCCTCATCAACAGTCTTTTCTATCACTTCTGCTGCAGAAATGGCTTCTGCCGCAGCGAGCCTGTATGCTACGATAAGTCCGGATGTGCCCAACTTTATTCCTCCGAAATATCTGACAACAACCACCAAGATATCTGTCAATTCATTCGAATTGATTTGTCCGAGTATTGGCTTGCCGGCTGTGCCCGAAGGCTCGCCATTATCATTTGCCCTGAACACCTCGCGTTCTGCACCAAGCATGTAGGCATAGCAAACATGGCGAGCATCATAAAATCGCTTCTGATATTCTGCTACTGTCGTCTTAACATCTTCAACACTTGTGACAGGAATAGCAAAAGCGAGAAACTTGCTACGTTTCTCGCTATATGTGCCTTCAGATATCTGTTTAATAGTCTTGTATGAATCCATTAAAATATCACGTGATTAGAAATTGCCTTCAATCTCTCAAAGGATCAGCTCAGTTTGTGGATTATAAGGCCGCTGCGGAGCTTAGGCTCAAACCATGTAGCCTTAGGCGGCATTATTTTGCCAGAGTCGGCAATGTCCATGATTTGGCGCATGGTGACGGGATAAAGGGCAAGAGCCATCTTCATCTCACCGCTGTCGACACGACGCTTGAGTTCGCCAAGGCCACGTAGACCGCCAACAAAATCGATGCGCTTGTCTCTGCGCAAATCTTTGATGCCGAGGATTTCGTCAAGTATAAGCTTAGACGAGATGCTGACGTCAAGCACGCCAATAGGATCATTGTCGTCATATGTGCCAGGCTTTGCCTTCAGAGAATACCAGCAGCCATCGAGATAGAGAGAGAATTCATGCAATTGGGCTGGCCTGTATTCTGAAGCAGACTTCTTCTCAACTACAAAATTCTTCTCCAAGGCCTTCAGAAATTCGTTTGACGTCAATCCGTTGAGATCTTTCACAACACGGTTGTAATCGAGTATTGTCAATTGGCTGGCTGGGAAACAGACAGCCATGAAATAATTATACTCTTCCTTTCCTGTGTGATTGGGATTCTGCTTTGCCTTTTCTGCCCCGACAAGCGCAGCAGCAGCGCTGCGGTGATGCCCGTCGGCTATATAGAGGCTTGGCATAGACGCAAAACGTTCTGTAATAATCTTAATGTCGTCATCATCACTTACTACCCATAGCTTGTGGCCAAAACCATCTATCGGGGCAACGAAATCGTACTCTGGTGCAGTATGAGCATACTTCTCTATGATGCCCGACAAAACATCATCGTCAGGATAGGCAAAAAACACAGGCTCTATGTTAGCGTCATTAACTCTAACATGTTTCATGCGGTCCTCTTCTTTGTCAGCACGAGTGAGTTCGTGCTTTTTGATCACACCTGTCTGATAGTCGCCGCTATATGCTCCTACCACAATGCCGTATTGTGTCTTTTCCTTGCCTCCGTTTGCTGGAAGACATGATGTCTGGGCATAAATATAATATTGCTCTTTTGTGTCCTGAACAAGCCATCCATTTTTCTGGAATTTAGCAAATTGCTCTGAAGCAGATGCATACACTCGCGGGTCATACTCGCTTGTGCCTGGCTCGAAATTGATTTCAGGCTTAATGATGTGATAGAGCGATTTCTCATTATCGCCTGCCTCTGCCCTTGCCTCTTCTGAGTCGAGCACATCGTAAGGACGACTTTCCACTTGCTCTACAAACTCTTTTGGAGGACGTAAGCCCTTGAATGGTTTTACGATAGCCATAAGTTATGATTAGTAATTTTTACAGATTCCCGATTATTTACGGATTCCCGATTATAAACGGATTCCCGATTATTATTTGTTGACTTGGAACTTTGTGATACCCTCCTTTATGAAACCTACAATCTGGTTGGCTGCAGCAATGCCTGCGTTAGTGTTAGCTTCGGCAGTCTGAGCGCCCATCTTCTTAGGTGTGGAGAAATAACGTCCCTCAAACTTTGCAAATTCGGCGTCGGCATCTGGTTTGATGTCAGTAATGTACTTAAGGTCGGTGCGCTCTGCCAACAATTCTAATAGTTCTGGCTCGTTGATCACTTCTTTGCGAGCAGTATTTATGAGTATTGCGCCTTTCTTCATTGTGCTGACAAGAGCTTTGTTTATGCTCTGCTTAGTTTCGGCAGTAGCTGGGATGTGGAGAGACACAATGTCACAATCCTTGAAAAGCTGTGCTTGTGAAGCTGCAGCCTCTACACCAGCTGCTGTGATAACCTCTGCAGGGCAATATGCATCATAAGCAGCAACTTCCATTCCGAATCCCTTTGCTATGCGAGCCACATTGCGTCCGACATTGCCAAAAGCGAGAATGCCGAGTTTCTTGCCCTTCAACTCTGAGCCGGCTTTGCCATTGTAAAAATTCCTTACAGTAAAGACAAGGAGACCGAGCACAAGTTCGGCAACAGCATTAGCGTTCTGACCTGGTGTGTTCATCACAACAACATTGTGAGCTGTGGCGGCTTCAAGGTCAACATTGTCATATCCGGCGCCTGCGCGCACAACGATCTTCAAAGATTTGGCTGCATCAAGCACCTCTGCGTCAATCTTGTCGGAACGGATAATGATTGCGTCAACGTCTGAAACAGCTTTAAGCAATTGAGCCTTTTCTGTATATTTCTCAAGAAGAGCAAGCTCAAATCCTGCACCTTCAATAATTTCTTTTATGCCAGCGACAGCTGGGGCAGCGAATGGCTTCTCTGTAGCTATTAAAACTTTTGCCATGATAAAATATGTGTTTGTTGAATCATTATAATAGCAGATGCTTCAGCAATGCTTTTAAAGCGAGCCACTGTCCTTCAAGAGAACGAAGGACAGTGACTTGACTGCATTATAAGATTTCAATTTTATATTAGATAATCCGTTTAAATAATATATACGTGTTTTTGTGACTACACAAACTTATGTCTGCGAATAATGCACGCTGAATCAATGCATTGCTTCAAATTCCTGCATGCACTTGATGAGAGCCTTGACGCCTTCTACAGACATTGCATTATAGCACGAAGCACGGAAACCTCCAACATCACGATGGCCCTTTACGCCTACCATGCCTTTGCTTGTGGCAAACTTCAAGAATTCATCCTGAAGGTCCTTATACTCATCCTTCAGCACGAAAGTGATATTCATGAGCGAACGGCTGTCTTTCTCAGCGGTGCCCACAAATAGCTTGTTGCGGTCAATCTCTGCATAGAGGAGGTCTGCGCGCTCGTGGGCCAGTTTCTCCATTGCAGCCACTCCACCATGAGCTTTCATGTAGCGGAGGTTCATCAATGCAGAATAGATAGGCACAACAGGAGGTGTGTTGAACATTGAGCCCTTCTTCACATGAGTGCGGTAGTCGAGCATTGTTGGTATGTGACGTGACACCTTGCCCAGAGCATCGTCTTTTACAATGACAAAGGTAAGTCCTGCCATGGCAAGGTTTTTCTGTGCTCCACCATAAATAAGGGTATATTTGCTCACATCGATAGGACGGCTGAAGATATCAGACGACATGTCTGCAATGACAGGAATAGGTGAATCTATATCCTCGCGCAATTCTGTGCCATAGATTGTGTTGTTAGTAGTGATGTGAAGATAGTCGGCATCTGCAGGAATCTCAAAATCACGTGGCACATATGTGAAGTTTTTGTCTGCAGAAGACGCAACCTCAACAACTTCGCCAAACGCCTTTGCCTCTTTCTCAGCCTTTGTGGCCCACACGCCTGTGTTGAGATATGCAGCTTTCTTCTCAAGGAAGTTGTATGGCACCATGCAGAACTCAAGACTTGCACCTCCACCAAGGAAAAGCACAGAATATCCTTCTGGTATGTTAAGAAGTTCCTTGAACAACGCAACAGCTTCGTCAACTACAGGTTGGAAGTCTTTTGCTCGGTGACTGATCTCCATAAGCGAGAGTCCAGATCCATTGAAATCAAGACATGCTTGAGCGGTTTGTTCTATCACCTCTCGTGGAAGGATAGAAGGTCCAGCATTGAAATTATACTTTTTCATTTTGATATTATTTTTTTATAATATAGTATTCAATGATTAAAATGCTTTCATTTTTTATATTTAGAATTTCTACTTACAAATTTACAACAATTTCGCCAAAGAAATTGCAATTTGTTTGATAAAAATAGTCAGCAATAGTAAATTTATCACTATTTACTATGTTTTAGGTCAAAAAAGCGCTGTCAGATTGCAATAATGTCCTTTTTATGTCTTTCCAGCACGCAACACGTAGACTGGTGTATTGCATGACGTCACAGCCAATTTTTTCTTTTGAACCACCAAAGCGATATGGCGGTACAGACGATGCACGCAATAATGGCTATAGGGAATCCCATTGACCATCCTTCCATGCCATTGATCAAGTTCATGCCAAACATGCTTGTGATAAAAGTTGGGAAAAGAATGATCATGTTGAGCGATGTAAGAAGACGCATCACATTATTCATATTGTTATTGATGATGTTTGCATACGTGTCCATGGTGGAATCAAGAATGTTGATGTAGATGGCGGTGGTTTCTCGCGCCTGATTCATCTCGATATTGACGTCTTCTATCAATTCGGCATCAAGCTCATCTACTGGCAGCCTGAACTTCAGTTTGCTCAGAAGCGACTCGTTGCCCCTAATTGATGTTCCAAAATATGTAAGCGAGTCTTGCAAGCGCGACAGATTGACCAGGTCTTTATTATCTATATGTTTGTCAAGGTCGCGCTTAGCTTTTTCGATTATGTTGTTAACCTGCTTCAAATATTTAAGATACCATACTGATGCGCTCAAGAATAGGCGGAACACAAGATCGGAAGCATCCGTGAATCCTTCGCCCCTGCGCATCTGATGATTGATGAAATCCAGCATCATGCGTGTCTCTTGATTGCATATGGTGACAACCTTGTCCCCCTTTATCACTATACCCAAAGGAATGGTGGTGTAAGGACTACGTGATGAAACACTCTTGAGGTGCGGAATGCGGAGGATGATCATAAGCCATCCTTCGTCCAAATCATAACGTGCGCGCTCATCAGCATCGGACACGTCGTCCATAAAATAATCAGGCATACCGAGTTCCTTCTCAAGAAACTCCCTATCGTCATCTTCCGGGCATGTCACCTGCACCCAGCTATTTGGCTCCCAAGCATCAATATGCTTGATGCCAGCTTTAAAATTCCAGAATGTTCGCATTGGCGTTGAATGAAATCTTTGATTTAACAGTAGCAGCCGGCCACAAGGCCTGCTTAACAATATACGGGGCAAAGACCCATTCAGCTCCACGTGAGAGGTGGTTCTTATCCCAGGATGATTGTGCTACACGAATGATAGTCGTCCATGATGATTATTACTTTAAATTATGCTTCTCTCCTAATTATGCATTTCATGCAATAGAGAAATATGTCATAAACACTTGCAAAGTTACGATTATCTGTGAAATTGGCAAAGAAAAGGAGATTTTTTTAATGCGGACCGAAGCCTTTTGTTTAAGTATCATTCAAATTTAAGGCCATTAAATGCAGAAAGCTCAGACATGAAAATGATTGCAAGACGCTTGAACCCAAATCGGTCATTAGACCGAAACAGGGAAATTATCAGGACATTATTGCTTCTTTTCAACTCTTGTCAGCGTTTTTTTCGGCATCTTGCTTCCATTTGCGTTTCGACATAGCCCGCTATGCCTTCAACACTGGATGTCGCAACCTGCTCGAAACAAACACTAACAAGATCTGAAATCTAATGACCGATTTGGTTTAAAGTCTGAATTCTTGATTCTGTTTTTCGAGCATGCAGCACCCTTGAAAAAGTATCTTAGGATACTTGGGCAAGTATCCTTACCTCTTTTTTTGACGAACAAAAGACAACATAAGATTTATGACTAATATGGACCATACAAAAAAAAACGAGGATGGTTCAACAGAATCATCCTCGTTTGTATGAAAGATAAAATCTTTTCAGCGTCAACGCAGAGAGGCTAATGAAGCGAACTGTGACATCACTCTCTTGTAATATCCTTCAGTACGGGCTTTGCGCTTCATGCAATTTTTGTCACCAGAATTCCACAACCTGATGGCTTTCTCCATGTCACCCTCAGGATTATGATGCTCCTGATAATCGATGAACATGTCAATGCTCTTCTGCTTGTCATAACGGTCGGCGTAGGTGTATTTCTTATATCCTGCTATACGATTACACTCACGCACCAGAATCTCGGAAATCTGCAGATAACCGACGTAGAGACCATTCCTAGATACTCTCTTTGGATTTCCCTCACTTTCCACCATAGCTATGGCTTGGATGACGGGATTCCATTTCTTGTGACGTTCCATCCCAGGCACGGTCTTCGCCAAGGCCAGCACAGAGACAGTCATCAGCACTAATACTAGTAATTTCTTCATACTATCTTACCTTTAGTTTCTGAAAAACTGATGCAAAGATAAGACAAATATTTGAATCAAACAAATTTTCTATGCTATAAAACATATTATCATTAAAAAATTCGTCTCGATAGCATGTGTTTCGTATAAAAAACACATTTATTTGGTTCATCAATCACCATCCAATTTCAACACGGCAAGGAATGCTTTTTGCGGAACACTAACATTGCCTATCTGCTTCATGCGCTTTTTTCCTTTTTTCTGTTTCTCGAGCAATTTGCGCTTACGCGACACGTCGCCTCCATAACATTTTGCCAACACGTCTTTTCGAACTTGCTTCACCGTCTCTCTTGCCACGATTTTACCTCCTATCGCTGCTTGGATGGCAATGTCAAACTGCTGGCGAGGGAGAAGGTCCTTCAAGCGTTCGCACATTCTGCGTCCCAAAGTGACAGCATTGTCAACATGGGTGAGCGTAGAAAGAGCATCGACCGACTCTCCATTAAGGAGAATGTCAAGTTTGATAAGTTTGCTTTCTCTGAATCCTGCTGGATGATAATCAAATGACGCATAGCCTCTACTCACGCTCTTTAGTTTATCATAAAAATCTATGACTATCTCGCCAAGCGGCATAAGGAATTCTATCTCAACACGATTGCCCGCAATGAAATCTTGCTTAACCAGTTCTGCACGTTTGCTTAGACAAAGTGTCATGATGGGGCCAATGAAATTCGCTGTGGTGATGACAGTGGCACGAATGTACGGTTCTTCGACATGGTCTATAAGTGTGGGATCGGGCATGCCGCTCGGATTGTGAACTTCTTGCACGTCTCCGTGCTTGTCGTAGACCAAATAACTAACATTCGGGACTGTTGTTATCACATCCATGTTAAACTCCCTATCAAGACGCTCTTGGACTATCTCCATATGAAGCAAACCAAGGAAACCGCATCGGAATCCAAAACCGAGCGCTGCAGAGCTCTCATGCATGAATGTGAGCGAAGCATCGTTAAGCTGCAGCTTTTCCAACGAAGTGCGCAAGTTTTCGTAATCCTCTGTCTCGATAGGATAAATGCCGGCAAAGACCATCGGCTTGACTTCTTGGAATCCCTTGATAGCTTCGAGCGATGGATTGTCAACAGCGGTAATGGTGTCACCAACCTTAACTTCTGTGGCATTCTTGATGCCTGTGACGATGTATCCAACATCACCTGTCCGCAGTTCTTTCTTTGGCACCATATCCATCTTAAGAGTGCCTATTTCTTCAGCGAGATACTCTTTCTTTGTGTTTATGAAACGTACCTTCCCTCCAGGACGCATCACTCCGTTTATTATCTTGAAATAAGCAATGACACCGCGATAAGAATTGAAGACCGAATCAAATATGAGAGCCTGCAAAGGAGCATCCTCATCGCCGACAGGGCAAGGCACACGCTCGACAACAGCATTAAGAATATCTGCAACACCCTCACCAGTCTTTCCACTTGCATAGATGATGTCATTGCGGTCGCAACCAATAAGGTCCACTATCTCATCAGCAACCTCTTCAGGCATTGCGCTTGGCATGTCTATCTTATTTATGACAGGGATGATTTCCAAATCATGATCAATAGCCATATAAAGATTTGAGATGGTCTGTGCTTGCACTCCTTGTGTGGCATCTACTACAAGCAAGGCTCCTTCACAAGCTGCTATCGACCTGCTCACCTCATAAGAAAAATCGACATGTCCAGGGGTGTCAATAAGATTCAAAACATAGTTTTGGCCTTTATACTCAGAATTGTCACCGTCATAACGATGCTCCATCTGTATGGCATGGCTTTTTATAGTGATGCCTCGTTCTTGCTCGAGATCCATATCATCAAGCATCTGCCCCTGAGTTATCTTAATAGTGTTTGTTTTCTCAAGCAGTCTGTCTGCAAGTGTCGACTTGCCGTGGTCTATATGAGCTATGATACAAAAGTTTCTGATATTTTTCATCTTCTGGTATTTTGGCCACAAAGTTACAAAAAAAAATGCGTTACTCAAAAAGAGCAACGCATTTTATTATAATAAAACTCAATTTACTTGAGTGAGTAAACGAATGGGTCTTTATCATCACCTGTCTCAACAGCGGCAATCTTGTCCTCACGTAGAAGCCAGCCGAGACCAAGGTTGAAATCCTTTTCTACCAGCTTTGTAGCTTTCTTAATTTGCTTGAATGTAAGCGCTGTTTCCGACTCTGACAGTGCACTCCAAATGATGCCTGCAATGTTGCCTGCTTTTTCCTGTAACATAATCTTTCTTACCTTTAAATGTTTAACTAATGTCCCTAAAGTACACTTTGGGGGCCTTTCTCTTTCTAAAACCTATGCAAAGTTACATTTTTTTTCAGTATTAGCAAAGAAAAGCAAACTATTTCCCACAAATGTAGTAAATAAATCTACAAAAAAGACATGTTTTGTCACATCAAACTAAAGAAAGAGACACGAATAAGCAGCAAAGAACATGCTAACAGTGTTGTATAAAGGGAAGGACTATTTTATTGGTAATCTTTTGCCGTGTATTCACACTCTATGATTTTATCTTTTCGTGAAGAATCATAATAGACGTACTTGAAGCGCACACCTTCTTCTTTTTGTTTTGCGAAAACAACAGAATTGCGCAACATGCTAAGATTCAATTCCATTATTTCCTCTTTCTTTTCTATCATTCTTTGGCGTTCGAGCGAATCAACATTTACTGAAAAACAAACAAGTTGAACGCCTTTATCGCCATCGTCCACAAAAACAATACTGTCAAGCGTTGTGATGCCATCGGCATAACGAGACGGACAGTTGTTATCGCTGTACTGTTTAGAAAAACGCTTGAAAAACTCAGTTTTAGTTTCCCTTCCACATGAAATGAGGATTGCAACAAAAGCAAACACAGAGACACTCAACACAAGTCTACGCGCGTACATATTTTTATATGTGGGTTTGTGCATGGTAAAATAAAGTTATGGAAACATGAAACGATTATGATTGCCTGAGATTATCATGAAAATATGACACAAAGCTTTCAAGACACAAATTCACTTGGTTATATTCTCTTTGAGCGCAGCAGCCAGTTGGTCAGGACAACTGGTAGACTTGACACCACATCTTATGCCCTCAAAGCGCGCTATCACATCTGTTGCCTTCATGCCTTTGACCAACTGAGATATGCCCATGGTATTTCCAGGACATCCACCTGCGAATTCCACTTCATTGATTATGCCAGAATCATCCACGTCGACAACGATGGCCTTCGAACATGTGCCCTTGGTCTGATACACTGTCTTCATATGCTATAGGGATTATATGTAAGTGTGAAAAAAACTGTTTCAAATCTCATATCACGCTCTCTTGCTTAAAGCGTTCTTTTCTGCGCATATGTCACTTCCGGCTATTAGCATCTGGCCTTCATGGCCAAACACCAAAAAGCAGAAGGACACCTGCGGCAGAATAGAGCACGTGACATGAAATGTCATGAACACATACTAATGATTATTATTTCATGTTGGTGTAAACATTCTGAACATCATCAAACTCCTCAAGACGCTCCACCATCTTGTCGATTGTCTCACGCTGTTCGTCTGAAACTTCCTTAAGGTCATTGGGCACATATGTGAATTCAGCATTGGTGATTTCAAAACCGTTGTCCTCAAGATACTTCTGAATTTGAGCGAAAGACTTTGGATCACCATATATAGTGATGGTCGTTTCATCTTTGTCTTCATCGTATTCCTCATCATATTCATCATTGACGCCCAATTCAATAGCTTCAAGAATGAAATCATCCATATCAACATCATCTTTCTTCTTGAAAGTGAATGTGGAGAAATGGTCAAAAAGGAACGAAAGAGATCCTGTTGTGCCCATGTTGCCGTTGAATTTGTTAAAGACAGAACGGACATCAGCTACAGTACGTGTTGTATTATCAGTAAGAGTGTCGACAAAAACAGCCACCCCATGAGGGCCATATCCTTCATATGTAACACTTTTCCAAGCAGACTTATCCTTGCCTATCGCATTCTTAATTGCGCGGTCAATATTGTCTTTTGGCATGTTTTCATGGCGGCATGTAGCTATCACAGCACGAAGATGAGCGTTGTTGTCAGGATCTGGTCCACCTTCTGCCACAGCAATGGCAATCTGTTTGCCAAGGCGTGTGAATGTCTTGGCCATATTTCCCCACCTCTTGAGTTTTCTTGCTTTACGGAATTCAAATGCGCGTCCCATAATTTTTTTCTTTTTTAATTAAGTATTTATTTATATTTTAAAGTCAATCTATACGAGATAGCAGAAGAGCAGCGCTCACCAATGCTTGCCAGCCTGTTCATTCAGATTTTTTCATCAGAAAATAACAGATAAGCAAACATATGGAAGGAAACACTATATGAATGTTGAAACCTCCTACTACGACCTGAACAATCCACATGACCAGCAGGAAATAGTACAAATATGTATACACCTGTTTTTTCTTCATCACTGTAAGAATCTTATTACGAGTAGAAAACGTGAAAAGCTGTTTCTGCTATCCTTATGTTCATTTGCCTCTAACAACAGCACCTGTGCTTTGGCACACATTACGCTCAATTTTACTCATGATAGCTTCAATAGCCTTGTCGTTGAGCGTCTTGTCTTCACTCTGCAGAATAAAATTAACCGCATATGACTTTTTGCCATTCTCTACATTCTTGCCTTCATAAACATCGAAGAGACGCACTTCTTTAAGGAGCTTCTTCTCCGATTGGTAAGCAGCTGCTTCAATTTGTGCAAACTGGACATGTTCATCAACAAGCAACGCAAGATCGCGGCTAACTGCAGGGTACTTGCTTAAGTCATAGTAAGAAACATTAACCTTTTTCACCAACGTCATAAGGTTTGTCCAATTGATGTCAGCGTAGAAAACAGGAACATCAACATCGAACATCTTTGCGACTCTCTTGGTCACTATGCCATATTCAGCGATGATTTTGCCTCCGCGCTGGCTGATTGTGGTAGCGATGGAGAACACATCATTTTTCTCTTCGCCAAAGACAAGAGCACCAAATGGAACACCAAGGCGCTTCAGTATATTGAGGACATAAGCCTTCATCTCATACACTGTGCTTTCTTCATCTGGATGTGCCCAATTGCCGTTTACACGCTTGCCTGTCTGCCAAAGACCAAGATGATAATCTTCGCTGTATGCAGCAAGTATCTTTTTTGACGAATCTGCACTTGCCTTAAGGGCGTCACCATTCTCATCAACCTTTGGCTGGTTCTTCTCAGGCGTGTAACGGTAACAATTGCCATATTCGAAGAACTTGAGGTCTGGCATGCGTCTATTTGTGTTCCTGCTGATACATTCAAGACCTCCAAATAGAAGCGTCTGTCGCATCACACCAAGATCTTGGCTGAGTGGATTCAGAAGCTTCACGCTGTTTTCAGCCTTGAAAGTCTCGCCATTCTCGTAATACGACACTTTAGAAAGTGAATTATTGAGTATTTCATTAAAGCCACAACCTACAAGCTGCTCTGCTATAAGATTCTGCAACTTGTTGTTCTTGTCAAGTTCGCCTTTGGTGGTAAGAGAAGAACGGACTTGAAGAGGAATCTCCACATTATTATATCCATATACACGAAGCACTTCTTCAACCACATCACAAGGATGCTTCACATCAACGCGGAATGCTGGAGCCTTGACCTGCATGCCATGCTCTGAGCTTGAAAGCACCTCAAAACCAAGATTGACAAGTATGCTCTGGATTGTCTCAATGGGGAGCACTTTTCCAACAAGTTCATTGACATAGTCGTAATCAACATCAATCACAGCGTCTTTAGGAAGATTGTCGTTCTGGACATCTACAATTTCCATGCTAACTTCTCCGCCAGCCAACTCTTGAGCCATAATTGCCGCTTGCTTTATAGCATAAATTTGGCCTGCAGGGTCAATGCCTCGCTCAAAACGGAAACTTGCGTCTGTCTGCAGACCATGCCTGCGAGCGCTCTTGCGAATCCATGTCGGATTAAAATATGCACTTTCAAAAAGAACATTCTTGGTCGTCTCATATGTGCCGCTTCCCTTTCCACCGAAAACGCCGGCTATGCACATAGGGTCCTCGGCGTTGCATATAGCCAAGTCGCGCTCACTAAGCTTATGTTCCTCACCGTCGAGAGTGACGAAGGGTGTGCCTTCTGGCATTGTCCTTACCACAACTTTTCCACCCTTAATCATGTCTGCATCAAAACAATGAAGCGGCTGTCCATAAGCCATCATGATATAATTGGTTATATCGACGATATTATTGATAGGTCGCAAACCGATGGTTGTCAAACGGTCTTTCAACCATTTTGGGCTCTCTTTAACTTCACAATTTTTGACTGACACCGCACAGTATCGTGGACATGCCTCGCCGGCCAACACTTCCACATCAATTTTCAAATCGTTGCTCTTCACACTGAATGCGCTGTCTGAAGGGCGATGCAATGATGTCTCATGGCCATTTTGTTTAAGATATGCATAGAAATCTCGCGCAACTCCCCAATGTGAACATGCATCTGAATGGTTTGGCGTGATATCAACCTCTATCACATAATCGCTTTCAAGGCCATAATATTCAGCAGCGGGGGTTCCGACAGCAACATCATCAGGCAACACAATTATTCCATCGTGACTTGAGCCAACGCCTATCTCATCTTCTGCGCATATCATGCCGTTCGACTCGATGCCGCGAAGCTTGCTCTTTTTTATTGTAAAACTCTTGTCGCCGTCATAAAGGACGCATCCAAGCTGCGCCACAATGACCTTCTGCCCTGCGGCAACATTCGGTGCTCCGCAAACTATCTGCTGAATTAGCCCATTGCCTTCATCCACTGTGGTGACATGCATATGATCACTATTTGGATGAGGCTCGCACGTCAGCACTTGACCGACTACAAGACCCTGCAATCCTCCTTTTATCGACTGCACTTCCTCCACAGCTTCTACTTCAAGGCCGATACTTGTGAGCGCCTTGCCCACTTCCTCCGCCGACATGTCAAAGTCGACGTACTCCTTGAGCCATTTGTATGAAATATTCATGGTTGTATGTTTTTAATATTATAATTCAAAATCATATGATGCGTATCTTCATCACGCATAGCTTACATCACGCGACAAGACAATCAATCATCAAGAAGCATCACAAAAAGGAGACCAATACGCTCACATGCGACAGCTACAAGCATCACAACAAAATAATCACGATGCAACTGATTGTCCATAAACGTAAAACGATGCAAAGTTACAAAAAAATAATCTCACAACAAAAGGTTATAATGACATTTGGAGGCTAAAGCACAATAAATCCATGTATTTTTAGTCACATGGGTGCGTTTAAGTACACAATGGCACGCATGGGTTTCCACCATGGCAGGCTTTGCTGTACTAATCGATGGCTCATCAAAATGTGACGCTCAACTCAGCTGGAAGTCAAGACGAAGGATATGATCACAAAACAAGCACACACTATTCCTTTACAAGAAGCCTCTTGCTTCAAATTATAACAAAACTTATTTTTGGGCTATATAAAAACCAATGTCCATCCGCAAAAGAATTTGAGGCTTGACGCATCTGGCCTCTTTTGACAAGCCATAATCCCTAACAAAACCTGCATAATAAAGATTTAACAAAATGAGAGTGGCTTCATTTGACAACCATTCAGACAAACTTCGACAAATTGTTTTCTGCGACACGCATCATGATAAAACTACATAAAACAACAGCAATAGTGAGAATATTTCAAAAAAACCGGGCGAAATGTTTTGCCGAATCAGAGAAAATACATAACTTTGCACTTGATTTATGTCGAACAGGCTCAATAAAGATGGCGCACAATGTGCCACGCCTGCCGATTCAACCCTAAAATTATAAAATAAAAATGTACGTAATTGCAGAAATTCAGGGTCAGCAGTTCAAGGTAGAGGAAGGCAAGAAACTCTACATCCACCACATGCAGAACGTGGAAACAAATGCTACTGTTGAGATTGAGAAAGTATTGTTGGTAGACAACAATGGTGAAATTAAGATCGGTACTCCAACAGTTGAAGGAGCGAAAGTCGTTCTTGAGGTTCTTGTTCCACTTATTAAGGGTGACAAAGTTCTCGTGTTCCACAAACGTCGTCGTAAAGGATACCGCAAGCTGAGAGGACATCGTGAGCAGTTCACACAAGTTCTCGTTAAGTCAATTGTTGCATAACAAGCAGCAGAGACAAAAAAATTATTCTTTAACAAAATTCAATTTGAAGTAATTTAAAATGGCACATAAAAAAGGTGTAGGTAGTTCAAAGAACGGCCGTGAGTCACACTCAAAAAGACTCGGACTTAAGCACTTCGGAGGTGAGGTAGTTAAAGCTGGTAACATTATTGTTCGCCAGCGTGGCACAAAGCACTACCCTGGCAAGAATGTAGGTATTGGCAAGGATGACACACTCTATGCTCTCATTGATGGCGTAGTAGTATTCAAGCGTGGTCGTCTTAACCGCAGCACTGTTTCGATTGAAGCTATTGCTGCAGAGGCTAATGCATAAAAATACAATTCCCTACTCTTTTTAAAAGAGCGGAGGATCTCAGATAATATTTCTTAGAATACATATTATTTTTGTATGGATGCATAAGCCGAGAGGTTTAAACAATCCTATACCATCCTGGTATAAAAATAATAGATATTTCTATACTATTTTTTGATTGACTTGGTTAAGTGCATGTCGCATCAAGCGTGATGAAAATTTCAGGCACTAACTAAGAAAATTTTAATATGATTAATGCATGGCGGTTGTCGAGAGATAGCCGCCATGTTGTTTAAAACAATGTCTAAATATAAACCCAAAATGACCACCAAAGAACGATACTTGAAATTTATTGAGTATTTCAGCGAAGCCATGCCTGATGCTTCGACAGAATTACATTACAACAACACGTTTGAATTATTATGCGCTGTCATCTTATCAGCCCAATGCACTGACAAAAGAGTAAATTCAGTAACTCCAGCGTTGTTCAACTCGTATCCTAATGCGCACGAAATGGCTGAGGCAGACACAACAAGCATCTACAATCTTGTGAAGTCGGTCAGTTATCCCAACAGTAAAACTGAACATTTAATCGGCATGGCAAAAGTTTTAGTTGAACGTCATGGCGGTGATGTTCCAAAGACATTTGAAGAATTGACAGCATTGCCAGGCGTTGGACGAAAAACCGCGAACGTCGTTCTAAGCGTGGCATTTGGAAAGGGATGCATGCCTGTAGACACACACGTGTTTCGTGTAAGCCGTCGTATAGGCCTCGTTCCTTTGAAATGCACCACTCCATTAGCTGTAGAACAATACCTGACAAAACATATACCTGCGGAAATGCTGACTATCGCCCATCATTGGCTAATTTTGCATGGAAGATACGTATGCAAAAGTCAGTCGCCACTATGTGAAGAATGCGGAATAAGAGATGTATGCGCTAAAAGAAAATAAACAGCCAAAGGCATGTAATAAAGAGCATTTGACAAAATATCCATCCATTTGCCATCGTCGCCCATTGCATGAAGTAATGAAGTGTAATGTAAAGCTCCAACAAATTGGCTGACAACAAAAAGCACAACTATATACGAACCGACAGAAGAAAATATACTTGCACATGATTCTACCACATCTGACATACAGCTTATTCGACCAGAGGTATATCCATAAACAGCACTGACCACAATTACATACATCACAGCCAAACCAAACAGTCCCTTAGTAAAAGCAGAATGGCTGATAGTGCCGAAAGCGCTCAATAAGATAGCATTAGGCATGAAAAGTAGCAAAGAGAAAATCACCATAATGCAGATTGCGACGACAATGGTAACGTGCAAGGCCCAGCGTTTTTTAAGAGACATACTATCTTTAAAAATGCTGAACATTCCTGATTGGTACAATACACTGAAAGCCATTAAAACCATTAAAGCAGGAGCTACAGGCGCCGAAACAAAATTCTGTTCAATGCTGCTGCACATCCAACGCATGCCTCGAGGGTCAAGCAATGGTTTTATATCATCAACATAAATGCTTGCAGCCCAAGAGGCAAAAAGCAACATGGCATGCATGAATAGCATAACCATCGCATAAGTATGAAGAAAACGAGTTTTTAATGATTCTCTTATCATAACGTACATCATTAAAGTGGCTCACAAACATTATTCTTAATCTTCATCAGGCTCAAGATTATCGACATCGAGGATGCGCAACTCAAATGCACGAGTGACCAAACGAGTGGCATTTACACCTGTTTGATCTTCACCGAAGAGACGCTTGACAAGATCATTCTGCCTTTTCTCAATAGACTTAACGCCAAAAGGCATTCCTCGAAGGGCTGATATTTGTTCCTTTGTGTATCCAAGGGCAAGATGGCGAAGAAAACGCTCATCATATTCATCAATATCATAGTCAAGTATTGATTCCTGCCTCATAGCTTCTGAAAGTACAGATTGGCGAAAACGTTGGAGAATCTTCTTCAGGATTGGTTGGTTAAAGACCATTCGTTTACCATCAAGCACACTCTGCACATCGCCCCTGGTCAACAGTTCTCCACTTTTCAAAATGATGCCATCAGCACCAGCATCAAGCGCATCTACCCATAGTCTTTCATTAAGAAGTTCACCAGTGAAGATTAGCACATGAACATCAGGATATCGACGACGCAACTGCTGACACACGTCTACGCCAACAGTGGTAGATCCACCCAAGCCAAGGTCAAGCAGGACCATGTCTGGTTGATTATCTCTTAGCTGTTTCCACAATTCTGTTTCATTCATAGCAGTTCCAACAATCTCTGCTTCTGGTATCTCAGAACGGAAAATTTCCATTGTGCCTCTCATCTCAAGAGCTACATCTTCTACAATTATTACTTTAAATTTTTTCATCTTGTTTTTTATGATATTTATTACTAATCTATTTATTAACTTTATCTCCTTTTTCCAACCTTTAATGATTCAATTTGCTACTGGAAGCGTGAACACAAATTGAGAACCGCCGTCATCATTATTCTTCACATAAATTCTACAGCCACGACGAGGCGAATGCTCGTCATGTTCGCGAATGATCTGACGGCATATCATATATTCAGCACCAATCATAGTATCCGTCACTGGATCATAATGCAAGCCATCAATGAAGAACAGCTTACTTAATTCTTCCTCTTCATAATTATAAGACATGTCATTTATAGCGAAACCAATGAATCCGTCTTGTTCAAAAACATCAAGACTTGGTTTTGCAAGATTCATTTCCGATACAGATTTCATATGCACATATAACTTATGATGGTTGAAATACACAATTGCAATATTGTCAATGAGGAGCCCAAGAAAATCCTTATCACAAATGACCGAAGAATCTGGCATGCCACCATTTGGGCATAATGACAAACGCACACGTTGCTTGCTTTGGCACTCAAATGACTTCTCAAACATGCAGACAATATCTTTGACTGTCATAACAGAACGACGAAACAGGCTCTTTTCTACTTGAGCTGCTGCACAAGATGAAAGCAAAGAATACACATCATTGTAATATGACAGTAAAATACGCATCTCATGAATCATTTCATGTGAAGCATTATTATTAAAAGACAATACTGTCCCATTATTATCTTTGAATGTCGTATCAATCATATGCTTGAGACGTGACGGAAAATACATAGTCTCGTGTTTAAGAGCAGAAAGGCTATTATCTACAATCTGATTGCGAATATAGACCTTTCGCTGTTCCATTTCAACACGCTGACGCTCATCTTCTCTTATCTCTATTTGCGACAGCATCTCTTTATTTTTATAATTGGAAAAATATGTATATATTGTCACAGTCTGAACCATCATGCCAAACATAAGTTGAACATCATCGGTTATGGAAGCCGTCTCAAGACACAGGCCAAGCACCCCCACAACAACATTCCTGTCACTTTTTTTAAAAATAAGCGGAAAAGCATATATTTTACCTGACACGTCTTTAACCATTGAACGTTGCGAATAAGCTGAATGCATGATGTTTTCAAGCACCATGCGCTTATTCTCATTCCCATCAAAGAGAAGGCATGACACAGAATCATTGGAAGATGAAATCTCCATTAGAGAAATTGATTCCACAGGCACTATATCAGACAGTCCCTTGCGAAGATTCTTAATCATCAACGCATCAGGTGTATCAAAAACGTCACTGCCAAGGTGCATGAGCTGACGAAGGTTAAAAACAAAGAGCGAATGATGACGATAATGCATAAGCATGAAAAAGAACAAACAAACGATAATGATTGAAGCTATTAGAAACAATATGGTTTTTTTATTGCGGTTTGCTTGTTGGATTGACTTGCAGTACAGTTCAAGAGAAGGATTTGTGCTGGTTAATGTGTAAAGACTATTGAATGCTTCATTATTATATTTGTACAACTTATAATCTTGCAGGGAAAGCGATGCTATGGCCACCTCGTTGCGAAGTGACACGATAAGCTCATAATCGAATGGTTGTTCTTTTTTAAACCAATCGAGCTCAGACATGCGACCTTGGCGCAACTCCATCATCGAATTGTCGCCAGGGTATAGCATTTTATGATACTCATTAAGATGGTTTATTGCAGAATCAGCATATACTACCGCTTTGGCGCAATCGCCATCGACATTGGCGTTGTAGACACTGTCAGCAAATGCAGAAGCTTTTTCAAGATGACCAGCTGTGGCCTGAACAATAGTGGCAAAAGAGACACTCAATATAAGAAGAAAAGAACGAAGCGGCTTTGATGGAAGCGAGAAAAAGAAATCGCTTCCTTTTCCCAACTCGCTGCTTACTCCAAATTTGCACAGAGAGAACATTTTGTTTGTTTTGCGCAACTTTTCAATTACTGCTTTGCAGTTCATCAAACCGAAGCCATATCCTTTGTTTTTGTTTATTGCTGATGCATGTTGGCTATCAATGCCAATATTTGCTGAATCGTACACAGCCTTACCGTTGATTGTTTCAACATCATGAGAAGAGAGTCCATATCCAGTATCTGACACCTTAAGATAAACCATACCATCCACTTCCGAGGCAGACAACGACACAGACCCTCCTGATGGGGTATATTTTCGTGCATTGTCAAGCAAGGTGTTTATCATGAAAAGAGTCATTGACTTATCACCTCTTACTGCAAGAGGCGTTGAATCGACTGAAAAATTCAATCCCTTGTTCTCATAGGAAAGTCTGTTTCTATTCACCATGTCGAAAAGAGGCTGAAGCGCAAAATTTTCTATATTAAGAGAAACCATTCCCTGACGAACCTTTATCCAATGCCCTAATACATCATTATAAGCATTAACACTATCCACAAGTTCGGAAAGATACTGGATACGATGTGTCGTCTCAGCCAGATTCATAGATTTATCATCATCGAGCTTACATACTTCATGCATAGCCCGATTAAGAAATGTCGGTATGGAGTTCACTATTGACACCGTTGTGGCACGTTGTATATAATCACGCTTGCTTTTTCTATATTTGAATTCAAAAGAACAAGTCTCTGCGTCAATTTGCTGCAATCGATCATGCTGAGCCGCTGTCTGAAGTGATTTATTTATTATCCATCTGTAGAACATCTGCAGCACATGCAACATTTCTCCATCAAGAGAAGAAAGACATTTGCAATCAACATCAACCCAATCAGAATCGCCTATACCAGGGAAGAGGGAACGCACATCGTCAGCAACAAGAAGACGAAGCTTATGGTCAACATCTATGTCGTTATCTGAATCGCTCATGACAGCATCTGATATCCTTTCACATATCTCAAGCATACTTCGGAGCATTCGAATATCTCGATTATATGCTATTCGCAACTTGCGCCTGTAGTATATGAAAAAAAACACAGCTGCCGCAGCTGCAAGAATCGAGAGCACGAGCAATATATTCAGCTTTGATTCTTCAGCGGTAAGATGATCTTTTTCTTGCTCAACTCGCAGGTCCTGACGTGTTGCATCAAGAATATCGAAGTAAATGTTACGGTTATATGCAGACTCTTGCCTCATGCCCATAGCTGCATAGACAATGCTCAATTGTTCTCTAACAAACGCCATCCATTCAGGCACAGCTTCAACATTTGGGTCATTTATCAATATCATCTCTGTAGAAAGACTTTCTATAGAATCGGAATAAGGAAGCAGCATTTCATGTGTTTCGTGTTTTTCATGTTCTGAATGATAATGATTGATGAGATCGAGAGCATATAAGGCATGTGCAAGCGCTGCCTGCTTTTCGTCTTGATGCAATGCAATGTTAGACAGTGTGCACCGCACAATGCTGGAAAAATAACAATTATGATATTTGTCAGAAAGAGCTAAAGCATGATTCGCAAGCAAAGACGCAACACTTTCATAAGAATTGTCAATGTGCGCAGAATCGCTATCAAGCAATTCTGTAATAAGGACTGAAAGCGATGGTTTGAGTTCGTCACCAGCTGACATATATTGAGCTAACGCATTGGAAGCAAGAATCTCAAAATAGACCAAGCCATTCTGATGACTCATATATAGAAGGTGCACTAATTGCCTAAGCGAATGAGTGAGCTGATCTGGTGTATAGCTTGAATCAAGAATGGTTATTGATTTAAGAAGCAAATAATTAGAATAAAGTATTGTATCCGCTGAGATGATATTGATATTAGACTCTATCCAAGAGAGTTCCTCATTCACTTCATCATCCATTCTCATGCGTTTGAAATAATTGAGGGACGCAAAATGATATTTAGCATTCACAGACTGCCACAATCTCTTCTGACCCTGTGTCATGTTATCATATTCTTCTTCTACATTATGGAATCGTTCAATAGCATCTGCACGATAATCATAAAAATCTTTATTCATGGACAGGGCAAGGCACAGCGACATCATCTCAACATCTGCCATTGAACGGTGCAAATCATTTGAAGTGTTATTTATCACGTCAAGAAAGCAGTTTTTGGCAGAATCGTAACTCATCTCCATGGCATACACACTACCTAAAGCAATGCGCATCTGTTCAGATTCTGCCTTATTCAAATGCTGTGAATTATTATTTATAAATGCCTCAAGGTTTCTTTTAGCTGTCTTTATTGACTTATACTTATCGTTGTACGTATTGTTGTAAATGCATTCAACGCTATCACTGATGGCAGACGAAGAATCGCACGCTAACATGATGTATGATGCAGCGAACAACATGAGCTTAATGCTGAATACAAATATGGCGTTTGGCTTCGATGAAAACATATATATTCGTTATGTGGAAATGACGGGAAAAATGGATTTTCGCCTAACATGTGGCAAAGGTAAAGATTATTTACTGTTCTACCAAATTTTGCTGTTGCGATTTTGTCATTATAAAATAATGGTGTATCTTTGCATAAGGATATATTTGGGCTATACAATGCAATGAGCCTGGAATAATCTGATATGACACTTTTGAAGAATACACTATCAACATGACATTCGAGGAAACTGTAAATTACCTATTCAATTCCGCTCCTCTCTTCCAAAATGTGGGAGCAGGTGCTTACAAAGAAGGGCTGTCGAACACCCATAAACTGGACGAACACTTCTGTCATCCACACACACATTACAAGACTGTACACGTAGCCGGAACTAATGGCAAAGGTTCATGCTCTCATACATTAGCATCAATACTCCAAGCGAGCGGACTTAAAGTAGGCCTTTTCACATCACCGCATCTTGTGGACTTCAGAGAACGCATTCGCGTGAACGGACAAATGATAAGCAAAGAGTTTGTTGTTGACTTTGTCGAAAAAGAACGGAATTTCTTCGAGTCACTCCATCCTTCTTTCTTCGAACTTACCACAGCCATGGCTTTTAAATATTTCGAAGAACAGAATGTAGACATTGCTGTCGTTGAAGTTGGACTTGGTGGACGACTCGACTGCACAAACATAATCACCCCTGTTGTATCGGTCATCACAAACATCAGTTTTGACCACACAGCATTCCTCGGCGACACATTGCAGAAAATAGCCAGCGAGAAAGCTGGAATAATAAAGAAAGGAATTCCTGTTGTAATCGGAGAATCTGTAAAAGAAACAAGAAATGTGTTTGAGAGAAAAGCCAACGAGGTCAATTCTCCTATTTTATTCGCAGAAGATAAAAATAACATAATAAACTACCAGATTATAGAAAATGGCCGAATACTTTACAATACAACGAATTATGGTTTGATAAATGGCGAATTAGGAGGCTTCTGTCAAATAAAGAACACAAACACGATTCTCAACGCAATCGATTTGTTGAAAGAACAGGGATTTGACATTAAAGACACTGATGTGCACAAAGGGTTTGCTAATGTGTGTGAAATGACAGGCTTGATGGGACGTTGGCAAACAATACAAGAAAGACCAAAAGTTGTATGTGATACAGGTCATAACGTTGGCGGTTTTGAATGGATTACAAAACAACTAAATGAGGTTGCTTGCCATAAAAGAATAGTCTTTGGCATGGTCAATGATAAGGATATTGATGGCGTGCTGAACATGCTGCCGAAGAATGCCACATACTATTATTGCGAAGCATCTGTAAAAAGGGCTATGCCATGTGGAAAGATGAAGGAATTAGCATTTAAACATGGATTGGACGGAATGTCATGCGGGTCTGTAGCCGAAGCATACAATAAAGCATTAGAAGATTCAGACGAGGATGATTTCATATATGTAGGCGGTAGCAGCTTCGTCGTTGCTGATTTATTGACGCACATTGGACAAAATTCAAACCTAAATGCAAAAAAAATCTAATAAAACACATTCGGCTTCCAATTTATCCAATTATTATTGGGCAGATAAGAATATTTTCATTTAATTTGCAATAGAAATCTTAAATAGATACAACTTAAAACATACATAAATCATGAGCACAGTACAACCCAAACTGAGTGGTCTTAAGATTGAAGACTTTCAGACAGAGGTAAAGGGAAAGAAAGTAAGCCTTTACACACTCGTAAACAGCAATGGATACGAAGTATCAATCACTAATTATGGCGGTGCAATCGTTGCCATCATGGTACCTAACAAGGAAGGAAAAGTTGAGAATGTCATTTTTGGCCATGACAACATTAAGGATGTCATCAACTCACCAGAGCCATTCCTTTCCACACTTATCGGTCGCTTCGGCAATCGTATTGCAAAAGGTAAATTCACTCTTGGAGGCAAGGAATACCAGCTCGCTGTAAATAATGGAGTCAATCACCTTCACGGAGGCCCAACAGGCCTGCATGCACAAGTATGGGACGCTTATCAGACAGGAGAACAGAACCTGACACTCAACTGCATTCTTCCATATGGACACGAAGGTTTCTCAGGCGAAGTGAAAATTTCTGTAGAATTCACATGGACAGATGACAACGAACTCATCCTTGACTATTTTGCCACTACAAACAAAAAAACTATAATAAACCTAACACATCATGCCTTCTTTGCAATTCAAGGCATAGGCAATCCTACACCAGACATTCTCGACCAAGTAATGCAAATGAACTCAGACTTCTATATTCCTATCGACGAGACAAGCATTCCTACTGGAGAGATACTAAAAGTAGAAGGCACACCATTTGACTTCAGAACTCCTAAAGCAATCGGCAAGGACATTGACGCTGATGACGAACAAATAAAGAACGGATCAGGATATGACCATTGCTTCGTTATCAACAAAAAAGAGCCAGGAGAATTGGCTATTGCTGCACGTCTGACAGATCCTAAATCGGGCAGAACACTTGAAGCGTACACTACAGAACCAGGAATACAGGTCTACACTGCAAACTTCTGTTCTGGTTATCCAATCCAGTTCGGATGCACAGCGCCACGTCGTTCAGCCATCTGCCTCGAAAGCGAACATTTCCCTGACACACCAAATCGCCCATACTTCCCTTCATGTGTACTTAACCCTGGTGAAAAGTACAACCAACGCACAATATATAAGTTTGGAACGATCTGATTACAACACAACAACAGCCTTCGTCCGCCAAGGCAGGACGAGGGCTGTTGATATTGTAATATTGTGATTGCAACAGGCCATAATAATGAATCATATACAATGGAACCGATTCATTGTGCGTAAAATGGCATATATTAACAATTCTATATATCGACAACAAATTAACTAATTATTAATCAATAACGTAATACAGATAAACAACAAAATGTCACAGAAAAAACCTAATTACCTGTTTCCGTTGATAATCGTGTTCATCGTATGTTTCCTCATAGGATTCATCACAACCATGAACAACTCAATGATTGAGTTCTGCAAGGAAGCATTCCAGTTGAAAGACGCACAAGGACAGTTGGTTAATACCTTCTTTTATGGAGCATACGCATTCTCCATTCCATTTGCCCTTATGATGAACAAGATTGGATACAAATCCACTCTCGTTCTCGGTCTTACAGTAGCCGCTTGCGGTTTTATAGCCAACTATCTTGGAGTCAACGCAGCTCTTGGTACGGCAAATGTATACACAGTTTTCTTATGCTGCATGAGCCTGGTGGCTCTCGGTGTTGTGATGCTGCAATTAGTTGCCAACCCTTACGTGATGGTTCTTGGCGACCCTAAGGGGGGTGCATTCCGTATGACACTCTCACAGGCTCTCAACTCTGTAGCTACAACTGTAGCACCAATGTTCATAACTTATGTTATTATTGCGGACAAACCTAAATTGCCAGAGAATGTACCTGGTCCTTTCCTCGGACTTGGAATCTTCACTCTCTTGATTGCCATCATACTATTCTTCATCAAACTGCCAGATCCAGACAAAGATAAGGAGAAGGAAGAAACAAACGAAGAAACAGAGAACGACAAAAATGTATATAAGGATTCTGTTTTCAAATATCCACACGTATGGTTCGGCGCTTTAGCAATTGCCATGTACATGGGTCTCGAAATCGGTATACCATCCATGCTTCCTGCATATTGGAAAGCCGACCATAATCTCCCTGGCTCAGCTACAGAATACCTGTCGTTCTACTGGGGAGGCATGATGATAGGACGTTTCGTTGGTTCTGCCATCCTCACCAAATTTAAGGCTCGCACTCTTCTCTCCGCTTGCTTGATTCTCGGTGCCGCATGCGTAGGACTGTCATTCCTCCTATCAGGAATGGCTGCAGTATATGCTATGCTTGCAGCAGGCTTGTTCCACTCTGTCATGTGGCCACTCGTTTTCAATCTTGGCCTTCAAGATCTTGGACCACACACAAAGAGCGCATCAGGACTCATCAACATGGGCGTACTCGGAGGTGCTACTCTACCACTCCTCATGGGTACCGTTGTCGACAACCCTAACCTTGGAGTAGGTGCAGCAATCATGCTGATGTTTGTATACTACATTTATGTATTCTGGTTCTGCAACTTCGGTTCAAAGATTGGACTCAAGAAATAATGTTTGAAAGTTTATACACTTACTCACTTTTACATTAGATAAATAATTCTGTCAGGACGAGTTTAAAGACCGTCCTGACATTAAAAGAGATAAATTAAATAGTTTATTCTAACCCTATAAAAACCTAATAATTATGAGACTAACAATAGATGACGTAAGAACTCGTTTTATTAAGCATCTTGGTGGTGAGCCCGGTTCTGTTTACGCTTCTCCTGGACGTATAAATCTGATTGGTGAGCACACCGACTACAATGGTGGATTTGTATTTCCAGGCGCCGTTCAGCAAGGAATGATTGCAGAAGTGCGCCCTAATGGCACACGCACTATTAAAGCATATTCAATAGACTTGAAAGACTATGACGAATTCTCCATCGATGATCCTGAAGGTCCAAAGGCTTCACATTTCCGTTATATCTTTGGCGTGGTACGCGAGATGATGGCCCTTGGAGTACCAGTAGGAGGATTCGACACAGCATTCGCAGGCGATGTGCCTAATGGAGCAGGAATGTCATCTTCAGCTGCGCTTGAGAGCTGCTACGCATACGCAATCAACGACCTTTTCGGAGAAAACAAAATTGACAAGATGATGCTTGCAAAAGTGGGACAGGCAACAGAACACAAGTATATTGGCGTAAACTGTGGCATCATGGACCAATTCGCATCTGTATTTGGCAAGAAGGGAAACCTTATGCGTCTTGACTGCCGCTCTGGAGAATTCCAATATTTCCCATGGAACCCTAAGGGCTATCGCCTCGTGCTCATAAACTCTTGCGTTAAGCATGAACTGGTTGGATCACCTTATAACGACCGTCGTCGTTCATGTGAAAATTGCGTCAAAGCTATCAAAGAACTCCATCCAGAGAAAGATATCACTACTCTTCGCGAGGCTACATGGGACGAACTTATGGAAATTGAAGGCAAAGTTTCTGCAGAAGATATTCTTAGAGCATCTTTTGTGCTCGGAGAGAAAGACCGCGTGTTAGCAGTATGTGATGCTCTTGAAAAGGGAGACTACGAGACAGTCGGTCAGAAAATGTACGAAACACATTTCGGACTATCTAAGCAGTACGACGTTTCTTGCGAGGAACTTGATTTTCTTAACGACATCGCTAAAGAATGTTCTGTAACAGGTTCACGTATCATGGGCGGAGGCTTCGGCGGTTGCACCATCAACCTCGTGGCAGACGAACTATATGATAATTTTGTAAAGACTGCAACAGAGAAGTTTGAACAAAAGTATGGCAAGAAGCCAATTGTAATAGATGTTGTGATTGGTGACGGTTCGCGAAAACTATGCTAACACAAGAATTGGCTTATTAGCTTGAGATTTCATTAAAACTACAGCAAACGGCCAAACCACTTTAATTATTTTCTAAATAAGCCAACACTCGGATCGCTTTCCAACCAAAGCGTTCCGAGTGTTGTAATTTTAATTAGATTGCACATTCAAAACATTCAATCTTGTTCATCAAACATTACAAAAGGGCTAAAACAATCATTTTTACAAAACATACTTAACAAGAAAAAACAACTAAAGAGTGTCAAAACCACACTTTATGTTTAATAACATATTATCCATGCTAAATTTAAACATTTAAATCAGTAACTTTGAACGATTGTTTATAAACTTAATCATATCTAACCCAATTATGAAAAATCTCAAAACAGTATTTGCAGGAAGCGCAGCAGCAATAGCATTCTTCTGCGCTTGCAATTCAGCTCAACAGCCAACAGCAACGGAGCTGACCAAGTCTGGCATCAATCCAGCAGACTATGACACATGCATAGCCGTAGCCTATGACTATGACAGCAAGACATTTGTATCAGACACAGCAAACGCAAAGCCTGTGAAGCTCTACACACTCACTAATGAAAATGGAATGGAAGTTTGCATTACCAACTTCGGAGGACGCATAGTAAGCATAATGGTGCCAAACAAAGAAGGCGAGCTTGTAGATGTGGCATGCGGATTTGACAAAGTTGAAAATTACTTCCCATGGAACTATGAGACAGATTTTGGAAGTTCTGTAGGACGTTACGCAAACAGAATCAACGGGGGCAAATTCACTCTACCAGGAGAGGCTGAACCTGTAGTACTTGATAAGAACAACAACGGTTTCCACAGTTTGCATGGTGGATTCACAGGATGGCAATATAAAGTATATGACGTAGTTGAGTCGACTGACAACTCGCTAACAATCAAGCTCGATTCACCAGACGGAGACAACAAGTTCCCTGGAAATGTTTCTGCAACAGTTAAGTTTGTGCTCAATGAAGACAATGCGATTTCTATCACATATGATGCAACAACTGATAAGCCAACTGTGGTAAACATGACAAACCACACTTATTTCAATCTTTCAGGTGATCTAAACAATACCATAGACGAGTCTATCCTTATGGTAAACGCTGATAATTACACACCAGCTGATGCAACTTATATGCCAACTGGGGAGATAAAGGCTGTAGAAGGAACCGTGTTCGACTTCCGCAAGCCAAAAGCTATCGGAACAGACTTTGCTTCTGGCGACATCGAAATCAAAAATGCAGGAGGTGGCTACGACCACAACTGGTGTCTCAACACGAAAGGTGATGATAAAGAAGTGTGTGTAACACTAAGCGACCCACGTTCTGGCATCAAAATGGAAATGTACACAAACGAGCCTGGAGTGCAATGCTACACTGCTAACTTCCAAGACGGCACACGTCCAGGCAAAAATGGCATCATGTATCAAAAGCATTGCGCCATCTGCCTCGAATCTCAGAAATATCCAGACTCGCCAAACAAGTACAACCTCCCAGGATGGGAAGACAGCAATGCATTTGTCACTCCATCCACACCTTACCACAGCTTCTGCATGTATAAATTCTCTGTAGAGAAATGAATGTATAATCTATAACAATAACTAAACGAAAAGATCAAAAAAATGAATCAACAACTAAGTTTTACCGAAGCGATAAGCCAGAGCGGTTTCGAAACCGTAGACTTCATCATCCTGGCTGTCTACATCATTCTGCTCGTAAGCCTCGGCATGTTCCTTAGCCGCGACAAAGAAGGCAAAGAAAAAAGCGCCAACGACTACTTCTTGGCTGGTAACACACTGACATGGTGGGCCGTGGGCGCTTCACTCATCGCAGCAAACATTTCCGCTGAACAATTTATCGGAATGTCAGGTACAGGATATGCAGACGGTATTGCCATAGCTGCATACGAAGTAATGGCTGCAGTTACACTTGTAGTGATAGGTAAATTTCTTTTGCCTATCATGATTGAAAGAAAAATCTTCACTATTCCCCAGTTCCTCCGCGAGCGTTATAATGACGGTGTAGGACTTGCTTTCTCAATCCTATGGCTTTTCCTTTATGTGTTCGTAAACCTCACATCAGTAGCGTGGCTTGGCGCATTGGCTATTGAACAAATACTCGGCCTTCAAGGTCTTGCAGTGTCAATCGGTGGTCTTGAGGTTTCTATGCGTATGGTCATCATCATAGCGCTCTTCTTAATAGCAGGCATATACTCAATATACGGTGGCCTTGCATCAGTGGCATGGACAGACGTCATGCAGGTCACATTCCTCGTTGGAGGTGGACTTATCACAGCATACTTTGCACTCTGCTCTGTAGCAGGTGATGACGGCACATTCATTGATGGATTTAACAAAGTGTACACATACTTGACTACAGGCGATTACGCAAGAGACACTCATTTCCATCTCGTCATTCAAGAAAGCCATAACGAGAGTGCATTTGCCAATGTTCCAGGTATTGCTGCAATCGTTGGTGGCGTTTGGTTGACAAACCTTGGTTATTGGGGATTCAACCAGTATATCATTCAGAAGGGTCTTGCTGCAAGAAACATTGATGAAGCTAAGAAAGGTCTTGTATTTGCAGGCTTCCTCAAGATAGTTATCCCATTCATCGTTGTGCTTCCTGGCATCTGCGCATATTATATGGCACAGAACGCAGATCAGTTCACACAGCTCCAAGGTTCAATTAATGTTGCAGACGATGCGTACCCATGGCTGATCCGCAATTTCACTCCTACAGGAATCAAGGGACTCTCATTCGCAGCATTGGCAGCAGCCATAATCTCATCACTTGCTTCAATGTTTAACAGTACTTCTACCCTCTTCACTATGGACATTTACAAGAAGTATATTAACAAAGAAGCTACAGACAAGACACTTGTAAACGTTGGACGTATTGTTGCTGTAGTAGCCTTGGTAATTGCAGCTGTAGCAGTAAAGCCACTTCTTGGCGGTCTTGATCAAGCATTCCAGTATATTCAGGAATACTCTGGTTTCATCTACCCTGGCATCATTACAGTATTCGGTCTTGGTCTATTATGGAAACGTGCATCTTCAACAGCTGCAGTATGGACAGCCATCATCACCATCCCACTTGGAGTATTGTTCAAAATCATTATGCCAGATGTTGCGTTCCAGTTCCGTGCAGGCTACATTTTCATCATCGTATTCACATTCTTTGTTACTGTATCATTGCTCAGCAAGAAATATGTTGAATGCAAGTTGCCTTCTGAAGAAGATCGCAAGGTCATGATGAAGTGGGGCTACATTCTTGGAGGCTTCGGTATCTTATTCATCGTTTCTGCAGCGATTGTCACTATCTGCGGCACAATGCTCCCAAGCGATGCGACGCCAGACAATAACATCATATCATATCTCAACGACATAGGCTTCCAGGCATTCTACTTCTTCGGTGTGCTTGTTGGCTCAAGTGCAGTTTTCCTCATTTCCAATTCGAAGGACACAAAAGAAGATCCAAAGGCTCTGCCTATCGACCTCAACCTCTTCCACACAACAAAGGGCTATACATACGGAACTATCGGCATCCTTGCGATAACAATCCTTCTTTACGCTCTTCTTTGGTAATATAAAAACTGAATATCGTAACATTTACACAATTAACAAAGCCCCCAACCAATGAAAGCTTACGACTTATACCCACGTTTTCTTGTATCCGTAGATTGCGTCATATTCGGATACCAATGTGGCAAGCTCAAGGTGCTTATACATCAGCGTCCTTACGAGCCATGCAAAGGCAAGCTTTCACTGATTGGGGGCTTTGTCCAAAAAGATGAGAGTGTCGATTTAGCGGCCAAACGCATTCTCACTTACTTCACTGGTCTTGACAACGTCTACATGCAGCAACTTGCTGCCTATGGTGATGTGGAACGAGACCCTGGTGAGCGTGTAATAAGCATTGTTTATTATGCGCTTGCTAACACAGAAAAGGCATTGACAACCTTATCTGACATCAATGAGGCAGAATGGATCGATGTGGATCAACTGCCCAAGTTGTGCTTCGACCACAACGACATGGTAGAAAAAGCACGACAAATCATAGGAGAATCTATAATGACAAAACCCATTGGCAAGTATCTCATGCCAAGATATTTCACGCTGAGCATTCTTCAGTCACTCTATGAAAGCATACTCGGCACACATATTGACAAAAGAAATTTTCGACGGTCAATTTCTGAAAAGGACTATATCAAAGCCACCGACATGATTGACAAAGGTACATCACGCAGAGGGGCTACACTATATGAATACATACAGGAATAAGCAATTTCCTGTTTCAGCAATAACAGATGCCGCTTATCGCAGGTCACGAACAATCATTACACTTGTATAAATACCATATAATACAAACTTATACTACATAACAGTGGAAAACAAAAGACTCATAACAGAATCATTAAGCTTGAACGGCTTCGAGCATATAGACCTTCTCATCTGGCTCATCTATATTGTATTGGTGGTCAGCGTGAGCATATTCATGTGCAAGAACAAAGAGTCGAAACAAAGGACATCAAAAGAATTCTTTATTGCAAACAATTCCCTTCCTTGGTGGGCTATGGGAGCCACTCTCATTGCTGTAAACATTTCCGCAGAACAATTTATTGGAATGACAGGAACGTGCTTTAAATATGGTATAGCAGTTGCTGCATATGAGATAATGGCCGCTTTGACACTAATAATAATAGCAAAATATTATATTCCGATATATTGGAACAAAAGATGTTACACAATAACTCATATGTTGCGTTTGCGATACAACGGTGCTGTTGGAACAGGTTTTTCCATCATATGGATTATCACATACACTTTGCTTACACTAACATCTGTGGCATGGCTTGGCTCAATTGCAATAGAGCATTTGCTTGGCCTTAATGGATGTGTAGTAAACGTGCTTAGCTTCGAAGTAAGCATACGCACTGTGCTTGTCACCATACTGATGCTCATTTCTGGTTTCTACTCGGTATGGGGTGGCCAAAATGCTATAGCGTGGACAGATGTTCTGCACTTCATATTCATCATGATCGGAGGACTAATAACAGCCTATTTCACTCTGTGCGCAGTTGGCGGACAAGAAGGCACATTCATAGACGGAATAGAAAAACTTTATTCATTCTTCCACACTTCAGGACACTCACATGACATGCATACACATCTCATCATGCGCAGGAGCAGCGATGCAGAAGGATTCAGCCAGTTGCCAGGGATAGGAATGCTGGTCGGAGGGTTATGGATAATTAACATGTGTTACTGGGGCTTTAACCAAATCTTTTTTCAGAAAGTAGTATCGTGCGAGGGTGTAAATGAAACAAGAAATGGAATGATTTTCACGGCATTTTTAAAGTTAATCATGCCTATAATAATACTTGTGCCAAGCCTATGCGCATATTACTTCATGGAAAACGACAATGGCAAACTCATATATAATTCGACCATAACTGAATCAAACGACACTATGGCATGGATCATATCCAACACCATGCCTACTGGCATAAAAGGGTTGTTCTTCGCATCCCTTACTGCAGCCATAGTTTCCTCATTGGCTTCTGTGAGCAACAGCACAGCTACATTGTTTACACTTGACATATATAAGAAAATCATAAATAATAAAGCAAGCGACCGTCGATTGGTGAGCGTGGCACGCATAGCGGCCACCGCATCGCTTACAATAGCGGCATTAGCCATACATCCTCTCATTGACAGCATGGAAGATGGGTTCGCATTCATCCAAGAAACATCAAGTTATATCTACCCTGCCCTCATGACATTAATGACATTAGGACTCTTTTGGAGAAAAGCCACAACAAAAGCTGCTGTCACTGTTGCCATAGCCACTATACCGTTAGGTGTTATTTTCAAGACGATTCATCCTGACATGCCATATCTTTGCAGGATTGGATACATCTACATAATAGATGTTATCATAATGCTTATAGTTTCCCTGTCAAGCACAAAAACTGTGCCATCTTATTCATTTGACAAATCGCAAAAGCGCATGATGATTCACCAAGGATACATGTCTGCAGGAATTGCTTTGGCATTCTATCTAATTGCTGCAGTAGCTTTTGTGGGCCAGAATCTTGTATCTTCAAATTCAACAATTAACAACAATGCATTCATGTATCTTAATGACATCGGCATCGACTCCCTGTTTATAGGTGCCACAATACTTGTCACATTTGCCATAACAGACCTCTCAAACGGATATGCACATAGAGAGAGTCCGTCGGCTATTGGTATTGAATTGTCATGGTTCAAGACAGACAAGCTGTTCTCCACACTCAGCATTACCATAGCAACAATAGTAACATTCATCTATATATTACTTTGGTAATCGGACATGTTGACAGCACACTACAGACAAAAAGCAGAAAGAAAATCAAATAAATTAAACATTGATAATTCATTCATAACTAAAAAATAATACACTATGTTAGAAGAACTAAAAGAAAAAGTATTTAAGGCAAACCTTGATCTCGTAAAGCAAGGTCTTGTCATTTTTACATGGGGTAATGTGTCGGGCATTGACCGTGAAAAAGGACTTGTAGTCATCAAGCCATCAGGAGTCAGCTACGATGACATGAAAGCAAGCGACATGGTTGTTGTGTCTCTTGAGACAGGCAAGGTTGTCGAAGGCGACCTTAACCCTTCATCCGACACTCCTACTCATCTTGTGCTTTACAAGGCTTTCCCAAACATTCAGGGCGTTGTTCACACACACTCTACTTATGCCACAGCATTCGCACAGGCTGGCAAAGACATTCCAAACATAGGGACAACACATGCCGACTACTTCTACAAGGATATACCTTGCACAAGAGACATGACAAAAGAAGAGGTTGAAGGTTCGTACGAATTAGAAACTGGAAATGTCATTGTTGACGAGATTGTGAATATCCGCGGCATCAATCCTGACCATACGCCAGCAGTGCTTGTAAAAAATCATGGTCCATTCTCATGGGGCACTTCACCAGACAATGCCGTATACAATGCAAAGGTGATGGAACAATGCGCAAAGATGGCTTTTGTGGCATTTTCAGTGAATCCAGAACTTACAATGAATCCGCTTCTCATTGAGAAACATTATAACCGTAAACATGGCCCGAACGCTTACTACGGACAGAAAAAGAAGTGATGATTAGCAACTGATTAGCCAATATAACATCATTTCATTTGAAAAATAGCGCCAATTTCTTTATACAATATATACTAATATGTTAGTTTCGGATAAAGGTGCATTTTCTTCAAGAAACATAATAACTGAATATTAACCAAATAAAATTTAAAGCTATGTATGAGAATTTAGAACTCTGGTGGGTTACTGGAGCACAGCTTCTTTACGGAGGCGAGACAGTTAAGATAGTAGACGGCCACTCTAAAGAAATGGTTGACGGTTTGAACAATGGAGGAATCATTCCTATCAAGGTTGTATACAAGGGTACAGCCAATTCTTCTAATGAAGTGGAAGCTATCATGAAAGCTGCCTCTAATGACAGCAAATGTGCAGGCGTCATCACATGGATGCACACTTTCTCTCCTGCTAAGATGTGGATAAAAGGTCTTCAGGCACTTCAGAAGCCTCTCCTCCACTTCCACACACAATATAATGCCGAAATTCCATGGGACACAATGAACATGGATTTCATGAACCTCAACCAGTCGGCTCATGGAGACATCGAATTCGGACATATCTGCAGCCGCATGCGTGTTCCAAGAAAGGTTGTTGTTGGCTATTGGAAAAGTCAGGAAGCACAAAAGCAGATAGCTGTATGGGCTCGTGTGGCAGCAGGTGTGGCTGATGCTCATAATGTGCGATGCCTCATGTTTGGTATGAACATGAACAATGTGGCTGTAACAGATGGAGACCGCGTTGAATTTGAGCAGCGCCTCGGATACCACGTAGACTACTATCCTGTTTCTTCACTCATGAATTACTTCAAGAAAGTGACAGATGCAGAAGTTGATGCACTCGTTGAAGAATACAAGAAATCTTATACCATCAAAATAGATGAAAGCGGCGAAGATATTTATTGGCAGAAGGTTAAGAACGCTGCAAAAGCAGAAATAGCACTCCGTCGCGTCCTCAAGGACGAAGGTGCGACAGCCTTCACAACCAACTTTGATGACCTCGGTGACGCAGACATCAATGATCCAAACTTTGTAGGCTTTGATCAGATACCAGGACTCGCATCACAGCGCCTCATGGCAGAAGGTTATGGATTCGGAGCTGAAGGCGACTGGAAGACAGCATGCCTCTACCGTTCACTATGGGTAATGAATCAGGGTCTCAAAAAAGGATGTTCTTTCCTCGAAGACTATACACTCAACTTTGCAGCTGACTGCACTTCTTCTCTTCAGTCGCACATGCTTGAGGTTTGTCCGCTCATTGCAGTAGACAAACCTACACTTGAGGTACATTTCCTTGGCATCGGCATTCGCAAGCAGCAAACAGCACGCCTCGTGTTCACTTCTAAGACAGGTGCTGGCTGCAAAGCTACCATTGTTGACCTCGGCAACCGTTTCCGCCTTATCACAAGCGATGTAGAATGCATCGAGCCTAAGCCAATGCCAAAGCTCCCTGTTGCATCTGCACTTTGGGTTCCTCAGCCTTCATTCGAGGTAGGAGCTGGCGCATGGATTCTTGCAGGTGGCACACACCACTCAGCTTTCTCTTATGAAATCACAGCTGAATATTGGGAGGATTTCGCTGAGATGACAGGAATTGAGTTCATTGGCATCAACAAGGACACCACAATAAGCGGCTTTAAGCAGCAGCTACGCAACAACGAGGTGTACTACATGCTCAACAAAGCTCTTAAGTAATATTTATCACTCTATCTTGAGTAATTCATCTTTATAGATAAAATGCAAGATGGGAAGTGCTTCATATATTAAGAAGTATCCCCATCTTGCTAATCATATCTCTTAATGGTGAACACTCTTCTTGATATATAAGAGAGTATCAATTTAGAGAAAACACACCAAGACAAATGAACGCAAAGCAAACTATAGAAGCAGGCAAGGCCGTGCTCGGAATAGAGTTTGGTTCTACCCGCATCAAAGCTGTTCTCATCGATGAAGAGAACAACCCAATAGCGCAAGGAAGCCATACTTGGGAAAACCAATTAGTAGACGGACTTTGGACATATAGCACAGAAGCCATATGGTACGGCCTTCAAGACTGCTATGCCCAGCTCCGCAAAAATGTTCTTGAGCAGTATGAGACAGAGATTGAAACTCTCGCAGCAATCGGTGTGAGTGCAATGATGCACGGCTACATGGCATTCAAGGGGAACGACATTCTTGTCCCCTTCCGCACATGGCGCAACACAAACACTGGCAAAGCTGCATCAGAGCTTTCTCAACTTTTCAATTACAACATTCCTCTTCGTTGGAGCATTTCACACCTCTACCAAGCAATACTCGATCATGAAGAGCATGTGGCGAATATAGATTTCCTTACAACACTGGCAGGCTATATCCACTGGCAGATAACAGGCCAAAAGGTGCTTGGCGTTGGCGATGCGTCAGGAATGATTCCTGTAGATCCAAAGACAAAGACCTACGATGCTGCAATGGTTGATAAATTCAACAAGCTCATCGAGCCTTATGGATTCTCTTGGAAACTGCTTGACATTCTTCCAAAGTCGCTATGCGCAGGACAAAACGCAGGATTTCTGACACAGGAAGGCGCTAATCGTCTCGATGTATCAGGCCACCTCAAGGCTGGTATTCCAGTATGTCCTCCTGAAGGCGACGCTGGCACAGGCATGGTAGCGACCAATGCAGTGAAACAGCGCACTGGCAATGTGTCGGCAGGCACATCGTCATTCTCCATGATAGTGCTTGAAAAAGAACTTTCACGCCCATACGAGATGATTGACATGGTTACAACCCCTGACGGTTCGCTCGTGGCAATGGTGCATTGCAACAACTGCACATCCGACATAAACGCTTGGGTGAAGATTTTCAAGGAATTCCAAGAACTCATGGGCATGAAGGTAGACATGAACGAACTATACACAAACCTTTTCAACGTTGCCACAAGCGGCAACCCAGACTGTGGTGGCATCCTTGCATACAATTATGTATCGGGCGAGCCTGTCACAGGGCTTGCTGATGGTCGCCCATTGTTTGTCCGTTCTGCAAACGACAAGTTCAACCTTGCCAACTTCATGCGCGCTCAGCTCTATGGAGCCATAGGAGTACTCAAAATAGGCAATGACATACTTCTGAAGGAGGAAAAAATCAAAGTTGACCGTATCACAGGCCATGGTGGCTATTTCACAACAAAGGGAGTAGGACAAAAAATGCTCGCAGCTGCACTCAACTCACCAATCTCTGTAATGGAGACAGCAGGCGAAGGCGGCGCATGGGGCATAGCGCTTCTTGCTTCATTCGTTGTCAACAACACACAGGGACTTTCTCTTGAAGATTACCTCGACAAAGTGGTCTTTGCAGGCAATGCTGGCGAAGAGATTAAGCCAAGGCCTGAAGATGTCGAAGGCTTCAACTCTTACATTGAGAACTATAAGAGAGGCCTCGCAATTGAACAGGCAGCAGTTGAAAATAAGAAATAATTTATATCTATCTAAATAACATATTTTATTATGGCAAATCCAATCAGTGTATTAAATCACGCAGCAGACAATATCCGTATTCTCGCTGCATCAGCTGTAGAAAAAGCAAAGTCTGGTCACCCAGGTGGTGCAATGGGCGGAGCAGATTTCATCAATGTACTCTATTCAGAGTACCTCAATTACGATCCAAAGAACCCTCAGTGGGTAGGACGTGACCGTTTCTTCCTTGATCCTGGCCATATGGCACCAATGCTCTATTCACAGTTGTGCCTCATTGGCAAGTTCTCTCTCGAAGAGCTTCAGCAGCTGCGTCAATGGGGTTCTCCAACAACTGGCCACCCTGAGTTTGACATTGCGCGCGGCATAGAAAACACATCTGGTCCTCTCGGACAAGGACATGTATTTGCTGTTGGAGCAGCCATTGCAGCAAAATTCTTGGCAGCTCATACAGGCAACCCTACTTTTGCTAAAGAAACCATCTATGCATATATCTCAGACGGAGGCGTCCAGGAAGAAATATCGCAAGGTGGCGCTCGTATCGCTGCCACTCTCGGACTTGACAACCTGATCATGTTCTACGACTCAAACGACATCCAGCTCTCTACTGAAACAAAGGAAGTAATGACAGAGGACACTGGTGCAAAATATCGTGCACTCGGATGGGAAGTAATTGAGATTTGCGGTAACGACGCTGCACAGATTCGTGAAGCTATCGAAAAAGCTCAGAAAGTTGAAGGCAAACCAACACTCATCATTGGAAAATGCATCATGGGTAAGGGCGCCCTCAAAGCAGACTGTTCTTCATACGAGGCTAACTGCAAGACTCACGGTGCCCCACTCGGCGGCGACGCATACATCAACACTATCAAGAACCTTGGTGGTGATCCTGAAAATCCATTCCAGATTTTCGATGACGTCAAGGAACTCTATGCTAACCGTGCTAAGGAACTTGAATCTATATGCGCAGAACGTTACGCAGAGGAAAAGGCTTGGGCTGATGCAAACCCAGAGAAGGCTGCAGCACAGGCAGAATGGTTCAGTGGCAAGGCTCCAAAAATTGACTGGAGCAAGTGTGTGCAAAAAGACAATGACGCCACACGTTCAGCATCTGCAGCATGTCTTTCCGTACTTGCAGAGCAGGTTCCTAACATGATTTGTGCTTCTGCCGACCTTTCCAATTCAGATAAGACCGACGGATTCTTGAAGAAGACTCATGCCCTCACAAAGGATGACTTCTCAGGAGCATTCTTCCAGGCTGGTGTGGCTGAATTGACAATGGCTTGCTGCTGTATCGGCATGTCACTTCACGGAGGTGTAATCCCTGCATGCGGCACATTCTTCGTATTCTCAGACTACATGAAACCAGCTGTTCGCATGGCAGCACTCATGGAACTTCCTGTTAAGTTCATCTGGACACACGATGCATTCCGTGTAGGCGAAGATGGACCAACACATGAGCCTGTTGAACAAGAAGCACAAATTCGTCTCATGGAGAAGCTGAAGAACCATTCAGGCAAACCATCCACTCTTGTGCTGCGTCCTGCAGACGCAAAAGAGACAACAGAAGCATGGGCTCTTGCCATGAACAACATGTCAACACCTACAGCCCTCATTCTTTCTCGCCAGAATATCAACAACCTCCCAGAAGGCAACGACTACAGCCTGGTTGCTAAAGGTGGCTACGTAGTAGCTGGTTCAGACGCAAATCCAGACGTAATCCTCGTAGCTACAGGCTCAGAGGTTTCTACACTCATTGCAGGAGCAGAACTTCTCCGCAAAGATGGCAAGAAAGTAAGCATCGTAAGCGTTCCATCAGAGGGACTCTTCCGTCAGCAAAGCAAAGAATACCAGCAGTCTGTATTGCCACACGGTGTTAAGAAATTTGGTCTCACAGCAGGTCTCCCAGTAAACCTCCTCGGACTCGTTCCTGAAGCAGAAGGCACTATCTGGGGGCTTGAATCGTTCGGATTCTCTGCTCCATACAAAGTTCTCGATCAGAAACTTGGATACACAGCAGAGAATGTATACGAGCAAGTGAACAAACTCTTCTAATAGTTAGAAAAGGGTTAGACTCTAAATAATCATGAGCTGGGGTCCATTTCGGGCCCTGGCTTTATTCTTTCACTCATATTACAAATATTATTATGAAGTGTGACATTGTAGGATTAGCAAGCGACCATGCTGCATATCCACTAAAACAGTTTGTGAAAAAATATCTCGACGAAAAGGGAATAGCCTATAAAGATTACGGCACCTATACAGAGGAGTCATGCAACTATGCAACTTATGGCCATGCTCTTGCTGAAGGCATAGAAAAAGGCGAAGTATATCCAGGAATAGCCATGTGCGGATCAGGAGAAGGAATATCAATGACGCTAAACAAGCATCAACAGATTCGCGCCGGACTCGTATGGCAACCAGAAATAGCTCATCTTATACGTGAGCACAACAATGCCAATGTCATCGTCTTCCCTGGTCGATTCATAGACGAAGAAACATGCCGCCAATGTCTTGATGAATTCTTCAACACAGAGTTTGCAGGAGGAAGACATCAACAACGTATAGAAGACATACCATGTAAATAATAAACTGAAAGCAGATCAAGATGTATCTTGACACATATTATATATAAAGGAAGGCGATGCGCAGATTGCACATCGCCTTCCTTTATATATATAACATCAAAAAAATAGATATCCAACAAAAAAAACCACATAAAGATTTTGCCAATTTGCGGAAAACCACTAACTTTGCACGCGTTTTGCAATATCTGACTCAATAAGATTGAAAAACGAATTAGATTTTATCAACATAATGTCTAACTTTATTAATTAAACAAACATTTTTTCAATTTATGGCAATTAAAGAAATTAATCCGCTGGTAGATTTCGATTGGGATGCATTCGAGAACGACGGCGTGAGCGCTTCAGACAAAGCCGCTCAAGCAGCTGCCTACGAAGGCACTCTCAACAACGTGAACGACAATGAAGTTGTAGATGGAACAGTTACTTCTATCAACGACCGCGAAGTTGTTGTGAACATCGGTTACAAGAGCGAGGGTATCATCCCACGCAGCGAATTCCGCTACGCTACAGACCTCAAGGTTGGTGACACTGTAGAAGTGTTCATCGAGAGCCAGGAAGACAAGAAGGGTCAGCTCGTGCTCTCTCACAAAAAGGCACGTCAGAGCCGCTCATGGGAGCGTGTCAACGCAGCTCTTGAAAACAATGAAATCGTAACTGGTTTCGTGAAGTGCCGCACTAAGGGTGGTATGATTGTTGACGTGCTTGGCACAGAGGCATTCCTCCCAGGTTCACAGATTGACGTTAAACCTATCCGCGACTACGATACATTCGTTGGCAAAAACATGGAGTTCAAGATCGTCAAGATCAATCAGGAATTCCGCAACGTTGTTGTCAGCCACAAGGCTCTCATCGAAGCTGAGCTTGAGCAGCAGAAGAAAGAAATCATCTCCAAACTCGAAAAAGGCCAGATTCTTGAGGGTACTGTTAAGAACATCACCAACTACGGTGTGTTCATCGACCTCGGCGGTGTTGACGGTCTTATCCACATCACAGACCTCTCTTGGGGCCGCGTAAGCGATCCACATGAGATTGTCGAGCTCGACCAGAAGCTCAACGTTGTAATCCTTGATTTCGACGACGAGAAGAAGCGCATCGCTCTTGGCCTCAAGCAGCTCACTCCACACCCATGGGATGCACTCTCGCCAGACCTCAAGGTTGGTGACAAGGTGCACGGAAAGGTTGTTGTGATGGCTGACTACGGAGCATTTATCGAGATCGCTCCAGGTGTAGAAGGTCTCATCCACGTTTCTGAAATGTCATGGAGCGCACACCTCCACTCTGCACAAGAGTTCATGAAGGTTGGCGATGAGGTTGACGCAGTCATCCTCACACTCGACCGCGAGGAGCGCAAGATGTCTCTCGGCATCAAGCAGCTCAAGGCTGATCCATGGGAGAACATTGAAGAGAAATACCCAGTAGGCAGCAAGCACTCAGCTAAAGTACGCAACTTCACTAACTTCGGCGTATTCGTAGAGGTTGAAGAAGGTGTAGATGGACTTATCCACATTTCTGACCTCTCATGGACAAAGAAGGTTAAGCATCCATCAGAGTTCACTAAGATTGGTGAAATGATTGACGTGCAGGTTCTTGACATAGACAAGGAGAACCGTCGTCTTTCTCTTGGCCACAAGCAGCTTGAGGAGAACCCATGGGACAAGTTCGAGGAGATTTTCACTCAGAACAGCGTACACCAGGGCAAAATCACAGAGATTCTCGACAAGGGTGCAGTCATTGCCCTTGAAGGCGGTGTAGAAGGATTTGCAACTCCAAAGCACCTTGTAAAGGAAGATGGCAGCCAGGCACAGCTCGGCGAAACCCTCGACTTCAAGGTAATCGAGTTCAACAAGGACGCAAAGCGCATCATCCTCTCACACTCACGCATATTCGAAGATGTGGCACGCGCAGAGGCTAAGGCTACAAAGAAAGCTGAGACAGCAGCTAAAAAGGCATCACGTCCACAGAAAGAGCAGGCACCTGCAATCAAGAACGTTGCAGCTTCAACTACTCTTGGCGACATTGACGCTCTCGCAGCTCTCAAAGCACAGATGGAAAAGTAATCATCTAAGCAGATTACATAATAAAGAAGGGATGCACCCACAAGGATGCATCCCTTCACTTTTTTCACAACACAATATGTCAGCATTATTTATATAATCACATACAAATTACAAAATAATGCATGTCTGCACATCTCATTAAATTGAATGCAAACTTTTCACATGCAATGTTTGGCTGTTAGCATTTAATTAACTATCTTTGTGACAATTTTTAACCATAGGACCAAATTAGCTATAATTATGTTTGCAAAAGAAATATATGTTCAGCGCAGAGCCGAACTTAAAGCACGCATGAATGAAGGACTTATATTGTTCTTCGGCAACAATGATGCGCCAAACAATTACCCAAGTAACACATACCGTTTCCGTCAAGACAGCTGTTTTCTTTACTATTTCGGCCAAAAACGCGATGGCCTTGTAGGAGTTATCGATATAGACAATGACAAGGAATACATCTTCGGCAACGACATAGACATAGATGACATCATTTGGTTTGGATACGTGCCTTCAGTCAAAGACCTTGCAGATGAAGTAGGTGTGGCAAATTCCGCGCCAATGGCAGATCTTAAAAAACTGATAGATGCTGCCATCGCAAAAGGACAGACCATCCACTTTCCACCACAATGCCGCCACGATTTGATGATACAATTGTCCGATCTCGTTGGCATCCATCCCTTGGAAAGCAAAGAGAAAGCATCTGTAAAGCTCATCAAAGCCATTGTGGACATGAGAGCTGTAAAGAAGCCAGAAGAAGTAGAAGAGTTAAGAAAGGCCGCAGACATAGGCTACATGATGCACACCACAGCGCAGAAACTATGTGCACCTGGCGTGACAGAAAAATACATAGCAGGAGTCATTGAAGGCATTGCCATGAGCCACGGTGACCGATATTCATTTCAGTCGATACTTTCCATGCACGGTGAGATACAGCATGGCTACCCAAGCTATGCACCTATGGAAGCAGGCAGACTGATGCTATGTGACGCAGGAGCTGAAAGCCGAGAGAACTATTGTTCTGACAACACTCGTGTGACACCTATCTCAGGCAAATTCACCCAACAGCAGAAAGAAATATACGAGACAGTGGAACAAGCTCACGATTGGGTGATAGCAAATGCTAAGCCTGGTGTGAAATGGCTTGACATGCACCTTGGCGCATGCCGCATCATCACGGAGAACCTAAAATCTATTGGCTTGATGAAAGGCGACACCGATGCAGCAGTCAAAGCAGGTGCGCATGCCATGTTCATGCCACACGGACTTGGCCATATGATGGGCATCGACGTTCACGATATGGAAGGCCTCGGACAAAACTATGTAGGCTTTGACGATGAAGTGAAGCCTTCACAGCAATTTGGACTCAATTGCCTGCGATGCGGCCGTCGCATACAAGAAGGATTCGTAATGACAGTGGAACCTGGCATCTATTTCATTCCTCATCTCATCGACCTTTGGAAAAGCCAAGGACTTCACAAAGACTTCATCAACTACGATGCAATCGACAACTACCGCAACTTCGGTGGCGTTCGCATCGAAGACGATATCATTGTCACGAAAGAAGGATGCCGCATCATAGGCGATAAGATCATACCATACCATGTGGACGAGCTTGAAGAGTTCATCAGCAAATGACACTTTGACTACAACAAACTAAAGACACTATAATTAAATGAAAAAGACATTCTTTGCGGCATTGGCATTCGCAATAGCCGCCCCACTCTTTGCGCAAGATGCAAAGACAGAAGTATTCAACTTCACAGTTGTAAAAGAAAATCCTATCACATCCATCAAGAACCAGAACAATTCAGGAACATGCTGGGCATACTCATCCCTCGGTTTCTTCGAATCTGAACTGCTCCGCATGGGCAAAGGAGAATACGACTTCTCAGAGATGTTCCTTGCCCACAAGACATACGAAGACCGCGCAAAAGCTGCAGTCCGCATGCATGGAGACATCAGCTTCAGTCAAGGCGGTTCATTCTACGACTGCGTGTACTGTATGAAAAACTATGGAATGATTCCAGAAGGAGCAATGCCACTTCCTGGCACACTCTACGGTGACACCCTTGCCAACTTCACAGAGTTTTTCACCATCCTTGAGCCTCAAGTGTCAGCAATCGCTAAAGGCAACCAGAAAAAACTCTCTCCAATTTGGTTCAAGTCTATCAACTCCACTCTAGACAATTACCTTGGAGAATGCCCAAGTGAATTTGAATACAAAGGCAAGAAATACACACCACAATCATTCATGGCCTCCACAGGTCTCAACATGAACGACTACGTAAGCCTCACTTCATTCACACACCATCCATTCTACGAAAAATTCATAATCGAAGTGCAAGACAACTGGCGCTGGAGCGAATCGTACAACCTACCAATAAACGAATTGATGGAAGTGATGGACAATGCTATACACAATGGTTACACATTCGCATGGGGCGCTGATGTCACAGAACTCGGATTCTCTCGCAATGGCATTGCAGTATGCCCAGACGTCAAGAAATGGAAAGATGAAAACGGCTCCGACTACGCTCATTGGTTTGGTCCAGGCAAAGCAAACAGCAGAGACGCATACACATCACACCCACTTCCAGAGATTAACGTCACTCAGGAGATGCGCCAAGAAGCATACGACAATTGGGAGACTACTGATGACCACGGCATGATAATTTACGGCATCTCTAAAGACCAAAATGGCAAGGAATACTTCATGGTGAAAAATTCTTGGGGCACAAACCACAACTATAAAGGCATATGGTATGCTTCAAAGGCTTTTGTCGCTTACAAGACCATGAATATCCTCATAAACAAAAATGCAATACCAAAGAAAATAGCTAAGAAACTCGGACTTTAATAAAGTCGGCAACCATTCATAAATAGAGCGTTTCAATTCACGGAAACGCTCTATTCTATTTCTTCACATAGACTACATCACACATAGAACGTCAGATTTTGCATATTTCTCGCATTTTAAAGAAAAAAATTAACAAGATGTTTTGCAGGTTCAAGAATATGTCGTACCTTTGCACTCGCAAAAGAGAAAGAATGGCATAAAAGCCGTAAAAGTCTCACATGCTGGTGCGTTAGTTCAGTAGGTTAGAATACATGCCTGTCACGCATGGGGTCACGAGTTCGAGTCTCGTACGC
>CAKQYA010000020.1 GCA_934293005.1 uncultured Bacteroidaceae bacterium
GCGCCTCATTTTAATTATACCGATGTTTAGTTACCTTTTGCGGAGATATTCATTTTTGTTTTATAGAGGAAAGATAGTAATAATATATTTAAATAAAAAAAATACACAATTATTTTCGTAATATGCTAAATATTCTTTCTTTTGGTAATCTTGTTTATGCAATGACAACTTTGTCGTTAACGATGAAGACGAGTGAAAGTGTTCTTTAGACCCATGCACATTCGCTGCAGATGGTGTGTGCAGCAGTCGTGATTTATGCTGCCAACGCATGATTATATCGGTTCAAATGTCCGAAGGAGCAATTCAGTTGATGCTGACATCATGAATTCGAATAAAAAATCGTAAATTTGCATTCGCATTCAGATGTCATTGGCTTAAACCCAATATAGACCATTGGATTCCATGTTTGCACGCATGTCTCGATCTGATGGCTGATTAGGGTTTAACCCAAATTTGGCTCAAGGGCATGGTGCGTTTTAGAATGATATATAACAAAGGAATGAATTTGCATTTTTCATCAGATATACGGCAGGGCTTGAGGGATGGCATTCCCATTGCGCTTGGTTATTTTGCGGTGGCTTTTTCTATAGGAATCATTGCGAGAAAAGCCGACTTGTCGATGCTTGCAGGGTTTGTGAGCAGTTTTTTTACAAGAGCATCTGCAGGAGAATATGGTGTGTATTCGTTGCTTGCAGCCGGTGCCAACTATGCTGAGATTGTAGGCATAAGCATGATTGCCAATTTGCGCTATCTGCTTATGAGCGCATCTCTCTCGCAGAAGTTTGCCGATGGCACTTCGCTGGTGAAGCGAGTGATGGTAGCTCTATGCATCACAGACGAGGTGTTTGGCATCTCGATAGCTTATCCGGGTCATCTTGCCCCGAACTACACGTTCAGCGCAGCATTGGTGTCGACACTCTTCTGGGCATCAGGCACAGCATGTGGCATATTGGCTGGCGGAACTTTGCCCGCCAATGTAGTGGCCGCATTGGGCGTGGCCCTTTATGGCATGTTCCTTGCCATCATCATACCGCCATCCAAGCGCGACAGCAATATTGGATGCGCTGTCTTGGCAAGTTTTGTGGCGAGTGGAGCATGTGCCGTTTTGCCATATGTGAGTAATCTCAGTTCGGGCATGCGCACCATTGTGCTCACTGTCGTCATATCTGCTGTGGCGGCATGGCTCAAACCAGTAAAACCTCAAGACGAATGAACACATTATATTATATACTCATCATGATACTGGTGACCAATGTCATTCGTGTCATTCCTGTCACGCTCATACGCAAGCGCATAACGAATCCTTTCTTGTACAGTTTTCTTCATTATGTGCCGTATGTCACTTTGAGCGTCATGACATTCCCTTCTATTGTGACAGCCACATCAAATGTCATTTCAGGTGTGCTTGCGCTGTTTTTCGGAGTGGTAGCGGCATGGAGAGGATGGGGACTGTTTCCTGTCGCCATTCTCTGCTGCGCGGTGGTGTTTGTGTCGGAAATGTTTTTCTGATAAGTAGGTGTTCAAAAATATTTTGATATAATAAAATATTTTTGAACACCTACTTAGTGGCTTGTCATATATAAGAATCAGTTCCGAATGTTGTTTGTTCAATATCCAGGGCTGATTCTTATATGCTTTACACATTATATATAATATGCTTATAGCATCTGCAATGCTTTCTTGATGACTTTCTCCACAGGGGTGGCAGGTGCATCCTTGAGAATGGCCTTGACCACTTTGGCTGCAGGCGCAGGGGGGAACCCGAGCATCTTCAGGGCATCGACAGCCTCGCTGTACACTTCGCTGTGCGTGATGTCGACAGCTGTGGAGGCTTCTGATGAGACTGTTGCAGTTTCCAGGCCAATGGAAGCTACTTTGTCTCTGAGCTCGACTATGATGCGCTGTGCAGTCTTGGCACCAAGACCCTTGACGGTCTTTAGCATCTTCTCGTTGCCGTCGAGGATGAGAGTGGCCAGTTCGGGAGCGGAAAAGCTGCTGAGCATGGTTCTTGCTGTGTTGCCGCCTATGCCGCTGACGCTGATGAGAAGCAGAAACAGTTCTCGTTCTTGCTTTGTCACAAAGCCATATAGAGTCCATGCATCTTCTCGTATAGACTCGTACACGTAAAGCATCACATCTTCTTTGCCTTGAATGGCAGAGTAGGTGTTCAGACTGATGCTTAGAGCATAGCCAACGCCATGGCATTCCACGGTGGCTTGTGCAGGGAGAAGTTCGGTGAGTTTGCCTTTGAGGTAGTTTATCATTGAGTGAGATTTTTTATTCTGGGTTTATATAGCTTTCGTCACGTTCTTAAGCCACGCCTTGTGCTCTTCGTCGAGAAGCGGCGAAAGACGCTCGAAGACAGTCTGCTGGTAATCGTTGAACCATGCGCGTTCCTCTTTAGTGAGCATGTCGGTGAGGATTGGGGTGGTGATGATAGGGCATAAGGTGAGATGCTCGAAGGTGTAGTATGGCCCGAAGGTGATGCCAGGAGCCTCTGTGGCATCGCATGGATGGCATGTAGGCATTGTTGCCTTGCCGTGGTCGGCAGAGAAATCTGCGTTGACAACAAGCATAGTGTCCTCATGGCGCACGCCGTGGCTGCCTTCGATGTATATGCCAGGCTCGTCGGTGATGGTCATGCCAGGGAGAAGAGGCGTGGGGCGCCATTGCATGCGGAACTGGTGCAGGTCTATGCTCTCGTGCACAGACATGAACTGCCCAACGCCATGGCCTGTGCCATGGAGGTAGTTGATGCCATATTTCCACATGGCTTCACGTGCAAAAGCATCGAGCTGTGTGCCGCATGTGCCTTTGGGAAATACAGCTGAGCCAAGACGGATCCATCCTTTCAGCACAAGGGTGTAATCGCGTTTCATCTCCCATGTGAGAGAGCCGAGAGGAATGGTGCGTGTGATGTCGGTGGTGCCATCGAGATACTGACCGCCAGAGTCTATGAGAAGCAAGCCCTCGGGCTTCACAGGTATGTCGGTCTCTGGCGTCGGGTCGTAGTGGACTATGGCTCCATGGTGAGCATATCCCATGATGCTCTCGAAGCTCAATCCTTTGAAAAGAGGCTGCTCAGCTCTGAAAGCTTCAAGCTTGGCAGATAGCGATAGTTCTGTCTGTCCGCCCTTTGGCACATTCTCCATAGTCCATTTTATCCATTTGACCATGGCCACGCCGTCTTTTTCCATAGCGCGGCGATACCCTTTTATTTCTGTGGCGTTCTTGAATATCAGCATGCGTGACACAGGACTCTCCATGCGCAGCGGGTGCTTTATGGCGGAATATACCGCATGATTGGTCTTGCTTGGCTGGGCTATCACAGGGATGTCGAGTGTGCGCAAGTCGTCGGCTATTGCCTCGTAAGGGCGTGTCTCCACGCCTTCTTCTTTCAGGTATTCCTCAATCTCGGCTGTCAGTTTCTCCTTGCTTATATATAATAATGTGCGTTGAGGTGTGATGAGCGCATAGCCCAGCATGAATGGAGTGTATTCCACGTCGGAAGAACGCAGGTTGAGAGTCCATGCCACTTCTTCAAGCATGGACAGCACAAGAGCCCTCTTGCCGAGTGTGAGGCGTATGCGTTCAATCTTGGAAGATGCGCTTTCGCCTGCATATTCCATTTTTTGGATGAAGGCTTTGTTCATGGGCAGAGATGGGCGGTCGGTCCATATTTCAGAGTAGGGGTCGATGTCTGTGCGCAGATTGAGGCCGTATGCAGCAAGTTCTCCTTTCAAAGTCTCCACCTCTTCGGCTGTGTTTACCCACCCATCCACGGCCACTGTGCTGCCAGGCGGAAGAATGGAGCCAAGCCATTCGGTGATGGTTGGTGTGCCTTCGATCTTTTCCTTCATCAGGATGAAGCCTGTTCCTGCAAGTTGTTCTGTGGCTTGGATGAAATATCGAGAGTCGGTCCAAAGAGCAGCTTTGTCTGTAGTGACCACGGCTGTGCCTGCTGAACCAGTGAATCCGCTTATCCATCTGCGCGATTTCCATCGTTCTGGCACGTATTCGCCTGAGTGCGGGTCGGTGCTTGGCGTGATGAAGGCGTGTATGCCTTCTCTTGCCATGAGGCTGCGAAGTGCCTCTATGTGTGCTGTTGTTTCCATGTGCTGTGTGATTTCTTATGTTGTTAGTTTGTTGTGGTTGTATTTCCTTATGCCATGAAAGAAGTCAAGTCGGCGTGTTTTGCCAACCTGTTTTGATGTCGTAACCAAAGGCAAAATTACAGATAAATCGGCAAACTACCAAATTAAATCCATGGATGAGGGTGAAGATGCAGCATATTGAAACCAATATAAGGCAAAAAATAATGGCTTTTTTCAATTAAAAGCATGGAAAAATAATGAATTTGCAACATTTTTCTAAAAATTCATAGTTTTTTGTTAGATTATTTGTTGGTTTGGTGTAAAATTATTAACTTTGTACACGAAATAAAAAAACAATGGTTCAGATGCTTGCAAAAAAACATCATGAAGCAAGGTTTTAAAATTTCTGTCTCCGTTTGAAATATCCGCTGACAAAATTAGATATATTATAAATTCTTTTAAAACAGTATTAGTAAAAACATGGACGCAAAAAAAGTATTGGAAGACCTGAAGCGTCGTTTCCCAAATGAGCCTGAATATCATCAGGCAGTAGAAGAAGTGCTCGGAACAATTGAAGAGGAATACAACAAACATCCTGAGTTTGACAAGGTGAACCTCATCGAGCGTCTCTGCATACCAGAGAGAGTGTACCAGTTCCGCGTATGTTGGATGGACGACAAGGGTAATATCCAGACAAATATGGGCTACCGCGTGCAGCACAACAATGCCATTGGCCCTTACAAGGGTGGCATTCGTTTCCACAGTTCTGTGAACCTTGGCATCTTGAAGTTCCTTGCGTTTGAGCAGACATTCAAGAATTCGCTCACAACACTCCCTATGGGTGGTGGCAAGGGTGGTTCTGACTTCTCTCCACGCGGCAAGTCTAACGCAGAGGTTATGCGTTTCTGCCAGGCGTTCATGCTTGAGCTCACACGTCACATCGGTCCAGATGTTGATGTTCCTGCAGGTGACATAGGTGTAGGTGGCCGCGAGGTAGGTTACATGTTCGGCATGTACAAGAAGCTCACACGTGAGTATTCTGGCGTGCTCACAGGCAAGGGACTCTCATTCGGAGGTTCGCTCATCCGTCCTGAAGCAACAGGTTACGGCACAGTATATTTCCTTCGCGCTATGCTCGCCACTCGTGGTGACAAGGTTGAAGGCAAGAAGGTCCTCATCTCAGGCGCAGGCAATGTTGCTCAGTATGCAGCAGAGAAGGTGCTTCAGCTTGGAGGTGTGCCAATGACAATGTCTGACTCTGACGGTTACATCTACGACCCAGACGGCATCGACCGTGAGAAGCTCGACTATATCATGGAACTTAAGAACGTGTACCGCGGACGTATCAAGGAGTATGTGGAGAAATATCCAACTGCCAAGTATGTGGCAGGTGCTAAGCCTTGGTTTGAGAAGGGTGCTCAGATAGCTCTTCCATGTGCAACACAGAATGAGTTGAATGAAGAGGCTGCTAAGGCTCTCGTTGCCAATGGCGTGATAGCTGTGTGCGAAGGCGCAAACATGCCTACAACTCCAGAAGCTATCAAGGTGTTCCAGGATGCTAAGCTTCTTTACTCTCCAGGTAAGGCTTCTAACGCAGGCGGTGTGTCTGTGTCAGGTCTTGAGATGTCACAGAACTCAGAGCGTCTCTCATGGTCGGCAGAGGAAGTTGACAAGAAGCTTCTCTGGATCATGGAGAACATCCACGAGAACTGCGTGAAGTATGGCACTGAGGCTGATGGATATGTAAACTATGTTAAGGGTGCTAACGTTGCTGGCTTCATGAAGGTGGCTAACGCTATGATGGCACAGGGCATCGTGTAATAGACGTTGCTTGACGAAGATTGATTAACTTCTTTCGTACAATTATATTCGGGTGTGTTCGGCTTTTTATAGTTGAACGCACCTTTTTTTTTGTGTATGACCTTGGTCGTTATGTGAAAAAGATGTAACTTTGCAATATAAATTAGACTATAAAGGCATTAAGAAGCCTGCTATAAAAGAAAAGATTAGCTAACTGTATGGCGTCATGCTTTACCATGCATACCGGTTTGTGTCATGATGCCAGCCAAAGATGAGAAACCTATGAAGAAAAAACTTTTACTTGCCCATGTCATATTGTGTTCGGGCTTGGCTGCTTACGGACAAGAGTGGGTCGATGTGCACAAGACTTACAAAGGCGAGTCTTGGACGTTTCCAATTGCTGCCGAAAAGGTGTCGGAGTTCTCATTCGATGATGATGGCTTATATCTGCAAGGCCACGTTCTCAAGGATGATGGCTCGGAGATGATAGTGCCTTTCTATGCCGAAGATGTCGACAGCATCACTTTTGGCTATCCTTTGGCTGATGAGGATAAAGGCCATAATAAATATAAGGTGTTCACAATGAGCATCACAACACAAGACGGAACTGAAATAGCTGACAAAGAGACTTGGGTGCCATGTTTCTTCACCGTCGATGGCAAAGGTGAATATTCAGACTATTCGGGAAGTGGAGTCATACGCGGCAGAGGCAATTCGAGTTGGCTTTTCTACAAGAAGAAGCCATACAAGTTTAAGCTCGACTCTAAAAGCAAGCTTTTGGGGCTTGACAAGGCAAAGAAATGGAGCCTGCTGTCCAACTATCGCGATGTGACAGACATGATGAATGTGTTTGCCTTTGAGGCTGCGCGCTGGATGGGAATGCCACACACCAACCATACACGTTTTGTGGAAGTGTTTCTCAATGGCGAGTATGTGGGCGTGTATCAGTTGACCGAGAAGATTGAAATAGGAAAGAACAGAATCAATATAGATGAGACAGAGGGCGTGCTGTTGTCGTTCGACCAAGATGACGGCCCGTCGTTGAGTCCTGAAGCCACAGACAATTTCTGGAGTGAGGTGTACAGTCTGCCCATGTGCGTTAAGGAACCTGAAAACTTGACGGAAGAGCAGATGGCCAAGGTGAAGGCCGACTTTGCCGAACTGGAAATGGCTGTGCAGGAGCACAACTATGAAAAAGTGTCGCAGCTGATGGATGTGCCCTCGTTCATAAGCATACTGCAGTTGCACGAGTATCTGTATAATGTGGAGATTGATGCGCCACGCAGTCTGTACATGTATAAAGACAAAGGCGGCAAGTATGTCTTTGGCCCTGTATGGGATTGGGATGCAGCCTATTGCTTCGATTGGAATAATTGGACGGAGAACCACACTTACTTCGCCAATTACAAGAATCTCGTATATGGAAGAAGTCCGTATGATGGCACAGGAGCCAACTATAGCATAAACCACTTCTTCAGAGACATGTTTGCCGATAAGACATTTGTGCAGGAATATAAGCAGGCATGGGCTCAAAGAAGCGATTCCATATACGTCCGAAATTGGGAAGAAACCATGAAATATGTGAACGAGATGCGCAAGGGAGCGTATGCGCGTGACATGGAAAAGTGGCCACTCGCCGTGCCAGGCAGTTGGGGACAATATTTTGATGTCGAGACAGAGCTCTCCAAAATGTCCACATGGCTGCAGAAACGCAAAGACTTCCTTGATGGAGTCATAGCGGCTTATCCTGAGTCGGAAGGAGAAAACATTGAAGGCGCGCCAGTGGTTGAGGTGAATGGAGATAAGATAACTGTTAAGGCTGATGTGGCTTATGCTGCTGGATACGGCCAGTCGTACAGGATAAAGATTGATGCCGGTGTGGTGAAGCAGTTGCTGGGTGGTGAGCCAACATCGCTTCTGCCGCTCGATTCTGATGGCATGGAAGGAGATAACACTGCCGCTGGCACTTATGGAGCGTGGTTCGATGCGGATGGCAACACCAACTCTTGGGGCATGGGACACATGTATATTGAAAGCAACGAACTGTACTCATGGGCATATGGATGTCATCCCGACAACTGTGAGCCTGGCGATGTGCATACGGTGAAGATGAGATACAGCAGGAATGGTGCCAACGTCGATGTGGAAGTGGTGTTTACTGTGAAATGAACGGGAAGGCGTAAACCGCTGCTCGTGGTTGAGAAACATCATTGCAAAATGTCGTAGGTGATCATCATTTACCTTGAATCGTCAAGCAGGTGCCATGCGCATTTCTCATTATTGTATGGCAGTTGGATGTAAGTGGGTGTCGGAATATTATTAGAGAGTGGAATAAACATAAAATTCAAACATAATAAAGAGATGAAAAAAAACATTGAGACTATCTGCGTGCATGGCGGATGGAAACCTACAAAGGGGGAGCCACAGCAGCTCCCTATCTATCAGAGCACAACGTTCAAGTATGACACAAGTGAGCAGATGGCTCGTTTGTTCGATTTGAAGGATGAAGGCTATTTCTACACTCGTTTGGCAAATCCAACAAACGATATGGTGGCAAAGAAGATTGCAGCCCTTGAGGGTGGTGTGGGCGCTGTGCTCACATCGAGCGGCCAGGCAGCCAACTTCTATGCTGTGTTCAATATCTGTGAGGCAGGTGACCATTTCATCACAAGCAACACTATCTATGGCGGCACTTTCAACCTTTTCGGCGTGACAATGAAAAAGCTTGGCATAGAGTGCACTTTTGTTGACCCTGAATGGGATGACGAACGCATAGAGAAGGAATTCCGCCCTAACACAAAGTGCTTCTTCGGCGAGACAATAAGCAATCCTGGAGGCAACGTGTTTGACATAGAGCGTTTTGCCAAGATGGCTCATAAGCATGGTGTGCCGCTGATTGTAGACAACACGTTTGCCACTCCTGTCAACTGCCGTCCGTTTGAATGGGGATGCGACATTGTCACTCATTCCACTACCAAATACATGGATGGACATGCTTGCCAAGTGGGCGGCTGCGTGGTTGACAGCGGCAACTTTGACTGGGCGGCTTATGGTGAAAAATTTGCAGGACTCACTACGCCTGATGAGAGTTATCATGGTTTGACATACACTAAGTCGTTTGGCAAGATGGCATATTGCACCAAGCTTGTCTCGCAGCTCATGCGCGACCTTGGCTCTATACCTGCTCCGATGAATTCTTTCCTTCTTAATCTCGGGCTGGAGACACTCAGCTTGCGTATGCGGCAGCATTGCTCTAATGCGCAGAAAGTGGCAGAGTGGCTGGAGAAGAATGAAAAGGTGAGCTGGGTCAATTATTGCGGATTGCCATCAAACAAGTATCATGCTCTTGCGCAGAAGTATATGCCAAATGGTTCATGCGGCGTGATTGCTTTTGGATTGAAGGGCACAAGAGAAGATGCCATCAAGTTTATGGACAATCTCGATTTCATATCTATAGTGACACATGTGGCTGATGCCCGCACTTGTGTGCTGCATCCTGCGAGCCACACACATCGTCAGATGTCTGATGAGCAGTTGCGTGAGGCTGGCGTGGCTCCCGATCTTGTCAGATTGTCTGTGGGCATAGAGAATGCAGAGGACATCATTGCAGACCTTGAGCAGGCAATGGCAAAGATGTGAGCATAGTCAAAGACGGCGCAGATGTTTTGATGAAGGAATGTCGCGCGCCTCGGACGGACAGCATAATAAGGCGGGTGCGCCAAAGGTCAATACAACCTTTGGCGCACCCGCAGCTTTATTCCAAATAGGTCATTAGAAAAAGTTTCTTGTCATTTTCTAATGGCGGTCGTTGGAAAATAGGGTTTATTCAATTTGTCAGTCTTTGTTGGCGCTTTCCCATTCCTGCCATTGTTTCATTGCCTCTTTCCAGTCTGTTTGTTCTCCGTTCTCTACAGCCTCTTTCGTCCGTTCAGCCTCGTCGCGTTCCTTGTCTCTTGCTCGCTTCTCTTTCATGCTTGCTATAGTGGCATCATCGAGAATGCGTATGGCGCCGCGTCTTATGGCGGCTTGCAGTTCTTCTTCTCCGAAGGCTTTTCCTGGTTCGTTAAAGTCGGAGATGTTAAACTCATATTCCATGCGCAGCTGATGGCGTATCATCTTCTGCCTTGACCTGTTGTTGCTGTTTTTTAGCCTTAGCAGTTTGCTTATTTCTTTTATTTCTTTTTCTGAGTATTTGTTTCTTCCCATGTGGCTTTGAAATTAACAATATATGATGGCAAAGGTACGAATAATAAGTGTATTACGCAAGTGGATGATAAAAGAAGCATCCGCCAAGCATGTCTCAACATGCCAGGCGGATGCTTCTTTGTTTATATTTTATGTGCTGCTAAGCTTGTGAGCCATGTCATCACACGTATTTTTCAATTTTCTCGATATTGTGTTTCACATCCTCGTCGGTGAACTCATAGTTTTGCAGAGAGCCTGAGAGATACTGGTCGTAGGCTGTCATGTCGATGAGACCATGGCCAGAGAGGTTGAAGAGGATGACCTTCTCCTCACCAGATTCTTTGCACTTGTTGGCCTCGTTGATAGCTGCGGCGATGGCATGGCAACTTTCAGGTGCAGGTATGATGCCTTCTGCCTGTGAGAATAGCAGTCCTGCTTTGAAGGTATCGAGCTGCTTGATGTCGGTAGCTTCCATGAGCCCGTCTTTAAGTAATTGGCTGACGATGACGCCTGCTCCATGATAGCGGAGACCGCCAGCGTGGATGTTGGCTGGCATGAAATTGTGTCCGAGAGTGTACATAGGGAGAAGTGGGGTGTAGCCAGCCACATCGCCAAAGTCGTACTGGAACACTCCGTGTGTCAGTTTTGGACAGCTTGCAGGCTCAGCTGCGATGAATCGTGTTTTCTTGCCCTCGAGAATGTTGTGGCGCATGAAAGGGAACGATATGCCGCCAAAGTTGGAGCCTCCGCCAAAGCAGCCAATGACGATGTCTGGATATTCACCAGCCTTTTCCATCTGCTTTTCTGCTTCAAGGCCGATGATGGTCTGATGGAGTGTGACATGGCTAAGCACCGAACCGAGTGTGTATTTGCAGTTAGGGGTGTGCATGGCCAGTTCGATTGCTTCGGAGATGGCTGTGCCAAGAGAGCCTTGGTTGTTTGGGTCCTTGGTGAGGATGTCTTTGCCTGCACGTGTCGACATGGATGGAGAGGCTGTCACCTGTGCTCCGTATGTCTGCATGATGCTGCGGCGGTAAGGCTTCTGGTTGTAAGATATCTTGACCTGATATACGGCCGCTTCCAGTCCGAAGGCTTTTGCTGCATAGCTGAGCGCGCATCCCCATTGTCCGGCTCCTGTCTCAGTGGTGACGTTTGTCACTCCTTGCTTCTTGCAATAGTAAGCCTGGGCAAGGGCTGAGTTGAGTTTGTGTGAGCCAACAGGGCTCACGCTCTCATTCTTGAAATATATGTGTGCTGGTGTGCCGAGAGCCTCTTCGAGTCCGTAAGCGCGGACAAGAGGTGTGGAGCGATAGTATTTGTACATGTCTCTCACCTCTTCTGGTATGTCGATCCATGCGTGAGTCTGGTCAAGCTCTTGGCGTGACAGTTCTTCTGCAAATATAGGGAAGAGGTCTTCTGGCTTGAGAGGCTGTTTTGTGACAGGGTTGAGGGGTGGCATAGGCTTGTTGACCATGTCAGCCTGTATGTTATACCATTGTGTAGGTATTTCGTCTTCGGTTAGGAAGAAACGTTTTTGTTTTGTGCTCATTGTTTTTATGATGTTTAATTGTTATTTTCAGCGTTTATGCGTATTGATATTAGCATTTAGAAAACTAATTGAATACAAAATTACAATATTATATAAGAATAAACAAATAATAAGAACAAAATGTAACCATATACTAAAAAAACCGTATCTTTGTAATTAAAAACAACAGTACAATGAACGGATTATATACTATTTTGCTGCTTATTGGCAGCAATATTTTCATGACATTAGCTTGGTATGGACATCTTAAATTGCAGCAGATGAACGTCAGCAACAGTTGGCCTCTCATTGCGGTAATTGGTTTTTCATGGGCTATAGCATTTTTTGAATACATGTTGCAAGTGCCAGCCAACAAGATGGGGTTTGTTGGAAATGGCGGGCCTTACACGTTGATGCAGTTGAAGGTCATCCAAGAAGTCATCTCGTTGACGGTTTTCACCGTTATAGCAGGAATGATGTTTCAGGGAGAGCAGTTGCACTGGAATCATGCAGCGGCATTTCTCTGTCTTGTGGCAGCTGTGTATTTTGTTTTCATGAAATGAGATTTATTGCTCAAGAAAGCATTCGCAATAAAGATTATTACTTTTACACATTATATTATATAAAGAGATAATGGCTTTGATAAAGACCGTGTGCGGACTCACTCCCAAGTGGGGCGAGGGCTGCTATTTCAGTGAGAATGCAACTATTGTTGGAGATGTGCAGATGGGCGACCAATGCACAGTGTGGTTCAATGCTGTGGTGCGTGGAGATGTCAACTACATCAAGATAGGCAACCGCGTGAACATACAAGACGGCTCATGCCTTCACACGCTGTATAAGAAAGCTGCCATAGAGATAGGAGATGATGTGACCATAGGGCATAATGTGACTCTTCATGGATGCTCTGTGAAGTCGGGCGCTCTCATAGGCATGGGAGCCACTGTGCTCGACAATGCCGTGATAGGTGAAGGAGCAATCATTGCTGCAGGAGCTTTGGTGCTGAAGAACACTCAGGTTGGAGATGGCGAACTATGGGGTGGCGTGCCTGCCAAGTTCATAAAGAAAGTGGACCCGGAACAGGCCAAAGAACTCAATGTGGGCATAGCCCAGCATTATATCATGTATGCTGATTGGTATAAGGACGACACGCCTCAGCCATAGTGTTCTCCTAAACAGTCATTCACAATCATTCCGAAAACAGTTCTTCTAATATTATTATTCATCTAAACATTATCATTCATCTAATCATTATCTTAGTATGAAAGCGTTTGTTTTATCAGCTATCCTCCTTGGTTCAGCGATGCAGTCAAAGGCCGTGAACCTTGCTGAGTGCACTATCGTGTCGTCAAGCGCAGACGCGCCTCTTGTGACAAAAATGTCGAAGGTGATGAGAGACGACATAGAGAGGGTTACAGGTGAGAGCCCACATCTGTCGGGGTCACTTCAAACTGCAGGCAAAGACCAGCGTGACGTGATTGTGCTTGCCACTGTCGATGGACTCAAAAAACTCGGGTTGGATGGCTTTGTGGATGTGTCGGCCATAAACGGCGGATGGGAACAATTCATTATTGCCACACGTGGCAAGCGCATGTTCATCGTGGGCAGCGATGCAAGAGGATTGGCATATGGAGTGTTTCACGTCAGCGAGAAGATTGGCGTTAGCCCATGGTACTGGTGGGCAGATGTGCCTGTGGAGACGAAAGCAAAGATTGATTATAAAGAAAATTATGTGTCGAAGACTCCTTCTGTCAAGTATCGAGGCTTCTTCATCAATGATGAGGACTGGGGACTCAAGACATGGTCATCGCTCAACTTTGAGAAGACGCTTGGCGACATAGGCCCTGACACGTATGACAAGGTGTGCGAGCTTGTCCTTAGGCTAAGAGGCAATATGTTGGCTCCAGCCATGCACAGCTGCACAGGCGCATTCTATTCCCATCCTGAGAGTCAAAAGAGAGCTGCAGAGTGGGGAGTGATGATAACCACCAGCCATTGCGAGCCCCTGTTGTTCAATAATGCGGCGAAGTCGGAATGGGACAAGGCGCGTGACGGTGAATGGAATTACCTTACCAACAAAGAGACTATATATAAAAAACTTGACGACCGCCTCAAGGAGACATCACGATATGACAATATCTACACGATGGGCATGCGTGGTCTGCATGATGAGGCCATGAAGGGTTCTTCAGATCCCAAGGTGCGTGCTCGCACATTGGAGAAAGTGTTTGCTGACCAGCGACAGATTCTTCATAACCGCAAAGGCAAGGATGCTGAGTCCATACCTCAGATATTTGTGCCATACAAGGAGACGCTCGACATTTATGATGCAGGTTTGAAAGTGCCTGAAGACATCACCCTTGTGTGGCCTGATGACAATTATGGATACATGAAGCGTGTGAGCAATGACGATGAGAGAAAGCGCAGCGGTGCATCTGGCGTGTACTACCATCTGAGTTATCTTGGCACTCCGCATGACAATCTGTGGATTTCGAGCACATCTCCAATGCTCATGTATGAGGAACTGAAAAAGGCTTTCGATGCAGGAGCCGATCGCTATTGGCTCTTGAATGTTGGTGACATAAAACCTATGGAGATGGAAATGCAGCAGTTCTTCGACATGGCATGGGACATGGATTCGTTTTCTTATGATAATGCCAACAGGAGTCAGGCCGCATGGCTGGCTTCTATCTTTGGCAAGAAGTATCAGAAAGACTTTCAAGGCATGCTCGACACTTATTACCGTCTGGCATGGGAGAGACGCCCTGAATTTATGGGATATGAGATGGAGTGGGACAGTGATGAGAACAACCGCTTGCACGACTCGCATCTGTCGTTTGCAGACGGCACGGCCCAAGTGCGTCTTGATGATTACAAGAGCATCTCTGACAAGGTTGACATGGTGATGAATGACCTGCCTTCTGAATATCGTGCGGCGTTTTTCGAGATTGTTGGATATGCCGTGCAGTCGGCATATCAGATGAACCGAAAATTCTTGATGGCACAGCGCAACCATGAGACAGGTAATGCTGAAGCTGCAGAAGAGTCGAGAGCCGCCAACGACAGCCTCAATGCTCTTCTCGTCAGGTACAACACCCAACTTGATGGCAAGTGGAACCATATGATGTCATGCATACCTCCAGGTTTTTGCGCAAAGTATCAGATGATGCCTGAACTTGTGACAGAGCCAACAGATGCTTATGTGCTGCCTGAGGCCCAGAGGGTGGTGACACTCAAGCATAAGATAAATCTGAGCAGGGTGAAAACCAAGCGGCCGTTCCGTCTTTTGGATGGCATCGGGCTTGATTGGGTTGGATTGCAGATGGGAGAGCCGCATCAGAACGTACAGGATGCGTCGAGTGTTTCCTCTGAACGCATAGACATCCCACTGGGTGTTGCCCATAAGGTGAATGACGGTGTTGCAGCCGACAGCGTCACTCTTTGTATTTCCACTGTTCCATTCTGGCCAGTCACTCTCGACAGAAGCAACCGTATAGGCGTGAGTGTTGATGGTGGCAAGCCTGTGGTGTGTGAGAACAAGTTTGAGGAGTGGTCTATGCCATGGAAGATACAGGTGCTTGGCAACCGTAAGGATTATCTTATCACTCTTCCTGTCGATGCGGCAAAGAAAGCCCATGTGCTCTCGCTCATCATTGGCGACCCCGGACAGATAGTCCAACGCATAAGCTATGAATGGAAACATTGATATGGACCATCATGTCATCGCCACATGACTGTTTGTCAAAACAGCATGAATAGCAGAGTATAACAGCACAGGGATATTTGATAGTGATGACAATTTTGCTATAAAGGATAATTTAGTGTCAACAGGACATGAAATTATCCTTTTTCTGTTTTTTTATCGCACGCATGTATCAAATTCTAAAAAATGAGATACATAATGAAAAGAGATGGATGCGCTAAACCATTAACTTTGCACAACAAACCTAAAACAAGTACATTTAAAATGAAGAAGCTTTTACTTTCATTGATGGCTTTTCTTATGCTGTCGGCATTTATCGCAGCATATGGCAAAAGCAATGGCGATGATTGGAACCGTGTGAATGAACGTCTATGGTACGACTCCCCTGCATCATGCTGGTTGGAGGCATTGCCTCTTGGCAATTCGCGCATGGGAGCAATGGTTTTTGGCGGTACAGACACTGAAGAGATACAGTTGAACGAAGAGACATTCTGGAGCGGAGGCCCGCACGACAACAATAGCCACACCTCGTTGCAGTATCTCACAGAGGTGCGTGGACTTATCTTTGACGGCAAAGAGAAAGAAGCTGAGAACCTTATCAACAAGGAATTTGTGAAGGGGCCGCATGGCATGCGTTACCTCACCGTAGGGAGCTTGAATTTGCAGTTTGGACATAAGGACGTGAAAGAATATGTGCGTGACCTTGATCTTCAGACAGCCACAAGTGCTGTGTCGTACATTTGCAATGGAGTGAAATACACTCGCCAGGTCATAGCCTCTCTGCCTGATGGCATTGTTGCTGTGCATCTGAAGGCAAGCAAGAAAGGCGCACTTAGTTTTGTGCTCACACACAAGTGCCAACTGCCAATGGAGGTGAAGACTGATGGAAACTGCATGGTGGCAACAATCCAAGGAGCAGACCATGAGGGCGTGAAAGCGGCCTTGACTGCTCAATGCCTCACGGATGTCAAGACTGATGGACGTGTGACAGCTGATGGAAAAAGCATAAAGGTGGAAGGTGCCAGCGAAGCCACTCTGTATGTGTCGGCAGCAACCAACTTCGTCAAATATGATGACGTGTCGGGCGATGCTTCTCGTAAAAATGTCGAATATGTTTCAAATGCTGAGAAGATGAATTTCGCAACTCTGCTGAAGCGTCATGTGTCAATGTACAGAAACCAGTACGACAGGGTGAAGCTGCATTTGCCATCAAACGAGAACAGCAAGCTGACAACGATGCAGCGACTCGATAAATTCTATGGCAGCAACGACATGGGAATGGTGGCTCTTCTCTTCAACTATGGCAGGTATCTCCTCATATCATCTTCTCAGAAAGGCGGTCAGCCTGCCAATCTGCAAGGAGTGTGGAACGACAAGATGTATGCGCCATGGGACAGCAAATACACTATCAATATAAATGCTGAGATGAACTATTGGCCTGCAGAGGTGTGCAACCTCTCTGAGACAGCTGAGCCGCTCTTCTCAATGATACGCGACCTCAGCGAGACAGGTGCCAAGACTGCTTGGACCATGTATGGCTGCCGCGGATGGGTGGCTCATCACAATACCGACCTTTGGCGCATAGCAGGCCCTGTTGATGGCGCGTTCTGGGGAATGTTCCCTAATGGAGGAGGTTGGTTGGCCACTCACTTGTGGGAACATTATCAGTATACTCTCGACAAAGACTTCCTCAAAGAGTATTATCCTATTCTTAAAGGCGCAGCAGATTTCTATCTCGACTATATGGTGGAGAAAGATGGTGAACTGCTTGTTGTGCCAAGCGTGTCGCCAGAACATGGCGGACGTGGCAAGCAGTCGCCGGTTTGTGCTGGTTGCACCATGGACAATCAGATAGCGCGTGATGTGCTTTCACAGGCTCTATATGCAGCACAGGCTCTTGAGTGTGATGCCGACTATCAGAAGAAGCTCAGAAAGGCCATAGGCAAGTTGCCGAAGATGAAGGTTGGCCAGTACGGGCAGTTGCAGGAGTGGCGAGATGACCTTGATGATCCACGCGATGAGCATCGCCACATATCTCATCTTTATGGTCTTTACCCATCCAACCAAATATCACCTTACAAAACGCCTGAATTGTGGAAGGCTGCCGGCGTGACACTCAAGCAGCGCGGCGATCAAGCCACAGGATGGAGCCTCGGATGGAAGACCAACTTCTGGGCACGCATGCTCGATGGCAACCATGCCTTCACAATCATCAGCAACATGTTGCGCCTTCTGCCAAATGAGGGAAAGGAAAGACAATATCCCGACGGACGCACATTCCCTAATCTCTTCGATGCGCATCCTCCTTTCCAGATTGATGGCAACTTTGGTGTGACAGCAGGCATAGCAGAAATGCTCATGCAGAGTGATCCTATCACAGATGACGAGCCGTTCATTCATCTCTTGCCTGCTTTGCCCGATGCATGGAAAGAAGGCTCAATAAGCGGACTGAAAGCTCGTGGAGGATATGAGGTGAGTGAGGCTTGGAAAGATGGCAAACTCCAATCAGCTTCTATTGTGGCTCAGCATGACGGAGTGCTCCGCTTGCGCTGCAAGGATGCCTTGTCGGCAAAGGGCCTGAAGCTTGTCGGCAATCATGATGGCGTGTATGATTATATGATTCAAGTGGTGAAAGGACAAAAGGTGACTGTGGCTGGCAAATGAGCTGACGTCATTATGTGTGCCCTTGCCCCTAATGTCATATTTCTGATAAGAACGATAAGTGGGTGCTCACAATTATGAGAGCGGCTTGCTTTGATGTTATAAATTATTTTGAACACATACTTAGATAAACCATTAACTATGTATAACTTAAAATGAAGAAGATTTTTTTAAACGTCTTGATGCTTTTGGCTTGCACAGCAGGCAAGGCACAAAATCCTTATCTACCTCTATGGGAGCATTTGCCTGATGGCGAGCCACGTGTGTTTGAAGATCCTGATAACCCTGGCAAGTTGCGCGCTTACATCATCGGTTCGCACGATTTGACATATACAGCGTATTGCGGCAATGACGTGCGCATGTGGTCGGCTCCTGTGGAAGACCTGAGCCAATGGCGTGATGAAGGTCCTATATTCAGCCATTTTGTAAATGGCAAATGGGACACCATGTATGCTCCTGACCTTGTGGAGGTGAAAGACAAGGAGACAGGAAAGAAGACTTATTGGCTATATCCGCACTCTCGTGGATGGGGACGTGTGGCAATGGTATGCAAGAGTGACCGTCCTAACGGACCTTTCACGCCTGTCAATCTTAATGAAGATGGCACGAAGTGTGTGGATGGCTCACTTATCGACTTCGACCCTTCTGTGTTTGTTGAGAATATCACAGACAAGAAAGACCCAGACTACGACAAGGGCTTCCGTGCATATGTGTTCTATGGCTTCAGGCATTCAACAGCTTTTGAACTTGATCAAAACAATATGTATGCGGTACGCCCAGGCACAAAGATACATGACTACTTTATACCAGCCAGCGAACGTTATGGCGAGGTGCGCGACCCTAAGGGTACAGAGTATCCTGCTCTATACAAAGGACAAAACCCTGGTGACTTCAACTTCTTTGAGGCATCGTCCATCCGACAGGTGGGCAATAAATATGTGATGGTGTTCTCTGGATATTCAGGTCCAGACTATGGACTTGGATCAACCAACTCGGCTCTCCGCTATGCTTTTGGCGACAGTCCGCTCGGCCCATGGCGTTCAGGTGGCGTGCTTGTCGACTCTCGTGGAGTGGTGCCCAATAAGGATGGCTCTCATCTTGAGGGACGCAACTTCGCACACAATACACATGGATCTCTTCAGGAGATAAACGGCCAGTGGTATGTGTTTTACCATCGTCCGCCACGCGGCTTTGGCAATGCCCGTCAGGCTATGGTGGCTCCTGTGAAGATAGAGTGGGACAAGAAGTCGGTGGCTGATGGAGGCAAGGTGCGCATAGTGGCTTACGATCCGTATGCAAAGAACAATGAGTGGATTGCTTCTGCAGCTGATGGCAAAGAGGTGTATACAGGAGCTGAAGTCACATCTGAAGGATTCCAGATATTCGGACTCAATCCTTATAAGTATTATTCAGCCGGCATTGCTTGCTATCTCACAGGCAACAACTGGATGCAGGATAATTTTGACAACTGGAACAACAGCATGGACCTTGCAGGCATCACAAATGGCGGCATCGTTGGATTCAAATATTTCTGCTTCGGCGGCTTGGCCAAGGACACAAAGGGCGTGAAGGCTTTTGCTGGAACTGCTAAGGGTGATGAGACCACTCTTAATCTGAACCTTACTCCAAGCGGACGCGGAGCATTTAAGATTCACGTCATGCTTGATGGCCCATATGCAAACAAAACATGGAATGGCAAGGAAATTGGCGTGCTGGAAGTTCCTGCTGATGCCAAGAAAGAGGCTGCAACCTATAAGATCGCTCTTCCTGCCGTGGAAGGTCTGAAAGGCAAGCATGCGATATATCTTGTGGCGGAAGGCCCAGAGGTGGAACAGGCAAACAACAACCGCCAGCAATTTGGCCGTCAGCAACAGCCACAACGTCCACAAGGACTTTTTGACCTGCATGGACTTGGTTTCTCAAAGAAAGGCACATCTTGTGAACCTGAGGCTGTTCCGCAGGTTACCATCACTGTGGATGGAAAGAAGGTCGCTCTGCCTTCTGCTCCACAGTTTGCCACTAACGACAATGGATTCATGGACGCTTCTAATTACCAGGCTTACGCTCCTCTCACAAGCAAGTCGGTCATCAAGGCGTCTGCTACCGATCCTGGCGTTAAGATAGAGGTGGGCAAGGTCAATGATGGCCGTGCTATTGTCACATGCACATGGAAAGGCGCAAAGAAAGTATATAAGCTCAACTGATTTCAAGCCAAAGCAGGCATTCATGATTTTTTTATCGTGAATGCCTACTTAAGCGAATTGAATGCTCAACACACCTATTTGATTATATAAATACAGTAAACCTATGAAAAAAGTATTAACAGCATTGAGTTTTATGCTTGGAACGGTGACATTGGCTTCTGCGCAGCAGCAGAACAGCACCTCGGGCATGATCACTACGCCGACCATACAGGTGAAGAATCCTTTCATGTGGACCGATGCGCCAGACCCTGACATCATACGCGTGGGTGACTATTATTACCTTGTCACCACCACTATGCATCTTTTCCCCGGAGGCCCAATCATGAGAAGCAAAGATCTCGCTCATTGGGAGACTGTGTCATATCTTTTTGATGAGATTAAAGACACGCCACGATACGACTTGAAAGAAGGCAGCGTGTATGGACGCGGTCAGTGGGCTACATCGCTGCGCTATAACAACGGCACGTTCTGGGCTTTGTTTGTGGCAAATGATGAGCCGCACAAGTCTATGGTCTTCAAGACTGACGACCCAGCAAAGGGATGGAAGCTCCATAGCCGATTGCCAGCTTATCACGATTCATCGCTCTTCTTTGATGATGATGGACGTGTGTATGTGTTTTCTGGCAGCGGCGACATCACTCTTGTGGAACTGACGCCTGACCTCACAGCCGAAAAGCCTGGAGGCATTCGCAAGAAGCTGCAGTTGAATGGACGGCCAGATGGTCTGCATGAAGGCAGCCGCGTGATAAAGCATGACGGCATGTATTATCTTCTGTGCATCTCTTGGCCAAGAACAGGTAGGCAGGAGATTGCTTACCGCAGCAAGAACATTGAAGGTCCATATGACTCAAAAGTTATCTTGAAGAGTGACTTTGGCGGTTTCCCTCTTGCAGGACAGGGCACAATAGTTGATGGCAAGCATGGAGAATGGTATGGCGTGATGTTCCAAGACCGTGGAGGTGTGGGACGTGTGCTTACTGTTGAACCTTGTTCTTGGATTGATGGTTGGCCTATGCTTGGAACAAATGGCGACTTGCGCATACCTGCCACCGTCACTCTCGACGGCGACTGTGAATGCCATAAAGATGCTGCTTACGCAGTCATTGACAAAGACTACCAATGGAATCACAACTTCATTAAGAACGATATAATAACAGAATCTGGCAGTCTGACGCGCCCTGGCAAGTTTGTGTCTCTCACAGCTTCCGTGGTAGCTCCGTCAATCTATGAGGCTCGCAACACCATCACTTGGCGCACTTGGGGATCAACATGTTCTGACACCATCTGCATAGATGCGCGTAAGATGAAGGATGGCGACTGTGCAGGATTGTCAGCTTTCAATGGCGACTCTGGTGTGCTTTCCATCAAGAAGGTAGGTTCTGAATATTATCTTGTGATGAGTGAGGAAAGCGTGAAGCTTGACGGAAACACAAAAGCTATCACAGGTCATGAGGTGAAAGAGATTGAGAAAGTGAAGATTGCCAAAGGCAAGGTGGGTAAAATTTACCTTCGTATGGATGGTGACTTCAATCCAGGCAGAGATGCTGCCAATTTCTTTTACAGCCTTGATGGAAAGACATTCAAAAAGATTGGCACAGCAGACTACAAGATGCGCTTCGATTATAGGAGGCTTTTTATGGGCACTCGTTATGCAGCATTCTATTACCCTACAAAAACTGCTGGCGGTAAAGTGACAATCAATCTGTAATGACATTACTACGAATCTGCTTATAACTATATGTTTGCAGGGCATGCCGAGAGTATCTACTACTTATGGCATGCCTTGTTTTTTGTTTTTTATCCACAACCGTTCATCTGATGGAAACAGTTTGTGTGGATTATATTTCATTTTCGGTCTAATGACCGATTATAAGATATCGTCAACAGTTAATAAGTTTGTAATAGCTGATAATTATTTTCGTTTTTCTTGTCTTTGTGTTTTATTATACTTACCTTTGCATATATAATTTGGATTTTTCTGTGCATGCCGATTAAACCTTTGCATATATAGGAAGTCATATATATAATATGTGTATCAATCACATTAAAAGAATTACATCTATCAATCATAAAATAAATTCAACCTAAAACAATTTCTTAGTCAATGAAAAGAACATTTTTATCGGTCCTGCTCTCTTTATTCTTGGCAGGAACAGCATTTGCTCAGTTTGGCAGGTCTGCAGACAATGGACCAGCAAGCTTGAAAGATGCTTACAATGGTTATTTTACCATTGGTGTGGCTGTGAATCAGCGAAATATTTCAGACCCAACACAGATTGAGCTGATAAAGAAGCAGTTTAACAGCATTACAGCGGAAAACGACATGAAGTCAGGTGAACTGCATCCAAGTGAGGGTGTATGGAAATGGGACAGAGCCGATAAGGTGGCTAACTTCTGCCGTCAGAATGGCATCAAGCTTCGTGGACATTGCTTGGTATGGCATTCACAGTTCTGCGATTGGATGTTAAATGACAAAAATGGCAAGCCTGTAAAGAAAGAAGTTTTCTACGCACGCTTGCGCGACCATATCCATACGGTTGTAAACCGTTATAAGGATATAGTGTATGCTTGGGACGTTGTCAATGAAGCCATGTCTGATGGTGGTGGCAGAGGATTCGGAGGAAAAGAGCCTAATCCATATCGTCAGAGCCAGCTTTACAATTTCTGTGGAGATGAGTTTATAGCCAAGGCTTTTGAATATGCACATGAGGCTGACCCTAATGCCATCCTTTTCTATAATGACTACAATGCAGCCACTCCTGCTAAGCGTGACCGCATATACAATATGGTGAAGAAGATGCAGGATGCAGGTGTGCCAATCACAGGTATCGGCATGCAGGGGCACTATAATATTTATGGTCCTTCTGAAGAAGATGTCGACGCTGCGCTGACAAAATACTCAGAATTGGTGAAGCATATCCATATCACAGAGCTTGACATACGTTGCAATCAGGAGATGGGCGGACAACTGCAGTTCTCTCGTGGCGAGAGATCTGTTATGCCTGGATATATCTCAACCTTGCAAGAAGATCAGTATGCTCGCATCTTCCGTGTGTTCCGCAAGCATAAGGATGTAATCGACAATGTCACTCTGTGGAATCTTTGTGACGGCGACTCATGGTTAGGCGTTAACAATCATCCACTGCCATTTGATGAGAATCTCAAGCCAAAGAAGGCTTATTATGCTATAAAGAACTTTGACGCTTCTCTTGATAACAATAAGCCTAAGGAAGACTTCAAGCCAAGTGAGCTTAACCAGCCTGGCCAGGAATATCCTCAGGTCAATTCAGAAGGCTATGCACGTTTCCGCATCGTTGCGCCAGACGCAAAGTCGGTTATCGTCAGCCTTGGTCTTGGCGGACGTGGCGGCACTGTGCTTCGTAAAGGCAAGGATGGTGTGTGGATGGGAACAACAGATGGCCCAATGGATGAAGGGTTCCACTACTATCATTTCACTATCGATGGCGCCACTGTCAACGATCCAGGCGCAAAGAATTATTATGGTTCGGTGCGTTGGGAAAGCGGTATAGAGATTCCAGCCAAAGACCGTGATTTCTATGCATTGAAGAATGTGCCTCATGGCAATGTGCAGCAGATTCTCTTCAACTCGCCAAGCACTGGCGAACAGAAGCGAGCTTTCGTTTATACTCCTGCTGAATACAGCAAGAACGTAAAGAAAAAATATCCAGTGCTCTACCTTCAGCATGGTTGGGGCGAGGACGAGACTGCTTGGTCTAATCAGGGATGCGCTCACCTTATCATGGACAACCTCATCGCAGAGGGCAAATGCAAGCCTTTCATCATCGTGATGACATACGGCATGACTAATGGGGCTCGTTATGGCACTATAGGCTCATTCAGTCCAAAGGATTTTGAGACTGTGCTTGTTGATGAACTCATTCCATATGTCGACTCTCATTTCCGCACTCTTGCCAACAAGCAAAACCGTGCAATGGCAGGTCTGTCTATGGGTGGCATGGAGACTAAGAGCATCACTTTGGCTCGCCCTGACACATTTGACTATTGGGGACTCTTCAGCGGTGGCACTTATGCTCCATCTGACCTGAAGAACGTGAATCCCAAGCTCATCTTTACTTCTTGCGGCTCGAAAGAGAATCCTGACGGTGTGAGAAAGTCGGTGGACGACTTGAAGGCTGCAGGCTTCAATGCTGTATCGTATGTGTCGGAAGGCACAGCTCATGAGTTCCTTACATGGCGCCGCAGCTTGAAGGAGATGGCACCGTTACTCTTTAAGTAATATGAAGTCATAATCAATAAGTATCAAATTATATATTGGCAGGGACTGAAGCAGCGGCTTTCAGTTCCTGTTTTTTTTGATTGATATAAAAGAATGCTTCGAACCCTTTTGTGGTTTTGCGATTTCTTTAATATTCCTAACTTCAGATTTTAAATTATGTATCATATCTTTCCAAAATTATTGTTGTTTGCCAATCAGTATTGAATGAATATGTTTTTGTAACGTTTCGGATAATAAGTGTAACATAGCGTGAAATGCGTTGATTGGGAAAAATGTAATTTTGCATCGTTGACAAAAGTGAAATTGAAACCGCATTCTAATATAAATGTGTTTGCCGACGATTATTTCTTTAATTATATAACCAAACTTATTTATCAATCTATGCAGAAAAGATACATACCTTTCGCAGCCGTGCTCTTGGCAGCTGCTGCAGCCAATGCACAGACACCTGTATTCCATGAAGGATTCGATGCCGAGCAGACTAAGGCTAATACCGAAGTAGCCTGGTATGAGTACATTAACAGTATAACCAATGCTGATGGCAACGCTGATGAAAGAAGCATCGATAGTGATGCTGCTGAAGGTGAGGGCGCATTGAAGTTTGCTAATGTCAGCCCAGGCACTGAAGAGAGTGTGGATTCATACGACCAGTTCTGGCAGCGTGCTGTCAAATTCCGCAACCTTCCTTTGCAGGAAGGCAAGAGCTATCGCTTGACATGGCGTCTCAAGGGTTCCAACACTTGGAACAATGGCACAGAGGATAAAAAGTCGCGCATGTTCGTGTCTCTCATGCAGGGTGGCGAAAATGCTGACATATCATTGCTCGATGCCAATGGAAAGGAATTCAGGTACGAGGTTTCTTATTTCAATGAAAGTGAATATGAGACATATACCAGAATGTTCCATTTCGCAAGCGCGCAGCTTCAGAAGGATACATTCGCAAAAAACAATCCAGACAAGGAGCCTCTTGCTGACACATTCTTTGCTACATTCAATGTAATCAACCCTGGTGAATACTTCCTTGATGAGGTTGACCTTGTGGAAAGTCCTATAGCAGGTGCTGGTTATGAGTTCAACACAATCCGTGTCAACTTTGGTTTCGGCACAAACATCAAAGATCTTGTAAATGCAAGCGAACTTGGCCGTGTCATTATGCCAACTGGCTGCGCAAAGGTAACTGTCGGCGGCAATGAAGTGGATGTTGAGGCTGTAGAGCTCCATAAGGATGGTTACATGTATATATATACTGTTGATGATATCGAAGAAGGAGCGGATGTGAAGATAGCATTCACAAATCCTTCAGACGAGTCTTGTCAGGTTAAATATAAGGGTGACCTTGCACCAGAAGGTGCAGTGCCTAATTTCGAGAATGAGGCTGTCTCTGATCTTGAAGGTGTTTCTTCTGAGGTGTCATTCGATTATCTTGAGCCATCTATGACATCTGTGAGTCCTGCTGATGGTTCATTCGGACTCAGCGAGGTACTTTCAGAGGTGTCGTTCACATTCGACAGATTGGTTAAGCCTGCGGGCACTTGCACACTCAACGATGATGAACAGCTTGTGCTGAAGACAAATGAGGCTTCAAAGACTCTTACATTTGTACGCAAGAATGGCCAGCCATTCGAAAAGGGACTTAATGAAGTGTCACTTGAGGGTGTGGTTTCTGCGAAAGACCAAGAGTCTATCAAGACATTCACCACTGCTTTTGAGGTCGGCACAATCAAGTTGGCTGAGACTGTATACACTCAAGTTGGCTCATGCCTGTTCTCTGAGGCACAAGACAACACCATTCCAGATGGATGGACAGTTTATTCTGATGGTGAAGAGCGCAAAGGCGGTGAATCTTATGGTTCAGGCGGTCGTGTGTTCTCTACCACTGCTTCACAAGGCAAGGGTATCTACACTCGTGCAAACGGCGGCGATGGTACTATCCAGAGCTCTGTCTTGACTCTTCCAAAAGGTGATGTGGAAATACGTTCGTATCTTGCATACTGGTCAAACACATCAGAGATTCAGGTTGACGTGTGCAATGCAGCAGGTGAGGTAGTTGCTACTAAGAACTTCACTCCTGGAGTTGCAGGTGAAGCTAACCGCAATGTAGAAGGCTTCAAGTTTGAGGAATGCTCAGTGACATTCGCCAATGAGAAAGAGGGTGACTACTATGTTAAGTACACTCTTCTCACTCAAGGTTTCAATGGCATGTTTGTTGGTGGCTTTGACGCATTCACTTATAAGATAAGTTCTGGCGAATCAACAGAAGCACAGGTGGTTTATCAAGACAAGAGCTTTGGAGGCTCTTCAGACAACTGCGCTCCTGCAGAAGGCTCAGGATGGTCTTTGTATTTTAATGGCGAAAAGCGTGATGCTGGTGCAGACTACAACTATAATGGCTCGCGTATCTTCAACCTTACAATAGGAAACCTTACAAGCGCATATTATAATGGTGTAGGCGCTGCTTGGCCAAACTCTTATGTGGAGTATGGCAATAATGATGGCGAAGAGTGTCTCCATCTTGAAGACGGACGCTATCAGATCACATACTATGCAGCCAACTGGAAGGAAAATATTAATGCAGTAGATCATAAAGTTTACTTCCAGCTCTCAAATAAGATTTCTGGCGAGGTCATCAGCGAGAGAGAAGATCAGATTGTAGGCTGTGACATGAATGGTCAACGCAATGCAAGCATCGATGCCAAAAGGATTCAGTTTGTAGTGAAGATTACAGAAGAGGATGATTATACATTCAAACTGGGATGCACTACAGAGCAGATGGTTGGTAATATCAAGATAGAGAAACTTGGTTCACAGACTGCTTATTATCTTGGCCTTGTAAATGCTGCTCGAGAGGCCGCTGAGGCAGAGCTTGCTAATGCTCTTGGAGATGTATATAATGGCACTGCAAAGAACAACCTTATTGCTGTGATTGAGAAGTATAAGGATGCTACAGTTCTGCACTCACCAGCTGAGGTTGATGCTGCAGTTGCAGAGATGGCTGAAGCTGTTAAGGCAATGTCTACTCGTCGTGGATATGCAGGCCGTTTCCAAACAGCAGTAGATAATGCAGGTACTCTTCTCACAGAGGTTGAAGGCACAAAGTATGCTAAGCTCGATGCTTATTCAGAACTGACAAAGGTATGGGAAGCTAATCTTGGTACAGAAGTTCAAGACCTTGAGAACGATGCTCTCATTGCTGCTGTGACTACACTTGAAAACAATACCAACTACCTCAACAACATGAAGGCAGATGGCAAGGGCGTGGCTCTTCTCACAAAGCAGGTCGTAGACCTTGCGAAGCTGTTGGTGGATAATGATCCAGCACAGTTTGAAGGTGAGACAGTGCTTGCTGCAGGCGAGGCTCTTACAGACGACCAGACTCTTGCTAATACTCTGAAGCTTCAGATCACAAAGGCTCTCTACGACCGCATCGCTTCGGGCGAGAATCCATTCGAGTTTACTGATGACGATGAAGAGGAAGAGGATGGCGTTACATACAAGAAGATGGATTTGTCTGCTTACATCCAGAATGCAGGTCTTTACACCACTGAAAAGAGCGCTAACAGAAATCTCACATCTTCAGAAAATGTTCCAGGATGGACTATAGAAAACATCAATGGCGGTATGTTTGTGGAATGGGGCTGGGTGGCCTACACTTGCAGCGACTACAACCCTGTTGTGAACCAGTTCCTTGGCAACGGATGGAATGGCGAGCAAGATATCAGCCAGGAGATTGCTATGCTTCCAGTAGGTAAGTATATCTATGCTGTAGGCACTCAGGACCGCGGTTTCCAGGATACGTCTGACGCAAAGACTGCAGCTCTCGAAACTAAGCAGCATTGGACAGTGTCTGGCAACATTGATGGTACTGATGGCAAAGAAGGTGAGATATTCTCATACATCTGGTGGCAGACTCCAGGCATGGCTGAGAAGGGCATCAAGCCATTCGACATCTCTAATCAGGGTCAGTGGTATGGTCTCACGGAAGACAAGTCTGATGAGTTTGACGTGACAGCTGGCGATGACAAGATGGGTAAGGTTACTATTGGTGCGCATCCTGTTTCATTCCAGTCTTCTGCATCTGTCGACAACTTCCGCCTCTACATGATTGGCAAGGCTGAAGGATTCGACTATAAGGCTGCTGCTGCTAAGCTCGCTGAAGACATCGCTACAAGCATTGAGTCGGCTGAAGCTGGTGCTCCAGAGGGCGAACCAATCGATGTCAGCTACTACAATGCAGCAGGCGTGAAGGTTGCAACTCCTGCAGGCATCACTATCAAGGTGGCTACATATGCTAATGGATATGTCAAGGTTACTAAGTTCATGGCAAAGTAACATATGATACTTTAAAAATCAATAAAACTCTATAAAAAAGAGAGTATGTCTGGCCTCTGTGGCTTAAAGACATACTCTCTTTTTTGTGTTTTGACAACTCTTTTTTATATGTATTTATTGATTTGTTTGTTCTATGTGTGTTTTTTAGTTCAGAAAATGACGCTTAGACGATTTTTTTACTAACTTTGTAGTCTGCTTATGCAGATTATAATCTTTGGTCATTCATAATAAATATTAGCAAGCAAAAATGAAACGTTACATTTATCTTATATTGACATTCACTTTGATGTGCATGGATGCCCATGCACAGAATGTCACATTCTTGACATCCAGACAAGGTCTGTCCAGCTCATGCATACGTCATATCTATGAGGATGCTCGCAATAATATATGGATTACCACCCAGAATGGATTGAACAGATATGATGGCAACAAATTCAATGTTTATTCCCATGTCGAAGGTGATAGCACTTCTCTTGCTATGGATGAGACCATTTGTGTGCTCAATTATAAAAAAGACAAGGTCTTCATTGGCACAGGCCAAGGAGCGCAGATTTATGACTATAATACCGACAGGTTCCTTCCTGCGATGTATGTCCGTCCTAATGGCGACACGGTGGCGCCACATGTGGTTAGTGTGTGTGAAGTGGACAAAGGCAAATTCGTGGTGTGCACGGCAGGCTTCGGAGTTGGTGTGTTGTGTCAGACTTCTGATGGCGGATATATTGTGCGTTCAACAGAAGATTATAGCATGGGGCGTGACAAGGTAACTCCATCATTTTTGTATAAAGACAAAAAGGGTGTGCTTTGGGCTATTACAGGTGATGGCAGATTGTTTGGCCGCATGAATGGAAAGGATGAAGAATATGTGGCGTTGCATGGTGTGAAGAATATTTGTGAGAGTTCGTCAGGCAGGTTGTATGTGGCCACTTACAAGAACGGCATTTATGCGTATGACAGAAAGCGCAACTCTTTCAGCATGGTAGTGTCAGCTGCTGAAGCTGGAGCTTATGTTGAATGTGTGCGTCCGTGGAATAATGGCAGATTGTTTATCTGCACAGACGGCAATGGCCTTCGTGTATATGATGAGAAGTCGGGCAATGTCATGGAGAATGTGATTCGAGTGAATGATTTTGACATGTCCACAAGCAATGTTAAAGATGCCATGTCAGATTCTTATGGCAATGTATGGGTAGGAGTGTATTGGAGTGGCCTTATGCTAAAGTCGAATAATCAGACGCCTTTTGAGTATGTCGGCCGAATGTCGTTAGGCAAGAACGTCATAGGCGACAACTCTGTGTTTGCCATGGCGAAAGCAAAAGATGGCAATGTGTGGGTGGCTACTTGCTATGATGGCTTATACTTGATGAAGGCTGACGGAACATCGTCTGTGCATTTTTCTCCTGTGAGTCAGTCGACAGGTGAGACTTTGTCGTTTACTTCCATCGCAAATGCAGACAATGACGCATTGCTGATGGGCACATGGAATGACGGATTGTGGCTGATGGAGAATGGGCATTTCTCTTGTCTGTCTACCACTATAAACAATATCTTTGAGGTGCGCAAAGCTGATGAGAAAGGATGCTATTGGATATCCAGCATGAGTGGCGGACTCTATTACTTTGACTTAAATAGCCGCACGTATAGGTATCATTATACAGCTGATTGGTCTAAGGGAAGTAAGGGCACTCTTATCATAAACAATCCTTATGTCAGTTGTGTCATGCCTGTTGGCAGTTTCCTGTATGTTGGCACGGCTGCTGGCATGAATTTGTGCTATCACGACGGTGAAGGCCGCATCACGCGCAACAGCCTGAGAGTGTTGGAGAAGGTCTATGTGTTCCAGTTCGCTTTGTCACAAGATAAGAAGACGCTGTGGGTGGCTACAAATAAGGGACTGTATAAAATGAATGCCTCGAATTACACATACACTCGTTATACTGTGGCTGATGGTCTTCCAAACAACAACGTGGTGTCGCTTGCTGTTGCGGGTGATAAATTGTGGATAGGCACAGGCAATGGCTTGGCTTGCATGGATGTGGAGTCGGGCAAGATATCTTCTTATTTCATGGAAGATGGCTTGCAAGACAATGAGTTCAACAGGGCTTCGTCGCTTGTGATTGGCAGACATTGTTATTTCGGAGGCATTGGCGGCTTGACTTATTTTGATGCTACAAGGTTGGATGATGTGCATGCTATGGATCATCAATGGCGCTTGCGTCTTGTCGATGTTTATGTAGGTGAGAGAAAAGTGCATTCAGGTGACAAATCTGATGGCTATGAAATGCTTTCAGGACTTCTTGATGAGTGTGAGCGGATAGATTTGTCGTATAAGGAAAATCATTTTTCCATCGAACTGTGCATAGATGGCTTGCACAATCACCATGTGGCTTATGAATACAGCATCAATGGCGGCGAGTGGGTAAACTATGGCGTCAATGGCAACAGGCTTGTGTTTGAGAACCTTAAATATGGTCTGAATGAAATACGTCTGCGTGCTGTAGCTCTCGGCTCGATGAGTGAAGAGCGTGTGCTCAAGGTCATGGTGCATCCTGCTTGGTATGCGTCAGGATGGGCAGTGCTGGTTTATTTGCTTATTGGATTGGTTGTTGCATGGATGGTTCTTGAATACGTGAAGCGCCGCAGAGAAACTAATAAGATTAAAGTGCAGCGTCTGCAGGAACAAAAGTTGAGCGAGGCGCGAATGCAGTTTTTCATGAACATAAGTCATGAGATACGCACCCCCATGACGCTTATAATATCTCCGCTTGAAAAACTTATCAGCATGGATAAGGACGAAGAGCGCCAGAATGTGTACAAGATTATAAAAGATAATTCAAAGCGAATCCTCCGTCTGGTAAATCAGATGATGGACGTGAGAAAGATTGAGCAGGGCAAGTTCCAGATTGTTCCTATGGATACAGAACTTGTAGCTTTCGTCCATGATCTCTATGATGTGTTTCTTGTCAATGCAAGGCAGAGGAATATCACATATCGTTTTGTTAGCAATGTGGAGAAGAAAACAGTCTTTGTGGACCGAAGCAGTTTGGATAAGATTATGATGAACTTGCTGTCGAATGCTTTTAAGTTTACACCAGATGAAGGAGAAATTGTAGTTAAACTTTATGTTGGCAAAGACCGATATAGCATAAGCGTCAGTGATACTGGCATTGGCATAAAGGATGAGGACAAGCCTTCGGTGTTTAAGAGATTCTACTCTTCTAACCAGCAGGGTGGTTATGTGGGCACAGGCATCGGCCTTAATCTGGTTCAGCTGCTTGTGCAGTTGCACAAAGGCGAAGTGGTTGTAGAGGATAATCCCGCAGGAAGCGGAACGGTGTTCCGTATAGATATGCCAGTGGGTGAAGTTGAAGAGCTCTGCATTGCTGATGAGGCTGATGCTGAAAATGTCACAAATGAATCTGCTGATACAGGTGATGCAGAGGGCGTGTCGGATGTGTCTGTCGTGAAGCAGAAAGGTTGTGATGAGGTCATTGCTGATACCGAAGAGGACAATGTCAGAAATGCTGACTCTTGTCTGGCAGAGTCGATATATGTGGAAAAGAATGCTGCATCGGGCAAGGGGCGTCATATTGCTATATTGGTGGAAGATGACGAGTCTATCCGCATGTATGTGCAGAATGAATTGTCTGACAGTTTTTCTGTTGTGGCTTGCAGCAATGGACAGGAAGCATGGGAGTATATACTGTCACATGCAGATAAGGCAGCAGTGGTCATCAGCGACATTATGATGCCTGTGATGGATGGCATGACTCTTTGCCAGAAGATGAAGTCAAACTATCTGACAGTGCATATACCTGTCATATTGATGACTGCTCTTGGTGATGATGCCAACCGCATAGCCGGCATAACCAATGGTGCTGATGCCTATATATCCAAGCCTTTCAATATTGATGTGCTCCGCTCTACGGCACTTCAGTTGATAAAGACTCGCCAGATGCTTCATGGCAAGTATCAGGGCGAGAAGCAGGTCGAAGAGAATATTGACAAGGTGCAGATGGAATCGGGTGATGAACAACTGATGAAACGTGTCATGAAGGCTATAAATGAGAATATGGACAATCCAGACATGTCTGTGGAATCGATAGCAGACGAGGTTGGTTTAAGCCGTGTTCATTTTTATCGCAAGATGAAGGAGATGACCGGACAGTCACCCCGTGATTTCATCAAATATGTGCGCATCAAGGAAGCGGCTCGTCTGCTGTCTGAAAAGAATTATGACATCACGGGTGTCAGTGTGGCAACAGGCTTTAAGTCGTTGTCGTCATTTTCTGCAACTTTCAAGTCGCTATATGGCATCACGCCATCTGAGTGGATGAAGAATGCTCGTGAGGAACGTAATTAAGAAAGTGTTGAGGGCGTAAGCCCAATTGTATTCATAATACAGTTGGGCTTACGCCCTTTCTTTTTCAGTTTTTGGATTCTTGACAATAAAAAAAATTCCCCTTCATCTCGAAGGAGAATTTTTCTGACTAATTAACTAACTAACTAATTATTAACCTATTTATGCTTTACTAACTTTATCTCTTTGTTTTACTGATGCAAAGATACAGACTTTTTAGCTATGTTATTTTCTCATTTGTGTCAAAAACTTTAAGATTTTGAATGATATGCGTGATTTTTATGAAATGTATCATAGCTGATACAATTTGTGTCAATTTTTTAAAGACGATGCGCTTTTCATGTGTTCTATGCAGATTGTTATGGATCATCCGGCATATAGAGTGATGCGACAGTCATGCAGTGCATATGGCAGTAAGTAGGTGTTCATGATTATTTTAGATTCATCCGACAAATGCGTAGGCGTGGTGTCAACCTGTTCCCTTCCAAGGAGCAAGTAGTGATAAAACTGATGCTTGAAAAGGTTGTGGCTGACTTTGCAAAGGAGTCTGATAAATATGAGGAATGCACAAATTTGAGTGCCCCTCAGTACCACCTAAGGGTTACTTCAGTACCAGCTAAGTGTTACTCCAGTACCAGCTAAGTGAAACTCCAGTACCAGCTATGCTGTACTGAAAGTGGTACTGAGAAGGTTATTTCATAACATCAGAATATGATTTTTCCATATCCACATCAGAGAGTATGATTGGTAAAAGGTCAATAAAACTGCGCACTTGTTGGATGAGACTTTATTATCTGATAGCGTGCCGCAAATGGAAACGTAAATATAGTTTAATTGTTTGTAAAGATTGTCGAAAACATACCAAAATCCTTTGTCATCTCCCATGTATTCTATATATTTGCAATAAGTAAATAATATAACGACTTTAAATCTATGGTGGATGAAAATTATATATAATCTAATTATCATTTTTGTGGCATTTTGTGCTATGCTCATGACTGCATGCTCAAACAATTACAACATTTCGGGCACATCCATTCAGTCTTTCTATGATGGAGATATGGTGTATCTGCGTACAATGGATGCCAATGCTTCCAATGCTGTTGATTCATGCAAGATAGTGCATGGAGCATTTTCCATGAGCGGTCCTGTTGATTCGGTGATGTGCGTGCGCATGTATTTCGGCAAGAATGGTGATAATATTCCTGTTATCTTAGAACAAGGAGACATCAAGGTTGTAGACCTTAATAATTCGATGAAAGTTGAAGGCACTCCACTGAACGATAAGTTTTATGCTTTCATGAGCAAGAGAGACTCTTTGATGTATCTTTTGAGAGAATTGCCTCGCAAGGAAAGCACGATGATTCTTGATGGATGCGATTATGACGACATTCTGTGCCAGTTGGGCGAAGAAGAAGCTTCTTTGCGCATGTCGATTGACAAACTTGAAACACGTTTTGTGATGGACAATTTTGACAATGTGCTCGGATTGACATATTTCATGGTTTTGTGTGACAATGCTGCAAGTCAGTATGGTTTCCCTACCACAACGCCGCAAATAGATGAGATATACAGCCATGCTCCAGATGCTTTTAAGGCAAACAAGGATGTGAAACATTATATGTCTCTTTGCGATAGCATCAGATGATTTGTTTTATTTGACTAACAAGATGTTTTTTTTCAGGCATGTGAAGCCATGGTTTCGCCTTATTTGCATTAAGCGAATATCACAAGTTTCTTTAGAAAACGAATCATTAAATCTTTGATGGTTCTTTTTTCTGAAACATGTATAGCAGACAGTAATAAAGACAGAAATGTGTCAGTTTAGGATAAATATGAATACATTGAGCCTTGATGTATGTGTTTATACTTTCACATGCAATTATTTCAAGTGTTCACGTGTCAGGTTCATACAATGCTCGTGAAAAAAGAGGGTGGGCTTTGCAAAGTAATATATATTACGTGACCAAGTATGCCATATTACTTTTTATGGATGATTAAGACATTATTTGTATATAAAAAGATGAGGGTATGCCAAGTGTTATAGGCATACCCTCTTTTAAGTAGGTGTTCAAAATTATTTTATTAAGTAGGTGCTCATAATTATTTTTATATATTATGAACACTTGCTTATGAAATAATATATCGTCATGTTTTGGTCATTGTCCATTAACCATTCATGCTTAAAAGAAATTCCTCGTTGCTCTTGGTGCGGTCGATTTGCTTTGACACGAAATCCATGGCTTCGATGGTTGTCATGTCGGTCAGGTGATTGCGGAGCACCCACATGCGATTGAGGGTTGTCTGGTCCTGAAGCAGATCTTCGCGGCGTGTCGAAGATGCGATGAGGTTGACAGCAGGGAAGATGCGTTTGTTGGCAAGGGTGCGGTCAAGTTGCAATTCCATGTTTCCAGTTCCTTTGAACTCTTCGAAAATCACTTCGTCCATCTTTGAGCCTGTATCTATAAGTGCTGTGGCGATGATTGTGAGCGATCCGCCATTTTCTATGTTGCGTGCAGCTCCGAAGAAACGTTTGGGCTTATGAAGAGCATTGGCATCGACACCTCCAGAGAGCACCTTTCCTGATGCTGGCGACACGGTGTTGTAGGCGCGTGCGAGGCGTGTGATGGAATCGAGGAATATGACTACATCGTGTCCGCATTCAACCATTCGCTTTGCTTTTTCAAGCACGAGTCCTGCTATTTTCACATGATTCTCGGCAGGAGCGTCGAATGTGCTTGAAATGACTTCCGCATTGACTGTTCGTGCCATGTCTGTCACTTCTTCGGGACGCTCATCGATGAGCAGCATCATGAGGTAAGCTTCAGGGTGGTTGGCCGCAATAGAGTTGGCAATGTCTTTCATCAGCATTGTTTTTCCAGTCTTAGGCTGTGCCACGATAAGCGCACGCTGTCCTTTGCCTATAGGTGAGAAAAGGTCTACTATTCGCGATGATCGTGAGGCATTGCCTTGTCGTGTGAGATTGAATTTCTCATTAGGGAAGAGTGGTGTGAGGAATTCGAAACCTACTCTGTCGCGCACTACATTGGGCTGGCATCCATTGATTAGTTCGATGCTTGCCAATGGGAAGAATCGTTCTCCTTCCTTTGGTGGGCGCACATATCCATCTAACACATCACCAGTTTTCAGTCCGTAGTGCTTTATTTGCTGCAGGTTGACGTAAACATCGTCTGGCGATGGCAGATAATTGTAGTCGCTGCTGCGCAAGAAACCATAGTTGTCAATAGTTTCAAGCACACCGCTCACGCGGATGATGTTGTCAAAGTTGTATTGTTGTTTTGGAATGTCTGTGTTGGGGACATTCATGTGAACTGGCGCACTCTCCGCATTGTTGTATGCATTGTTATTATATGCTGCATTGACTGTTGGATTGTTATATTGTGGAGTGTTGAATGCGTTGTTGCTCGCATGGTTGTTGTATGTTGCATTGCTATATGCAGCATAATTGTTTTGTTGTGCCTGGTGATGATTGTAATGTTCATCTTTGAAGTATTCGGAAAGATCTGGTATGTCTTCGAGAATGATGAAGTCTGGTGTGGAATGTTGGTTGGCTTCTTCTGCGGCAGTTTGTGCTGTTACAGTTTTTTCCTCTTCATTCTCTTGTTCTTTCTCTGTTGGTTCTGGCGATTCTGTGATGTTTGTGCCTGCTGTTTCTGCTTCAGTTTCCATAGCCAGTCTTTGAGCTTCTGCGGCTTCGGCTTCAAGTTGTGCTTTCGATTTGCGTCCACGTTTTTTGGGAGCAGGGGCAGGTTGTTCTATATCTGCTTGAGCAGTGGCAGCTTCTGCTTTTGCCTTAGGTTTGCGTCCGCGCTTTTTAGGTGCAGGAGCTTCTGCCGTTTCATCTTTGTCGGCAGTTTCTGCTTCAGCTATTGCTTTAGGTTTGCGTCCTCGTTTTTTAGGTGCTGGTGCCGCATCTTCTTGTGCGGGAGTCAACATTGACTTTTCTTCGTCTGCGAGATTTGCAATGATTGATTCATCTTTAGTTTCAGTCATGTTGCTTTTGGTTTTGTTTGTTTTGTCTTGTTTTGCAGAATATGCTTTGTCTGCTTTATTTGCGTTGCCTTGCTGGCGTTTAGTCTTGTTGTCAGATGCTGCTGATGCGTAGTTTGAAGCCTGTTCGTCGAGGATGGTCAGCTTTAGCATGAAAGGGTCCATGCTTTCAGCGCCGATGATATTCATATCATTGGCTATGCTTTGAAGTTCCTCGTTGCTTTTTTTATTCAGTTCTTCTAAGTTGTACATATATGATTATTCAAGGAAAACGTGAGACCTTTGAAAAGGACAGTCTCATGTTTATAAAAAAAAAGAAATCTTGAAAATTTGAGTGATTGGGGTCTGTATGCCTGCATTTTTATAATTTAGGGTAATGCTGACATGAAAGATGATGCAAAAGTAGTGAATATTTTTCAATTCACAATACTTTTGCATTATTTTTTTAAAGATTCTTGTTTATACTGTCAATATAATTCAGCAGTTCGTCTTTCCCGAGTTTGTTTGTGGCACTTGTGATGAAATATGGGGGCAGCTCCTCCCAATCGTCTTTAAGGTGACTTAGATATTTTTCTGCTGTGGATTTGATTTTTGAAGGTGATAATTTGTCGGCTTTGGTGAAAACAAGACCAAAGGGCACGCCATGGCATCCAAGGAAATGGATGAATTCCATGTCTACTTTTTGAGGGTCATGCCTGATGTCGATAAGCACAAAGAGACATGTGAGTTGTTCTCTGTTAAGCACATATCCGTTGATCATGTTTTTCAGTTTTTCCATTTCTTTCTTTCCTCGTTGTGCATATCCATATCCAGGAAGGTCCACAAGATACCATTCTTCGTTTATGATGAAGTGGTTGATGCACATCGTCTTGCCTGGCGTTGATGATGTGAGCGCAAGGTTGCGTCTGTCTGTCAGAGCATTGATAAGTGATGATTTGCCCACGTTGCTTCTTCCTATGAAAGCGTATTCTGGCAGATTGCTGTTTGGGCACTGGCTTACTGATGCTTTGCTGCCGATGTATGTTGCTGATGTTATTTTCATATGTTATATATATATATTATAATGTGGAAAGGTTGTGAAATATATGTTGTGAATGTTGGTCTGCTGATGGGAGTGAGGTACGTTTTACGCTAATTCCGACAGTTCGAGCCATCTCATCTCTTTTTCTTCCAATTCTTCGTTTAGCTGCGGCAGTCGTTTGCTTAGCTTTGTTATCTCATCCACAGATGTGCATCCTCCGCATAATGCGGCCTCTATTTCGTTCTTCTCGTTTTCGAGGGCTGCAATATCCTTGTCGAGCTGGGCCAACTCTTGTTTTTCTTTAAAAGACAGCCTTCTTGCCCTGTTTTGATTACGTCCATCGTTTCTGGCTGGCTCTTGCTTCGAAGCATTTGGTGTTTTGTCGGTCGTCTTCTTTGCCTCTGATTTGTCGTTTTGTTCTTTCCACAGCCTGTATTGGCTGTAGCTGCCAGGGAAATCTTGAATGTTTCCGTTTCCATGGAACACTAAGGTGTGGTCTACCACCCTGTCCATGAAGTAGCGGTCATGGCTTACAATGATGAGGCATCCATGAAACGACTTGAGGTATTCTTCCAAGACTTGCATGGTCACGATGTCGAGATCGTTTGTAGGCTCATCGAGAATGAGGAAGTTGGGGGCTTTCATCAGTACGGTGCAAAGGTACAGCCTTCGTTTTTCTCCTCCGCTCAGTTTGTATATGAAGCTATGCTGTTCTTCTGGCGGAAACAGGAAATGCTGAAGAAACTGGCTGGCAGACAGTTTGGTTCCATTGCCCATGTCGACATATTCGGCTATGTCTCTTACGGCGTCAATCACTTTTTGGTCTTCTCTGAAGGCCATTCCTTGCTGTGAGTAGTAGCCGAATCTCACGGTTTGTCCTATGTCGATGGTGCCGCTGTCGTGTGGCTCAAGTCCAAGCAGCATGCGTATGAATGTGGATTTGCCAGTGCCATTGTTTCCCACAATGCCCATTTTCTCATAGCGTGAGAAGGTGTATGAGTAATCATCCAATATTATTTGGCTGCCGAAAGCCTTTGAGACATGCTTGGCCTCAAAAATCTTGTTGCCTATGTATGTGCCGTTCATCTCGAGACGCATGGTGCGTTCTTCTATGCGTCGCTTGGCAGCTTTCTCTAAATCGTAAAATGACTCAATGCGGTAGCGTGCCTTCGAACTTCTTGCGCATGGTGTAGAGCGCATCCATTCCAATTCGGTTCGATAAAGATTGTTGGCTCTTGCAATCTCTGCATTCATGTTGTCAATGCGCTCTTGCCGCTTTTCCAGATAGAAACTGTAATTGCCTTTGTATGTGTATATGCGCGAATCGTCCATCTCTATGATGCTGGAGCATATCCGGTCAAGGAAGTATCTGTCGTGTGTGACCATGAGTATAGCCATGGTGCTGCGTGACAACATGCTTTCCATCCATTCGATTATGTCCATGTCCAGATGGTTGGTAGGCTCATCGAGAATGAGCAGGTCTGGCTGTGAGGCGAGCACACGTGACAGTGCTATGCGCTTGATTTGTCCTCCGCTTAACTGTGATGCAGGACGGCTTGCTTCCTCTTCGGTGATTTTCATCTGCGTGAGATACTGGCGGTACAGTTGCATGTATTCTTCGTTTTTTCCGTCCAGTTCTTTTATGTCTATGGTTGGAGTCTGTTCGAGAAAGCCTATTTTAAGGTTGTTGCGGAAAATCATTTTGCCTCCATCGTCACCTTCCTTGCCAGCGATGATGCTGAGAAGAGTAGATTTGCCCGTGCCGTTTTTTGCAATGAGGCCGATATGCTCGCGTTCATTGATGGTGAAGCTTATGTCTTCAAACAGCACGCGGTGTCCGATTCGCTTGGTGAGCTTTTGTATTTCGAGGTACGGTGTTGCCATGCGGTGCTTTTTAATATCGTTGTTGTATTTGTATCTTTATAGAATATAAAATCTCATCTTTTTATGAGCTGCCTTTCTTTTGCTGTCAATGTGCGGAATTCTTCAGCATGTTTGCAATGCTGCCTATATATGTCGATTATTTCGTTCAGGTCGCCGATGCAACGAGTGTCTGTCGTCACTTTGTAGCCAGCCTTCTCGAGAGCCTGCGTCCATTGTGCCATGTTGTTTGTTATGTCTTGCATGCCGTCGCTGAAGGAGAAAGGTATGAGATGCACTTTTTTCAACTTCCCCATTTTGAGTTGTCTGATTAGGCTTTCGATGGAGGGGTAGCCGTTTGTGGAGCCTGCGTGCCAGTTGGCCATGCCTTTGTCGCGCATCACATAGTTGAGCATGGCTATCTGGTTTTCCTCTTCATAAGTGCTCGTGTTGCACATCAGCACGTTGGCAGCTTTTTCTTTGCCATAAGCAGCTGCTGTGATGCTAAGCACTCGTTCGTAGTCGGCAATGCTGTTGAGCAGTGGCTCTCCTATTCTTATCTGCTTGAACATATCCTTGGCTGCCTCGACTGTGCTGCGCAGGTATTGCATGTCATTGTCGTTGGCAATGCTTGACGGCTGAACCAGCACGTGCGTGTAGCCTTCTTTTCTCAGTTGGCTTAACAGCATGTCGGGAGCGTATATGTTGGCATGTGTGTCTGTCGTTTTTGATGTCCATGCTTCTCTGAATTCACAGTTTGGGAAAACGGTGCGTAGCTGCTCGTTGAATCGCTTGAAGCGTTGCAGGGTCATGGCGTCGTTTGAGCCTGCATGCACTGCTACCACTACAGCTTTGTCGCTTTCCCTCATTGATTCAAACATGTTCTGTTCCATCTCGTGGGCTTGGGCATAAGTTGGGAGTGGAATGGGTATGAGAAAAAAGAGGAATGCTATTTGCCTTAATATCTTTTTCATAGTGTGCGTTCTTTGTTATAGTGTTGCATGGCAGAGGTGCGTGTTATTCGTATTGGTTCATTTCCGCAGCATCTCTGATAGCTGAAATCTGATGTTTTGTGATGGCAGGCACTACAGTTTTAATCAAGTGCTCTATGCGGTTCACCTTTAGCGTTTCAAGTCCTTTCTCCACCAGCCTGTATGAACCGTCGCCTGGAATGTTGAGCACAACAATATCGCCATCTCCTTTGTCTGTCGGTTGAATGCCGTTGCGTACTAATGCGTCACAGCACATGCGGTATTCCAATGATGCTTTGTCGCCTGTGACAGCTACGGAGCGAGCCGTCTCGTGCTTGATGGCAAAAGTGCGCGTGGCCAAATCGTATTCAAGATTGTCGTTGGCGAAGTATCTCTCTATGCTTCCGTCCAGGCTCAGGTCTTCTGGCATGCCTGTGGTGAGGCCCTTCTCTTTGTCGAGCAGCCACACTTGGTCGGCAATCTGAAGAGCGTGCTCAATGTCGTGCGTGCTCATGAAGATGGTTTTCTTCAAAGCTTTTGACAAGCGGTGAAGCAGGAGCATCATGGCTATCTTGCTTGGATAGTCCAAATATGCTGTTGGCTCATCAAGAAAAATGATTGGCGTCTCTTGGGCGATGGCTTTGGCAATCATGACCTTTTGTTTCTCTCCGTCAGAGAGTGTGTGCACTTTGCGCTGGGCCAAGTCGGTTATGCCGACCCATGTCAGGCATTTCTCCACAATCTTCTTGTCCTTGCTTGTCAACTTGCCCCAAAAGCCTGTGTATGGGCTTCTTCCCATGGCCACGACCTCTTCTGCTGTCATGTTTTTAATGCCGTTGTTGTCTGTGAGCACCACGCTTATGAGCCGTGCAAGTTCTTTGCTGCTGTATGCCGACAGTTCTCTGTCCATAATCTTGACTCTTCCTCCCATTGATGGCTGGAATGCAGATAGTGTGCGGAGCAGCGTTGACTTTCCTGAGCCATTGGGGCCAAGCAGGCATGTCAGCTCATTGTTGTAGAGTTTTGCGTTGAGATTGGAGGATATGATTTTATTGCCTCCTTTTATCTTGTAACCTGTATTCAGGTTGTTTATTTCAATAGTTGTATTCATAATGGGTGCAAAGATACACATTATTGATATAACAAAAGGTTAAAAAAGCGGAAAATCAAATAATCAGTTGTGCAGAATTAACTAAAATCGAAAGTAAATACATATCTTTGCAAGTGTAAGAAAACAAATAAACATCTAACACTTATGATGAAAAAACTGACAATAATGGCTGTGGCATTAGCTATGTGTTGCGCCACAACATTCGCAAATGATATAAAGGTGCTGCTTGTGAAGACTACACCGGCCGTGGAAACCGTTTCTAATGCAGAAAAACTCAAGGATGGCCTGCGTACAGCAGCCGGAGTGAAAAAGGTGACTCTTGACACGAAAAAACAAGTAGTGAAGATTAAGTTTGACGCAGGCAAGACAACTAAAGAGGCATTGGTCTCAGCCATCTCAGGCCTTGGCTACAAGGTCAATGAGGCTGTTGTTGAAGTTGCAGCACCTAAGACAGATGGCACATCTGGAGCGTCAGTGCAGACGAAGGCCAAAGGCGGCACTGAGAAAAAATAGTGAGTCGAATATCTTGTTTGTCGGACTCATGAATCATGTGGCCGTGACAAATATAAAGCCATGTAGAGTGACTATTGTAAAAGGATAACTTATATGAATATGAATGAGAAGATGAATATGAATGAGAAGATGAATATGAATGAGAAGATGAATATGAATGAGAAGAATTATTGTGTCATATTGGCTGGAGGTATAGGCACTCGTCTCTGGCCTATGAGCAGAGAGAAAATGCCAAAGCAATTTATAGATGTGCTTGGCACGGGGCAAACTTTATTGCAGGCTACTTATGAAAGGTTTGCTCAATTCGTAGATGAGGAAAATATACTTATTGTAACCAATGAGAAGTATCGTTCGCTGGTGAAAGAACAGATTCCATGTATTGACGATGCGAATGTGCTGGTTGAACCAATGAGGCGCAATACGGTGCCAGCTGTCACATGGGCGGCTTTGGAGGTAAAGCGGCGTTGTCATGACGGACGTATTATAGTGAGTCCGTCTGACCAGAATATCTCAGGCACAGAGGCTTTTGGCGAGGATGTGTTGCGTGGACTCAATTATGTGGGCGACAATGATGTGCTTCTCACCATGGGTGCCAAGCCGAGCCGTCCTGAGACATCTTATGGATATATACAGATGTCAAGCCTTGTGAATGGCACTCCTGGTATTTACAAAGTGCAAAGTTTTACGGAAAAGCCTGCTGATGAATTTGCGAAGATTTTCTTCGAAAGCGGTGAGTTTCTTTGGAATACAGGCCTTTTCTTGTGGAATGCAGATACATTCCTTCGTGCAGTGGTGAGTGTCAATGACGACATGAAGACCATTGTGGGTTCTGTGGTTCAAGGCTTTCGCAATGGAGAGAATGTGTCGGAACTTCTTTTGGAACTGTTTGCAAAGTGCCCGAACATGACTTTGGAACAGAGCGTGCTTGAGAAGTCGGACAATGTGGATGTCATGCTTTGCCATTTCGGATGGGCTGATTTAGGCACATGGGCGTCTGTGCATGATGCTTTGCCGCAATCTGACATGGGTAATGTGGTTATCGACTCAAAGTCGCTTCTTTATGATTGCAAGAACTGTCTAATCAAGCTTCCGGATGGCCATGTGGCTGTGGTGCAGGGACTTGAGGACTATGTGATAGTGGAAGATGGCAATGTGCTTGTGATATGCAAGAAGAATGACCAAAAGAACATAAGGAAATTTGTTAATGATGCCCAGCTTAATCTGGGGGAGGAATATGTGTAAAAACTTGGGGTGCTGGTGGAAAGCCACCAGCACCCCAAGTTTTTTACCATAATGTCTGCATGGGTTTTCACGAATGAAGTTAAGTGCGTGTTTGCGGAAGTGCAATAGTATGTTGGTTTGTAGACTAATCTGCTAAAAAATAACGATGTGTTTAGCCCGTTTGTTTTATGAAACTATTTTACAGCGTTACAACAGTTTCAGAATGTTGTCTTCAAGGCTTCCATCCATGAAGTCGCTCCTCACCACTATTTCGTTGTCCCTGTTTACGAGGAAGAATGTAGGCAATGTTTGGACTCCATATACGTTAGTGGCGCTTCCATCCGTCTCATGCACACACACCCATGGCAGTTTGTCGCATGAGTATTTCCAAAAATGTATGTCGTCATCTAACGATATTTGGTAAATTTCAAACCCTTGTGCATGATATTTCTCGTATAGCGAACGGAGCAACCTTATGCGTTCGGGCGATTGCTTGGCGCCGTATGCCGTGAAGTCGATCATCACCACGTTGCCCTTCATGCTTTTTATGCTTATTATTTTACTGTTCACGTCAGGAAGGCTTATGTCGATAATGCCAGTCTCCGAAACTTTATTCTCGTCCACTTCCACTATTTGCTGTTTAGGCATGGCTGTATTGTCCATGCCCTTTATGGCCATGTTGCATAGTTGCTGCGTGCGTGGAGCGTCAGGGTAGGCCGCATCCCATGCTGTTGCCACTGCTGCGTACAGCTTCACGTCCTTGCGGTTCGTCAGTGGATTGAACAGTTTGAAAGTGCCTCTCCTGTCCGTAATGTCTTGGCATACGGCATAGTAGGCGGCAGCCGATCCTGGCGACTTGTATATGTAGTTCTTGGTGAGTGTTTCCTTGTGGTTGTCTATTATGTGCTCCACGCTGTCGGCCATGTCGCCAGGCAGCATGTCTGCATTATTTTCGATAGACCAAAGCCTGGCTTGCACTTTTTGTTGCAGCAAGCTTATCTCTTTTATCAGTTTGCTATCCTCGTTCCCTTCAATGTCATATTCCCTGCTCATGGTGGGAAGCTTTGCGTGTATTCTGATGACATCCGTAGTGTCGGAACAGAAGTTGATCACGTGTTGGCCTGAATAAATCACATAGAATTCAGGACTGCCGCTTGGAGCCTTGGTGCTGAATGAAAAGTCGCCGCTCTTGCTGAGTTTCACGGAGTCGACATTCTTTATGCCTTCCAATGTGCAGTGGGCCAGATATAGAATAGAGTCGGAAGCTTGGCTTATGTTGCCTTCGACGGTGAGCTTTGGCGCATTGTCACAAGCCGACAGGGCCAAAGCGGCACCGATGGTGATTGCAAATAATTTTTTCATGTCTGTTTTTGCGTTTTAAGTGCAAAGTTATGCATTTTTTGGGTTGAAAGACATCTTTTTTGCAAGATTTTCAGCAATAAAGATACTTATGTAATAAAAAAAGAGTATCTTTGTCCGATTTTTAGTGTGTATATCAAACACGCACAGTATTTTTATTCAATATATTTTTTAAGATGAACGTAATTACAAAAAAGGTTTCATTGCCTGATGGAAGAGAAATCAGCATTGAAACAGGTAAGCTCGCCAAGCAAGCCGATGGTTCTGTGATGCTCCGTATGGGAGACACTATGCTCCTGGCCACTGTTTGTGCAGCGAAAGATGCAGTGCCAGGAACAGATTTCATGCCGCTTCAAGTCGAGTACCGTGAGAAGTATGCAGCTAACGGACGTTTTCCAGGAGGTTTCACAAAGCGCGAAGGCAAAGCAAGCGATGAGGAAATCCTCACATGCCGCCTTGTAGACCGTGCTCTTCGTCCTTTGTTCCCATCAAATTATCATGCAGAGGTCTATGTGAATGTCATTGTCTTCTCAGCAGACGGCATAGACATGCCAGATGCTCTTGCAGGTTTTGCAGCAAGCGCGGCTCTCGCAGCTTCAGACATACCATTCGACGGTCCTATCTCAGAGGTCCGTGTGGCTCGTATTGATGGAAAGTTTGTCATCAACCCAACATTTGAGCAACTTAAGTCGGCCGACATGGATCTCATGGTCGGCGCCACTGAAGAGAACATCATGATGGTTGAAGGTGAGATGAAGGAAGTGCAGGAGACAGACCTTCTTGAGGCTCTTAAGGCTGCTCATGAGGCAATCAAGCCACAGTGCCGCATTCAGAAAGAGCTGATGAAGGAACTTGGCACAGATGTGAAGCGCGAATACTGCCATGAGGTGAACGACGATGAGTTGAAGGCAGACGTGCAGGCCAAGTGCTATCAGCCAGCATACGATGTGACAAAGCAAGCCCTTGAGAAGCATGCGCGCGCAGAGGCATTTGAGAAGATTCGTGAAGACTATAAGGAAGCATACGCAGCTGCACACGTAGATATGAGCGAGGATGAACTTGAAGAGAAGTATGCGCTTGTAGACCGTTACTACCATGATGTGGAGCGTGACGCTATGCGCCGTTGCATTCTTGATGAGGGCACACGTCTCGATGGACGTCACACTACAGACATCCGTCCTATCTGGTGTGAGGTCTCTCCGCTGCCAGGACCTCACGGCTCAGCTATTTTCACACGTGGTGAAACACAGGCTCTTGCTACTTGCACACTCGGCACGAAACTTGATGAAAAACTCGTTGATGGCGTGCTTGAGCGTTATTACATGAAGTTCCTTCTTCATTACAACTTCCCTCCATTCTCTACAGGCGAGGCTAAGGCACAGCGCGGTGTGGGCCGTCGCGAGATTGGACATGGACACTTGGCATGGCGTGGCATCAAGGGACAGCTTCCTGATGACTATCCATACACTGTGCGTGTAGTGTCAGATGTGCTCGAGTCAAATGGATCATCCTCAATGGCTACTACTTGCGCAGGCACACTCGCTCTGATGGATGCTGGCGTGCCAATCAAGAATCCTGTGGCAGGCATTGCAATGGGTCTCATAAAGAACCCTGGCGAGGACAAGTACGCAATTCTTTCCGACATCCTTGGCGATGAGGACCACCTTGGCGACATGGACTTCAAGACAACAGGTACAAAGAACGGCCTTACAGCCACACAGATGGACATCAAGTGCGATGGTCTCTCATATGAAATTCTTGAGAAGGCTCTCATGCAGGCAAAGGCTGGCCGTGAGCATATCATGGGTGAGATGATGAAGACAATCTCTGAGCCACGTGCAGAACTCAAGCCACATGTGCCTCGCATCGTTCAGATAACCATTCCTAAGGAGTTCATTGGTGCTGTCATCGGTCCTGGTGGCAAGGTCATCCAGCAGATGCAGGAGGATACTCAGACAACTATCACAATTGACGAGGAGGATGGTGTAGGCAAGGTTCAAATCTCTGCACCAGGCAAGGATGCTATCGATGCAGCTCTTGCTAAAATCAAGGCTATCGTTGCTATTCCTGAAATAGGCGAGGTTTATCATGGTACAGTGCGTTCTGTGATGCCTTATGGATGCTTTGTGGAATTCCTTCCAGGCAAAGATGGTCTTCTGCATATCTCAGAGATCGACTGGAAGCGTCTTGAGACCGTTGAAGAGGCTGGCATCAAAGAGGGCGATCAGCTTGATGTTAAGCTTATAGACATAGATCAGAAGACCGGCAAATATAAGCTTTCACGTCGTGTTCTCATAGAAAAGCCTGCTGACTACGTGGAGCGTCCACAGCGTGAGCGCCGTCCACGTCCTGAGCGTGGTGAACGTCCTGAGCGTGGTGAACGTAGACCTCGTCGCGATGACCGTCATCACGATTCTGCTCCAAAGGCAGAGGAGAACAATAACGGCAACGACGACTTCAAGTCAGCACTCGATGATCTTTTGAAGTAATCACTATAGAGGATTCTATTTAGATTTCTCATATACATAGAGCGAGAGCATGTCAATTTCGACATGCTCTCGCTCTTTTTTAATGCTCCGTATAATGTTAAACCCAAATCTAATGACCGATTGGGGTTAAAGTCAAAGCTGCCTGCAGGATTCTTGATATAGTTTTTCAAGCATTGCAACACCCATAAAAAAGTATCCTAATATACTTTGCCAAGTATCCTAATATACTTTGCCAAGTATCCTAATATACTTTGCCAAGTAT
>CAKQYA010000021.1 GCA_934293005.1 uncultured Bacteroidaceae bacterium
CTCCAAAGGAAGGCTTTCTATCTGCTTCCTTAGCTGATAGGCTTTAATGTCTTTGTCTTCAAAGTAACGCCAACCGATTTTGTTGTTCCAAGGGATTCTCCATCGCATTCTGGAGCCCTGCTTTGTGACGTCTTTGATGGCCTCGTAGGTGTTGCCAGTAGCAATCTTTTCGTGAAATATAAACATTTTAAACAGGCCTTACTTTTTAAAGTGGGCTCATCTTTTAATCTTTGCTGTTTGTGCTTTAGCTCTTTTGATGGCGGCTTATGGTTGTTGATTATGGCATGCTGCCATTTCGGGTGGCTGAAGACGATGGCTCCGCTCGCTCTGCCTTTGCTTTGCCTTCGGGATGCCTTCGGGATGAAAGTCCGTTCCGTCTCGTCTGGGCATGGGTCGGAAGTGGGGAGTAGGTGAGGGCAAACTCCTTCTTGGTGCAGGATTGGATGTGTGAAAGCGTTCATGTGTTAAGTGAAAGGTTAAAAGTTTGAAAGTGGGGTTGAGAAGCAAGCGGATTATTAAATTCTTCACTTTCGACATTTCACTTTTCACCTTCTTGTTCCACTTGCTTGAAATCTGTTGCAAAGTTACGGAAAATTTATTTCAAAAGCAAATGATTGAGAAGAATAATTCAACAAAATCATAGATGGTCATTTTCAGTCATTAGTCATTTTGTCATAATCAAAAAAATATCGTGTCAGCAACTCTATATAATTATATATTAAAATATATATTTATATAGGCGTAATTTCACACTTTTCATTTTCAAAATGACTAAATGACAAATGACCGAAAATGACTGAATCGAGCTATGACTGCACGTATCTTGTTGTCATGCTGTAAGATAGTTTGTCAGTAGAAGTCTTGTTGCAGACTCCACCGACCTGTTTTCGTCCTCGAATCTCGCTCTGCCTGCATGAAATTATGCCTTGACGAACCGATTTATAGCTATTTTCCACAGCGAAAATTTGAGAGTCATGAGGGGAAAAACACAACTTAGTAGGGTACTTTTAATTCAAAAAACGATAAAACATGCTGAATAACCTATTTCCCATAAATAAAATCGAGAGGGTGCGATTTTGATGAGTCAGAATTAGCCAAGCCTTGCAATGTGCTGATTAAATGGCAGTTGGCGTTGTTGGCAAGAGCGGTGACAGCCGCCCTTCCATGTGTTTTGTCGTAGGTTGCACACTCTGCTACAACCCCTATATTTTGCGCTCCACGGACCTGAAAACGGCATTTCGACAAGCGATTCCACCCAAAATGGTGGCGTAAACGTTGGTTTTGCGTTCGTCACGGAGTGTGAAGAAACGACGGCTCGACCCTTTTTGCAACATTCCCCAATAAATATAGTTTGTGACTCGGAGCACGCTGATGCGATATTTTAGGCGTGCCGGTCTTGGCATTTCAACTCATGCAGCGAGTGCTCGAAGACATTATTTATGTTTTTTTATCACGACTGGCTTATGATTCGAGAATTTTATCTAAATTTGCAAAGTCAAAAATACAATCTAAACATTTAGTAAACAAAATCTGATAGGAATGAAAAAGCTAATGACAATGGGCCTGATGATGGCCGCAATGATGATGCATGCCCAGACCGCACGCAAAATTGAGGTAAAACTCACAGACGACGCTCAGGCTAAGATGACGGTGTATCTTCCAGAAAAGCCTACAGGCAGAGCTGTTGTAGGTGTGCCTGGCGGCGGCTACTCTGTGCTTTCTAATGGGCATGAAGGGCACGACTGGAGCGATTGGTATAATGGACGTGGTGTAGCTTATGCTGTGGTAGACTATCGTTTGCCTCATGGCGACAAGACGCTGCCTGTGGGTGACGTGGAGAAGGCCATTGGCATCGTGCGCGACTCATGCAAAGTGTGGAATGTCAATCCGCAGGATGTGGGCATTATGGGCTTCTCAGCAGGAGGGCATCTGTCGTCGGTTGTGTCTACTATGGCCCCGTATGAGACGAGGCCTAATTTCAGCATACTCTTTTACCCTGTCATTTCAATGGACCAGAAAGTGTCGCACAAATGGTCTTGCATAAACTTTCTTGGAGAGAATGGAGCGAAAGATCCTGAACAGGTGAAAGCGTATTCCACCCAGAACGCCGTGAGGCGTCATCTCACTCCTCCTGCAATCATACTGACAGCCAATGACGATCAGGTGGTGCCATTCCTGACCAATGGAATGGAATATTATGCTGCTATGCGCAGGGCCGGCAACGAATGCGCTGTACATGTGTATCCTACTGGAGGCCATGGTTTTGGCATAAGGAAAAATTATAAATATAACACCCAGATGCTTTCGGACCTCGGCAACTGGCTTGATAATCTTGCAGCTCCACGCGAGGATGCTGTCAAGGTTGCATGCATAGGCAACAGCATCACTGACGGCCATGGCATAGATATGGCTGAAGAATATGGATATCCAGCTCAATTGCAAAATATGCTTGGTGCCGGCTATTGCGTGAAAAACTTTGGAGTGAGCGCACGCACGATGCTGAATAAAGGCGACTATCCTTACATGAATGAGCTGGCCTGGCAAGATGCCAAAGCTTTCCGACCTGATGTCGTGGTGATAAAGCTGGGCACCAACGATTCAAAACCTTACAATTGGAAGCACTCTTCTGAATTCAAACAAGACCTTATGGAAATGATTAAGGCGTTGCGTCCCGACTTGGCAACGGCAAATGGCATGAAAGCAGCTGCTAAAGCAAAGAAAAAAGCAAAGGCAGGCAAGGCAAATGCTGGCGAAGTTGAAAAACCAATCATCTTCATCTGCACGCCAATACCGGCATTGAAAGGTGATTGGGGCATAAGCGATTCTACTATTGTCAATGGTGTGATCCCTGTTCAACAAGCGGTTGCGAAGGAATGCGGTCTTGAGGTAATAGACCTTCATGCGCTCTTCCCCGGCGAGAAAGACACTATGCTGTGGGATGGCATCCATCCTAATGCCAAAGGAGCCAAGCGCATGGCAACAATCATTGCAAAGCGGGTGAAAGAAATGACGGATGTGTTGGCAAAATGAACTTTTCAGCAGTTTTTTAATTGTTGAGGCTTTGTATCTCATAGCTTTTGACTAACTTTGCACCTCATTTCGAAAATAAATATCAGAAAAAGATACTATATGGCTCGTAACAAGAAGAAGCAGCTTCCAGTGTTGGAAAACGTGACAATAACTTCATGCGCGGCTGAAGGCAAGGCGCTGGCTCGTGTTGACGACAAGGTGGTATTTGTTCCATATGTCGTGCCAGGCGATGTGGTTGACCTTCAAGTGAAGAAAAAGAAAAGTTCGTATATGGAGGCTGTGGCTGTGCGCTTCCATGAATATTCGCCTCTGCGTACAGAACCTGTGTGCCGCCACTATGGCGTGTGCGGTGGCTGCAAGTGGCAATGCCTCAAGTATGAGGAACAGCTCAAGGCCAAACAGCAGCAGATACACGACAATCTCGTGCGCATTGGCAAGGTCGACTTGCCAGAGATGATGCCGATATTGGGAAGCAAGCATGTCTATGGATACCGCAACAAATTGGAGTTTGGCTTTTCCAACAAGCGTTGGCTTACGGAAGAAGAGGTGAAGGCTGATGTGAAATATGATGTGATGGATGCTGTAGGCTTTCACATCTCTGGTGCTTTCGACAAGATTCTCGACATAGAGGAATGTCATCTCATGGACAATATAAATAATGAGATACGTAATGACATACGCCACTATGCTCTTGAGAATGGATTGTCATTTTATGACCTCCGTCAGAACAAGGGACTTCTACGCTCGCTTATGATACGCACCAGCAACACGGGAGAACTGATGTTTTTGGTTCAGTTTCGCATCGACAGCGATGATGAGCAAAAGCAGGCCGATGCGCTCATGCAGCATCTGGCTGAAACGTTCCCTCAGATCACCTCGCTTCTTTACGTCGACAACCATAAGGCCAACGACACGTTTGGCGACCAGGAGATTCATGTGGTGAAGGGCAAAGACTTTATATACGAGACCATGGAAGACCTGAAATTCAAGGTCGGGCCAAAATCGTTCTACCAGACAAATACAGAACAAGCTTACGAACTCTATAAGGTGGCTCGCAATTTTGCGGGGCTCACAGGGAAGGAGCTTGTTTATGACCTTTATACAGGCACTGGCACTATTGCCAACTTTGTGGCTCATCAGGCACGCAAGGTCATTGGCATAGAGTATGTGCCAGAAGCTATAGAAGACGCAAAGGTCAATTCGGAAATCAACGGATTGGCAAACACTCTTTTCTATGCTGGTGACATGAAGGACATACTCAATAAGGAGTTTATTGATGAACACGGGAGGCCGGATGTCATCATAACAGATCCGCCACGCGCAGGCATGCATCAGGATGTGATTGACACGATACTCTTTGCTGCGCCAGAAAGAATCGTATATGTGAGTTGCAACCCTGCCACGCAAGCAAGGGATCTTCAGTTGCTCGATGTGGACTACAAGGTGGTGGCTGTTCAGCCTGTCGACATGTTCCCCCACACGCAGCATGTGGAGAACGTGGTGCTGCTGGAGAGAAAAGAAGAGGATAATATTAATGGAGAAAAATAATAGGCAATGAAAATATCGTCATTTGACAGGAAAGCAGCTAACACATATACCAATTACCCCGTATCCGAACCGTCGGAACTCATGAAATTCCTTATGGAAAGCATAACGGGCATATCTCGCACCAAGGCCAAGGAATTGCTTAGCCAGCGAATGGTGTATGTTGACAAAGAGATAGTGTCGCAATACAATTATCCGTTGCGCAAAGGACAGCTCGTGCAGGTGGCCAAGAACCGCCATAAGCATGCGTTCCACAGCAAATGGGTGAGGATAGTGTATGAAGATGCTTTCATCATTGTAGTGGACAAAAAAGATGGCATCTTGACCAATGTGGTGCCTGGCAAACGCCAAGAGAATGTGAAGGGAATACTTGATGAGTATGTGAAGCGCACAAACCGTTCATTTTCTGTTTGCACGGTGCATCGTCTTGACAGGGGAACATCTGGCTTGCTCGTGTTTGCTAAGCGGCGAGATATTCAGAAGACTTTTACAGACAATTGGCAGGACATTGTGGTGGATCGCCGCTATGTGGCTGTGGTGCAGGGAGAGATGGAGAAGGACAGCGGCACAGTGTCTTCGTGGCTTTCTGAGAACCGTATGTTTGTGACTTATTCGAGCGTGTTTGACAATGGCGGAAAATACGCTGTGACTAACTACCGCACTTTGAAGCGCAAGAATGGATATTCGCTTGTGGAGCTGAAGCTTGACACTGGCCGAAAAAACCAGATACGTGTGCACATGCAAGATTTGCATCACCCTATTGTGGGCGACTTTAAGTATGGAAGCGTGGAGGCTGAATATGGCGACCGCGCAAATCCTGTAGGGCGTATTTGTCTGCATGCTTTCCGTCTTGCATTCAGACACCCAGTCACTGGCGAGTTGATGAAGTTTGAAACTCCTTATCCGCCTGCATTCTCGACACTTCTGAAATGATGTGTCTTGAATGCCAATGCGTGCTCCATTGATGATGTTCACTTGAAAAAGTCAATTTCACGAAAACGTCATATTGATTGTCTACAAGTTGAAGGGACAAAGAATATGATTCGTGACTTTTTAAAGTGGGCTCGTAGATGATGTCCTCAAGATGTCATGTGATGCTGCAGCATGAACATTGCAGATGAAGCATAATCAACTTGTCATTTAAGGCTTGGACAAATTAGCTTTTAGAGGTCAAATGCGGGTGTCAGTTGCTTGCATTTGGCCTCTGTTGGGTAAAAAGTGGTTTTTTTCTTTATTGTTTAAAAAAAAATCCGTATCTTTGTACGAATTTTGCAAAATTTGTATGAGACAATTAAAAATCACAAAGTCAATCACGAACCGTGAAAGTGCTTCGTTGGATAAGTACTTGCAAGAGATCGGTCGTGAGGAATTAATCACAGTAGAAGAGGAAGTTGAACTTGCTGCGAAGATTCGCAAGGGCGGTCCAGAGGGACGCAGGGCGCTTGAGAAACTGACAAGGGCAAACCTGCGTTTTGTGGTGTCTGTTGCAAAGCAGTATCAGAATCAAGGACTAAGCTTGCCCGACCTTATCAATGAGGGTAACCTCGGTTTGATCAAGGCCGCAGAGAAATTTGATGAGACGCGCGGCTTTAAGTTTATCAGTTACGCGGTGTGGTGGATTCGTCAGAGCATCCTTCAGGCTTTGGCTGAGCAGAGCCGTATTGTTCGCTTGCCTCTCAATCAAGTGGGTTCGCTCAATAAGATTGGCAAGGCATTCTCTAAGTTTGAACAGGAAAACGAACGTCGTCCGTCACCAGAGGAACTGGCTGCGCAGTTGGATTTGCCTGTAGACAAGGTGGCTGACACTATGAAGGTTAGCGGCCGTCATATAAGTGTGGATGCTCCATTCGTGGAAGGCGAGGACAACAGCCTGCTTGACATATTGTCCAATCCGGATGCTCCATCTGCAGACAAGACCCTTGTGACAGAATCGCTGCAGAGAGAAATAGAACGTGCGCTCGACACTCTCACTCCTCGTGAGAAAGAAATCGTAAAGATGTTCTTCGGTCTTGGCGAGTCGGAAAAGACTCTTGAAGAGATTGGCGAGAAGTTCAATCTCACACGTGAGCGTGTGAGACAAATCAAGGAGAAGGCTATCCGCAGGTTGCGTTCCCAGTCAAAGAGCCGTCTGCTGAAGACTTATCTTGGTTAAGTGTAATGTTTGCTTGTGCTATGATGGCTGATTCCGTTATTGTGAACGGCATTCGTTCATGGCTGGCAGTTTAACATCATGACAGGACGAATGAAGAGAAATATATTGTTATGCCTTCTTTCTGTATGCTCGCTTATTGTGTGCGCACAGGAAGAAATGACAGAAACTTCTGTCAAAGGGAAGGGAAAAGTGTATATGTTTGGCGTGTGCCAACAATTGACAGATACAGTTGTGTACATAACGTCTATCTGTGAGGTTGATAGTGTTGACTTGGACAAAAAGACATCTTTCCTTCCAATGCGCGCATTCTTTAGCGACCAGCTTGAAGAATATGTGGAAAAGAGCCTTGGCCGCAAGAATCAGACCGCAGCCGTGTTTTTTTCTGCTAAAAGGAATAAGTTGAGCAAGAAATTATATAAGGTGAAAAAATATTATCTTGACAATGCCAACAACAGGGTGGTTGCGCTTGATGAAAGCAAGTTTAAGTTTGTCCATCCTTTCGACTTGGTCAAATAATCATTTGAAGCCTTATGAATAAGTGTAAGAGACAATTTTATAATAAGGTTGCAGCCGTGCTCGTATGTGTGGCTGCAACCTGTTTGTTTTTTGCGTGTTCGCGTGATGACCATGATGATTCGTCGAAAGAGAAAACTGAGAAGCCGCAACCAGACTTTGAGGTGGCAAAGAGCCGCACCGTTATGGTGTACATAGCTGCTGACAATTCGCTTGACACAAATGTGGCATCTGATGTCACGGAAATATTGAAAGGATTCAGCAAGTATGATTTAGGTGCCGGCTGCCGCATGGTTGTCTTTGTTGATGCGGGACGTGGCAATCCAAAGATATATGCGCTTGAGCATGGTTTTGACGTGACGACCAATGGAAGCATTGCCCCAGTGAAGACTTATGCAAGTGATGTCAATTCTGCATCGGCAGATGTCTTGGCTGAATTTGTTGATTATGCCATGTCGCATTATCCTGCCGACAGTTATGGTCTGGTGCTTGGATCCCATGGTTTTGGATGGATTCCTTCTTATGTGAGGATTGATCCTAAGAGTAAGATTTCAAGAGCTTTTGGCACAGACGACACCACGGGCAAGGGCCGCATAGGCATGGGCACGGATGAAATAGCGAATGTGCTTTCTGCAAGAGGCGGTGTGGATTTCGTCTTTTTTGATGCCTGTTTCATGCAGACGATAGAGGTGGCTTGCGATTTGATGGATGTGGCTAAGCATATAATTGCCTCGCCTGCCGAGGTTCCTCTGTCGGGGGCTGATTACAGTACGGCTGTTCCTGAGATGTTCCGTGACAAGGGGTATTCGGAGGCAATATGTGAAGCGTATAATAATGTGTATCTGCATGACGAAGATGGCGGAGCTGTCATTTCCTGCATTGACACCGACTCATTGCGGCATTTCATTCAATATATGCGTCAGCATATGGCGAATCTGGCAGACAGCATGGATTATGTTGATGTGGATGCCTTGTTCAGCTATCATAAGTATCCCACTGTTGCGAGCTTTTATCCAGACATGCCTGACATGCAGAGTGTGATGAAGCATCTCCTTGATGAGAATGAGTTTGCTGAATGGTGCGTGGAGGCTAAAAAGGCTGTTAAATGCTGGCATGGCTCAACATGGTATGACACATATCGTGACAAGGTTGATGTTGATGATGAGCAGTGTTCGGGTGTGTCGATGTTTGTGCCGCGTAGCGTGTACGACAGTTATGGCGCATACTTCAATGCGTATTATATGCAGACGCGTTGGGCGAAGATGCTTTGGGGCAAAATGTAGCGGAACCTGACAGGAGATAAGACGTGAATGCCATTGGCCTATTAGTGGGATGGTTTGCGCATAAGATTGTGGTTCGTGATTGTCTGAACTTTGTTTGTGGCATTCAAATCTGTATTTTCTTTTTCTGCTTGAAGTGGCAATGCAGGCGTTGCCGCTGATGTGTTGAATGCAAATGAGCAGAAACGAGCTGCAAGAATGTTGTGCCACAGGTTTTGGACATTGTATAATATTTGAACGTTGCTTAAAATGAAGAATGTTGATATAGAGCCCTCATGGCATGAAAAGCTGATGGCGGAGTTTGAGAAGCCTTATTTCGAGATGTTGACGCAGTTTGTCAGGGCTGAGTATGCCAATGGTTTGTGCTTTCCTCCTGGCAAATTGATATTCAATGCGTTTAATCAGTGTCCGTTTGATAATGTGAAGGTTGTCCTTATTGGTCAAGATCCTTATCATGAGCCAGGACAAGCGCAGGGCTTGTGCTTTTCGGTGGGTGACGGAGTGAAGTTTCCTCCATCATTGAGAAATATCTTTACTGAGATACAGTCTGACTTAGGGGTGGCTGTGCCAGATTCGGGCGATCTGACAAGATGGGCAAAGCAGGGTGTTCTGCTGCTCAATGCCACATTGACAGTGCGGGCGCATGCTGCAGGAAGTCATCAGAATAAAGGCTGGGAGACATTTACCGATGCGGTTATCCGTGCCGTTAGTGAAGGAAGGGATAATGTTGTGTTTATGCTGTGGGGCAGTTATGCTCAAAGTAAGGCAAAGCTTATTGATTCCACAAGACATTGTGTGCTGAAATCAGCGCATCCTTCACCGCTCTCGGCTTATAGGGGATTCTTTGGCAATCATCATTTCAGTATATGTAATCAATATCTTCAGCAGCATGGACAGGAGGCTATAAATTGGTAATGGAAATAATAGATAAGACTAAAAAAGTTATAGGAGCTCTGGCGTGTGGCGCAATCCTGTTTGCTATGAATGTGCCGGCGCATGCGCAAGAGCGTGAATTTGCCGCATCAACGAGTGGAGTGTTAGATGAAAGTATGATTGGTGCTGCAGATGCCGGAGTGAGGTCTGATTCGCTAATGGCACGATATTTGCGCGAGCAAGGCGTGAATGTCACGGATGGCAACAGTGTGAGCTTTCTCGCCACAGGACACATTAAATTTGAGGATTTGTTTGATGAAGTGAGGAAGGCCAAATCGTTTATACATCTTGAATACTTCAATTTCAGAAACGACTCAATAGCAGGTCTTCTGTTTCATCTTTTGTCGGAAAAGGTAGCTGAGGGTGTGGAAGTGAGGGCTTTGTATGATGCTTTTGGCAATGCTTCAAACAATAAGCCTATAGGACGCCATATGCACGACTCTATACGTTCTCTTGGCATTGACTTGGTTAAGTTTGACCCTTTGCGCTTTCCTTGGGTGAACCATATCATACCTCGCGACCATAGGAAAATTGTGGTCATTGACGGCAAGGTGGCTTATACAGGCGGCATGAATGTGGCCGACTATTATATAGTAGGCATACCGGGCATAGGCGACTGGCATGATATGCACATGCATCTTGAGGGACCCGTAGTTGACGATTTGCATAAGATATTCTGCAAGATGTGGGCAAAGGCTACAGGCGAGATGCTGGTGGGGGAGAAATACTTCCCTAAACGCCGTTTGGATGACTCGTGCTTGAATCGTGGCGTGCGTATGGCTGTTGTCGACAGGCATTCAAGAAGGACGCCATCGGCCATTCGTGACTTGTTTGCAGAGATGCTTAACAAGGCGCAGCGCAAGGTTATGATTATAAATCCTTACTTCGTGCCGACGCATAAGGTGAGGAAAGCTTTGAAAAAGGCTGTAGACAGAGGTGTGGACGTTCAGATATTGCTGTCGGCAAAGAGCGACATACCTCTCACGCCTGAGGCTTCTCATTATGTGGGAAACAATTTGTCTAAGCGTGGTGCGAAGGTGTATCTGTATCACGGTGGTTTCCATCACACAAAGATAATGATGGTGGATGACCTTTATTGCACAGTGGGGTCGAGCAATATGGATTCAAGGTCGCTGCGATGCGACTACGAGGTCAATACCGTCATATTTGACGAAGAAAAGACACGTGAATTGGTGAGTCTTTTTAATGAACAACTGAAATCATCCACAAGGATGAATAAAGGCTATTGGAAAACCAGAAGTGTCGGCAAGCAGTTTCAAGGTTGGTTCGGCAACATTCTGACACCGTTCCTGTAATGCCGCTGTTTGTGTGGCGGTGCTTGGCATACATTATATAATTGACACATTATAAAATTGACACATTATAATAAAAATGATACGTTATAAAATTGATTTTAATGTGGATTGACTCAGCCTTCTGATAATGGAGAATCAAATGGTTCTTCTGATGGAAAGAGCATTTGTCTTTATGAAGAATGAATACCTACTTATAAAAAACAATCTTTATGAATAAAGGATTATTATTGGCACTTGTGTGGTCAATGGTCGCAATAGCGACGATGAATGCAGAAAATCCCAAGAGGGAATTTCGTGGCGCATGGATTCAATGTGTGAATGGGCAATATATAGGCAAATCGTCTGCTCAGGTCAGAACGATGCTGTCAGCGCAGTTGGACAGTCTGCAGGGATGTGGCATAAATGCCATACTCTTTCAGGTGAGGGCTGAAGGTGATGCTTTGTACAAGTCGTCGTATGAGCCATGGTCGCGCTATCTGACAGGCACACAGGGCTTGGCGCCTGCTGATGGATGGGACCCATTGCAATGGATGGTCAAGGAGTGTCATGATCGTGAGATGGAATGCCATGCTTGGATAAACCCATACAGGGCCAAAACTAAATTCACTAAGGAATTGGCGAGCAACCATGCCGCCGTGCGCCATCCAGAACGCATGTTCGAGTATGACGGCCTCTACATTTTCAATCCTGCATTGCCGGAAAACCGCACTTACACTTGCATGGTTGTGGAAGATATTCTGGAGCATTATGATGTGGATGGCATTCATATAGATGATTATTTCTATCCTTATCCTGTGCCTGGCGTCGAGATGCCCGACGCTTCATATTTTGCAGCTGATCCACGTGGCTTCGCCACAATCGAGGAATGGAGGCGTGACAATGTTAATCTTCTCATACGTGATCTCCACATGCTCGTGCATAGCGTCAAGCCTTGGTGCAAGTTTGGTGTATCTCCTTTTGGCATATATCGCAATTCTCCAGATGGAGTTAATAATGAGAAGGGTAGTGCAACAAGTGGTACGCAGAATTATGATGACCTGTATGCTGATGTGTTGACATGGGTGAAGAAGGGATGGGTTGATTATAATATCCCTCAGGTGTATTGGAACATTGGCACAAAGGCTGCTGACTATGCCGTGCTGCTCAACTGGTGGAATGATTATTGCGGCGACCGCCCACTGTTTATAGGCCAAGATGTAGAGCGCACGGTGAAAGGTGTGGATCCTGACAATCCGGAGTCGCATCAGATGATGGCAAAATATAAGTTGCAGCGATCGTTGAAAAATATTCATGGCTCATGCCAATGGTATGCTGCTGCTGTGGTGAACAACCCTGGCAATTACAGGACGGTGCTCAAGCAAGTGTATCATGCCACTCCTGCCTTGCAGCCTTTAATGCCATACATTGATGATAAGGCTCCTGGCAAACCGAAGAAACTGGCCTTGGCGGATGGTAAAATGCTGGTGTGGAAAGCTCCCAAATACAAGAAGGAGATGGACCGCGCGCGGCAGTATGTTGTGTATGGATTCAAAGATAGGGAAAAGGTGAATCTCAACTCATCGAGACACATTCTTGCTGTGACAAGCGGTGAGTGTTATTTGTTGCCTGATTATGCTAAATATGTGACATACTGTGTGACGGCCCTTGACAGATTGCATAATGAATCGAAGGCTGTGAAGGTGAAGGTGAAGAAACGCTGACAAGATGTGAAAGGAAGCTGTAATGTCATGCTAATCTTCCTGTTTTCGGCCTGATGGCTGATTGGGGTTTATAAGAGCATCGGGAGTGAAAGTTTGAACTTTCACTCCCGATGCTTTGTTTGCAATGCCAATGATAAGCTGGTGACGTTGGCTATGGCGCCTGTTTGCCATGCTGGCTAATCGATGTATCTTTTCGTCAGTGGGGCAAACTCTTCTATTCTTCTGTCTCTAAGGAAGGGCCACCATCTTCGCACGTTTTCGCTGCGTTTCATGTCAATGTCAACCACTTTGATTGCTTCCTCATCTTTTGGGGCGCGATACAGGAACTCGCCTTGCGGACCTGCAACGAAACTGCTGCCCCAGAATGATATTCCGTTGGTCTGTCCAGACGGATCAGATTCATGGCCAGTGCGGTTCACAGATATGACAGGAATGCCGTTGGCTACGGCATGGCCTCGCTGCACGGTAGTCCATGCTTCTCTCTGCCGCTCTTGCTCATCTTGTGTGTCGGACGACTCGTATCCTATGGCTGTTGGGTAGATAAGCAGTTCTGCACCTTGCAGTGCCATGAGTCGCGCTCCTTCTGGATACCATTGGTCCCAGCACACTTGCACTCCAAGGCGTCCCACGCTTGTGTCGATAGGATGGAAGCCCATGTCGCCTGGCGTGAAGTAGAATTTCTCGTAATATGCGGGATCGTCTGGAATGTGCATCTTGCGGTATTTACCTGCAATGCTTCCGTCCTTCTCGAAAACCACAGCGGTGTTATGATACAGTCCTGCCGCACGCCGTTCGAATAGCGAGGTGACTATGACGATGGACAGTTCTTTGGCCAAATTTCCGTATGTCTCAGTAGACGGTCCTGGTATCGGTTCTGCCAAGTCGAATAGTGATGTATCTTCTGTCTGGCAAAAATAAAGTGAATTGTGCAGCTCTTGCAGAACAACAAGTTCTGCGCCCTCTTCAGCGGCTTGCCTGATGCTCTGGCAAATATGCTTGATGTTTGCAGATGTGTCTTTTACACATCGTAGTTGTATTATTCCTACTTTCATGTTCTCATTTTTATGGCAAAATTATAAAAAGTTTTTCATATAGGTGTGATTTGCCATAATTATTTGCTAACTTTGCATGAAGTTTGCACTAAACTGGAGTGTACGCTGCGGAAAGTTTGCACGACACGTGAAGTATGCTCTATAAGAAAGCGCTAAATATTGTTTTACACACCAAAGAGAAATAACATTATCTGATTCGATATGCCAAAAATATCAATAAGAGGAACAGAGATGCCAAGTTCGCCTATACGCAAGCTTGCACCTCTTGCTGAGGACGCTAAGAAGCGTGGCGTCAAAGTTTACCACCTGAACATTGGCCAGCCTGACCTGCCAACTCCACAGGTGGCTATTGATGCTATAAAGAATATTGACCGTAAGATTCTCGAATATAGCCCTTCCCAAGGATACCGCAGCTATCGTGAAAAACTTGTGGGCTATTATGCAAAATACGACATTAACCTCACTGCCGACGACATCATCATCACGAGCGGCGGAAGTGAAGCTGTGCTTTTTTCTTTTCTTGCATGCTTGAATCCTGGCGATGAGATAATTGTGCCAGAGCCTGCTTATGCCAACTATATGGCGTTTGCAATCTCAGCAGGTGCTGTGATCCGCACAATCGCCACAACCATAGAAGAAGGCTTTGCTTTGCCAAAGGTGGAAAAATTTGAGGAGCTCATCAATGAGCACACACGTGCCATTCTCATCTGTAATCCAAACAACCCGACAGGTTATCTTTACACTCGCCGCGAGATGAACCAGATACGTGACCTTGTGAAGAAATATGATTTGTATCTCTTCTCCGATGAGGTGTATCGTGAATTCATCTACACGGGGTCTCCATACATTTCGGCATGCCATCTTGAAGGCATTGAAGACAATGTTGTGCTCATTGATTCGGTGTCAAAGCGTTACAGTGAATGCGGCATCCGCATAGGTGCGCTTATAACGAAGAATGAGGAAATACGTAAGGCTGTGATGAAATTCTGCCAGGCTCGCCTTTCTCCTCCTCTTATTGGCCAGATTGCCGCAGAGGCCAGTCTTGATGCTCCAGAAGAGTATTCGCGCGACATATATGATGAATATGTGGAGCGCAGAAAATGTCTTATCGACGGTCTTAACCGCATTCCAGGTGTTTATTCTCCCATACCTATGGGAGCTTTCTACACTGTGGCAAAGTTGCCTGTGGATGATTGTGAAAAATTCTGTGCGTGGTGTCTCACCGATTTCCAGTATGAGGGCGAGACTGTGATGATGGCTCCTGCATCAGGCTTCTACACCACACCTGGTTCTGGCAAGAACGAGGTGCGCATAGCTTATGTGCTTAAGAAGGAAGATCTTGTGCGTGCTTTGTTTGTGCTCAGAAAGGCGCTCGAGGCGTATCCTGGCAGAGTAGACAACATGTAAATATGGCAGCTGACGGTTTGCCGATTAGGCCTGCATGTTAACTGCTCGTTCTCTATGTTGTCATCATGTTTGATAAAGCTTAACCATTCACAACACAAGGAAGTGGCTTTTACTGTCGCGCAGAGAAAGAATGTCATTTGAAAGATTCATAGCCAGAAGGATTTATTCCGACAAAACAGATGACGGGGAACGTTTTTCCCGTCCTGCTGTGCGTGTGGCCATGCTTGGTGTGGCTATAGGATTGGCTGTGATGATAGTAAGCCTGGCTGTAGTGCTCGGTTTTAAGAGGGAAATAAAATCGAAGGTTGTTGGCTTCGGCGGCAACATACAAGTGATCAGCCTCACGCAGAATCAGAAATATGAGATACTGCCAATCAACACTGATGCCGCTGTGGTGAACAAGGTAAGAACCGTGGGAAATGTCAGTCACATACAGCAGATAGCCACTCGTTTGGGTATGCTTAAGACAGAGGATGATTTTAGAGGACTCACCTTCAAGGGTGTTGGCAGCGACTACGACAGCACATTTCTCTGTTCATGCATTGTCGATGGCCATATGCCGCATTTTTTAGAGTCTAAGCCTTCGAACGAGATTCTTATTTCGAGAAAAGTTGCAGATGACCTCGGCCTCAAAGTGGGAGGGAAGGTTTTTGCTTATTTCATGGGTGACGAGTCGATGAGAGCTCGCCGGTTTAAGGTGACAGGCATATATGTCACCAATATGGACGATTATGACAAAAACCTTGCTTTCACAGATATATACACTATCCGTAAACTCAATGGATGGGAACGAGGCATGTCGACAGGCATGGAAATATCTGTGAAAGACATTGATTATCTCGATCAGACAGTAAATGATCTGCACTTTCTCCGTGAAATGAAAAATGATAGCGGTGCGATGATTGGCGTGTTCAGTATAAAGGATTTGGCTGCTCACACTTTTGCGTGGCTCGATGTGCTTGACATGAATGTGGTTATGATACTCGTGCTGATGATACTTGTCAGCGCCTTTACCGTAGTGAGCGGACTGCTGATAGTCATGCTTGAACGAATCAACATGATTGGCACGCTAAAAGTGCTTGGCGCTACAAACAAGACTGTGAGGCAGATATTTGTGCGTTTCAGCATAATGCTCGTTGGCAGAGGAATGCTTTGGGGCAATGCGGCAGGATTGATAATCTGCTTGATACAGAAACAATTTCACATTGTGTCGCTTGACGCTTCAACCTACTACATCGACTCTGTCCCTATTGAATTTGACTGGTTGCTTATTGTGGCTGTGAATGTGGTGACATTCATGATATCTGGCATCGTCATTTGGGGCAGCTCGCATCTCATCAGCATAGGCAAACCGGCTTCGACACTCAGATTTGAGTGATGGAGCAAGCTGCATGAACAATATAACGAATAGAAATAAATAATACATATCAAACTATGGAGTTGGAAAAGAAATACAACCCTTCTGACATTGAAGGCAAATGGTATCAGTATTGGCTTGACCATAAGCTCTTCGCCAGCAAACCTGACGCAAGACAGCCATACACCATCGTGATACCTCCACCAAATGTGACTGGTGTGCTCCACATGGGACACATGCTGAACAACACCATCCAGGATATCCTTATTCGCAAAGCGCGTCTTGATGGCAAGAACGCATGCTGGGTGCCTGGCACTGACCACGCATCCATTGCCACTGAAGCAAAGGTGGTGAACCGTCTTGCGGAGCAGGGCATCAAGAAGCGCGACCTTACCCGTGAGGAATTCTTGAAGCATGCATGGGCTTGGACTGACGAGCATGGAGGCATCATCCTTAAGCAGCTCCGCCGTCTTGGCGCATCTTGCGACTGGGACCGCACAGCATTCACTATGGATGAAAAGCGCAGCGAGAGCGTGCTCAAAGTTTTTGTCGACCTTTATAAGAAAGGACTCATTTACCGTGGATTGCGTATGGTCAACTGGGACCCAAAAGCGCAGACGGTGCTTTCTACAGAGGAGGTAATATACCGAGACGAGAAGAGCCATCTCTTCCATCTTCGTTACTATGTTGCAGATGCCGACACTAATCCTGTTGTGCCAACGGGGGATGAGAACGAAATAATACATAAGGATGAGAATGGCCGCTACTATGCAGTGGTTGCCACCACACGTCCTGAGACAATAATGGGCGACACCGCTATGTGTATCAACCCTAAAGACCCCAAGAACCAGTGGCTTCGTGGTCATAAAGTCATAGTGCCGCTGGTGGGCCGTGTCATACCTGTGATAGAAGACCGCTATGTTGATGTGGAGTTTGGCACAGGATGCTTGAAGGTGACGCCTGCTCACGATGTCAACGACTATGCTCTTGGCAAGACACACAATCTTGAGATTATTGACATCTTTAATCCTGATGGCACAATATCTGAAGCTGCTGGCATGTATGTGGGACAAGACCGCATGGAAGTGCGCAAGCAGATTGCTGAAGATCTCAAATCGGCAGGGTTGATGGAGAAGATCGAGGACTACGATAATAAGGTTGGCTATTCTGAGCGCAACCAAGACACTGCCGTTGAGCCGCGTCTCTGCAAGCAGTGGTTCCTTTCCATGAAGCATTTTGCCGACATTGCCCTTCCTCCTGTGCTCGATGGCAAGATAAAGTTCTATCCAACAAAATATGTGACAACATACCGCAATTGGTTGGAGAACATACAAGATTGGTGTATCTCGCGCCAGCTTTGGTGGGGACACCGCATTCCGGCCTATTTCCTTCCTGCTGCTGAAGGCGAGGAAGAAAAATATGTTGTAGCTCTCACTCTTGAAGAGGCTTTGGAGGAGGCTCGCAAGATTAAAGGTTATGAAAACATCACTGCCGATCAGCTCACACATGATGAGGATGCTCTCGACACATGGTTCTCATCGTGGCTCTGGCCAATATCGCTTTTTGATGGAATCAACAACCCTGGCAATGAAGAGATAAACTACTACTATCCTACAGCAGATCTCGTCACTGGTCCAGATATCATTTTCTTCTGGGTGGCGCGTATGATTATGGCGGGTGAGGAATATATGAAGGATGTTCCATTCCGCAATGTTTACTTCACTGGCATTGTACGTGACAAACTTGGGCGCAAGATGTCGAAATCTCTTGGCAACTCTCCAGACCCTCTTGGCCTTATCGACAAATATGGAGCTGATGGTGTGCGTATGGGCATGCTTCTCTCTGCACCTGCAGGCAATGACATTCTCTTTGATGAGTCGCTGTGTCAACAGGGTGCTGCATTCTGCAATAAGATATGGAATGCATTCCGTCTTGTTCAAGGATGGCATGTGAACAATGCCATTGCTCAGCCTGAGGAGAACAAAAAGACCATAGCATGGATGGAGGCTGTCATCCGCACCACTGTTGCTGAGATAAATGACCTCTATTCTAAGTATCGTCTCAATGAAGCTCTTATGGCAGCTTTCAAGCTTTTCACAGATGAGTTTTCTGGTTGGTATCTCGAGATGATAAAACCTGCGTATCAGGCTCCTGTAGATGCTTGCACTCTTGCTGCTACACTCGGTTTCTTCGAGCAACTGATGAAGATTATACATCCGTTCATGCCATTCATCACAGAAGAGCTTTATCAGCATATCACTGAGCGCAAGGACGGTGAAAGCATAATGGTGGATCCTCTTGTCATTTCAAATCCAACAGCCGACGATGCTGTCATCATTGCTGAATATGACCAGATCAAACAGATTATCTCAGGTGTTCGTGCTGTGCGCCAGAGCAAGAACATATCTCCACGTGAGCCACTTGCGTTGGAGATTGTGGCTGCAGCTGAGGATAATGTGACCAAATGCGCTTCGCTCTCAGCTATCATTAAGAAAATGGCCTCTCTCTCGGAGATGATCTATGCTGACACAAAGAGCGATGACACGTCTGCGTTCATGATTGGCACTGCAGAGTATGCTGTGCGTCTTGGAAACCTTATAGACACTGAGGCTGAAATACAAAAGATGGAAGCTGAACTCAAGCACCTTCAAGGTTTCCTCATTGGTGTGCAGAAGAAACTCAGCAATGAGCGTTTTGTGGCTAATGCTCCTGCCCAAGTCGTAGAACTTGAGCGCAAGAAGCAGAGCGACGCTGAGACAAAGATTGCGGCTCTCACTGAAAGCATAGCTAAACTTAAAGGTTGATATGCTTAATGGATAATGACAGGGTTCATTTTGTTGGCTCCTGTTTGCAGAAATATCAGAGGACACTTCGTGTTGCATGAAGTGTCCTCTGATATTTTTGATTTTAACCCATATCGGTCATTAGGCAGAAAAAATGATTTACTCAATGAATATTGCCATTGGCATAGCTCAGCAAGACAATCCTGTTACGCAGCGAATCCTGATTGGGTTTTCAGCATGTGACACCCATGAAAAAGTATCTTAGGATACTTGGCCAAGTATCCTAAGATACTTTGGCAAGTATCCTTACCCTCTTTTTTTTGACGAACTTTTGCTTGTTGCTGAATTGTCTTTTATAATAGCCTATTCATACGTTCTTAAAAAAGAAAGGGCATGCATTGTCTTTGCGCAACGAGCCGCATTTCTCATTTATGTGCGAAATGCTTTTGATTTCATTCCTTTTAATGTGTGAAATGCTTATGATTTCATTCCTTTCATGCTGAGCTGCATTCTCCCTCGTTTGAGGTCTATGCCAATTACTTTTACTGTGACATGCTGATGCAGCTGCACGTAGTCGGCAGGGTCTTTCACGTATGTGTCGGAGAGCTCGCTGATGTGAACCAATCCCTTTGTGTGAACACCCACATCAACGAAGCAGCCGAAGTTTGTGATATTGGTGATGATTCCAGGAAGAATCATGCCTACCTGCACATCCTCCAGTTCTTTCACATCTTTGCAGAACTCAAACACGGTCAACTGCTGACGCGGATCTCGTCCAGGCTTGTCAAGTTCCTGCATGATGTCTTGCAGGGTGGGCAAGCCCACTTTGTCGGTCACATAGTTGTTGATGTTGATTTTGCCTCGCAGCTCTATATCAGCCATCAGTTCGGCTACAGTGCTTTTAATGTCTTTTGCCATTTTCTCCACTATGGCATAGCTTTCCGGGTGCACGGCACTGTTGTCGAGTGGTTGCTTGCCGCCGCTCACACGCAAGAATCCTGCTGCTTGTTCAAAAGCTTTTGGACCAAGCTTGGGCACTTTCAGCAATTCGCGGCGAGATGTGAATGCACCATTTTCTGCTCTGTAGTTGACAATGTTCTGTGCTATGGCAGGGCCAAGTCCGGATATATATGTGAGCAGATGCTTGCTGGCCGTGTTGACGTTTACTCCGACCTTGTTTACGCACATCTCAACAGTTTGGTCGAGTGAATGTTTCAGTTCTTTTTGGTCCACGTCTTTTTGGTATTGGCCCACGCCTATAGAACTTGGGTCAATTTTGACAAGTTCGGCGAGAGGATCCATGAGACGTCGGCCTATGCTTACAGCGCCTCTCACTGTCACGTCATAGTCGGGAAACTCTTCGCGAGCCACCTTGGATGCTGAATAGATGCTCGCACCATCTTCGCTGACTACAAATATCTGAATGTCGGCTGGCAGTCCCAGACCCCTGATGAAATCTTCAGTCTCTCTGCTGGCTGTGCCATTGCCAATAGATATGGCTTCTATCTTATATTGGCGCACAAGCGACAGAATCTTGCCAGCTGCTGCTGCCTTCTCATTCTTGGGAGGGTGTGGGTAGATGGCTTCGTTGTGGAGCAGGTTGCCTTCGGCATCAAGACACACCACTTTGCATCCTGTGCGGAAACCAGGATCGAGTGCCAACACGCGTTTTTGTCCAAGAGGGGCAGACATGAGCAGCTGTTCCAGATTTTTCACAAAGATTCGTATGGCTTCTTTATCGGCCTTCTCCTTGGATATGTTTGCGTATTCGGTTTCTATGCTTGGCTTTATGAGACGCTTGAATGCATCTTCCACTGCATCCCATACGAGTTCGGCCGATTTGCTTGAGTTGCGCAGGAAGATGCGGTCAAGACGGTCCAAGCATTTGTTGTCATCGCCAGATATGCTCACTTTAAGCACGCCTTCGGCCTCTCCTCTGCGCATGGCCAAAAGACGGTGTGATGCACAACGAGACAGTCGCTCTGAAAAATCAAAGTAATCTCTGTATTTCTGCGCTTTCTCTTCCCATTCTTTTTCTTCTTCTTCCGATTTTGTTTTGGGCTTCACCTTTGACGAGGTTATGACAGCCCCTTTCTTGAAGTCGAAGCGCACAGCATTGCGAGCCTCCTCGCTTTCGCTTGCCATCTCTGCAATGATGTCTTGCGCGCCTTGTATGGCTTCTTCAACGCTGTTCACTCCCTTTTCATTGTTGATGTAGCTCTTTGCCTTCTTTGCCACATCGGCATGCGGGTCTTGCAGGAGAAGGAATGTGGCTAAAGGCTCAAGGCCTTTCTGACGCGCTGCTTCAGCACGTGTTTTGCGCTTTGGCTTGAATGGGAGATAGATGTCTTCAAGTTCGGTGCTTTCCCACGACGTCTCGATGCGTTTCTTCAACTCATCGGAGAGTTTGCCTTGTTCTTCAATGGTCTTGAGTATGGTTTCTTTGCGTTTTGCAAGTTCCTTATACTTGTCGAGGTTGTCGTTGATGCTTGCCACCTGCACTTCGTCAAGTGAGCCTGTGGCTTCTTTTCTGTATCGGCTGATGAAGGGGATGGTGCATCCTTCTTCCAGCAGTTGTATAGTATTGCTTATCTGCCTCTCGTTGATTCCTGTGGCTTTCGAAATCAGTGTGGCAAAAATCTGTTCCATTGGTTTTGTGATTAATATGGTCTTCTGCAGCTTTTATAGTATTTGTTTAAAGCTCTCCAAAGTATTTTGTGTCGGCCAGTTTCATCAGATACTGCCCATACTGGTTCTTTATCATAGGCTTGGCCAGTTCGCGAAGTTTTTCTGTAGTGATCCATCCTTGGCGATACGCTATGCCTTCGAGGCATGCAATCTTCAGGCCTGTGCGTTTTTCAAGCACCTCGATGAAGGTTGAAGCCTCGGATAGAGAGTCGTGTGTGCCAGTGTCGAGCCAAGCGAAGCCGCGGCCGAGCAACTGCACCTTTAGGTTGTGCTCTTGCAGAAACTCTTGGTTGACAGTGGTGATTTCCAGTTCGCCGCGTGGTGATGGCTTGATGTTCTTTGCCACTTCCACCACCTTGTTTGGATAGAAATATAAGCCTACGACGGCATAGTTGCTTTTAGGCTCTTTAGGTTTCTCTTCGATAGAGAGACAGTTGCCATCCGAGTCGAATTCGGCAACGCCGTATCTTTCAGGATCATTGACCCAATAGCCAAACACGCTTGCTTTGCCGTTCTTAGCATTTTCCACGCATTCTTTAAGCATGGCTGAGAAACCGCGGCCATGGAAGATGTTGTCTCCAAGCACGAGGCACACGTCATCATTGCCTACAAATTTTTCTCCAATGATGAATGCTTGCGCAAGACCGTCGGGCGAAGGTTGCTCTGCATATTCGAAATGCACTCCGTAGTCGGACCCATCGCCCAAGAGGCGCTTGAAGCCAGGCAGGTCATATGGTGTGGAAATGATAAGGATGTCGCGTATGCCAGCAAGCATCAGTACGCTGATAGGGTAGTAGACCATTGGCTTGTCGAAAATAGGTATGAGCTGCTTGCTCACACCTTTGGTGATAGGGTAGAGGCGTGTGCCAGAACCACCAGCGAGAACGATTCCCTTCATAGTAGTATTAATTATATTATGTGTGTGAATAAAAGATGCTGACTGCAGCTTTGCAGCCTGTGTCTTATGCTTTTTATGCAAAGATAACACATTTATTCGATAAATTGTGTCTTCTTTTGTCGGAATATCATTTCTGAATGAAAAAAGTGCCAGACCCATATGGTATCTGGCACTTTTCTGTGAGTATGTATTATATTATATATAATGTATGTCAGGAATATTATCAGAAGAGTTTGTTTGGATAAACGCCGTCAGCAACGAGTTTTGCAATTCTTTCCACTGTAGCTTCTCTGTCGGCAGCGTAAGTGACGCCAAACCATACAGAAGTGGTGTCGAGCACTTCTACAGACGCTGTGCCTTCATTGATGAGCTTGTTGACCATAAGTGGGATGAAGAACTCTGCCTTGAGGTTTTCCATGTTCTTTGGGTCAGAGAGGAACTCCTTGAAATATGCTTCACTGTATTCGAAGTAGTCAGGAGTGAATCCCCACATGTTCATAGATACGGGAACCTTCTCGTCGAGAGGAATCCACTCTCCTTGCTCATCTTTATAGCAGATGGCATTGCCTTTGTCTGCCTGGCGCATTATTTCTGTGCGCTCAACCACATCAGTAAGATGGCGATTGTTGTCATACTCGCATACACCGCGTGCCACAGAACCATTCTCTGAAAGAGTGTTGCAGCAGCGGAAGCCTACCATTGCGTATTTGTTCTTTGATCCTTCTGGGAGCTCTGAAAGGAATTTGCCTACAGACATGAACGCGTCGCGGCCATAGAAGTCGTCGCAGTTGATTACTGCGAATGGTTCCTTTATGACATCCTTGCCCATGAGCACAGCGTGGTTTGTTCCCCATGGCTTCACACGTCCTTCTGGGCATTTGAAGCCTTCTGGCAGACTGTCGATGCTCTGGAAACAAAGTTCACATGGCACTACGCCCTGATATTTTGACAGTATTTGTGTGCGGAACTGTTCTTCGAAGTCTTTGCGGATAACCCATACGATTTTGCCGAATCCAGCTTGGATGGCGTCATAGATGGAATAGTCCATGATTGTTTCGCCATTAGGGCCGAGTCCGTCGAGCTGCTTCAGGCCGCCGTAGCGGCTTCCCATACCTGCAGCGAGGAGAAATAGTGTAGGTTTCATAACAGTATGTGTTTTTTTTAAAGTTTATATAAAGTTTAATAATTAGTTGTGTCAATTCAATGCATTTGGATTATGAAAAGAAGGTGTGGCGTGGCGCTTGTTTGCGATATGTATGCTATTTTATGAGACCGCCTTTGCTGTATGGCATTTCTTTTCATATGAGGCATGATGTGCTTCTTGTCTTATTGATGCTTATTTAAGTTAAGGAATCTCCTCTGTCTCTTATTTGTTAGAGAAAAGAGAAGATTCCTTTTAAATAAATGAGAAAAAATCAGTCGATGATAACTCTTGTCCATCCATGAGTGTCTGGCTCAGTGCCATACTGTATGCCGCGGAGGTGATTGAAGAGTTTTTCGCTGATAGGGCCTGGCTTTTCGCCAAAGACATAGCTCTTTCCTGTCTCGATATCATCAATACGAGATATTGGTGAAATCACTGCGGCAGTGCCGCATGCTCCAGCTTCTTCGAATGTGGCAAGTTCTTCCTCTGGAATCTGGCGGCGTTCAACTGTCATTCCGAGATCTTCTGCCAGCTGCATAAGCGACTTGTTGGTGATTGAAGGAAGAATGGATGTCGATTTAGGCGTGATGTATGTGTTGTTTTTGATGCCGAAGAAGTTGGCAGCTCCTGCCTCATCAATATATTTCTTTTCCTTCGCGTCAAGATAGAACTCGCAAGCGTATCCCTTGTCGTGAGCTGTTTTGTTGGCTTTGAGCGATGCGGCATAGTTGCCTCCAACTTTGTAGATGCCAGTGCCAAGCGGAGCGGAACGGTCGTAGTCGCGTATGATGACATAAGGATTTGCAAAGAAGCCTCCTTTGAAGTATGGACCTACAGGAGTGACGAAAATCATGAAGAGGTATTCATCTGCTGGGTGCACTCCAACCTGTGCGCTTGTGCCGATAAGCAGAGGGCGTATGTATAGAGTGGCACCGCTTTCGTATGGAGGAATGAATTTTTCGTTGAGCTTTACCACTTTATCCACCATCTCAATGAATCTTTCTGTTGGCAACTCTGGCATGAGTATGCCGCGGCATGTAGATTGGAGACGGGCTGCGTTTTCGTCAGGACGGAACACGCGCACCTTGCCATCTGGACAACGATAAGCCTTCAAACCTTCAAATGCCTCTTGTCCGTAGTGCAGGCATGTGGCAGCCATGTGCATAGGGATGGTTTCTTCTGAACAAACCTCTATTTCACCCCATTTGCCGTTGCGGTAGTAGCAGCGGACGTTGTAATCAGTCTTGTGGTATCCAAACCCAAGATTTGACCAATCCAGATTTTCCATAATTCTTGTCTTGTATGTTTTATTTATATTTATGTCTAATGTTTTGGAGACGTTGAGAAAAGCCTTTGGGTGTGCATGTGGAAACAGTTTCATGAGAAGAGTGTTTCCATCTTTGCAAGCAATTGTCAAGGTCGTTCGTCTTTGCCGTTCTGCTGGACGACTGTCTAATTAAGGAACTTTCTCCCTTTGTCGGCAACGACAATCATTAAGTAGATGCAAAGATATAAAAAATGTGAGAATAATTCAAACTATTGTAAGAATATTTTCCCTCTATTGTCACATCTGTGTGAAAAGAATCACCTTTGCGAGATATAATGCAAATGAGATTAAGCATGTTTATTCTCTTGCCATATCAGCAATGACCATTTTGATCTCCGCATATGAGTAGTCGTCTGGCAGCATGGCTTTAACTTCGCTTATGGTATATGCCTTGCTGAAAGATCGCACGGCTCCGCGTATCATTTTCTGGTGCATTTCTGTCACCACATCGTTGATGCTAATCTCTCCTGTCTCAACGAAATGGGCGAGATGGTTCTCTATAGTGCCTGAGGTGAGGGAACGTTTCTGCGCAATGCTGCTTATGCTCATGCCCGACTGGAACATCTTCAGCGTTTCTCTCTTGGTGTCAACCTTCACTTTTTTAGCTGCATCGCTTTTCTTTGGACTCTTTTTTGTGCGTGTAGTGCTTGAGTTTATCGTGAGTTCGTCAAGAGCTCCCTTTGCCTTTGCGTTGAGATATTCTGTGATGGTGAAGTCTTTCTCCTTTAGGCGTTGGAACACTCCAACCTTTATTTTGTATGAGAGCACCAAGGCGTCAAGTGCATTATTGTATTGCTTCTTTACTTGCTGATTGTTGATGGCGACTTTGCAATTGTTCAGTACGGGGTCTGTTATCTCATGCACTTTGTCTAAGAAATAGGCTGATGCTGCTTTTATCCTGCCAAGCAGTATTTCCCTTCCATTTGGTTGTGACATGAGTGAGGTGTATTGCAAACTGAACTTCTCTGCCACGCTCACAAGTTCTGCGTCTATTTTGGGCAGCGATTCTTTCAGCACTGCCAACAACTCAGGATATGAGGCATACAGATGTTCGTTGACAACCTTGAGCATGTAGATGTGTTCTGAGCGGTAGATGCGGAAGTCGAACATGTCGTTGAGCAATGAGAAGTAGTATTGAAGCATCATCTCTGGCAGTTTGGCTTCCGCTTTTCGGGCTTCCAGAGTTTCTTTGTCAATAAAGGCGTTTACTGAATCATCTGTGATGATGGCTTTCCTGCTTATAGGACGCGCCAACACCAATCCTTCCAGTGTGCGGCAACGGCTTAAGGCCACGTATGTCTGTCCATGCGTGAAAGAGTCGGTGATGTCGAGCACAGCATGCTCGAATGTCAGTCCTTGGCTCTTGTGCACGGTGATGGCCCATGCCAGTCGGAGAGGGTATTGCTTGAAGGTGCCTTCTACTTCTTCTTTTATTTCTTTGCTTTGTTCGTCAATGGCATATTTGGTGTTTTCCCATGTCTGGGCTGTCACGTGAATGTCGTGGTCATCCTCATGGCAGCGCACTACTATGATGTATGTGCTCTCGTCATTGTCCCAGATGACGTTTTGCACTGTGCCAATCTTTCCATTGTAATATTGCTTCGATTCGCTTGGGTCGTTTTTGATGAACATGACTTGCGCCCCTGGTTTAAGAACTAACGTCTCGTCGGCAGGATAACTGTTTTCAGGGAATGTCCCATTCACCTCTGCTTTGAATGACATTGGAGTCTTTGCAATATTGCCAAGGCGCTCTTCGTTATACATGTGCGCCATGTTGTTGTGGGTGGTGAGCCTTATCCATCCTGCATTTTCCGGCGGAACGAATTCTGGCACATACCTTGTGTTGAGTGCTTGCAGGCATGCGTCATCGGCTTGGTTGTTTCTTATCTTGCCAAGTATGTCTATGAAAGCAGCGTTTTGCTGGCGGTAGATGTGCTTCAGTTCCACCGTGACATATTTTGTGTGCTGGAGAGCATGGCTGGCAAAGAAATATGTGGTGTGGTAGTAGGGCGACAGCAGTGCCCATTCTGAGTCTTTGGCCACAGGCGGCAACTGCTGAAGGTCGCCTATGAGCAGGAGCTGCACTCCGCCGAATGGCTTGTTGATTCCTCTGTGCCTTCTCAGCTCTTGGTCTACAGCATCAAGCAGGTCGCATCTTACCATGGATATCTCGTCTATTACAAGCAGGTCGAGTGTGCGTATGAGCTTTTTCTTATCTTTGCTCATGCGGTAATGGCTTGTTTCCTTGTTTTGCGCTCCAGGCACCATAGGGCCTGTAGGCAATTGGAAAAATGAATGTATGGTCTGTCCTTGGGCATTGATGGCAGCCACGCCTGTAGGGGCGAGAACTACCATGCGTTTGGGTGAAAGTTCTCTCAGTCTTCTAAGGAATGTTGTCTTGCCTGTGCCAGCTTTGCCTGTCAAGAATACAGACACGTCGGTCTTTGCGATAAACTGCCACGCCAGGTTCATTTCCTTATTGTGGTTTTGCTGGCATTCTTCAGCCATCATTGGCATGTCATCTTGTTCTAATATGTCAAGGTAGTCTGTTTCCATTTGTGTCTTTCTGCTTGGCTGTATTGTCTTTATTCATACTCTTCGATCACAGGCTCTTTCCCGAAGTCCTTGTAGGCGTTGCTCATGCCTTCTTTTGTTATTTCAAAGTCTCGGTTTATGGGCCTTCCTTCGTCTTGCAAGGAATGTGAGAACATCCAGTCGTAAGTTTGCCTCATGTAGAAGATGCGGGCAGGGCGTCCGTGGTCGATGCCTGGCATGCGGGTGTATATGAGTCTTGAATCATCACCTGTGTCTTTGATGGCCTTCACCACGCGGTCTGAGGCTGACACGGGCACAGCCCTGTCGGCCGTGCCATGCACTATCCACATTGGCAATTTCGACAATCCGCTTAGGTCTTTTACCGTGCCACCTCCGCACAGGGCCATGCCTGCCGCTATCTTGTCGGGGTAAGTGGCGCACATGTCAATTGTTCCATATCCGCCAAGGCTCATTCCATACACATATATGCGGTTGCTGTCCACTTTGTAGTTTTTCTCCATCCATTCGATGATGTTCATAATCTTTTTGGGGTTCCATGAGCCGCCCGGGTTTTGCGGAGCTATAATGTAGCAGTCTATCACGCGTCCTTTCTCCAAAGCATCCATCGGGCCATATCTCTTCACCTTGCTCATGTTTGTTCCGCACAGGCTCGCGCCATGCAAAAATACCAACAAGGGCATATGTGCATTCTCGTCTTTCACTTCGTAAGGGGTGTACATCCAAAAATTGTATGCGTTGTCTACTTTGTTCTTGATTGCCTCACATTTCGACTGTGCCACTGCATTTATTCCGCACAGCAGAGCCAGTATCGCCAATAGTATAGTTTTTTTCATGTTTTCCTTTTTATGATAAATAAGTAGGTGAGCATAGCTTTCTTGATAATGCCAACTTGGAAAGTACATGTGTTTGCCGTATTTTCCTGCTGCCATCTTTGATTTTTCATCTGATGCTATGTGTTCTTGTGCGAAGAAAGAAAATTGCGCATCAGAAGAGAGCATGCCGTAATAATTATAATAACCTGTTTGATTTTGCAAATATTGCTTTTTTCATAATTGCGAAGTTATCAATAATTACTGAGCCTCACAAGTTTTGCGAATATTTTTTTATGATTATCTGTGATAATTTTGTCGTTTGGACAAAAACTAATATCTTTGTGACGTATTATATCAGAAACATTCTAACAAATAAATTAGTTAATTATTATTTTACTATCTCATGAAACATTTATTTCTGACACTTGCGCTCACTACGCTTGCTGCAACGTCTGACGCTCAGACGACAAGAGAAATCAACCTGCCGATCATTCAGACTAAGTACACTGCAGATCCTGCGCCGTATGTGCATGGTGACACTGTTTATCTTTTCACCACTCATGATGAGGATGGAGCCAGTGGCTTTATGATGAAAGATTGGCTTCTTTACACCTCTACAGACATGGTCAATTGGCAAGATCATGGTGCTGTGGCGTCTCTCAAAGATTTCAAATGGTATAAAGGTGATAATGGCGCATGGGCCGAACAGGTCATTGAACGCAATGGCAAGTGGTACATGTATTGTCCTATACATGGCAATGGCATCGGTGTGCTTGTGGCCGACTCTCCATACGGTCCTTATAAAGACCCGCTTGGCAAGCCTCTCGTGTGGCAAAAAGAACATTGGGATGACATCGATCCTACTGTATGGATCGATGATGACGGACAGGCATACATGTATTGGGGAAATCCTAATGTGTATTATGTCAAGCTAAATGAGGACATGATTTCTTATTCTGGAGAAATCAATAAGCTTCCAAAGATTAAGGATTATCAAGAAGGCCCATGGTTCTGGGCGCGCAAGAATGCCAATGGTGCGAAAAAGTATTATTTGGCTTTTGCCTCTACTTGCTGTCCTGAAGGAATAGGTTATGCCATGAGTGATTCACCTGAGGGCCCATGGGAATACAAAGGGCACATTATGAATCATACTCCGCAGACACGTGGCAACCATCCTGGCATTTGCGAATATAAAGGCAAGTCATATTGCTTTGGGCTTAACTACGACATATACCGTTTCAAGACAAGTGAGCATGCAGAACAACGTTCTGTGTCTGCTGCAGAGATGACATATAATGCGGATGGCACAATTCAGGAACTTCCTTATTTCTCAGAGTGTAAGCTCAACCAAGTAGGCTCTTTCAATCCTTTCCGTCGTGTGGAGGCTGAGACAATGGCTTGGGGATATGGCTTGAAGACCACTCGTGCCAATCCTTCAGGCCCTTGGAATCCTACTTTGTTTGTGACTGACATTGATGATGGCGAATATATTATGCTTCGTGGCGTTGATTTTGGCAAAGGTGCATCTACCTTTACCGCATCGTGTTCCTCTCAGCTTTTTGGCGGCAAGATAGAAGTGCGTCTCGACGCTCTTGATGGTCCATTGGCCGGTACTGTTACAGTGCCATACACTGGGTTCAAATATAAGGAGTTTTCAACTTCTTTGAAAAATGTGAAGGGCAAGCACGATCTCTACCTTGTCTTTCGTGGTGATGCCCGTCAACAGAAGAATCTTTTCAATTTCGACTGGTGGCAGGTGAAGTGATACTGATATTTTCAGACTTCTGCAATTTTTGTGGTTCAGCGTTTACCCCAAATCGGTCATTAGATTTCATATCTTGTTAGTGTGTGTGTCGATCAAGTTGCGACAGTCGCGTTGAGGGCATAGCTGACTATGCCGAAACGCAAATGCAAGAAAGATGCCGAAATAAACGCCGGCAAGAGTTGAAAAGAAGCTATAATGTCCTAATAATATTTTGCTTCGATCTAATAACCGATTTGGGTTTACTGTTGAATTGAAAGAAGAAGCCCCTTCAGCTTTTGCTGAGGGGGCTTTTCATAAATCTATTCTATTCTTTTAAAGTTTATGATTATTTGATGAATGGATTCTCTGTTGGGTAAGGCAGACTCTTTGGCTGGTTGTAAGCGATATCCTTGATGCCGAGATACTTGAATACCTCAAAGAGTGTTTTGCCAACATGGTCGAATGCCACAGCTCCGTGGTGAGGGTAGCCCTTCTGCACGAGCACATGACGGTAGAAGCGTCCCATCTCTGGAATAGCGAAGATGCCGATGCCACCGAATGAGCGAGTAGGCACATCAAGTACTTCACCTTCTGCTATGTAGCTGCGGAGGTTGCCCTCTGAGTCGCATTGCAGACGATAGAATGTGATGTTGCTTGCTGCTATGTCGCCTTCAAGAGTGCCGCGAGTGAAATCAGGCTTGCCACCGTTCTCAAGCAGGCGGTTTTGGATGAGCTGATACTTTATCTGACGGTTTGCACACATCTTGCATTGTGGAGTGTTGCCGCAATGGAAGCCCATGAATGTGTCTGTGAGCTTGTAGTTATACTTGCCAACAATGTCTTCGTCGTAGATGTATTTAGGCACAGAGTTATTGATGTCGAGCAGAGTGACAGTGTCATCGCTTGCGCACATGCCGATATATTCTGAGAGAGCTCCGTAGATGTCAACCTCGCAAGCTACAGGTATTCCCTTGCTTACAAGACGGCTATTGACGTAGCATGGCTCAAAGCCAAATTGGCTTGGGAATGCAGGCCAGCATTTGTCTGCAAATGCAACATACTGGCGTGAGCCCTTGTGCTCTTCTGCCCAGTCAAGGAGAGTGAGCTCAAACTGAGCCATGCGCTTGCTGAGGTCTGGATAATATTTGCCTTCACCCATCTCTTCTGCCATCTCTTTGCAGACAGCTTCTATGCGTGGGTCGTTTGCGTGTTTCTTGTAAGCTACGAGGAGGTCGAGCTCTGAGTTTTCTTCAATCTCCACACCGAGTTCATAGAGCCCTTTTATAGGAGCATTGCATGCGAAGAAGTCTTGTGGACGTGGACCGAAAGTGATTATTTTAAGACCTTTCAAACCGAGAATGACACGAGCTACAGGTACAAAATCTGCCATCATTTGTGCAACATCCTCTGCTGTGCCTACTGGATACTCAGGGATGTATCCCTTCAGATGGCGCATTCCAAGGTTGTATGAGCAGTTGAGCATGCCGCAATATGCGTCGCCACGGCCATTTATCATGTCACCATCACCTTCTGCAGCCGCTACAAACATGCAAGGTCCATCAAAGTTCTTTGCTATGAGAGTCTCTGGAGTCTCTGGACCGAAGTTGCCCAAGAATACAACAAGAGCGTTGCATCCTGCCTCCTTTACCTCAGCAACAGCTTTGAGCATGTCCTGCTCGTTCTCAACAGTGGTCTTGCAGTTGAAGACATCGCCTTTGTATGCCTTTACAATATTTTCGCGGCGCTGAGTAGACAGCGCGATTGGGAAACAGTCACGGCTTACGGCTATGATGCCGAGCTTGACTTGAGGAATGTTGTTACTTTGCATTTCTTTGGATTGTTTTTATTTAGATGTTTTTAATTAGGTGTTTCAGTTTCATTATACCCAATAGTAGGTATTGCAAATGTCGTTATTTATTCTGAGACGTGCAAGCACTTTAATAAAAGATTTTTAATATGGGGCTGTTTTTCTCAGATTGTATGATAAAAGTCAATTTTGTTTTAATGAAAAAGGCCATGCAATTATGCATGATGTATATTTGCATGGCCTGGTGCGTTATCATAAGAAGAGGTCCGACACATAGTTGAGCGTAAGCAAGGCTGCCAGTATGTATAGTGTCACGTTGAGATCCTTGAATTTGCCTGTTAGCATCTTCACAACCACATAACTCAATATGCCTAAACAGATGCCGTCTGCGATGGAGTAGGTGAGTGGCATCATTATTAAGGTCACAAATGCAGGGAAGGCCTCAGATATGTCATCGAGTTCCACTTGTTTGAATGCGCTCGTCATAAGCACGCCTACCATCACGAGAGCTCCGCTTGTGGCAGCTCCTGGAATGAGCATGAATATTGGAGCAACAAATATAGACAAGATGAACAGCATGCTGACAAAGAATGAAGTCAATCCTGAACGTCCTCCTTCAGCTATGCCTGATGCGCTCTCTACATATGTGGTGATGGTTGAGCTGCCGAGCAACGAGCCGACAGTAGTGCCTATGGCATCGCTTGTCATGGCTTCTTTTATATGGGGTATGCTGCCATCTTCCCTTATGATGCCAATCTTGTTTGCCAATCCTACAAGTGTGCCGAGTGTGTCAAATATGTTTACGAGCAGCAATGAGAAAATCACCATTATCACTTTAGGAGTCAAGAGATTGCTGAAATCAAACTTGCAGAAAATAGGTTCAATGCTTTCTGGAGCCGACACAGGCAACCATCCGTCAGGTATGTGGGTCACTCCCATAGGTATTCCGATTAGCGTAGAAATGATTATGGCAAAGAAGAGAGAACCTCTTATTCCTTTTATCATCAGCACGGCGCTGAGCAGGATTGAGATGATGCCAAGCACACAAACAGGGGTGAAGGAGCCGAGGGCCACAAATGTGTCATCGTTGCCTACAATGATATTTGCGTTTTTCAGTCCGATGAATGCTATGAACATGCCAATGCCCCCTGAAATGGCGTGACGCAGGTTCGTCGGAATGCAGTCGAGAATCTTGTCACGGATGTTGAAGAATGTGATGAGAAGGAATATTAAGCCTTCGATAAACAGTACAGCCAATGCTTGTTGCCATGACAATCCCATGCCTTGGCAGAGGGTAAAGGCAAAAAACGCGTTTAGTCCCATGCTTGGGGCTTGCGCAAAAGGCATCTTTGCCATGAAGGCTAAGAGAAGCGTTGCAACGGCTGATGCAATGGCTGTGCTTGTGAAGAGCGCTCCCTTGTCCATGCCTGTGGTGGAAAGTATTGATGGGTTCACAGCCAAGATGTAGCACATGGTCAGAAATGTGGTCAGACCAGCAAGCAACTCTGTCTTGACTGTCATCTGTTTTGGATCAAAACCCAAAAGAGTCTTTAGCTTGTTCATAGTATATGGTATTTAGTGGTTTTTGATATTTTTGATTTGTCGTAGCTATGTGGCTACAGAGGTTAGTGGGCTATATAATACAATTCCCCAAGGGGCGGCTTTTGTGTGAGCCACACCTTAGGGAATAAAATCGTTTATACGATATTTTTGTACATTATGAGTGTTGTTCCCACCTAATCAGTCTTTAGATTTCAATTATTGTTAGCATTTGTTTCGAGCAGTTTGTGATGTGCGCATTGAAAGCGTAGCTGACTATGACAATGCGTACGGGAATTAAATGCCGAGAAAACGCTGACAAGAGTTGAAAAGAATAAATAATGCACAACCCGTTTCGGTCTAATGACCGATTGGGGTTAAAACTCTGCGGTCTTTGGTGTGCGTGGGAATGGAATCACATCACGTATGTTCTGCATGCCTGTCACAAAAAGAATCAGACGTTCGAAACCGAGGCCAAAACCTCCGTGAGGGCATGAACCAAACTTTCGAGTGTCGAGATACCACCACATATCCTTCATTGGGATGTTGCGCTCGTTGATCTCGTTGATCAGCTTGCTGTAGTCTTCTTCACGTACTGAACCTCCGATGATTTCACCTATTTGAGGGAAGAGCACGTCTGTGCCTTGCACTGTCTCCTCCATCTCCTTGTCGTCGAGCACTGGTTTTTGTTCGTCTATCTTCATGTAGAAAGCCTTGATTTTCTTAGGATAGTTTGTCATGATGACAGGACGCTTGAAATGTTCCTCGACGAGGTATCTTTCATGTTCAGATGCAAGGTCGTCGCCCCAGTTGCAAGGGAATTCAAATTTCTTTCCGTCTTTGATGGCTTGTTGCAGTATCTTGATGCCTTCTGTGTATGGCAAGCGTACAAAATCGCTCTTGAGCACACTTTCCAAACGTTCGATGAGTCCTTTGTCAATCATCTTGTTAAGGAACTCAAGATCATCCTTGCAATTGTCCAAAGCCCACTTCACACAGTATTTGATGAAGTCCTCCTCAAGTGTCATGAGATCGTTGAGGTCGATGAAAGCGACCTCTGGCTCAACCATCCAGAACTCAGCCAAGTGGCGTGGAGTGTTGGAATTCTCTGCACGGAATGTAGGGCCGAATGTGTAAATCTGGCCAAGTGCTGTAGCGCCAAGCTCACCTTCCAGCTGGCCTGACACTGTGAGAGATGTCTGTTTGCCGAAGAAGTCGTCGTCATATATGATAGAGCCGTTTTCATCTTTCTTCAGATCGTATAGGTTTTTTGTTGTTACCTGAAACATCTGACCTGCACCCTCACAGTCGGAAGCTGTGATGATAGGTGTATGGAAATAGAAATATCCATGCTGGTGGAAGTATGTGTGGATGGCCATGGCCATGTTATGACGGATGCGCATCACAGCTCCGAAAGTATTTGTGCGCAAACGCATGTGAGCATGCTGGCGCATGTACTCAAACGACTGTCCCTTCTTCTGCATAGGATAGTCGGCTGGGCAATCGCCAAATACCTTGATGCTTTCTGCTTGTACCTCTACACTTTGTCCTGCGCCAATAGATTCAACCATCTTGCCTGTTACGCTGATGCATGCTCCAGTGGTGATGAGTTTCATTGTTTCGGGGTCAAACTTCTCAACATCTGCCACGACCTGCACGTTCTTTATAGTCGAACCGTCATTCAGCGCAATGAAGTTTACAGCCTTGCTGCCACGTTTAGTGCGCACCCATCCCATTACTGTGACCTCTGCACCATAGTCTTTGCGTTCCAGCAGGTCCACTATCTTTGTTCTTTTCATAGAGTTTGCCTAAGTTAAATTTATATCGGTGGAACAATGACGCCCCACCGATAATATATGATTTATAAATGATTTCCGATTTACTGGTAGCTGCCCATATGGAGCATGGCCACCTCTTGCTCTGTGAGGAAGCGCCAGTCGCCGCGTTTGATGCCTTTCTTCGTAAGTCCTGCGAACATTACGCGGTCCAGCTTGCAAACCTTATATCCGAGGCTCTCGAATATGCGGCGCACGATGCGGTTCTTGCCAGAGTGAATTTCAATGCCTACTTGCTTGCGGTCAGTCTCTGAAGCATAGCTGATAGCATCTGCTTTTATGTCTCCATCCTCGAGAGTGATGCCCTCTGCAATCTGCTTCATGTCTGCGGCTGTGCAGTTCTTGTCGAGATACACATGGTATATCTTCTTCTTCAAAAACTTAGGATGAGTGAGCTTTGAAGCGAGGTCTCCATCGTTGGTGAGGAGAAGCACACCAGTAGTGTTGCGGTCGAGGCGGCCTACAGGGTAGATGCGCTCACGGCAGCAGTTCTTCACGAGGTCCATCACAGTCTTGCGCTGTTGTGGATCGTCTGATGTTGTCACATAATCCTTTGGCTTGTTGAGAATCACATAAACCTTTTTCTCGATGCTCACAAGTTGGTCGTGGAAGTGTACCTGGTCTGTTCTCTGCACCTTGGTGCCAAGTTCTGTGACTACTTGTCCGTTGACCGACACAACGCCAGCTTGTATGAACTGGTCTGCTTCACGGCGTGAGCACACGCCCGCATTAGCCAAAAATTTGTTAAGGCGTATTGGAGCATTTGGGTCCTCAAGATATTCTTTATACTCAATCTGCTTCTTCAGGCTATATTTAGCATTAGGGTTGTAGTCGGCTGTGCGCTGACGAGGGCCGTTGTTGTAACCACCACGATTGTTGTTATATCCACCATTGTTATATCCTCCGTGGTTGTTGTATCCTCCGCGGTTGTTGTAACCTCCGCGGTTATTGTAGCCTCCGTGGTTGTTGTAGCCGCCCTGTCGCTGCTGGTAGCCGCCCTGCCTTTGTTGGTAGCCGCCTTGTCGTTGTTGGAACTCGCCAGTAGTTGTAGCGCCTTCTTCTGCGCCATTATTGTTGTAGCCGCGGTTGTTGTAACCACCGCGATTGTTGTATCCTCCGCGGTTGTTGCCATATGCGCCACGGTTGTTGTAGCTATTGTTTCCATAACCTCCACGGTTGCCATAGCCACCGCCGCGGTTATTGTTGTAGCCGCCTTGACGTTGATAGCCGCCTTGGCGTGATCCTCCCTCATCATCATTTTGCGAGTATGAGTTTCCGAATCCGCTTGGGCGGAAACCGCGCTCATTTTGAGAGCCGTTAGAGCTGTAAGATGCACGTTCGCCTCTGTTGAAGCGTTGGCGCTGAGGACGGTTGCCATCACGGTTGTAAGATGGACGATAACCCTCGCGGCCTGTTCCATTCTCATCCTTGTCACTTGATGCAGGAGTCTTGTCCTGCCATTCGTCAAATTCAGACATAATAAATTGTGTGTTACTTAAAAAAACTTTGTGAAATAGTTCTTGTCGCTGAGTTCTGGGAGTGACCCAGATAATCTCATAACATAATAGATTGTTGAAAATATAATGATGCAGAAGCTTTGTTGATCATCACAATGTATAATGTGTCATTGTGAGATTATTATGCGCTCCAGCTTGTACGGTAGGGCTTTAAATCGAAAGCATGAGCATCACATAGATAGCATAGCATATCTCCATGAATGTGATTTTCTTAGCTGCATCGATTCGTTTGCCTTTCTGTTCCTTTTTTACATTCCTGTGTAAGTGTGAGGTGTTATGGCTCTTAGTTCTTCCTTAACCTTGTCGCTTACTTCAAGAGTGTCAATGAAGTTGCTGATGCTTTCTGCTGTGATGGCAGAGTTTGTGCGTGTCAAAGCCTTCAGAGCCTCGTATGGATGTGGGTAAGCCTCACGGCGCAAGATGGTCTGGATTCCCTCTGCGCATACAGCCCAGCAATTGTCAAGGTCACGGTATATTGCATCCTTGTTCAATAGAAGCTTGCGCAAGCCTTTCAATGTCGATTGGATGGAGATGACCATGTGTCCCATAGGCACACCTACGTTGCGGAGCACAGTTGAGTCGGTCAAGTCTCGTTGCAGACGACTTACAGGCAATTTCTGGGAGAGGAATGAGAGCACGGCGTTTGCCATGCCGAGGTTTCCTTCAGAGTTTTCAAAGTCGATAGGATTGACTTTGTGAGGCATGGCAGATGAACCAACCTCACCGGCCTTTATTTTTTGTTTGAAGTATTCCATTGACACATACATCCAGAAGTCGCGGTCGAGGTCTATGATGATGGTGTTGATGCGTTTCATTGCATCGAAGATAGCTCCGAGGTTGTCATAGTTGCTTATCTGAGTTGTCCATTGTTCGCGTTCCAAACCAAGTTTTTCGCTTACAAACTTATTGCCGAAAGCCTTCCAGTCATACTCTGGATAAGCCACATGATGAGCATTGTAATTACCAGTGGCCCCTCCAAACTTCGCTGTAATCTTGCAAGCCTTCAGTTGGTTCAGCTGCTCTGTGAGACGATACACATATACCATGACTTCCTTTCCCAATCTTGTTGGCGAGGCGGGCTGGCCGTGAGTTTTAGCCAGCATTGGGATGTCTTTCCAATCATCAGCATACTCTTGCAGCTGTGATATGAGTTCTTCTACTTGTGGGTAGAACACTTCGTGCAGCGCATCCCTGACAGACAAAGGCACAGACGTATTATTGATGTCTTGGCTTGTAAGTCCGAAATGAATGAACTCCTTATATTCATCCAGGCCGCCAATCTTGTCAAGTTCCTCTTTAATGAAATACTCTACAGCCTTCACGTCGTGGTTTGTCACCTTCTCGATGTCTTTAACCCTCTGCGCATCAGCCTCGCTGAAGTTGCGGTATATATTGCGCAAAGTTTCAAAGAGGCTATGGTCAAAGCTCGCAAGCTGTGGCAGGGGAAGTTCGCATAGAGCGATGAAATATTCTATTTCCACTCTTACGCGATACTTTATAAGTGCATATTCTGAGAAATAAGAAGCCAGACAGCCTGTCTTGCCTCTATAGCGGCCATCGATAGGTGACACCGCAGTCAGTTCATTTAACATCATCTTTTTCTGTGTATTGTTTATAATGTTTTATTCGAATGGTTATGCGTCCTTGTAGTCTAATTATAAGTTTTTCTTTCGTGTTGTCAAATCTTCGCTTTGCTTATAGTTGTTCTTAGCATTAGGCAATCGCCTTATGCGTCGTCAAGACGCTCTTTTTCATTTCTTTCCAATGCTTAGCGTGTGCAAATGTATGATTTTTCTTAGACATATCGCAATACAATTGTTGTTTTTTTTCGAAATGGCGCTATTTTATTTCTTTGTTGTCTTTCTCAACAGCTGAAATACGAAATGCAGTATACACTTCTATAATTGCAAATATGATGAATGTCACCAGCCATGATGCTGGTGCTACATATAATCCGAAGTGAAATCCTTGTGGCATGTTCATTATGATGGCAGATAATATCAAGGCCACCATTCCCATCATCCTCTGTCTGTATAGTCGTCTAAGCGTCAGCTCCTTTGGATCAACAGGCGAATATTTTTGGTATAATGGAGTTTGGGCAAACCTGCCGATGGCCATCAGCACCGTGCCTGCCGCAAATATCATCACGGCGAGGCTTCTCAGAGGTAGCCATGCGGCGGCTCCTGTCACCACCAGCGTTTCGCCTGCCATCTCCACATATCCCATCAGTTTGTCTTTTTTCATCAAGCCTTCCGTCCTTTAATTATATATTGTTAGTAATCTTCTGTCGAATCATCCTCGATTATGAAGATGTCTTCATCGTCTGTTCTCATGTAATATCTGCTGCGGGCAACATCCTTCACGGCGTCGTCATCATGCTTGAGGGCATCGAGCACTTTTTTGTCTTCTGCAAACTTGCGGTTGTATTCGTCAATTTCAGATTTCAATTTTGTGATTTCTCGCTTTTGCTCAATGCGATTTATCCAACTGCTCTCGCCCACAAATGCGGTCACGCCCAAAAAGATGACCAAAGCCACCGCATACTTGAGCTTGTAGGCCCAATATCTCATATTGTGCTTTTTCACTAGTTGTAACTTATGATTATGTGATTTGTTTTGTTCGTAGATATTAATTTATGTCACAAAGGTACGTAAAAAAAGTTATATATCAAGTTTAAGCCTTCATTTTTTTGTTCATATCGTCAGAGTTTTCTACTTTTGTATGTTTTTTGATAAAACAAACATCGCAGGCTTAACACAATGCGAACACTTCAATAAGTAAAAACAAGGTAAAACGACATTTTTATATTCAAAGCGCATACAATCAGTTTAATGCGAATGCTGCGCTATGCTTAAAAATTGCCATTATGCAATAACAGCATGAAACTTAGCGGCTATGAATGCTAATTATCAATCAAATAAACATATCTCAATGACAATGAAAATCATCAAGTCAATCCTTGCGGCAATAATCATGTTGGCTACACCATCGGCAGCCAATGCTCAATTTGCCGACATCCTCAATGCGGCCAAGCAGGCTCTTGGCAACAATTCAACAGCAGGCACCATCACAGACGCTGTGGTCAACCTGCTTGGCACAGAGAAGCTCACGCAGTCGAAACTCATTGGCACATGGACATATGATGAGCCTTGCGTCGTGCTCGACAGCGAAGGCACATTTAATAAGATAGGCGGCAGCGTCATGTCTTCCAAAATTGAAGGCGCACTCACAATGGGTCTGACAAAGGCTGGCATCAAGCCAGGAATGCTATCTGTGACATTCAAAAAGGACAACACGTTCACATTCGTGTCTGCCAAGCGCACTTTCCCTGGCACATACAAGATTGAAGGCTCAGACATAATTCTCACCTTCACCCGCACTAATAAGACTGTTGATGTAAATACCAAGATAGTTGCTGGCGAACTTCAGATGGCGATGGATGCTACCAGAATGCTCACCATTGTGAACAACATCACTTCGAGAGCCTCTGCCTACTCAGCCCAATTGAAGACTATTTCATCCATCTTGAACAATTACAACGGACTCCATCTTGGCATGAAGTACAAGAAGAAATAATGATTTCCAAGAGGATATTATATTTCAGTTCTTGCAAAAGTTTTTCGGCATCTGATCTGTTAGATGTGACATCACCACGCTGAAGATAAAGTCAAAGGATATTTGTTTGAAACTGTAAGTGAAAGCGTCAGGCCTCCCTGGCGCTTTCATTTGTGTGTTATATCTATCACTTAGAATATGTTCATGTTCTGATGCGTGCGTTCATACTTATTGTTCTTTCTTCAAACATCATCTTATCTTTATCACCACTTCGTTTTCCAGCATATGTCTCCATATCTCCGCTTCTCTTATCCATTCCTCTCCGCTCTTAGGCCCGTCATCTTCAATCTCAGCGCAGAAACTCAGCCAATATTTCAGTTTCCCATTCTCATCGCTTTTCACCTTCACAAGATAGTTTAGTTCGTCTTCTTCGGTTCCCACCACATATTTTTGTGGCACCCACACGGCCAGTCCGACAGCCACAGGAGCCCATATGCTCTTCTTGCCCATGTCGGGGTAGTCGCATCCCCACGACACGGCCAATCCATTTTCTTTAACGCTCCCCACGCTCTCATGCCCCCTTTTCACAGAGTCGGCTGCCGCCGTTCCAACTTTCTGTACACCCGTGCAAAGAACTTTGTTGGCCGCATCTCTTGTTGTCACCTCCACTAACATGTCTCTGTGATGTGCGCACAACGTGTATCTCTGCCACATGTCAAACCTTCCGCCATTGCCATCGGCCGCTCCCAAGTCGTACATTTCCACTACGGTTCTCAAAGCTCCAGAGGTCACAACCCTCTGTCCTCTAACTTCCACATCTGTCCAGTTGCCAGGCTTTCCTTGAGTCCAGTTCTTCAGAGTGCCGCAGCCTATGGCTCCGCCTGCCCAAAGCACGTCCACGCCATAGCCTTCGTTCAATTGTTCGGCTGTTGTGTAAAATTGCGTTACAGGCAATTCTATCCGTCTCTTTCTCTTGCCATACAAGTCGATGTTTTGCCTGTGGTCAAAGTAGATGCGGTAGCCCACCATGTCCGACTCGACGGTCATGCCGTGCATGTATATGTCATTAAACACGTTGCTTTTGCCAGGGGCTTCCACTTTCAGCACGTCTGGGTGCTTGTCTGCCTTGTCTCTGAGTTGCAGGGCAGTATAAGTCCACTTCCCATCATCGGCATTTGTGTTTTTCTCTCCGTCGCATTCTCCGCTCGCATCGTCTTTGCCTTTCAAAGACAGCATATATGTCTTTGTCTCGCCAGCCTTCACGTCGGCCAGCCAGAATATCTCGTCTGTCCTTCTGTCTCCGTCCATGTCGTCCAACTGCACCTGCACCTTCTTGCCGCTTGCAGCATCCCTCACCTCAGCCTTCTTGACATCAAACGTCAGTTTCTTCACATCCTTTAGTTTTACAGCTACAGGCTCATTATGCCTGTCGGCATCAGATGGATTGTTCACCGTCACTTTGATGTCTCTATTTTGGGCTTGTGATTCTGTCAAGCCGATAAATGCGAATAATATGTATAAAATAGTTTTTTTCATGAATTGAAATCTTTTATAGCTTGCTTTCCAAGCGGCATGTGTCGTTGCCGAAAGCATGTATGAGGTTATATAATAATGTAGTGGCGCAATATCATTGTGTCATTTGTTGAAATGGTTTTCACCAGTTGGACAATATGTTTTTCATATGAATGCGTGAAACGCTGCCCATGGCTCATTCAATCATAACTGTGGCAAATTTAGATAAAATTTCCGAATTATAAGCCAGTTGGGATAAAAAACAGAAATGAATACCTCCGAGTGCTCGC
>CAKQYA010000022.1 GCA_934293005.1 uncultured Bacteroidaceae bacterium
GTGCTCATGTCGTACGTTCATAGCAACTCATGTCGTACGACATGACAACCTCATAAAAACAGCCCTCGGATACAGTTGTTTGTCGTTATTCAAATATACAAAAACTTAGAACCTATTGAAATGCAGACATGGCAAGATGCAGAAAGAAACAAAAAAGGGCCGCACAATGTGCGTCCCTTCTTATGTCAAATGCTTGTCAGCCAAAATCAGAATGTGGCTGGAGCCAGAAAGCGTATGATCACTATTGCAAACCGAAAAGCAGTTTCAAACCGCCATCCACACCACTGAAGCCCATAAAGGCCATTGCCAAGAGCGATGCTGTGACAAGAGCTATTGGCACACCTTCAAACGCCTTAGGCACGTTGACCAACTCAAGCTGCTCACGAAGGCCAGCAAAGAGAACCATGGCAAGAAGGAAGCCAATGCCTGTGGAAAGAGCATACACTATGCCCTCAAGCAAATCGTAGTCTTTCTGGATGACAAGGATTGCCACACCAAGAATGCAGCAGTTTGTGGTGATGAGCGGAAGGAATACGCCAAGAGCTTGATAAAGCGCAGGCATAGTCTTCTTGAGAATGATCTCTATCATCTGCACAAGTGCGGCAATGACAAGGATGAATGCTATGGTCTGCAGATATTCGAGGCCAAAAGCATTGAGCACATACACTTGGATGAGATAAGTGACGATGGTGGCAACGACAAGCACGGCTGTGACAGCCATGCCCATGCCTGATGCCGTGTCAATCTTTTTTGACACTCCAAGGAATGGGCAGATGCCGAGGAACTGAGCCAACACGACGTTGTTGACGAAGATGGCTGTAATGATGATAAGCACCAAACTTAATACATAATCCATAATCTATTCCTCCTTATGCTTTCTTTACAAATTTATTGAACAATACGATAAGATAGCTGAGCACCAAGAAAGCTCCTGGAGCAAGCACGAAGATAAGCATGCCATAGCTCTCACCCCAAAGTGTGACGCCAAAGATGCAGCCTGTGCCAAGAAGCTCGCGCACAGCTCCAAGCGATGTGAGTCCGAGCGTGAAGCCAAGGCCAATGCCTATGCCATCGAAGATTGAAGACAGAGGGTTGTTCTTTGCAGCGAACGACTCTGCACGGCCAAGAATTATACAGTTGACCACAATGAGCGGTATGAAAAGGCCAAGACTCTTGTCCACTTCAGGAGCATAAGCCTTGATGCACATCTGCAACACTGTGACGAGACTGGCAATGATGACGATGTATGACGGTATGCGCACCATGTCGGGGATGAGCTTCTTCACGCAAGCGATGATGAAGTTGCTGACAATGAGCACACACATTGTGGCAAGTCCCATGGACATGCCGTTGAGAGCTGATGATGTAGTACCGAGAGTTGGGCACATACCCAAAAGAAGGACGAATGTAGGATTCTCCTTGATGATACCATTCACCAATACTTTGAAATTATTCATATTCTTTTCCTTTCCTTATTTGGGTTATTCTATTACCTCTGGTTTATCAATGTCTGCTGCCGAGCAAGAGTCGTTGCCGCAGCCAGAACCTTCATCGCACGACTCATCACCATCTGCCTTAGTGGCACCAGATGTGGCATCAGCTCCAGAGCACGACACACCATCTGCGAAATACTTGTCATAAGCATTTTTGATGGCTTTGAGGAAAGCGCGGCTTGTGATTGTCGAAGCCGTAATGGCGTCAACATCACCTCCGTCCTTGCTTACAGTGAAATTGCACTCGCCAGGGTTCAAGCCAACTACCTTATCTTTAAACCACTCGCCAGCCTTTGCACCGAGACCAGGAGTCTCAGCATGCTCAAGCACAGTGTATCCAAGAATCTTGCCTGTAGTATCAAAACCGACGAGCACCTTCAGTTTGCCGCCAAATCCATTCTCAGATGTGACAACGGCCTTGCCAAGAGCCTGGCCATCGGCTCTCTGGATATCGTAAGCTTCAAAACCGTCGGATTCGACAGGTTCAGACACTTGGATGTCAGTGTTGTGCATCACTTCCTTGATGCCTGCAGCGAGATTGTCAGCATTGATTTTCTCTATCTGTGGAGCAGTGATGGCATTGACTGATGCCAAAACACCTGCAGCTACGATGGCGATGACAGTGAGCACCACCAACATGTTTGTTAATGAAGATTTAAGTTTTTCCATACTTTTCCTCCTTATTTCTTTGCTGGCACCTCACCGAAGCGCTTAGGTTTAAACTTATTGTTGATGAGAGGCACAAAAGCATTCATGACAAGTATGGCAAACGACATGCCTTCGGGATAAGCGCCCCATGTGCGGATGACAACCGTAAGTGCTCCAATAGCCACGCCGTATACCAACTGGCCATTCTTGCTCATAGGAGATGTGACATAATCTGTTGCCATGAAGATGGCGCCAAGAAGAAGACCGCCGCTCAGAATCTCTGCCACTGGGTCTGCATACATTGGATTGGCAATGTGAAGAGCTCCTGAGAGTACAAACACTGTGGCGATGATGCTCACTGGGATGTGCCATGTGATGACCTTCTTCACAAGAAGAATCACAAGGCCGAGGATGAGCGCAAGAGCGCAGACCTCACCAAGGCAACCGCCTGTATTGCCCATGATCATATCCTGAACTGATGGAAGTGTATCGAGCGACGAAGCATCGCCACTCTTTATGGCAGCCTTCATAACAGACAGAGGTGTGGCACCTGTAGCGCCATCAACCGAATTGTCCACAAGACTGAAGAGGCCCTGTCCTGGAACAGGCCATGTGGTCATAGCCACAGGGAATGATATGAGAAGGAATGCGCGTCCTGCAAGAGCTGGATTGAAGAGGTTGCATCCCAATCCGCCAAATGTCATCTTAACCACGCCTATGGCAAAGAGAGAGCCTATGACAAGAATCCAAGGCTCAATATTGCTTGGCACGTTGAATGCAAGAAGCAGACCTGTGAGGATGGCAGAGCCATCACACACTGTACATTTCGGATTCTTCAACATGAATTTATTGATGAACCACTCAAAAATCACACATGAAGCCACCGAGATAGCTGTGGTTATTATTGCGCCCACACCAAAACTGATGAACGAGCAGATGAGAGCAGGCAGGAGTGCGATACACACCCAATACATGTTTTTCTGCACAGAATCACCGCTATGCACGTGTGGCGATAGTGATACTACTAATTTGTTAGCCATTTTATTCTTTTTCTTTATTTACCTTCGCGGCCACGGATGCTATATACATATTTCGCAACTGCTGCAAACCGCTACTTGTAACCAACTTTTGATGTTATTTCTTAGCTGCCATCTGACGAGCGCGTATATTAGCCATCACAGTCTGCTTGCCCATGCGGATGAGGTCAAGCATTGGACGGTTGGAAGGACATGTGAACTGGCAAGATCCGCATTCGATGCAGCTGGTTATGTCGTTGGCCTCAACCTTATCCCACATCTTTTTGCCAGAGCATGTTGCGAGGAGGTATGGCTCAAGTCCCATAGGACATGCGCTCACACACTTTGCGCAACGGATGCATGGCTGTGGTTCACCGCGCCTTGCTTCTGCGCCGCTCATGATGAGCACGCCCGAGGATCCCTTGCAGATTGGCACTTCTATATTGATAAGGGACTTTCCCATCATAGGTCCGCCGCCAATAACCTTCGCCTCTCCGTCAGGGAGTCCGCCGCAAGCTTCAATAAGCTGGCTCATCGGAGTGCCCATGCGTGTGAGGAAATTGCTTGGGTGCAGAAGCTTTTTGCCTGTCACGGTGACTACACGCTCAAAGAGAGGCTTATTCTTCATCACAGCCTCATATACGGCATAGGCTGTTCCGACGTTCTGGATTATTGCGCCGACCGACACAGGCAATGCTGGAGGTGCTGGCACTTGGCGTCCCACCACAGCATCTATGAGCTGTTTCTCGCCACCCTGTGGATATTTAGTCTTGAGCGGCACCACTTCGATATTTGGATATTGAGCCTTACATTTCTCTGTGAGAAGCTTTATGGCATCCGGCTTATTCACTTCTATGCCAATAAAGCCTTTCTCAACCTTGGCAGCCTTCATGAGAAGAGCCACGCCGACAAGCACCTGGTCGGCCTTCTCAAGCATCAAGCGGTGGTCGGCTGTGAGGTAAGGCTCACACTCCACAGCATTGATGATGACCCACTGCGGTTTAAACTGCGGTGGAGGCATCAACTTGACATGAGTTGGGAAACATGCGCCGCCCATGCCGACGATACCTGTATTCTTTATCTTGTCTATTATGGATTCTGGTGTGAGTTCAGGTTTATCGTTCAGCGTGACAAGCTTGTCACTGCGGTCTATGCCCTCTTCCCATTCATCACCTTCGACAGTGACATAAACAGCTGGTTTCTTGTATCCGCTTGCATCAACCACTGTGTCGACCTTCAACACTGTGCCGCTGACCGATGAATAAATGCATGTGGAAAGAGCTTTTTCCATTGGTTTGGCAATCAGTGTGCCAACTTTGACCTTGTCACCCTTCTGCACAACAGGTACGGCTGGGGCTCCGATGTGCTGTCCCATAGGAAAGACAGCAACCTTAGGCAATTCCGCAACCTTTATTGGTTCATCAGCAGACAGTTTGTTTTCTGCAGGATGAACGCCGCCTATTCTAAATGTTTTCATTTGCTTACATTATATTATAAATCATCTGAAAGATGCGATGGACATCTCCCTTTCATTCTCATTGGCAACTGCTGCATTGCCTATAAAGCGTATGGGAAGGAATCATTCGCATCAACAGTCAAATGACAATTCATTTTATTTCAATCCCAGCAATATAAGTTGGCTTGGCACTAATGGAGCATCTGTTCGTTTAGTCTCAAACCATGTCTCCTTGCCCGCTGGTACAGGATTGCTCAAATCTTTTGGACCTGCAAGAAGTATCTGCTGGCTTGGCAAAAGAGGCGCGTCATACTTCACTTCCACTGGCTTCCATTCTTTTGCAGGCTTGGCTGGAGCTTCCTCTGCAGCCTTTGGGGCCGACTTCTTTAAGTTGATCTTGGCAGCAGGAGCTTCCACACGCTTAAATTCCACACCCTTCACATTCAGCGAAACAATAGAACCACGTGGGCAAGCATCAAAGCACTGGCCACATAATATGCACGACTCAGGATCGATGTAAGCAACATTGTTGACCACATGCACAGCATCACTGCCACACACATTCTCACATTTCTTACATCCAATGCAGGCGCTGGCACATGCCTTCATGGCCTCAGCACCCTTGTCCTTGTTCATGCATGCAACAACAAATGCATCCTTGCTGTCACCGCTGACGGCACGCACTTCGATGATGTTGCGAGGGCAAGCTTTGGCACAAGCTCCACAAGCTGTACATTTCTCTGCATCAACAACAGGCAAGCCTGTCACAGGATCCATTGAAAGAGCACCAAACTGGCAAGCAGCAACACAGTCGCCACAGCCCAAGCATCCATAAGCGCATGATGTCTCTCCCATGCATGTGGTATTGGCAACACGACAGCTCTTCACGCCATCGTATGACAATACGCGCGGACGCTTCTCACATGTGCCATTACAGCGAACCACTGCCAACTTAGGTGTGGCTGCCGCAACCTCCATGCCAAGAATACCCGCGATAGACTGCATGCAAGCAGCACCACCCACAGGACAGTTGAGACCATCGAGCGAACCGGCATCTGCAGCCTTGACACATGCAGCAGCCATACCACCGCATCCTGGGAAGCCGCATCCACCACAGTTGGCTCCTGGCAGAACTTCTGCCACCTGAGCAATTCGCGGATCTTCTTTCACTGCAAACTTCTTTGACACAAGGTACAGAAGCATTGCCAAAGCAAAGCCGAGCACAGCCAAAGCAATCACAGCAATCAAAATCACTTTAATATCCATAATATGTTATTTAGTTAATTAATAAAAGACGTGTAAATCATCAATTGAATATGCTTGTTTTAGGTTTCACATCAAATCAGAAAAAGAATCTATTCCACGACCGCCTATGCACTATCTCGGCACATACCAAGAAGTGGCAAGACTCCTTATAATCCATCATGTTCTCTTCTGATTGCATCATAACATCAATCGACACATCAATCAGCCTTCTTAATCCACAATGCAAAACGCTTGGAAATCTTACCGCGATAAGCATAAAGAACCGAGAAGTAGACAGCCATAAGCACAAGCCAAGCGCCCACTGCCATAAGCTCAGACACATGCAACACTGCCAAGCAGACGCACATGACCACAACCGTGAGCAGCATGGGTATGCCAAAAGCAAATGCCACTGCCTGCTTGCCCATTGCCAACGTCCCGCACACGCAGACACGCTCGCCTACGGTGTACTTTTTATCTGCGCCATCCTCAAAGACCTCCATGATTCTTTCCTTGCTCTCACTGGAAGTGCACATTGACTTGGCCTTACACCCACTGCAGGCAGCCTGCTGCAAGATACTTACTCTCACACGGCATCCCTCAATGGAGTCGACCACTCCTTGATGTTCAATAATATCTCTCATTGCCTCAAGCACTGTCTAAGAAAAAACGCACGTTAATGAATTGACTGTTCATGGTATCAATTTGCAACATACACATTGCAAACTTGACATGCAAAAGTAGTGAAATAATTCAAACCAAAGAAAGAATTATAGAAAAAAAAGCTCATTGCCGCAAAAGATTCATGCAAAAGTCTTGAAATGACAAATTAAAACCGTAACTTTGCACCGTCATCACGAGATGATGACAGAGTTCACGTCGTCACGAGATGGCGACACAATCATTAATATTTAAACATTTTTATTGCAAAATGGCAACAAGAATCCGTTTACAGCGTCACGGCCGCAAGAACTATGCGTTCTACAGCATCGTTATCGCTAATTCAAACGCTCCACGTGATGGACGTTTCATCGAGAAGATTGGTACTTACAACCCAAACACCAATCCTGCAACAATTGATTTGAACTTTGAGCGCGCGCTCTATTGGGTGCTCGTTGGTGCTCAGCCATCAGACACTGTGCGCAACATCCTCTCAGAAGAGGGCGTTTACCTCAAGAAGCATCTCCTCGGAGGTGTGAAGAAGGGCGCATTCGACGAAGCTGCTGCTGATGCTAAGTTCGCAGCATGGAAGGCTGAGAAGGCATCAAAGGCTGAGAAGAAGGCAGAGAAGAATGCTGCAGACAAGAAGGCTGCTGCTACTGCTCGCCTTGAGGCTGAGAAGAAGGTTAACGCCGCTATCGCTGCAAAGGTTGCAGAGAAGAAGGCTGCTGCTGCAGCTGCACAGGCAGAGGCAGAGGCTCCAGCTGAGGAAGCTGCAGAAGCTCCAGCAGAGGCATAAGCCACTCATACGAAAAAGGCAAGAGGGAACGCGCGTGATGCGCATTCCCTCTTTTTCTTTATTATATAGGTGTCAAGGCCAATGAACGCCTTATTTTCATTGTCTTTTCCTGAGATTCCAGTGGCCAGCATGCATGCCCACTTTCAATTCCATGCTGTAAGCCTTGCCAAGATTCGCCTTCAGGTTGTAGCCAAGATAGAAAGGCTTGAAGAAACGCGGGTAATACCTTATGCCCACGGTCTCTATCACTGGCGGCTCATAGGTTTCTCCCACCCATCCATGCTGCCGAAACAGATAAGTGCCCAAGGACATAGCAAGAGAGAGTTGCTTATAGTAGACCTCATGATGAAAAGAAGCTGCAAGAACATGCTTGCTGTGCTTGTATTTCTTCTCGATGCCACACTCCTGCTCTATCATTGCAGACCTTTCAGCATATCCTCCAAAAGAATACTCCAAGCCAAAACCGGACGCATGGACCTGATTGTACCTCACCATCGACACGATGCCACTGCTCCACACTGTATGAAGGGCCACCTTGCCATTGCAACAATTCGGGTTGTCATCTGGCATATAATTGCGGCGCAACAGCCATTCCTCATACATGGTACGGAAGCCTACAGAGGAATTGACATCAAGATACAGATAAGGAGAAAACTTTTCCCTTCTGAACGCACGCAGACACGCCAAGCGCTGGGTGTATGTCAATCCTTTATCTGACGCCGGCCTGTTAAGGTCGCATCTGGCTCTCGCAACAAGTCCTATGGAATTGGCACCTTTATTAGGTCGGTCTGTAGCTCCGTTCGACACATGCTTGTATTCACTTCCGATGCTGACTTCCACTTCTGGCACTATACGGTAAGAGGCATACAGGCCAAAGCCAAAATACATTGAAAGATGCTGGCCTATCAAATCATTGTCAACATTGTCGGCTTTCTCATACGGACGCGAACAATAAGCAAGGCCATTCTCCAATGCGTATCCAAAAGACCACTTCCTGTTGCGGTAAATGTCGCGGCGGAATCCTATATATGCATTCCACACACAGCCAACGCTTGAATTGTAAGGAGTGTCGCCTGTATGCAAACGTGTGCTCCCATAATCGAGCAACTGCACTCCTGCCTCAAGTGTGGGAAAGCCAAACACTCTGTCATACACGCTGATGGCTGTATCAAGGGGATTGGCCTGCGAGTTGACGAACAATGAGTATTGCGCACCACCACTCTTCTTGACAAGTTTTTCTTCACGTATAGTGATGTTCATAAGGCTATTCAAGCCTGCGCCGCCACCGATGGAGTATATAAACTTGGGGATGGTGTCAACGTCATTAACATCGCTTCTCTCTTGCGCCATTGCAGGCACAGAGAAAAGCAATGCAAATAACAAAATCGATTTCTTAACAACATGTGATATTTCCATCTATGAATCAATTTGCAGAGAATTCCTTTATTCTCTGTTCTTCATCAAGACGGCAAATGAGCAAGGTGTCTCCTTTCTCTGCGACAATGTATCCGTCCAAGCCCTGCACAACCACACGCTTCTCTTCCGTGGTGTGCACAATGCAATTACGGGTCTCAAACAGTTGCACATCATTTCCAATGACATTATTGCCTTGAGCATCGCGAGGAGCTATTGTGTGCAGAGAGCCCCATGTGCCGACATCACTCCAGCCAAAATCTGCAGGGAAAACAAATATCTCCTCGGCTTTCTCCATCACGGCGTAGTCGATAGAGACACTCTCGCACTGAGGGAACTTCTCATCAATGGCTGCCTGCTCCTTGTCTGTGCCATATACAGAATACATGTCCTCAAAAACACGCGACATCTCAGGCTCATATATGCGCAATGCGTTCACAATAGTATTAACGCTCCATATGAAGATACCCGAATTCCAATAATATTCCTTGCTCTGAATATATTTCTTCGCTGTCTCAAGATTTGGCTTTTCCTTAAACGAATCGACGCGATATATCTCCTTGTTGCTCAAAGACGGCTCATACAGATCTGCTTGTATGTAGCCATACCCTGTCTCGGGACGTGTAGGAGTCATGCCAAGGGTGACAATGGAATCTGTCTCCGAAGTGAACTTAAGGGCCGAGCCTATCACGCGCTGAAATTCCACAACATCTGTCACAAGATGATCAGCAGGCGATATAACCAGATTCGCCTTTGGATTCTTTGCCTTTATTCTCCAGCTGACATATGCTATGCATGGCGCTGTGTTGCGGCGGCATGGCTCAAGCAGGATATTCGACTTAGGTATGTCGGGCAACTGCTCTGCCACCATATCTGCATACTGGCGAGATGTGACCACCCATACATTTTCTGGAGCGATAAGCCCCTTAAACCTGTCGTACGTCATCTGGATGAACGTGCGTCCTGTGCCAAAAACATCAATAAACTGCTTTGGACATTCCGTTGTGCTCATTGGCCAAAAACGGCTGCCCACACCACCTGCCATAATGACAAGGTTGTTGTTTTGATTGATCCGAGTACTCATAAGACATCAAAGAAGTAAGTTTTATATAATTATTTTACTAAGTAGGTGTTGATTTTTTTATAACATCAAAGTAAGCCGCTCTCATATTTGTCGCACTCTCTCTTGGTCATCTTTTCCTTCTGTTTATCAGTCACTATGCCCGCACAGCTCCATCAAACAGAAAAAAATCTGCCTCAAGATAGAGGACTTCAAATATAAAAATGATTATGAGCACCTACTTTACCATGCTTGCTTTCACATTCATCAACGCAACACACTTGCAACATCTTCCGCTTGTTGAGACACGCATAAGCATGCCGCAGTCAATGAAAATGCAAAAATACACAAATACTTTTGATATAAACAATTTTTTATTAAAAAATTCACTAATGGCACTTATAATAACATTGCAAAAGTGTAAATTTGCATAAAAACAACTAAAGCAACATGACAATCATAGCAGACAGCGGTTCCACCAAAACAGCTTGGTGGATATCGAACAACAAAAACAAGATTATCCACACACACGGAATAAATCCTTTCCAACAAAGCCAAGACGATATATGCGCCATAATCGCACACGAATTGCTGCCAAATATCGGCTCGCCTGAATGCATCCGTCAGATACACTTCTATGGAGCTGGCTGCACAAAAGAAAAATCACCCATAGTGGGCGAAGCTCTGAAACACTTTTTTCCACATACAACCAATATAAATGTGGAAAGCGACATGCTCGGAGCGGCACGCGGACTGTGCGGCAGACAGAAGGGCATAGCTTGCATACTTGGCACAGGTAGCAACTCGTGCTTCTATGACGGATGCGGCATCCACACAGGCAATCCGGCTTTGGGTTATATCCTCGGTGACGAAGGCAGCGGTGCATACATAGGCAAACGGCTTGTGGGCGACATCCTCAAGCGCCAATTTCCAGATGAGCTATGCCAACTTTTCTTTGACGAGACACATGAAACGCAAGCCAGCATAATAGAAAAGGTGTACCGCGCTCCATTGCCCAACAGATTTCTTGCAAGCTTGAGTCCGTTCTGTGCTCGCCACAAGTCGCATCCCGCCATAAGACAGTTTCTGATTGACTGCTTCACGGCATTCTTCCTTCGCAACATCATCAGCGCGCCATGGCAAGAAGACTTATGTCATCAATATAGAATACACTTCGTCGGCAGCATCGCACACTACTACCAAGAGGAACTGAGAGAAGCGGCACAAGCATGCGGCTGCCAAGTGGGCAACATAATGCAGTCACCTCTCGAAGGCATGATAAAATACCACATTGAAGAAGTGATTTGAGCACTCCATGAGAAACATAGATGCAAAAAAGGCGGGCTTAGTTTCACAACCATGCCCGCCACTTCCTAATAAATAGCTATCTTCGAAAAGACAAATTTCTTTTTTTTCATTTCATTCAGCCGCCTACTCTTCCGATGGCTTTTTGGCAGCCTTTCTTGTTGAAGGCTTTTTGGCAGCAGCCTTTTTGGAAGGCGCAGCATCTGCCGAAGCTTCAGTTGGATTATACTTCTCCAGCTTCTTGCGCAAACGCTCTATTTCTTTATCCTTGGCTGCTATTTCCTCATCCTGATTCTTTATGATGGTGATGAGGCCATCAATTTCTTCATTGTCGGCACCACCATATAGATTATTCACACGTGCAATGAAGTCGCCAAGTATATTCATGTAGTTGGTGAATGCATCGTATGGTCCATCATACATGCCACGATACTGACAACCAGGCTTAGTGTTCATGAAGCGGAAGTTGTTTGACGCCTGCAGAGAATCCCAATCGAGCTGGATACGGCGGTCGCCACACACGCGCACACGGTCAGCCACGCTATACAACTTGTTGAAAGCCTCTCTCTGCATAACATTGCCCAACCAGCAAGATGTGTCTCTCTCCTCATCCACCCAAGATATGCTGTATGGCACCTCAAGAGCACCCACACTCTTCTCAGCACACACCTCAGACGGCAAAGCAAAACCAATGCCGCGCTCCTTTGCAAGGGCTGGTATGGCCTTGAGGAAATCAAGGATATTGCTTGACAATGGCTGCAATATTCCGAAAGTGACAAGTTCGCCAAATATATTGATAACATTCTCGCCCTCTGGAGTGCTTGCTATCCAATCAAGCCATTTGTCGGCAAAGAGTGGATACTCAGACCAATCGGTATGAGAGAAGCGTTCTGTTATATCCTCCGAGAGTTTTATGTCACGGAGCAACAATTTCAGACGATTGTCTGAAGCACAATGGTAAACATAATGTGGCGACTTCCATCCAAGCACATGTTTTGCGCCTTCTGTTATCATTCCCTTGAAACCCATAGCGGCTACTTGAGCGCCAATGTCGTCATTATATATGAGAGAAGAGTTGCGGAACACCGTTGGACGTTTGCCAAACTTCTCCTTTATAGTGTCACTCATATGCTTAACTTCTGCAGCAAAACTCTCTTCATTGGCAAGCGAAGCTAAGCCATGACTGTATGGTTCGCAGAGAAACTCCACCTGGCCTGTGGCATTGAGTTCCTGCAACAAGTCGATAACCTGAGGCGCATGAAACTCCAACTGTTCCAAACCGCAGCCCGACAAGGAGAAAGCCACTCTAAACTCAGGATGTTCCTTGCACATCTGTATGAGTGTCTGCAATGCCGGCACATAACTGCGCTCAGCTATATCGTTTATTGAGCGTTCATTCTCATAGTCATCGTAATAATAATGGTCACGGCCTATGTCGAAGAAACGATAACGCTTGAGATGTACTATCTGATGAATCTCAAAATAAAGACAAATCTTTTTCATGATTATGTAGGTTTTATGCTATTGTGGTATGCCATCGCGCCCAGCCTCCGACTATTCAGATTCAGCAGCGAACGCTGCGCAACAGCATGACGCGTACACACAATAAGTGTATAAAAGATATATTCGATATATTAAACTCAATGGATGAATCCTCCATTATAGATGCACTCATCATACAACTTACGGATGCGGTGCCCCACTTTGATCCACGTTATCTCGGCCACTTCTTTGAGCCCCTCATCGCGCAAGTAAGTGTGCAAACCTTCGTTTGTGCAAAGTGAATATATGTAGTCGGCCATAGCATTTATATCCCAATAGTCAACTTTTATCACTTTGTCGAGGATTTCTCCGCAACCCGACTGCTTAGATATGATGCAAGGCGTGCCGCACTGCATGGCTTCCAAAGGAGCTATGCCGAAAGGTTCAGACACAGACGGCATGACGAACACATCGCTTGCCTTGTAGCATTCATAGACTTGCTTGCCGCGCAAGAATCCAGGGAAATGGCAGCGGTCTGATATACCTTTGGATGCAGCCAAGTCGACCATCTCCCAATATTTGTCGCCAGAACCAGCAAAACAAAATCGTATGTTCTTGGAGCGTTTGTACACCAAATCGGCAGCCTCAATGAAATATTCAGGCCCTTTCTGCATTGTGATGCGTCCAAGGAACGTGACAACCTTCTCCTTGCCATGGTCAACACGAGGGATGTCAAGATATTCCTGTGGCAGCGGATACACTGCATTATGCATTGCAAAGCACTTGCGCGGGTCTTGATGGTACTCTCTAATAACAGTCTGGCGAGTCAATTCAGACACACACATTATGCAATCGGCATGATCCATGCCGTTTTTCTCTATAGAATACACTGTGGGATTCACCTTGCCGCGAGAGCGGTCAAAGTCGGTTGCATGCACATGAATGCACAAGGGCTTGCCGCTGACCATCTTAGCATGAACTCCTGCAGGATATGTAAGCCAGTCGTGAGCGTGGATTATGTCAAACTGTTCCGAACGAGCTACCACGCCTGCTATGATGGAGAAATTATTTATCTCGTCATGCAAGTTGCCTGGATAACCGCCAGCAAACTCCATGCATCCCATATCGTTGACATTCATGTATGAGAAATCTGCATAGATATGCTCACGGAAATTGTAATACTGTTCAGGCGTCATATAGTTTGGCAACCTGTTCTTCACATATTCGTAGTCATGGTCACGATACACAATTGGCACTTGGTTCATGCCAATGATTCGCAAAAACTTCTCTTCTTCACCAGTAGGCTTAGGAAGGCAGAACGTAATCTCCACGTCAGGCTGTCCCTCAACCATGCCTTTGGTAATGCCATAAGAGGCAACTGCAAGACCGCCGTATATCTTAGGAGGGAATTCCCAACCAAACATTAAAACTTTCATTTCACTCCTCCTTTAAGTTAGTAATTATAGAATTTAGACAGTTCCTTATTCACACGCAACACAGCCGACACGTTCATGGCGAATGATAATGCGCCGCGCCCTGAGAAAGGAGGATTGCCATCAAAGAGCTCTGGCAGAGTGCCTATGCAGTGGTAGAACATTTCCTCTTCCAAACCTGCGAAACAGCGGTCTACCCATGATATCGCGCTCTTCTTGTACACCTTAAGCGATGTCTCAAGATAAAAGCCTGACATCCATGGCCACACAGTGCCCTGGTGATAAGCTGCATCCCTCTGCATCTGCCCGCCACAATAGACAGGGTTATAGCCGCCCGACTTTGGCGACAATGAACGAATGCCCTTTGGCGTGAGAAGTTCCTTAGTGCATATGTCAAGAATCTTTTTCCTTTCAGGAACAGAAAGCGGACTGTACTCAAGCGATGAAGCTACAAGCATGTTTGGTCTCACAGACCATGAGATGTAATCGCCATCCACATAATCGAGCAAGTATCCATGCTCGTTGAGGAACACTTCTTTAAACGATGCGCCTACTTTCTCAGCCAAAGCTGAACATTTCTCTGCATCATCAGAACGTCCGGCAGACATCAGCATGTCGGCATTGAACATGAGTGCATTATACCAGAGCGCATTGATTTCCACAACGTATCCTGAACGAGGCACCACTGGCCGTCCGTTGATTTCGGAATTCATCCAAGTGACGGCATGCTCACGCCCGTCAGTGCTTAGAAGACCATTCTCGTCCAGCTCAAGATTTTCATGTCCGCCTTCAATAATGAAGTTGACTATCATATCCACTATTTTGCCATATTTCTCACGAGCATCGACGGCATCCACCAGACGGGCATACTGCTGTATGCACCACACGGCCCATAAAAGGACATCAGGCTTATCCATCTCATAAATCTCGACTGAAGACTTTTTGCCTTCAATGAAATCATATATGGCCTTCTCTGCCGTTGCCATAGCCTTCTCAAAATAGTCTGTCTCATCAATGGCAATAGTGAGTCCTGGCAAAGAAACAAACATGTCTCTCGCCCTGCACTTGAACCAAGGGTAGCCTGCAATGATGTAGTGCTCACCATTTTTCTCGGAATGGAACTGATGGGCCGCATTGACAAGGCATGACTGGAAATTGGTGCGTGGCACATGAACATCATATTCGTAGTCGAAGATTTTCTTCAACTGATTAGACTTGAGTTCGCTGACGCCTGCAGCAAACACTACGCTTTCGCCTTTCTTTATATTAAACTCAAAATAGCCAGGCACATACAAGTCTTCCTTATACTCATACCCCATTTCCTGCTCCTTCGGATATTCAATGCCATGATACCAATTGGGATTGAACACAAACTCATTCTTCTTGTTGAGTTGCATAAACAGTTCGGGATAGCCTGGATACATACAGGTCTTGATTCCGTTATCCACATCAGAATATTCTCTGCTTGCCTTGTCATTTTCATGCGTGCACTCGCTAACGCTTCGGAAAGCAAGGAAGGGCCTAAGGCGGAGAGTGGTTGCTGAATGGGCTTCCATAAGGGTGTAGCGAATCAGTATTCTATTCTCAAAGTGCTGGAACACTCTCTCTTTCTTCAAAATAACACCTCCCACACGGTATATTGTCGTTGGAAGTCGGTCCCATTCACACGAACGGATGTACTTGTGTCCATTAGGACTGTACACATTGCCAGAATACTTATGCAAACCGAGATTAAACTCAGCACCATGCTGGATGACCGTTTCATCGAGCGAGGACAGCAATACATGATTGCTTTCGTCCAACTCCGGCACAGGAACCACCAACAAGCCGTGATATTTACGTGTGTTGCAGTCAACTATAGACGAACACGAATATGCACCCGACTTATTTGTACGAAGAACTTCCTTGGGAAGTGACTCCTGCAGATTCGTCATCAGCGATTTGTCAAAACGTAGATAACTCATAGTCGTATTTTCAGGTATAAATATACAATATTTAGGTTTACTCCTTCAAAATTAGATAAAAAATCCCACACGAACAAGTTTATTTTATTTTTTCTAAAAAAAAGAGCCAACGCAGCCATTCTTTTCCCTAAAAACATGCTAAATAGCAGAAAAAGGCCGTTATTCTCTTGTGTATTTAACAATATGTCCGTAACTTTGCACTAATAAAGGATTTTGAAGGTAAAGAAAAAACGCAATAGTATTTTTTAAGGTAATGAAAAAGAAAGAAGCCACCATATTTTCAGAAACTATTCACTGCTTGGAAGAATTCATAACCTTGCTCACACCTGAACAGCAAGATGAGCTGAAGGATTGCTTGTCTATACAGCATTTCAAGAAGAACGAGCCTATATACCAAGACGGAGAGGTGCCACAAATGCTTCATTGCCTCATAAAAGGAAAAGTCAAAGTATACAAGGACGGCATTGGCGGCAGGACACAGATCATACGCGTCATCAAACCTGTGGAGTATTTCGGCTATCGCGCATACTTTGCCAACCAAAACTACGTGACGTCGGCTTCTGCCTTTGAACCAAGCACTGTATGCCTCATACCTATCGACAACATTTATAGATGGATATCCCAAAACAGCAAACTTGCCTTGTTCTTCATCAAGATGCTCGCCGTAGAAGTAGGCCTATCAGACCAACGCACAGTCAATCTCACACAAAAGCACATCAGGGGCAGGTTGGCTGAATCCCTCATTTTCCTTCGTGACAACTACGGGCTTGAAGAAGACGGCGCCACTCTGTCCATCTACCTCTCTCGCGAGGATTTGGCCAATATGTCAAACATGACCACATCCAATGCAATCCGCACTTTATCTGCATTTGCACAAGAAAAGATCATCGCCATTGACGGCAAGAAGATAAAAATCATTGACGGTGACTGCCTGGAGAAAATAAACAAGATTGGATGACGCATGGCAAAGACAAATGATTGCTGGTAAAAACGAATAATAATCACACAATATATAAACAATGAAGGAGTTGCGCAACAAAAGCGCAACTCCTTCATTGTTTATATAAAGTTCATTTTTGTGAAAATCTGTTCAGAGACACAAAGATGTAGCATTTTGCAATACTCATATCTCATCTCACATATTTATGATCTTTACTGCCTTACCATCTTTTCTTAATATATTAACGCCCTTTTGAGGTCCTTCTATGCGCTGTCCTTGAGCATTGAAATATTCCAGATCATGATTGTTCGTGCAATCATCGCCATGCATCTCAACACCAATAACAGACGTATTCTCACCTGCGTTTGTATAAATATCATATTCACTCGCCCTCTCATCGATATAGGTGAAGTCTTGCCATTGACTCGCTGCAAGATAATCAGCCTTGCAGCCTGCAGGCACATGAAGCGTGCCGCCTTGATTTCTCAGAGTGCCTATAAATACACAGCTGTCGATGGAAGCAGGCTCAGGATTGAGCACTGTGACTTCCTTTAGAGAATTGCAGTAACTAAAGACATCAAGGCCATACTCAACAACGCCTTTAGGTATGACCACATCAGCAAGTCCTGTGGCACTGAATGCCTCATTGCCTATTGCTATAGTGTTTTTGGGCATGATAAAATGAACCAAGTCATCATTCCATTCAAAGGCATAGTCTGGAATAGAATTAGCAGGATAGATGTCGTAAGGCTCTATTACAGCTTCACGCATATCTATTGATGCGATACCACAGGAATCTAGGTAAATGAAATCGCGCACATCAATGCGTCCTTTCACAACAAGCGTCTTTATCTCATCTATATTATAATTCTTCATCTGTTCAGCCAAAGATCCTTGTTCATCAACTTGCACGACATCTACTATGATGTCTACCTCTTTGTAAGCCCTGACACTGAGATTGATGTCGCCAGTCACTAATGGCACACAATAATAGCCATTAGCTGCTTTTTTTATTTTTTCCCCATTATTTCTAATTTCAATCAAATAAGTGTCTTCTGGGAACGTCACATCAAAAAAACACGCTGTGCCCACCAATGGTTTGCCTTGATACATGCAGTTCCAATAGACACTTGAATATTCTGCACCTGCGCCTCCCTGCAAGTCGAGATGCACATCGGCTGTCTTCACTTCATTGCCAACAGCAGGCAATGTAAAGACATTCATGTCCTCATCTTTAAGGAACAGGTATTCATCACTTTCATTGCCACTTGTCACCAAGGCTACAAAATCACCTTCTTCCGCATCAGTTCCAGACCAGCAATTGATACACAAAGATGAATAACTTTCATTCACATTCAGGGCCACGTTAGTATATCCAATCACTTCTTTCAGTTTGCCGCTTTTATCAAAAAGACCTGCATAGAGCTTTCCATTATAACTGTCTGACGAACTATTCAGCACCTCAGCCGTAACCACCTTGAATCTCATTCCAGCCTTTACACATTCGGCATTCATGATAAAGCCATAAAGCCCATCATCATTAGCTCCCAATGTCAAAGGAGAGGCAAGAGGTTCTGTACCATCAGAAGGACAGATGTTAAACAATCCTGACTGTTCAGAATCATATGCATCCATTGGATCGTCAGTCGGTTGCAAAGCGCCAAGAGAGAAGTATCCATTACAGTATCCACCCCATCCCCAGTTGACTGAAAAGAGTCCGTTCTTATAGCCATCTATGATAAAGGCATGACCACCTCTTCCCGATAAGGCTGAATAAAGCACCAAGCGGTCATTATCAATCTCTGTTTCCAGCCTTTGCTGCCACTCATTTGCAGAGTATCTCTTTGCATACAAGTATTTAGCCTTTGACGAATATCCAAAATTGTCTATCAAGGCCAAACGGGCTGTCTGCGTCAATGCGATGCTGCCTCCTGGATAATAGTTCATACCTACTGCTATGCCTATGTCTGACATCAAGCGAGCCACTCCATCGTACGCTTGGTCGTGTGAATTTGTGCCATCATCCATTGGCATAGATTTCCAGTCATAATTGCTCTTGGAGAAATCAGCACTGAGTGTAGTGCCTGTATACGAACATGTGTAACTGTTTGATCCACGCCCTGTGGCAGGATACCCATAATGTCGCATGATGATAGCTGTGGCAGTAGCCACACACCCCGTAGGGCAGTTGTCGGGACAATATTTGTTGTATGGGAAACTTTGTCCCCATCGAGCTGTCTCTATCTTCTTCTCACCCACCGCACGTGTTGAGGCAGAGGTTTCATATGGAAGCGGTTCAATGCTGGCAATCTGCCTCTCATAATCAATGAGCAAGTCACGCATGCCATCTGGAATAGACGCCATGTCGAAACGTCCTGTTGTTGAATATCCCAACACGGGGGTGCTCACAGCGTCATCTCCTGATATGATCACAAATCCTCCCTCATCATCATTAAAAACATAATAGGCATCGCTTGACGTTGGTTTGTCTGCGACTTTAGCAGAGAAGCGTCTGTGCTTTTCCACGCTCTTGCCCCAGAAAGCCAAAGCTTTTTGCTTTGCTTCATTAACTGTTATCCGCTTTGCGCACACTTCACCCACATTGGTCAGACAGAACACCAATGCAAGGATTGAAAATTTATATACAAAACTTGTTCTCATATTGCTATAAGGCTTTAGTTTAACATTAGTATACAGTAATAAATGATGCAAATATATCCAATAAAAAACACTTCATCAAACATTTTTTATATTTTTTCGTCCAATGACACCATTTTCCATATCAAGCATCACAAACAATATGTTTTCAAAAAAAGGAAACCGGCATGAAGGCTACTTCAATAATTCATGAAGAAACAGACGGAACGACAATATAAAAAAATTCAGCATCCATTGTTTTTTAGTTTAAAACAATGGATGCTGAACCCAAAGGTCATGTTCAAAATATTGTTTAAAAACAATTCTCAATCATTCATTATTGGCACAACGAAATTCAAGACTTCCTTCTCGAGCGACACCTTTATAGGCTCTGGAGCCTTAGCCTGCAACAGCATACCGTCGAGCGACACAAGCGCCTTGTCCACATTATTGATAACAATGTGGCTGGCACGGTATGGGTGCACATTCTTATAGTTAAGAAAACGTCCCTTGCCCAAAAGCCAAAAGCCTTCAAAAAGTTGCCACCATTCAGGACGTGTGATGAGAGACACATCAAGGAGACCGTTATACGGCACCGAGTTTGGCGTCTGTCCATATCCTTGGCAATTGCCTATGCATAAAGACATGAATGATGCATCAATGACCTCTGTGTCAATTTTCATAGACAAGTTGTACAGCCTGCGTTCAAAGACCTGATTGACAAGCGCAGGTATGGCCGTCAGTTCGCTTGAACCGATTATCTGCGCCGCTTCATTTGTTGTCTTAATGAGACGCGCTCCAAGTCCCACATTCACACAATTAAGGAAATAACGTCGTTGAGGCAAGCCATCGTCATCTTTATACACGCACTTTCCAACATCAACCTTACGCACATGACGTGCTATGATGCTATCGACGGAAAGTTTGTAATCATCTACCGACAATCCCCAAAAACGGGCAAAATCATTGCCTATGCCATTGGGTATCACCGCCAAGGCAAAATCATCTGGCAACGACTCGCGACAGTCCATAATGGCATTGACAGCACTGTTAAGCGAACCGTCGCCACCTACCAAAGCAATGGTGGAATAGCCATTGCCACACATCATCTTCACAAGACGCTCAACGGAGCCAAAAGCTTCTGACTGCACAAAATCATACATCATTCCTCTCGACTCCATGTAGTTGCGGATCAGTTTCCACCTCTTCTGCGATTGGTCCAGCCCTGAGTGCGGGCTGTATATCACGCCTATTCGTTTCCCTTCTTCCATAATTCCTTTACTATTTGAATGCGTTCATCAATTGGCGTTTCGACATCAAGCCAATGAATCTTTATGCCACGGCGTTCTTCCATGCCTCTGAACCATGTCATCTGCCTTTTTGCGAATTGATGTATTGCTATCTCAAGGAGAGACACCATTTCGTCATAGCTAAGTTGGCCGAGCAGATATAGTGTGACATACTTATACTCAAGTCCATACTTTATCAATTGTTCCGCAGGCACTCCTTTCTCAATCAAGCCTTTAATCTCATCCACCATGCCTTCATCAAGCCGAGCAACAAGACGCTTGGTGATTTTCTCACGACGCAGCTCCCTATCTATTTTAAGCCCGATGATGACCGAATCGAATGGCGGGAATGTTCTTCCATCAAACTCATAGCCTTTGATCACGCTCTCAATATACATGCCTGTGCCACCACATAATATAGGCACTCTGCCGCGAGACATGATATCTTCATATGATGTCAAAAAACCCTGTTGCCACTCATACACATTGTAACGCACACCAGCATCAACAATATCTATAAGATGGTAAGGCACTTGTTTGCCATCGACCATATAGTCTACCAAATCCTTGCCCGTACCTATGTCCATGCCTCTATACACTTGACGGCTGTCGGCACTGATGATTTCACCATCAATGTCGTGTGCCAAATGAGCGGCAAAGCCTGTCTTGCCACATGCTGTAGGACCCAATATGGTAAGTATTCTATTCAAGATTAAAAGTATGTATAAAAATATGACGACATCAAATGCTGAGAAATTTGTCATCTCAGATTCACTGATGTAAAAAACTTAATTAAACAAACAATCAGATGGACAGTTCGTCAAGCACACGAATAAGACTCTTATTGATGGCTTTGTCTGAACGGATGGCATCAGTGAACGGCACATAGACTACTTCATCGTTGCGCACACCTATCATCACGTTACGCTGCCCGTCGAGAATTGCATCGATGGCGCCTGCGCCCAAGCGGCTTGCCAAGATTCTGTCACGTGCTGATGGCGAGCCACCGCGCTGCAAGTGGCCAAGGATGGACACACGCACATCATATTGCGGATATTCCTTCTTCACTCTGTCTGCATAAAACATAGCTCCGCATTTAGGACTTTCGCTCACAATGACTATGCTGGAGTTTTTGCTTTTGCGTATGCCTCGTCCAATGAAGTGCTCAAGTTGGTCGGCATCAGTGCTGTCCTCTGGGATAATGGCTGCCTCTGCGCCACTGGCAATGGCACTGTTCTGTGCAAGAAATCCTGCATCACGCCCCATCACCTCAACAAAGAAGATGCGCTCATGCGATGTGGCAGTATCACGTATTTTGTCAACACACTGCACTATGGTATTGAGTGTGGTGTCATAACCGATGGTAAGGTCGGTGCCATAAAGGTCGTTGTCGATGGTGCCAGGCAATCCTATGCATGGAACATCAAATTCTTGGGCGAATATGCGCGCGCCAGTGAGCGACCCATTGCCACCTATCACAACAAGTGCGTCAACACCTTCGGCTTTCATGTTTTCATATGCTTTCTGACGTCCCTCGGGAGTCATGAACAAAGAACTTCTTGCGCTCTTCAATATAGTTCCGCCACGAGCTATGATATTGCTCACATCCTCAGTGGTAAACTCTTTTATCTCGTCATTGACCAGACCATCATAACCGCGGTAAATACCCTTCACGGTGAATCCTTTGCATATAGCAGAGCGTGTCACAGCACGGATTGCTGCGTTCATACCAGGAGAGTCGCCTCCTGATGTAAGTATTCCAAGACAATTAATCTTTGACATAAACCTCTTTGCTTTTTTGTGTTAATCAATCTTTATTACCTATTTATACTTATAGTAAGGCCCTTTAAACATAAAAGCATTATTCAAATATGCCTAACAGCCTTATGAACCTTTTCAAAGCCTTCCACACTATACGTGGCACCCTCTTTTAATGAATGAGCCAAAATACGACAAGGCCAACAGCCCATGCAGCCAAAGCTCTCCAAAGGAAATTGCGGATGTACCACTTAAACCTTATTTTTTCCACCTCTAGCACAGCTTGGCCTGCCAAGGTCCCAATAAAGAAGAGAGAACCACCACAGGCGCAACAAAACGAAAGCAATTGCCAATATATGCCATTTTGCACAAATTCTGACGAGGATTCAGCAATAGTGTCGAGCTGGAACATGTTTATGCCCAACATCATCACCGGCACATTGTCCAACAGCGATGATACGAATCCTATGCACACCCCATATAGATAAACATTGTCTACATGATTCTCCAGCCATGTGCCTGCATAGTTGAGCGCTCCACATTCAGCCAATGCGCCCACTCCTAGGGTCACACCTAAAAAATAAAGGATGATACGTATGCTTATGAATTCAGCATTGCGGAAATAGTGCCTTTGCACCAACAGCACATTGCCATTCTTCTCAAGATTGAACAGTCCTTCCACTGCCCATATCAACGCAAGCACCGACATGGAACCGATGAATGGCGGCAATTTGGTTATATAATGAAAGGAAGGAATGAACCACAGTCCAGCAATGCCCAACACCAGCAACACAACTTTTTGCCATGGAGCCCACGCCGAATCGTCACCATCATAGCGCGTGAGCACAGAATAGACCTCAACCCTGCCATGCAACTTTGTGCTTATGAGCGCATTGAACGTGCACATACACAAAAAAGCCGGAAGAAACAAACCTGCTGCGTATGACGACGGTGTGATCAGGTCACGCACCCACAACATCACTGATGTCATGTCGCCAATAGCTGTGAAGCAGCCGCCCATGCTCGCAGCCACTATAATGGCGCTGGCATATACCACCCTCTGATAATGATTTTTCACTATCTGTATGACAAGTCCAAGCATCAGCACCACTGTAGTGAGATTGTCCACATTAGCTGATATGATGAATGTGAGCAGCGAGATAACCCAAAGGAAAGCTCGGCTGTTACGCATGCGCAACCATGAGACAAGCGAGTCGAAGACTCCATTGTTATGCAGCACCTCAACAATAGTGTTTGTAGCTATAAGAAAGAGAATAACCGAACATGCCTCTGAAATATACTTGGTGATGACATGGTCAGACACAAAATATTTCATCATCTCGCTTGTCGGACGCTGCCCTCCAAGAAATGCCGCGTATTCATCACTATGCATAAGGCGGACGAAGTCTCCTCCATGAATCATGTAAATAACCCATGCAACCACTCCGCATACCATCGCTACCGTGGCGCGATTGATATGGTGCACCTGCTCTGTTGTCATCAGCACATAACCAACCAACAACACTGCAACAATTATCAATGTCATCAACAACATAACGTGTAAGCCTATTTTTATTTTATGATGAAATATTTCTCACTACCCACATGCCTTGCGTTCCACTCTCATTGCAAAGACTTGCCGCCAACATCTGCGATGCCAAACTACGGAAGATGCGGCTTTACGGTGGGTTGCACTCATTCGTTGAACCATCTTACCGCAAAGCCGCACCTTTGTCTCCGACATATTGAGCGGTAGACGGGACTCGAACCCGCGACCCTCGGCTTGGGAAGCCAATGCTCTACCAACTGAGCCACTACCGCATTAGTCTCATCGTTTCATAATGCAAAAGTAAGGATTTTATATGAGTTGACAACTTTTTTCAATGAAAAAATAGCTCTTGCAGTATTTTTTTCACATCTCTCGGCTTTTTCTGCCCTCCACTTTAATTATTCCTCACAATTATTGCCTACCTTTGTAACATGATACTAAAAAAACTGACAATACTAAACTATCGCAATATAGCAACAGCCGACCTTTGTTTTTCGCCAAAGATTAACTGTTTTGTCGGGCAGAACGGCGAAGGCAAAACAAATGTACTCGATGCCATATACTTTCTCTCATTCACCAAGAGCACAGCAAATTTCCAAGATTCAATGAACATCCGCCACGGCGAGGAGATGATGATGGTTCAAGGCTCTTACGACCTAAACGGAGTGGATGAGGAAATAACCATCGGCATGAAAGCGCATCAGAAAAAACAGGTGCAGCGCAACAAAAAAGGATATAAGCGACTGGCAGAGCATATTGGGCTCTTGCCACTGATCATTGCTTCGCCCAACGACTACGCCATCATATCAGGAGGCAGCGAGGAGCGTCGCCGGCTAATGGACATTGTCATCTCACAATACAATCCTGAATATATGACCGACTTAGCCAATTACAATAAAGCCCTGCAACAGCGCAACGCCATGCTCAAGGCTGAGGAAGAGCCAAGCGTGGAGATTCTTAGCGTTTTTGAAGAGATGATGGCCGAATATGGAGAAAGGATATACCAAAAGAGACAGGAGTTCATTGAAGAATTCACCCCTGTGTTCCAGCATTTTCACTCGGTAATCTCTGGCGGCAATGAGAAAGTGCTTCTGAAATACATCAGCCACTGCCAACGTGGCACCTTATTGGATGTGATTCAAAGAGACAGGGCAAAAGACCGCATCATGGGTTATTCGCTACATGGCGTGCACAAAGATGACCTTGAGATGACGCTCGAAGGATATCCCATCAAGCGCGAAGGCTCGCAGGGACAGAACAAGACATATATGATTGCGCTCAAACTGGCGCAGTTTGATTTCCTTAAGCGCACAGGCAGCAAGACCACGCCTCTGCTGCTGCTTGACGATATCTTTGACAAACTTGACGCCAAGCGCGTGGAACAAATTGTCAACATCGTGTCGGACAACTCGTTCGGTCAGATATTCATCACAGACACAAACCGTGAGAATCTCGACAAGATACTGGCCAAAAGCCATGGCGAGTTTAAAATATTCAAAGTAGAAAAAGGTATAATAGAATAAGTTCATGAGACAGACAAACACTGAGCAAATAGGCGACATCATCCGCCAGTTCATGCGCATCAATGGCATAGAAACACCCTACAACCAGCATCTCATCATCGAGGCCTGGCCTGCTGTCATGGGCAATTTGATTCAAAAATACACTGGAGACATTTTCATAAAGAACCAGAATCTGCATGTGCAAATCACTTCGCCAGCCATCAAGCAGAACCTTATGATGGAACACAGAGCATTGGCGCGCAAGCTTAATGAGCATGTAGGAGCTCAAGTCATTGAAGACATCGTGTTTTATTAAACCCAAATCGGTCATTAGATGCGCAACAAATCGTTGCAACCTAACGACCGATTATTTTTTAATGATCCAATAGTGCTGCGACATTTAAAACCTGTTCCCCATTCGGGTTTAGGCTCAATTGCAGCACAGAGGGAACAAAGCACCTTTATAATATTATAACCGCCACCATACACTTAACGCCACATATCATTCAAATATCAAAGCACAAGCCTAAAACATTATGCATCTTCACGCTTCTTTGTGCTGAGCCTTCTGCATTTCCTTCCATTGTTCCTTTGCGAATTCCTGCATGTCAACCACCTCGTCTTTCTCGTCTACAATCTCAAAGCCGAGCATAGTCTCAATCACATCCTCCAAAGTGACAAGTCCACGGAAACAGCCATACTCATCAATGATAATAGAAATATGTTCTTTTTTCTCCAAGAGTTTCTCCCATATAGTGGACACATCTTGATACTCAGGAAAGGACAATATAGGCCGTGCCAGTTCGCTGAGCTTGACATCAAACTTGTCTTCTGCCAAACGTTCAAGTATTTCTTGGCGAAGCACATAACCAGTTATATAGTCACTTTCGTCATCCTTATACACAGGTATGCGCGAATAGTTCTTAAAATCATCATCATCATAAAACTCCTTCAAGGTCATGCCCTCTTCTGCCATTGCAACAACAACACTTGGAGTCATTATCTTATGAGCGGTAATGCTATCGAGCTTGAGAAGGTTTTGTATCATGCGATTCTCCTTCTTTTCCAACACACCTTCTTCTGTGCCGACAGACACTATTGCAGCAACTTCATCGCGTGTCACAGACTCTTGTGGAGCTGCAGAACTGAAAAGACGCGTGAGTCGTTCAAGCAGTATAACCAACACATACGTCACAATGATGTAAAAATGAATGATCCTACTGGCTGGCAATGCTAATTTGCGCCAATATGTCGAGCCTATTGTCTTAGGCAAAATTTCTGAGAAAACAAGGATAAGCAGGGTAAAGACCGCAGACACCACACCAATAAAAAAACTTGACTCATCGCTTGTGTTGAAATGGTCTGACGCATATCCTGCAGCCTGCGAACCCACAAGAGAAGCTCCTACTGTGTTTGCTATGGTATTAACCACAAGAATGGCTGATATAGGGCGGTCGATGTTAGTCTTGAACTTTTTCAAGCGCTGCCATCCTGGCGCATTTTGCGTCTCAAGCGTTGATATGTACGACATCGGAGTGGACAAGAGTGTTGCTTCGAGAAGCGAACATATTGCCGAGATCACCAAGGCCAGCAGCATGAATATGATTAAGAGAGAGAGTTGCTGGTCCATGTCTGTTGGTGTTTGTCGTTATTGAATGATGTACAGTAATTTGTTTTCTCTATGCGGCTACTGCTTTCCGCCGGATAACTGTCTGAATCCATTTAATGATAATTTAGTTTATACTGATGCCGCATTGTTTCGCCTTAGCGTCCCCTTCTTGGGCTTGCGCATCAAGCCTGCGCAGCATATTGTCGGTGCAAAATTCGTGAAAAAAAACGAAACTAACAAGAAAATCCCTAACAATTAAGGTATTCCCTTCATTTTTGGCATGTTTGTGCATGATGTCTGCTGCGCACATGGCACAATCCAACAATAATCGTTTTAAACTGTTTTGACCTAATCAGTTCATTCAATGTGCAATGGCAAGCAGTGGACCTATTCGCAAAAACACAGAAGATTAAGTCCCAATAGGTCATTAGACCGAAATAGAGAAATCATTAGGATATTATAGTCTCCTTTCAACTCTTGTCAGCGTTTCTTTCAGCATCTTGATTCCATTTGCGTTTCGACATAGCCTGCTATGCCTTCAACACTGGCTGTCGCAACCTGCTCGAAACAAACACATACAAGATTTAAAATCTAATGACAGATTTAGGTTAAAATGCGGTTAGTACTTTGAGCCGACTGATTTGTGTTTAATCATCCCACACAAAAGGCTCCGCACAAAAGGCACCGCTCTATTGCGCACATTATTAAAGTAACAGCAGATAGATTCGTATGCGCCAAAGACCACAAGCTCAGCCGAGACATTTACAAGAAAAATATTGTGATTTATCTTCTGCACCACGAATAAATCTAATAATTTATTTGTAATCTTAAAAAAAAACAATAACTTTGCACTCGTTTTGTTTGCATCGTACAGCTAAAAATATGATGACACACCATGAATGCATCTTCCATAAAAGGAGCACCGATACTCAACAACACAAATAAGGGGAAGCTTGCCGTAGACTAACAACGGCAGCGCAACATATCCACACAAGTTTAAACTATTATTATAAAACGGCGTGACATGAAAACAGAAAAAAACTTGCAAATGGGCATACTCATAGTGGACGTAGCTTTGCTAATTGTATTCACAGTGGTATTCTTCAAGACAATGGTTGCACTATGTCCAGACTCCGTAAATGGCATATCCAGTCTTCCATGGCTCATTGTAACATACGTGACAAGCTTTGTATTCAGTTTCCTCTTGATGCCATCAGTGGCTCAATACCGGCACTCTAAATGGGAAGAGATTGTCAAGAGAGCTCTTGACACCAGTTTTCTCATGCTTTTGTTCATATCGTTAATTACAATATTCACACGCCCCGAGCACCATTATCCCCGCACTTTCTACTGTACCTCAGTAATAACGTATGCTATTTTCCTCACAACGGAGAGATGCATGTTGAAAGTGTTCTTCAACCACATGAGAGCAAACAAGAGAAACCAAAAGGCTATAGTTTTCTTAGGGAACGAGCCTATGGTCACCCAACTGCTCAACTACATGAAGGACCCTGTGTTTGGCTATGACATAAAAGGCATCTTCTATGACGGCGAGGCCACATGCGAGGAAATGGAGTCCATGAAACTGGGTGCCAGGGCAGACATCATCACATGGCTTGCTGCTCATCCTGAGATAAAAGAACTCTATGGATATATACCCAAAGAAAACCAGGATAAGATAAACATCATTGCAAAATATTGCGACAACCACCTCATACGATTCTATTATCTGCCAGCTGTAGATGTGTTCAGAGGCAACACAACAGTTTCTTATATCGGTGACATTCCTATTATCGCACGACGCGAAGAGCCGCTGCTCGACCCTGTAAACAGATTCATGAAGCGCACATTCGACATCGTGTTCTCCTCACTTGTGCTCTGCACCATATTCCCTATCGTGTGGGTTATAGTGTCCATAGCCATAAAGATTCAGTCGCCAGGACCAATCTTCTTCAAGCAAGCCCGCACAGGACTGGACGGAAAGACATTCAAATGCTACAAATTCCGTTCAATGAAAGTCAACGCCGACTCCGACAAGGTGCAAGCCACTAAAGACGACCCGCGCAAGTTCCCATTCGGCAACCTTATGCGCAAAACAAACATAGATGAGCTGCCACAGTTTATCAACGTTTTCCTTGGAGACATGTCGGTAGTGGGTCCACGCCCTCACATGCTCAAGCACACAGAAGAATACTCATCTCTCATAAATCGCTTCATGCTTCGCCATCTCGCCAAGCCTGGCATCACAGGATTGGCACAAGTGAGTGGATTCAGAGGCGAGACACATTACATAGACCAGATGGAAGGCCGAGTGAAAATGGACATCAAGTACATTGAGAACTGGTCTTTCTTGCTCGACATGAAAATCATCGTCAAAACGGTGACAAACATGCTTGGCAAAGAAAAAGGCAACGCATATTGACAAACAGAAACATCCCACATATATAATATCAACACTGAATAATTATAATAAAATGGCTTTTTTAGATATTTTCAGAAAGAAAAAAACTGAGACTGTGGGCGGCATGGAAGACTTCATGACGCTCATACGTGTTTATTTTCAGAGTGTCTTGGCAGCAAATCTTGGCATATCAAACCTTGCCGCACTGCCAGATTTATTCACATTCAAAAGAACGCTCCACGTTCCCACGCTCAACAACAAGTTGGGTCTTGGAGAAAAAAAGGCTTGCAAAAAAATGCTGCAAGACCTATATGGCATAAGCGATGAATTCTTCAAAGAAATAGACCTCAGCATCAAGAAAGGCTGCCGCAACCAGAATGAAGTGCAGCGATACCTGTATCTCTTCCAAGGCTACAGCCAAGACTTGATGATGCTCATTGGCAACATGCTGAAGTGGAAATTCCGCATCCCTGGCTTCATGAAAAAGATGATGCGCAAGGTTACCGACAGCGCTGTGCATGACATATTGACAAAGATGACATGGGCTGATGCTGGTGAATTCAAAACTGCTCTTTCTATCAGGAAATCACAGCAGATGCTTGGATTCAGCGAAGCATGGGCACAAGAATATGTGTATAGCCTCATCACATTGGCAAAGAAAGAGCCAAACCCATCAAGCGAAGATATGGCCAAAGCCGAAGCTAAAATGAAGAAGTAAACACTTTTTCACTGTTGCGAATACACTAAATAAGAACAAAGCAGAAGTTTTTTTCTGCCACGCTTAACTTTTGGTTATAAAAAGTTGGCCGTTACAATCTTATTAAGTAAATTTGCAAAATATTGTTGTAACCTCATAGTTATACGTACACGAAAAAAAACAAGGCATGACATCTGAAGAAAGACAGTCAATGAAGAAGTTTGAGGCGAAGATACGCAATGTTCTCGCTCAGTTTCGTGTGCTCAAACAAGAAAATTCCGATCTCTACACAGAACTGGGAAACAAAGACGAGGAAATCAAGCAGCTGAAGGCAAAACTCGCCCGAAGCCAAAATGAATACAACAATCTGAAATTAGCCAAGATGATTGAAATCAGCGATTCCGACATCAAGGAGTCAAAGACAAAGATATCTAAGCTGGTTCGCGAAATCAACAAGTGCATCAATATTCTGTCAAGCAGCGAGGATGCAGCAGAAAGTGAAATGGAAGCATAATGCATGCATACAAAAGTCACATATAAACGCGACTGACTTTTATAACACATACTCAACAACTTCCATACACCCACACACTCCTTTAAGCGACAGTAATATACAAGAGTACATAAAATGGCAAAAAAATTAAACATCAATGTAACCATCGAGGACATACAACTTCCGCTCCAAGTGGCCACGCCAGATGAAGAGAAGGTGTATCGTGATGCTGCGGCTACAATACAGAGACGTGTGCAGAGGTTGCGTGAAGCTTATCCCAATTTGCCAAATGACAAGTACTATTACGTGATGGCTATGCTCAACACTGCAGTGGAGGCTATCAAGGCTGCAGAACGCATTGACACACAGCCATACGTCGAAATGATACACGACATTGAAAAAGAAATGGACTCACTTGGTATCAAATAATCTGCATTAGAAAGCATTTAACTGACACACCATTTATATTTATAAGAACAGACAGCATACATCTTAGAATATTGTTTGCAAATATAAAGGAATATTATTGTGTTAAGGGTTATGTCTATAATATAAGATTAAGATTTCTGATAGGCAATCACATTCATCTTCATGGCAGAATTTCAGTTGTTCATGCACCAACGAAAAGGTGTGATGGACTATGTGAGCATGCTTAGAATATTAATTATAACCTAAAAACATAAAACAATAAGAAATGGATATTTTAGCGATATTTGTTGCCATAGGATGCTTGATGCTTGGAGGTGTTATAGGGTTCACACTCTTCCGCTACGTTATCAAGCAAAAGTACAAGCAAGTCATAACAGAGGCAAAACTTGAAGCAGAACGCATCAAGGAGAAAAAAGAGCTTGAGATGAAGGAGAAATTCCTGAACAGAAAGGCTGAAATAGATAAAGAGGCCAATCAGCGCAATCAGAAACTTCAAGTAGCAGAAAACAAGCTCAAACAGAAAGAGCAAAATCTCAACCAGCAGAATGATGAGATTCAAAAGAAGAGCCGTGAGCTCGATTCTCAAAAGGACAAGCTGAACAAGCAAAAAGAAAAACTTGACGGCTTAATCGAAGAACAGCGCACAAAATTGGAAGCCATCTCTGGCCTCACATCCGATGAAGCTCGCGACACACTCATCGAGTCGCTGAAGGACGAGGCTAAGACGCAAGCTCAGCAGTATATCAACGAAATCATCGATGACGCAAAGATGACGGCCAATAAAGAGGCAAAGAAAATCGTCATTCAGTCTATTCAGAGAGTAGCCACTGAGACTGCTGTAGAAAACTCTGTAAGCGTATTCCACATTGATTCAGACGAGGTTAAAGGACGTGTCATAGGGCGTGAAGGCCGCAACATCCGCGCTCTTGAAGCAGCCACAGGCACAGAAATTGTCGTGGATGACACTCCAGAAGCCATAGTCATCAGCGCATTTGATCCTGTACGTCGAGAAATCTGCCGTTTGGCCCTTCATCAGTTGGTAGCTGATGGCCGCATACACCCAGCCCGCATCGAAGAAGTTGTGGCAAAGGTGAAAAAACAGGTTGAAGAAGAAATAATTGAAACAGGCAAGCGCACTACAATAGACCTTGGCATTCATGGCCTTCACCCTGAACTGATACGAATAGTGGGCAAGATGAAATACCGCTCATCATACGGACAGAACCTCTTGCAGCATGCTCGTGAAACAGCAAACCTCTGTGCAGTCATGGCAGCCGAATTAGGTTTGAATCCAAAGAAAGCAAGAAGGGCAGGTCTGCTCCACGACATAGGCAAGGTACCTGACGAGCAGCTGGAGATTCCACACGCTCTCTATGGTGCGCAAATTGCAGAGAAATATAAGGAGAAGCCAGATATTTGCAACGCTATTGGAGCTCACCACGATGAGATGGAGATGACCACACTCCTCGCTCCTATCGTTCAGGTTTGTGATGCCATAAGCGGTGCACGCCCAGGCGCTCGCCGTGAGATTGTGGAAGCATACATCAAACGTCTCAACGACTTGGAGAATTTGGCGTCAAGCTATCCTGGCGTCACAAAAACATACGCCATTCAGGCTGGACGTGAACTGAGAGTCATCGTTGGTGCTGACAAGATTTCCGACAAGGAGATAGACTCATTGAGCGCAGACATAGCAAAGAAGATCCAAGATGAGATGACTTATCCAGGACAGGTTAAGATTACAGTCATCCGTGAGACTCGCGCTGTGGCCTTCGCCAAGTAATAGACACATTTCGCAAAGCTATCGGCATTGACTCACAACAAATAGTCCGACTTCTCAAGCGCTTAATGTCGAAAGCAGCAACAAATGCAAATACTGTAATATAATGAGAACATTGCACATAATGCTTTTTGGACTCATTCCATTAACAACCTTTGCCCAAAATAATGTTTTGGGCAAAGGTTTTTCATATCATGCATCTTCTGAAGCCATCATGTCGGATGGAGAACATGCACCATTCTGGCTCACGTCCAACAGACATGGGTTGGCATCTGTTGAAAAGAGTTCGGCATTTTTTGCAACAGGCATAACAAAAGAATTGTTGATGGACAACAACAAACCATGGGAATGGGGAGGAGGAGCCGACTTTGTGGTGGCATCAGACCACACAAGCACATTCTTCATACAGCAGCTATATGCCGACGTGCGTTACAAATCAGCTGTTATGACATTAGGGCAGAAAGAACACAAGATGGAGATGAAGAACAACGAATTGAGCAGCGGTTCGCAGACCTTAGGCATCAATTCTCGTCCATATCCGGAGATAAGGCTGTCCTTGCCCAAATATTGGAATGTGCCAGGCACAAACGGATTTCTCGGTTTGAAAGGCCATATTGCTTTTGGCCTGTATACCGACAACCATTTCCAGCGCGACTTCACACGCCGCATGTCAAAATACGACCAAGATGTCATGATGCACACAAAAGCAGGGTATCTACGTTTCGGCAAAGAAGACAAGCCTTTCAATGTAGAGGCCGGATTAGAGATGGCATCACAGTTTGGCAGCTCGCACTATGAAAAAACGGCCGATGGATGGAATATCGTGAAGAGTGGCCGCGGACTGTCCGCTTTCTGGCACGCATTCATAGGTGGTGGAGCCGATGCAAGCGATGGCGCCATACAAAACAATGAGGGCAACATGCTTGGTAGCTGGGTTCTCCGCCTCAACTACAAGACCGACAAAGCCGACTATGGGTTATACGCAGACCATTTCTTTGAGGACCACTCAGCCATGTTCCTTCTCGATTACAACGGTTATGCCTATGAGAACGGAACGATGAAAAAGAAAGACCGAAAATTTCTGATGTATCCGCTGAAAGACATAATGCTCGGAGCAGACATTCATCTCAAACAATGCAGATGGATTGAAAATTGTGTCGTGGAATATATCTACACAAAATACCAAAGCGGACCCGTGTACACAGACCGCACACCAGAACTGCCATCACACATTGGAGGCAACGACAACTACTACAACAATTACCTTGAGCCCGGATGGCAGCACTGGGGACAGACGCTTGGAAACCCGCTATATATATCTCCAATATACAACAAGAGCCACCATCTCAATTTCGAAAGCAACAGATTTGTTGCATGGCACATTGGCATCAGCGGCACCCCCCTGCCAAAACTGAGATACAGATTGCGCGCCTCATGGCAAGAAAGTCTGGGAACCTATGATGAGCCATACTTCAATCCCAAACACAATGTGAGCTTAAGCGCAGAAACAAAATACGACATAAGCCATTGGTTCAATGGACTAAGCGTAGGAGCCGCATTCGGCATTGACCGTGGCACATTGCTTGGCAACAGCACAGGAGCAAGGTTGTCACTGCATTACATGTTGAAGTGACATGACCTCATATCTGGGAAAACGTATACAACATTACGCCAGAAAAGAGAAAACCAAATTCCGCAAAGTATAAAACATAAACCATACTGCAATGAAAACTATATTTTACACATTCATGGCGTGCCTGCTCATCACATCGTGCGATATTGAATCAGCAGGCAATGGCGGCATCTATGGCAACTGGCAGCTAAGGGAGATAGACACACTCGCCACTGGCGGAACATGCAATATGGAGAAGAGCAGCATCTACTGGGCATTTGAAAGTGATGTGATGCAAGTGCGCCGCATCACTTCTGACAACAAGAAACTATTGTTCAAATACTCATATGCAGGTGATAGCATTGTGGCGCACACTCCCCTTTTGGTCCATACCAAGGACCAACTCACCCATATAGACGACAAAAGCATGCTTGAAGAATTTTGTTTCACGGATCTCAAAGATGTGTTTAAAATCAAAACACACAAGGGAAACAATCTTGTCATAGAAAATGCCAAGTACAGGATGCGATTCAGAAAATACTGATTAACCCAAATCGGTCATCAGACCGAAACAGAAAGATGATGTTAAGCAGGTGTTCAAAATATTTTATTACATCAAAGTAAGCCGCTCTCATATTTGTCACACTCTCTTTTGTGCGTCAAATATAAAAATAATTATGAACACCTACTTATAAAATATTTTGAGCACCTACTTAACCAAAAGAACAGACACACAAAAGAGAATGCGGCAAATAAGATGACAGCGCACTTTCAATTATAAAAAATAATTTCTGGCACCTACATAATAAGGCTACAGCACAATAATAAATGTTTATTCACGTTTAATTAAATATACCTTAATAAACTGTTCTGTGACTAAACAAAAAAACAAATAATTTATGACAATTAACTATACATACGTCATCATAGCCTTTTTGACAAGTTTGATATTTTCCCTCATTCTGACACCTCTTGTGATAAAGATATGCAACACCAAAGGTCTGTATGACGAGCCAGACGCGCGCAAGGTGCACAAACAAGCCATTCCAAGACTTGGAGGCACATTGTTTTTGCCATCGTTAGGCATTGGGGTTGCCGTGGCATCCATTGTAATGTACAACGACAGAGACAAAGAAATGATGCTCAACGCCTCATCTCTCATCATCCTTGCCGGTGCCATGCTAATATACCTCATAGGCATACTCGATGATTTGAAGGGAATGAAAGCGACACAGAAGTTTGCCATACAGACAGTAGCGGCAATGCTTTTCCCATTGTGCAACCTCATGATAAACAACCTGCACGGCATATTCGGTCTGTATGAGATACCTATATGGGCCAGCTATCCCCTGACCGTCTTTGTTATCCTGCTCATCGTCAATGCCATGAATCTCATAGACGGCATCGACGGCTTAGCATCAAGCCTATCAATCATCATCCTGGGAGCATATTCCTATCTGTATGCAGCCCTCAACATGGAACTGTTCAGTCTTATCAGCATAAGTCTTGCAGGCGCCGTGTTAGCCTTCTTCATATACAATGTGTTCGGCAAAGTGGGACGTCTCAAGATTTTCATGGGCGACTCGGGCAGTTTGGTCCTTGGCTACGTGATAGCATATCTTGCCATAAAATATCAGATGGACAACGAATGTGGAGGATTCCCCTTCCGCGAAGAGTCATTGCTCACATCTTTCTCATTGGTATTCATACCATGCATCGACGTTATTCGCGTGGCCTTGCAGCGCAAGATAAACGGAAAGAAAATGTTCGACCCCGACAAGACACATCTGCACCATTGCATCATGGCCATGGGACTCGACATGCACCAGACCCTGCTCGTCATCATCACCTTGTTTGCAGTGATATGCTCCATCAACTATGGCCTGTATGTAGTAGGAGTGTCCACTGTGCTCATCATTTTGACAGATATTGCCATCTACAGCATATTCATTGGGGCAGTTAATGTATTCAAGAATCAGAAAGACTGACTTGACCCTTCAATTGCTCATCAAAACGTCACATCACAGAAACCTCATAAACATTCCCCATCAGCAGAATATTCACATTCTGCTGATGGGGAATTGATTTTTATCCCAAATAGGTTTACTACCGCAAATTCTCAGCGCACATTCCTTATCCTAAGATGAAGATGAAGAGTTGTATCGCCACCACACGCAAGAACATTGCAAATGGGAACACTGCAGAATAGCCCACAGAAGGTGAATCGGCAGATGTGAGATCACGCGCATAAGCAAGCACAGGTGGATTGGTATTGATACCTGCAAGCATTCCAAGCAAAGTGTAGAAGTTGAGTCGAAGCACATATCGACCGATAAGGCCGCATATGACAGTAGGCACGATAGTTATCAAAGCTCCGCATACCAGCCATCTACACCCTTGTTCGGTCAGCACTATATTGAAGAAGTCCTTGCCAGAACTCAATCCAACGCATGCGAGGAAGATGCACAAGCCCACTTCACGCAGCATGAGATTGGCCGAAATGGTGTTGTATGTGACAAGATGGTATTTAGGTCCGAAATAACCTATCAGAATGGCAACCACAAGCGGGCCACCAGTAAGTCCGAGACGCAACGACTGTGATATGCCAGGGATGAAGAACGGCACATTCGCGAGCACGCATCCAAGAGCAATGCCAAGGAATATTGGCAATGTGTTAGGGTCATTAAGCTTTCGGCTTTGATTGCCCACCTTCCCTTCCACCTGGGCAAGGCCAACCTCAGAACCCACCACCGTGATGCGGTCACCCACTTGCAGACGCAGAGAAGAAGAAGGAATGAGTTCTATGCCAGAACGCATCACTCGTGTCACATTGACGCCATAATTGGTGCGAGGACTCAAATCACCAATAGTCTTACCATTAACGCTATTGCGTGTGACGAGCATCTGACGTGCCACAAGATTATCATCATATTCAGACCAGTCCACATCAACCATCTCGCCAACAAAAGCTGTGATGGCCTCCACATCAGCAGGCGCAGCCACAAAATGCAGCAAATCGCCCACATGCACCACAACAGAGCCATCCACTATAGAATCAGACTCAGCCTTGTCATATTTTTTCATTCGCGAAATCACGTATTCACGTTTCACAAGACTCTTCATATCCTTCACCGTCACGCCGTCAAAACTTTCATTCGTCACCCTCACCGTAAACGGGCGCACAGTCATCTTCTCAAGACGTCCAAGCCCTCTGTGAGCATCATTCTCTTCATGCGACTTGTTGATGCGCATCACATATTTCAAGAACAGACATGACAGCATCAATCCTATCACACCGATGGGGTAAGACACCGCATAGCCCATCAATATGGAGGAATCGTCAATATGCCTCAAGTCGCTATATGCCTGCTGAGCCGCTCCAAGCGCAGGAGTGTTTGTCACGGATCCAGAAAGGATGCCTGCCATGGTGGGAACATCCGTATCTGTGGCAAGAAGCAGTGCTGCCGCTATGGCAACACTGAGCAACACACTGAGAAGAGCCAAGAGATTGAGAGCGAATCCGCCCTTGCTGAAGGAGGTGAAGAATCCCGGACCTATCTGTAGTCCTACAGAATACACAAACAGGATAAGTCCAAATTCCTTCATGAAATGCAACAGGTGCACATCCAAATTAAGAGAAAAATGAGCAAAGATGATGCCAATAAACAAAATCCAAGTCACGCCAAGCGACGCGCCCTTCAACTTAATGCGTCCAAGCACAAGTCCAAGCGTTATGACGATAGCCAGTATCATGACAGAATGAGCCACACCGCCTCCCCACAAACCGGGAAAACCTTCAAACAAGTTCTTAAATATTTCCATAAAGCATTAGCGTTGTTTTAACGTAAATACAAACATGCAATCAAAATCTGAAGCAGGAACATCATATATCAGCCGTGATTCCTTCAGCCAACCTCCTGCGCTTGTTTTCCCTCCTTCTATTCATGAGCAGCGTCCACAACTTTCGTTCTCTCGCCGGCATCATCATGCGCCTCACAAATATGTTTGGAATAGCCACACCAAGAGCGATGCATATTATGATAAGCGAAGCGCGTATGCCATTATGCATGGCCACAGTGACCTCCCCCACCACACCGTGCATGTCGATGATGGCAAAGAGCGCGCGATACATCAGCACCCCAGGAACCATAGGTATCACACTCGGTATGCTGAGACAATGATGAGGCGTGTGAAACCAATGCATGGCCTTGGTGCAGATGATGCTGACAAGGGCAGAGCCAACAAACGAGCCAATAATCACGTCTTGGTCAAGACCTATATTACCATTGCTTGGACCAAGATTTACAAAATTACGGGTACATACAGCAATGATGCCACCGATAGCCACAACCCACAACAAACGGCGAGGAATGTTGAATATCATCGAGAAGCCCATAGCTGATATGGCCGCAGCAACAGAAAATTCCCAATACTCATGATGCGGCGTCATTGTAAGGTCGCGCACAAAATTATCTATTCCACTCACATCAATGGCAAACGCTATGCCAAAAGCCATGGAAAGCACCATTATAAGCGTGTTGACAGCTCGTGTCAGACCTATCTGGGTGTAACCCGTAAGCATGTCGCTGACAAAATTGATGAGAGGCACGCCTGGCACGATGAAAAGGGCGCAAGCCATCAGCGGACGCCAAGGCGTATCGCTTCCCAACACATTTGACAAACCAAACAGCCATGCTATCAGCGTAGACACAAATGCAGCGATGGCAATGTTGACATACACGTTGCTGCCTTTTTCATTAAGATACATGCGCAAGCGAAACCCAAGCACTGCAGCTATCGAAGCATAGAAGAAAGCTGGCCAGTCGCATCCAAACTGCACACAGAAACCTCCGCAGGCAAAGCCGCCTCCTATGGCAACCTGCCACGGAGTGTAGTTGCGTGGGCGATTTGCAATCTCGTCAAGAGCTGCCTCATATTCATCAAGAGAATAGTTTTCCTTAATGGCACGCCACGACAGTTTGCTTATATAACTGATAGCCGTCATGTTGATTCCATGCTTGGAACAACGGCGGAAACGCGTGTAAGACTGCTGCGTATCACTGTAATTGACCATCAGCAAGTTAAGGTTCACATAAATCTGCAACTTCTGATCCGACAGTCCAAGATATGCAGCCGTGCGCTTCAGGTTGCGCATAATGCGCGCAGTGTCAGCAGCGCTCTCAAGCAGCAGGCAACCTGTGCGAAGAAGCAAGTCGAGTTTACGGTGCACATCAGCAGAAGAATTGTCATCGATTGTTCTTTCCATTATTGGTGAAATGTTATCCATGTTTATTTAGTCTGCAAAGTTATTGACATTTACACATACTATAAAAAGATTGTCATTGATATTTCCAATAGCAAACATCATTATTTAGCATGGCAAATCATTGCATTCGGACATTTTTCACTACCTTTGTAGAATAAACCAACAGGCAAACATCTCCAGCAGCAATATGGAACTACGCAATCTAAAAGCTTTTGTCACAGCAGCGCGACTGCTCAACTTCACAGAGGCAGCACGTGAACTGTGCATTACACAAAGCACATTCTCTCAGACTATCAAACAGTTGGAAGACGAGACTGGTTACGCACTCTTCTTCCGCAATTCTCATGAAGTTCAACTTACAGAAGCAGGAGCAGAACTGTTGCCATATGCCGAACGTGCCATTCACACAGCCGATGATTGCACGCACCGCATGGAAGATTTGCGCGAGCTACGCTGCGGACAACTATCGATAGGCATCACTCACTCGTTCAACCAAGTGCTGCACGAGACATTGAAGGAATATATGCACCTCTACCCTGGCATCAAACTCAACATTGTCTACAAGCCAATGACCGAACTGATAGAGTGTCTCCAACGCCGCGAACTTGATTTCGTGCTTTCATATCGTCCAGCCGAAAGGTGGCAAGGGCTTATATCCCACATTCTGTTTGAGGACCACCTTTCTGTCATCGTCAAGGCAGACCATCCTCTTTCCATGCGCAAAAGCGTGACACTCAACGATCTCGCACAATACCCAGCCGCCTTGCCAGCCAAAGGTTTGCAAGCCCGCAAGGTGCTGGACAAGATACTTGCCGACAACGATATCAACCTCAATGTGCGCCTTGAGATAAATGAGGTCACTCCCCTGTTGCGCCTTGTGCGCAACATCAACATCTTCACAGTGCTATCTTCCTCTGCCACAGAAGATGCTCCCGACCTGCGTGCCATACCTATAGACCATCACGAATGCCACATGGAAGGTGCTGTCATAGCAGTAAAAGAAAGATATGTCAAGACTGCATCCAAGGAGTTTATCCGCATCCTTAGCGAAACATCTCTCGTCAAGAAGCGCATCAACGAATGGCTAAGATAAGCAGGTGTTCATAATTATTTTTATATTTGACACTCTCTCCCTTGGCCATCTTTTCCTTCAAGTATGTATCGGAAAAGTATATTATATTACTTTGCCAAGTATATTATATTACTTTGCCAAGTATATTATATTACCTTGCCAAGTATATTATATTACTTTGCCAAGTATATTATATTACTTTGCCAAGTATATTATATTACTTTGCCAAGTAT
>CAKQYA010000023.1 GCA_934293005.1 uncultured Bacteroidaceae bacterium
CCGTCGTGCCATTATGAATATTCCTGTTCAGATGACAGGAGATATTTATTGGCTGACAAATTCTGTTCACTTTGCCGACCAAAGAACTTTTCAAGATACAAAGAACACCATCGACAGAGAATATACGAAATCAACAGAAGAATTTATAAAGCATTTCAAGAATAGTTATTGCGACCCATATCCCCCGTCATGGATCTTGGGTGAGTTGTTGACGATGGGCAATGTGAACATGGTTTACCGTAATCTGAAAGCAGATAAGATACGCAAGGTATTCGTCGAAAAAAGGAAGGTAAGGATACTTGCCAAAGTATCTTAGGATACTTGGCAAAGTATCTTAGGATACTTGGCAAAGTATATTAGGATACTTTTTCATGGGTGTTACATGTAAAAAACTAAATCAAGAATTCTGCTGGCGCGCTTTGACTTTAACTGGATTAGTTTGCTGAGCTATGTCCGAGGAGGTATTCATTGACTTAATCATTCTTCTGTCTAATGACCGATTGGGGATAAATTATTATTTCATTTCGGTCATTAGACCTAAACGCTTTGTGCATTGTTTGTTCTTCTCAACTCTTTTCAGTGTTTGTTTCGGCATTTTGTGTCCGTCCGCATCCCGTCATAGCATAGCTATGCCATCAATGCAGATTCTGCAACATGCCCGAAACAAACACTGACAAGAATTGGAATCTGATGAATTGTTTTGGATTATTGTTTCTCAGCAAGCAATCTCACTCCGTAGATCTGTCCGATTTGCTTGCCCTTCTTTGCAACAAATTTTATTCTGACCTCCTTTTTGCCTTCGAGCACAGAAGAAGGGAGCTCATATTCTTCAGTCTTGAATTGTGAAGTTTTCCACTTATGAGTGTTGTTCACACTCTTCACAAGAATGTCATCAATATAAATGTCAAACTCGCATGTTCTCCATTCGTCTTGTCCCCAGAATGTGAGTTGGAGGCTCAATGAGGTTTTGCCGCCTGTTTGCATGAGATAACTGAAATGGTGCCCATCGCGAGCATCGCGGAAGAACACACCTTCTGTGCTGCCTTTTTCAGACTGGTCGGTCTCCATGCTGTGGTCGGTCTCTGGTTGTTGTTCTCCTGGAGAAACCTTGTCTACAGTGCGCGCTTCAATCGCTTGTCGTGCTGCCTCTTTTGCCTTAAGGCCATCCATGTAAGTCTTTTGGTCTTTTCCATCGAGAGCAAGCCAATACATCATGTAGCGTGAGTCGTGGATTTCGAAGAAAGGCTGCAGTTCGCCATTGATGGCATTCATCATCTTAGTGCTCAATGTGAAGTGCAAAGGCTTTCCGTCCACAGGCCTCAAGTCTTTGGCTATGTCGTCAACATTCTCAGGCATCAGTATGGGGGCTTTGTCGAGAGGCAGTTTCTTTCCACCCGCGTATTGGCCAAAACGGCTGTCGTCAGCTATGAGAGAGCGCATGTCTTCTGTTCCTGTTTTCATGCCGAGCAAGATTGGTCCATACATGATGGCCACATATTGAGGCACATTGGGCATATGCTTGATGTAAGCATGCATTGGCATGGAAATAGAGATCTTGTCACCCTTCTTCCATTTGCGGCTGATGCACACAAAACCGTCTTTTTCCTTGCAGTCTATGCTGAATCCATTGCCCTTTACCTCAAAGTCGTCACACCATTCTGGCTTGCGGATCTTCAATGTGAAAGTTCCCTTGCCCTTTGTGATAGTCACTTGCGATGTTTCTGCGTAAGGGAAGCCTGTCTCTTGCTTTATGACGAATCCCCGCTCCTTCCATTTCAGTTCGGAAGCGACAAACAGATTGATGAAGAGAGCGTCATCTGCAGGCTTGGCTCCTTTGGCGTGAGTCCATACAAACTGTCCGTACTTGCCATGATTCTCCATGCCTGTTCCCACACAGCACCACATGGCCATGTTGGGTGCAGAGTAGTTGCGGTAATGTCGTGGACGCGCTGATGTGAAATACACATATCCTCCATGTTCAGGATGTTGTGTTGAGAGAATGTGATTATACATGGCCGTCTCATAGAAATCGCCATACATGCCATTAGGATTAGCCCTGTTGAGAGCCTCAGTCAATTTGAGCATGTTGTATGTGTTGCACGACTCAGGCCCGTCAATGTCGTTGACATAGTCGATGCATGTTTCCTTAGTAGGGAAATGTTCTCTGCGGCTGTTGCCTCCCAATGCCAATGAACGCTCTTTAGTCACAATATCCCAGAAATATTCGCTTGCATCGTGGTATTTCACATCGTGGGTCAGTTCGGCTATACGTTGGAATCCCAATACTTTTGGTATTTGAGTGTTGGCATGCATGTTGTCAAGACAGTCCTTGTGATTCTCCATGGGCAAAAGCAATTGCTTATGCGCAAATCTTCTGGCACAGTCAATATACGTCTGCTTGCCAGTAATGGCATATGCGTCAGCGAGCACCTCGTCCATTCCGCCATGCTCATTGCCAAGCATCCTTTCCATCTGCTCGTCACTCAATTCAGCCGTGATGCTGACCGCCCAGTCGCAGAACTTCAAGAACAGTCTCTTAGCTTCCTCATTGCCGCAGTAGAGCCATGCGTCCCTTAGTCCTGCAAACATCTTGTGCAGATTGTAAAATGGTGCCCATGCTCCGAAATATGTGCTGAAGTCGCCCTTCATGAATGTTGACCACAGTTTTGCGCTGTTGGGGACTCCGCCAATGTAGTTCCTGCTCCATGCCTCACCCCTCTTGTCATTAGCTTCTGCGCACACTTTGAGCTCGCTTATCATATATTCCATTCTCTTTCGGCATTCATCGTTTCCTGTGGCGGCATTTATGGCAAGAGCCGACAGGTAATGTCCGCCCACATGACCGTCCAGGCCATCCCAGTTGGGATAAGTTGGTTTCTTTGGCTGCAGGCCTGCCTCCTTGCGGTATGGGGCCAGCATGCGGTCGCAGTCATATTTGAGCAGGTTCTCTATGTTGAGGTCACAGGCTTTCTTCAGCGGACCGTCAAGCAGAGTCACATCGCCTAATGGAAATTCATCAGAATAGAGTTTGTCTTGAGCCATTACACTCTCCGACAAGGCCAGGCAGAGGATGCTGACAAATATCAGTTTCTTTTTCATGTGTATATTATATTATGTGAAAATATTAGTATATGTTTAGTTTCTGCGATGAGTCGTGGAGCCTGAATTTATTATCAGGCAAGTGTATCGGCCATGAGAGAATGATTTTTCTTGGATAGTGTTTCAGGGTTAATTTAAATGGCGTCTACATGACATGGAATGTGGTTTATTCTTCGCATATTGGTTGCATTAGCAGAGAAGGTGTAGTCTTCCGCTGCCATATCTTTTGCAAAGATATACAATAAACAGAATAATGGCTTTAGATATGGTTACTAAAAATTTATGTTATGAATCATGATGTCGTGCCCATGCTGCCATCATATAAGAGAAATGACAAATAATAAAAAAAAACGTAGCATGGATTTATAAAAGACGGCTATATGCGATGGTTGCAAGATGTCAAGAAGAAACCAAGTCAAGATAACTTTGTTCCTGATTTAGTTTTCAAGGATGTAAAGACTTAAACCCAAATCTAATGACAGATTTGGGTTTAATCATAGAAAAAGAACGTGCCCTTGGCGTGCCGTGACAAATAAAAACTCTTATTGTCTTTGCCAGAAGCCCCTTGTGAAGAGCAGCATGATAGGCAGGATCTCAAGACGTCCTATCAGCATGAGGAACGAGCACACGTATTTTGCCACAGGCGAGAGGATGGCCCATGAGTGTGCTGGACCGTAGTAGCCCATGCCAGGGCCAACATTGCTTATGCTTGTGAGTGCGAGTCCAAAGGCCTCGTAATAGTCTATGCATGTGTGTCCCTCGTAATGGCTCACGCCGCTTAGAGCGAGCACGAAGGTGCCTATAAAGAGCGATACTATGTAAAGGACGCTGAAGCCAAGCAATGTTGGCACTATGCTTGATGGCATGATGTTTCCGTTGATGCGCACAGGTATGACGGCACGAGGATGCAGCACGCGTGTGAACTCATTCTTTATCACCTTATAAATCATAGTGAGTCGGATGCATTTGAATCCGCCGCTTGTGCTTCCTGAGCATGCTCCGGCAAACATCACGAATAAGAGCAGCGGCATGAGTTGTGTGGGCCATAGTGCATAGTCGACCGTTGCTAATCCCGTTGTGGTCTGAATGGATATGACGGTGAACAGACTGTGTCTCAGGCAGTATTCGATGCTTCGGCTTGTGTCGTCAACGAAGAGTGTCACGGCGCATATAGCCGACACACCGACTGCAATGGCCAAATAGGTGCGTAGCTCAATGTCAGCAAAGAATTTCTTCACCTGTCCCTTTAGTATTGTGTAATATATTAGGGCATAGTTGACACCCGACGCAAACATGAAGAAAATCAGAGTGTAGTCAATGGCTGGAGATTTGTAATAGTCTTCCAGCATGTCTGAATGCGTGCCATAGCCTCCTGTGGACGTGGTGCAAAGAGCGTAGTTGACAGCATCGAAAAGGCCCATGCCGCAGAGCATTAGTGCGCCAAAGCATAATGCAGTGAGCATTATGTAAACGCTGCCAATCCATTTAGCGGCCACCGAGATGCGCGGATGTACCTTGTTGTGTATTGGCCCTGTCGATTCGGCAGCAAAGAGCTTCACTTCGCTCACGCCGAATGCTGGCAGTATGGCAATGGTGAAGAACACTATTCCGATGCCGCCTATCCATTGTGTGAGGCTTCGCCAGAAGAGTATGCCGTGAGGCATGGCGTCAAGGTCGTCTATATTGGTGGCCCCCGTGCTGGTGAATCCAGACATGGTCTCAAAAAATGCGCTTGCCATGTCGGGCAGGCAGCGGCAGAAGAGGAAAGGCAGCATGCCTATGATGGAAAAGAGCACCCATATCATGGACACTATTATATAGCCGTCTCTGCGTCCCATGTCTTTCTTGGCGTTGCGCCCGGTATAGACGCCTATCCCTCCTGTGACCGCTGCAATAAGTATTGGCAACAGAAAGGCTTGAATGCCCTCGTCATATATCCAACTCACTATCTGACAGATGAACATCAGTCCTGCTTCGATGAAGAGGAGCATGCCCATCACTTTAGATATGAGTTTCCAATTTATCATCATGTTGTATTGTAATTCTTGCGTTATTGTCTTTGTTGCTCTTGTTGGCTCATACGGCCGATAGCAATGCGTTAATAACGCCAATGTTTTTATTGTTGCATTCTCCTATGTCACTTGAAGAATCTGTCGAGCTTGCGCAGAGTGTTGTCTGTGCAGAAGACAACCACCTTGTCGCCGGCCCTCAACTGCGTGCGTCCGCCTACGAGCATGGATTTGCCGTCGCGCGACATGCCTCCGATGTTAACGCCACGCGGGAGATTCTGTTCCATGATTATCTTCTTAGTGACCTTGGAGCCAGGCTTGACCACAAATTCGGCCACATCAGCCTTGCCTATGGCGAGCATCTTCACGTTGTTGACATCGCCTTTGAGCAGCATTCGGTATATGTGGCTGGCAGCAATGGTCTTTTTGTTGATGATGGTGCCCACATCGAGGTCATCGGCCATGTCGAAATAGTCAAGGTTTTCTACTTGGGCAATGGTCTTGCGTATGCCTTTGCGTCTTGCGGCCACGCATGAGAGGATGTTCTCCTGGTCGTTGTCAGTAAGGGCTATTATGGCTTCCATGCTGTTGTAGCCTTCGTCGTTGAGCAAGTCGACATCATATCCATCGCCTTCGAGAATCATCGTGTCGGCCGACACCAATGTCTGCAGCTGTTCGGTGCGTTTTGGGTTAGGCTCGATGATTTTCACGTTATTGTGGATTTCGTTGAGTTTCCAGCTTGCTCTCACCGACAGTTTGCCTCCTCCGATGATGAGGCTGTTTTTCACGGCAGGGTAGCCGTCTTTTCCTGTGAGATGCTTTATCTCGTCAAGTTTTTCCTTTGTTGTCATGAAGAAAACCAAGTCGCGTGGCAGGATGCGTTCGTCACCATTAGGAGAGATGGTCTCTCCGTTGCGCTTGATGGCCACCACATGGAAGTTGTGTCCATGAGCTTGTCCTATTTCTTTCAGAGTGTAGCCTACCAGCTGGTTGTCTTTGTTGCTTATCTCTTTCTCGTAGATAGGGTTGGCATCGTGCATCTTCACGCTAAGCAGCAGCAGTTCGCCACCATTGAATTCCCACATCTGCCTTACCCAACTGTATCTTGCGCTGGCTGCAATGTCTTCTGCGGCCAGTTGCTCTGGATAGATGAGTGAGTCGATGCCTGCCTTTGTGAAGAGTGAGGTGTTTTCTGGTTTTGTATATTCATAGTTGTCCACCCTTGCCACCGTTCTCTTTGCGCCCAATTGCTTGGCAAGCATGGCACATGTGAGGTTTTCGCTCTCATGTGGAGTTACAGCTATAAAGAGGTCGGCCTTGTTGACCTCAGCGTCCTTCAGCGTGCTGATGGAACCTGGCTGGTGCGCTAATGTCATTATGTCGAGTTCGCTGCCGAGCCGGACCAGTCTGTTCTCGTCGGCATCGATGAGCACAACATCTTGGTTGTCGTTTGAAAGCATTCGTGCCAAGTGAGTGCCAACAGCACCGGCTCCTGCTATTACTATCTTCATGTCAGTACGGTTTTTATTATGTCATTAGCCAAAGCGGTTGCTGGTGCTGCATTTCATGAAGCTTATTGGGACTGCGATGAGAATCGTCCCGCCAGATGGAAAACTTGCTTTGGTCTTGAAAATGTGCTTTTTTTGATGGCTGACTTTAATTTATGATCATTAAGGCATTATCACTTCGGCTATGCTCTCAGCGTCCATCTTGCATACCTTCATCAACTGTGGCACGGTGCCGTGCTGCACGAATTTGTCGGGTATGCCTACTCGTTTCACGTTGACGCCGCTGACGTTGTTGTCGTTGAGATATTCCATCACAGCATCGCCTAATCCGCCTGCTATCACACCGTCTTCCACTGTGATGATAGTGTGGCATAGTGAAGCCACCTCGTCAAGTATGGCGGTATCTATAGGCTTGAGGAAACGCATGTCGTAGTGGGCCACTTGCAAAGGCTTCCCATTGTTGGCCGCCTTCATCTCAGCTATGCAAATAGCTTTCGACACTTCTGTGCCGAGCGGACCGAGGCTCAGCACAGCAATGTCCTTGCCTTGTTTCATGCAGCGTCCCTTGCCCACAGGCAATTCTTCCATCTCTTTGCGCCAGTCTATTACGCTGCCTCGTCCACGAGGGTATCTTATCACGAACACGCCTTTGCCAGGCAGTTGCGCTGTGTACATCATGTGGCGCAGCTCAATCTCGTTGAGAGGTGAGGCTATGGTGAGGTTGGGTATAGGCCGGAGAAAAGCCAGGTCGAATGCTCCATGGTGAGTGGGTCCATCCTCGCCTACAAGTCCGGCACGGTCGAGGCATATCACCATGTTGAGTCTCATGGATGCGGCATCGTGTATGATGTTGTCGTAGGCCCTTTGCATGAAAGATGAGTAGATGTTGCAGAAAGGCATAAGCCCGTCTTTAGCCATGCCGCCTGAGAAAGTGACAGCGTGTCCTTCTGCTATGCCTACGTCAAACACGCGGTTTGGCATAGCGTTCATCATGATGTTCATCGAACATCCTGTGGGCATGGCTGGCGTCACGCCTACAATCTTCTTGTTCTTCTGTGCGAGCTCGAGCAGGGTTATGCCAAACACGTCTTGGAATTTTGGAGGCTGTGGCTTGTCGTTGTCAGATATGATTCGCTCGCCTGTTTCGCAGTCAAACTTGCCGGGGGCGTGCCATACAGTTGCGTTTTGTTCGGCAGGAGCATAGCCTTTGCCTTTGGTAGTGTGTATGTGCAGAAGCTTGGGGCCTTTCATGTCTTTTATTGCAGAGAGTGTTCGCACCAGTTCGAGCACATTGTTGCCATCCTTCAGACTGAAATATCTGATGTCCATGCCCTCGAATATGTTGCGTTGGCGCGTGAGCACCGATTTCACGCTATTAGTGAAGCGTATGATGCCCTTGCGGCGGCTTTCGTTGAGAAATCCCCACTTGAAAAGTTTCTGCGATATTTTGAATCGCAGGTTATTGTACGTGGAGTTTGTCGTAAGTTGGAGCAGATATTGCTCCATGCCGCCCACACTTCGGTCTATCGACATGTGGTTGTCATTAAGTATGATGAGCATGTCGTTTGGCGTGCTCGATGCATTGTTTATGCCTTCGAATGCCAAACCTCCGCTCATGGCTCCATCGCCTATGACAGCCACAACCTTTCTGTCTTCATTATTGAGGTTGGCGGCTACAGCCATGCCAAGAGCCGCAGATATGGAGTTGCTCGCATGTCCGCAGCAGAATGTGTCGTATTCGCTTTCATCGGGATGAGGAAACGGCTTCAGACCATTTAGCTTGCGGTTAGTGCAGAATGAATCGCGCCTGCCAGTAAGGATTTTGTGCCCGTATGCTTGATGGCCCACATCCCATACGATGCGGTCTTCCGGAGTGTTGAACACATAGTGCAGCGCAACAGTCAGTTCGACCACTCCAAGACTTGAGGCGAGATGGCCTGGGTTGACAGCCAATTCCCTTATGATGTCGTTGCGCAATTCTTCGCACACTTGTGGCAATTCGTCCACTCTCAGTTTGCGCAAGTCGGCAGGATAGTCAATTCGGTTTAGATATTTATATTCTTCTTTGTTGTTTTCCATACGAGATGTTTAATCTGTGCAAAATTAGTGATTTTTTTTAAAGAAACACTCATAAAGGTGAAAATATTCATGTTGTGGTGGTTATTACGTTATAAGTGGCTTCAAGTCGCGATGAGGAATGGCATCTGATATAGATGAGGGCATGCAAGAGCCTTTGTGCATTAGAATGTGTCGAATCCAACTGGAATTGCAGGGAAAATGTATAAATGTCGTGTTAAATGTGAAAATTCTATGAAAAAAACAAGTGAAATTGTTCTCAAATTATCCATAGTTGTTCTATTGGTACACTGATTGCTGTGTTTATTTTGCTGTTATTGCAAAAAGGCATACCTTTGTATCGTGATACCGAGAAGAGGGAGATTCCGAAAACCCTTATTCGGTTGAATTGCTTTAATTAAAAAAGAGTAGGATGAATTAACTATCTAAAAACAGTATTATGAAAAAGTTTTTACTCACAGCAATGGTTGCAGTATTTGCTCTTGCAGCAAATGCACAGGTATGGGTCGGTGGATCAATCGGAGCAAGCACTTCGAAGACAACTGCTGATGGCATGAAAGATGTCAAGATTAACAAGGTGACAATCGCTCCTACAATCGGTTATACTCTCGATGAGAACTGGGATATCGCTGCTGAAATCTCATACAGTCATAAAGATAAGAACGTTGGCGCAAGTTCCAATTCATTTGGCTTCGCTCCATATGCACGTTATAAGTACTTCAAGATTGGTAAGTTCGCTGCATTTGCTGATGGCGGATTCTCTTATGCGAACGAACACATTTGTGGTGACTCTGAGAGCGTGAACACATGGGGCATAGGTATTGCTCCAGGTGTGTCATACGATCTCAACAACAAGATTAGCATTGATGCAAGACTTGGTGGTATTGGTTGGGAGTTCTCTAAGTATGGAAATGTTAAGACCAACACATTTGGCTTTGACCTCGACAACGAGTTGAAGCTTGGCATCTACTTCAAGTTCTAATGATATTGTATATACATTCACACACTATATTCATATCAAAAGTTTTTGTTGGTGGTCGGCACGTGAGTGCCGACCTTTTTTTATGACATTTTTGCAAAACGCATGTTGGTTTTCAAAGCCGTTTGGCTCATGCTTGTGCAGGCATGTCAATAATATCAGAGTGAAACGCTTTGCATGTCAAGCGTTTTTTGTAACTTTGTCACCGATTATATAAATTAACTCAGATAATGGAAGATAATAAATTCAAAAGAACAACTGTGACAGCGGCACTCCCATATGCTAATGGACCTGTGCATATAGGCCATCTGGCAGGTGTGTATGTGCCAGCAGATATATATGTGCGTTACCTCCGTCTGAAAGGCAGAGAGGTGATGTTCGTTGGTGGCTCAGATGAGCATGGCGTGCCTGTGACAATCCGCGCGAAGAAAGAAGGCATCACTGTGCAAGATGTTGTGGACCGCTATCACGGCATAATAAAGAAGTCGTTTGAGGATTTTGGCATCTCATTCGATGTGTATAGCCGCACCACGAGTGACATCCATCATAAGTTCGCATCTGATTTTTTCCGCAAGCTCTATGATGATGGCAAACTTGTGGAAAAGACAGAAGAGCAGTATTGCGATGCTGTGACAGGCGAGTTTCTCACAGACCGCAATATCGTGGGCACTTGTCCGCGTTGTGGAGCTGAAGGAGCTTATGGCGACCAATGCGAGAAGTGCGGAGCAACACTCTCTCCTTCAGAACTTATCAATCCGACCAACAAGAACAATCCAGGCAATCCGCTCGAGTTGCGCGCCACAAAAAACTGGTATCTTCCTCTTGGCGACTATCAGGAGTGGCTCAAGAAATGGATTCTTGAAGGACATAAAGAGTGGCGTTCAAACGTGTATGGCCAATGCAAGTCGTGGCTTGACATGGACTTGCAGCCACGCGCTATGACCCGTGACTTAGACTGGGGCATTCCTGTGCCAGTGGAAGGTGCTGAGGGCAAAGTGCTTTATGTGTGGTTCGATGCCCCTATCGGATATATATCCAACACGAAGGAACTATGCGACAATGAGCCTGAGAAGTGGGGGACATGGCAGAAGTGGTGGCAAGACGAGGGCAGCCGACTCATACATTTCATTGGCAAGGACAACATCGTGTTCCATTGCCTGATATTCCCGACAATGCTCAAGGCGCATGGCGGCTACATCCTGCCTGACAACGTGCCTTCTAATGAATTCCTCAATCTTGAGGGAAATAAAATATCCACGTCAAAGAACTATGCTGTTTGGCTCAATGAGTATCTTGAGGAACTTCCAAACCGTCAGGACGAACTTCGTTATGTGCTCACAGCCAACGCTCCGGAGACAAAGGACAACGATTTCACATGGGCTGATTTCCAAGCTCGCTGCAATAATGAGCTTGTGGCTGTGTATGGCAACTTCGTCAACCGTGCTCTTCAGCTCACACAGAAATATTATGATGGCATTGTGCCTGAGTGCGGCGAACTGACAGACAACGACCGTGCTGCTTTGAGCGAGTTTGCAAGCGTGAAAGAGAAGGTGGAGGCTCTCTTGGAAAACTTCAAGTTCCGCGATGCGCAGAAGGAGGCCATGAACCTTGCCCGCATAGGCAACAAATACATTGCTGACGAGGAACCATGGAAGGTCATCAAGACGGATCCAGAGCGCGTGAAGACCATCATATACATTTCTCTTCAGCTTACAGCCAACCTCGCTATAGCCTTCGAGCCGTTCCTGCCATTCTCATCTGCCAAGCTGCGCGAGATGATTTGCATGGACGAACTCAATTGGGAAGAGCTTGGCAAGACTGACCTTCTGCCTGCAGGCAAGAAGCTTGGCAAGCCATCGCTCCTTTTCTCAAAGATTGAGGACGATGTGATAAAGATGCAGGTTGACAAGCTTGAGGCTACTGTGAGGGCTAATGCCGAAGCAAATGCAGAGGTGGCTCCTGTGAAAGATACTGTGTCATTCGATGATTTCAGCAAACTCGACATCCGTGTGGGTACTGTGCTCGAATGCGAGCGAGTGCCGAAGATGAAGAAACTGCTGAAATTCAAGATTGATGACGGCACTCCAAATGGACGTGTCATCGTGAGCGGCATAGCACAATGGTATGAGCCAGAGGCTCTCGTGGGCAAGCAAGTCCTCTTCATTGCCAACTTGGCTCCTCGTGAGTTCAAGAACGGACTGGTGAGCGAGGGCATGATACTCTCAGCGGAAAACTGGGATGGCACCATAAGTGTCACAACAGTGGAGCATGCTGTGAAGGGCGGAAGCCAGGTGTGCTGATGCGTACCTCCATATGTGGGCTTCATGAATATATAATGATAATTCACAGGTAATAATTTACTGTGCTTATATATGTGGTTGTAAGTCTGCATGTGTACACTAGCATCAAATAATAATATTCTACTAACTACAGACCGTCGTCTCAGCCAGATATTCTGGCTGAGGACGAGTCTGATTATGTGAGATGCCTTTGCGACAAGGAATTGTCTTTAAGTAGGTCATTAAAATAGAATCTAACCTCAATTAGTCATTGTATTTGAATTCTTGATGCTTTCGGCAGGGTTGCTGTTGACATGCCGGAAGTGCCCATGTGGTCAAAGAGCGTCTGATGTGATGATGAAACCTGCTTACTGTGTATTTCCCATTCACGAGAAAAAACTTAGTCTATGAAACAACGCAACCATACGTTCGACTTTTTGTGCGGCATCTGCATCATCCGTATGATATGCCTGCACACCATCACTTTCTGTGGACACAAGAATGATGAATGGTGGAAGGAAGTGATGGCTTGGTCATTCTTCTTCATGTGTTTCTTCTTTTTCAAGGCAGGCTACTTCAACAAGACAGTATCCGGCGACACGAAAGAGTATGTGAAAGACAAAGCGAAACGATTGCTTACCCCCTATGTGGTCTGGGGCACTATTGGCTTTGTGATTTACATGGCATTTCTTCCTTTTGAGATAAATCGTTATGGCAAGCCTATAGAACCAACAGAGTGGAGCCATCTGTGGAACACCAGTTCGTTCATGGGCAATGAGCCTGTATGGTTCCTCATGTCGTTCTTCTCGGCCTACGTATTGGTGCATCTGATAAAAAAAATACATATAGTAAAGCCTATATCTGTATTTCAGACCGTGATAATCCTTGGATGTCCTTTTGTGAGCTATTGGCTGTGGACAAAGGACAATCCGTTGCCTCTTAGCCTTAGCAATGTGTTCATGGGTGTGTTCTTCTTCAATATGGGACGTACATGGCGCTGGCTTATAGAGCGCATGGGACGTGGGGCCACAATCTCCGTGTCTTCTGTGCTTATCATCGCCTTCATAGTGCTGAATGTGTTGTGGCATGGCGAGTATATCATGTCTACCAATCGTTTTGAGGGTGTGCCAATCGCAGCATTTGTTAATACGGTCATCATTCTTCTTGGACTGTCGGGCTTGCTGCTCAAGTTGCCTTTGGGTCGTGTGCCTGTGATCAACTACATTGGCCAGCACTCAATGGTATATTTTGTAGCCCACTATCCGATTCTGCAGTTTTATCGTTTCACCCATATTTGCTTTGGCCACAGCATCTATGGACATTACAACGATTTCATAGTGTTGCTTGTGTTTGTGTTTTGCATTTGCACTTGGTTAGTGCCGTATGTTGAGAAAGTCCCATACTTAAGCGGAAGGTTTAAAAAATGAATATAGCATATCTTATATCTGCGCATACCGATGCGCCGCAGCTCAAGAGGCTTGTGGAAGCGCTTCATCCTGATGCCCACTTTTTCATCCATATTGATGCCAAGACGGACATCACGCCTTTCAAGTCGGCCATATATTCTCCACGTGTGCATTTCCTTGAGGACAGGTATGATGTGCGTTGGGGCACCATAATAGAGGTGTTTTACCAGATGAGGCTCATAGCTGCTGCAGTCGACTTTCCAGTGCATTTTGACCGCATCTTTTTCCTCTCAGGCATGGATTATCCTCTTTGGAGCAACGAGCGCATCACATCATGGCTGGAACAGCAGGGCGACAGGGAAATATTGCAGGGAATATGCATGGACACGCCGTACATAAACCTTCAGCAGCAAAAGCTTTACCGCACGTCACGCCCATTCTTTGCCTTGCCATTCTTGAGCAACATGGCGAACCAGCGTCTTGGCATAGCGTGTCGCCAGCTTAAGGCACTCTTCGGATTGAAGAAAAAACTTCATCTGTCCAATGGATGGAAACTCTACAAGGGAAGCGCATGGTGGTGCATCAGCCAAGAGCTTGCCGAGCATGTGCTTGATGTGTTCTGCAACACTCCAGAGGTGCTTGGATATTTTCGGGATTCTTTCGGGGCGGCCGAGACCTTGATACAGACCATTGCGTTCAATTCGCCATCTTGGGCAAAAAAATGCATTCTCACAGAGGGTGAATATCCTGGACTGGCAGCCTTGACGCCGTTGCATTTCATCATCTACGAACCTGTAATCAAGATTATGGACGAGGCGGATTATGATGTGCTGATGAATAGCGGACGCATGTTCACCCGCAAGTTGGTGAGTGGCAAGAGTGATAAACTTGTAAAAATGTTGGAGGAATACCGTGGCAGATAATACAGTCTGTGCAGCAGATAATTCAGGCTGCAAGGTGGTTGGTGTGTCAAACGTTGATGTTGCCGTCATGCCTTGCAAGGTGAGGATGGAATGGCTTGATGCCATGAGAGGTTTCACTATGATACTTGTTGTGGCTTATCATGTGGCTCAGTTTGGATTTAGTGAGTCGGAGAAAATATCTTCATCCTTGCCGTTTCTTGTGCTTTTCCGCATGCCGCTTTTTTTCTTTGTGAGCGGTTTTTTGGCATATAAGGCCAGATGGACATGGACAATGGACAATTATTCCTCGTTGGTGTGGAAGAAGGTGAAGGTGCAGGTTTTGCCAGCATTGGTGTTCTTGTGCGTGTTTATCGTGCTAAGGGGCAAATTGCCTTTCTTCGAAGGACTGGCAAAATGTATGCATAGCCCGACTAAGGGCGGATATTGGTTCACTTGGGTGCTTTTGCACATGTTTGTCTTCTATTACACTGTGGCAGGTTTGGCACAGCATGTGAGCAAGCGGGCTGAACATGTGGCTGTCGTAGTCTTGTGGGTGATGAGCCTTGTGGCATACCAATTGCTCTATATGCCAAATACTGTTGGCAAATGGTATGCTAACGATTTCATGATGTGCAGTTCTTTATTCGAGACGATGAAGTTCATGCATTTCTTTGTTTTTGGCAATCTTGTGCACAGGGCATGGGAACATGCGCAAAGGCTTTTTGACACCAGGTGGTTCTTCTCCGTGATTGCAGTCATCGCATTCGTGTGCTGCGCGGAAATTTTCAAATGGCACATCACAAGAGGACAATGGGTTAATCTCCCTCGCACCTTTGCCATGTACACTCTTATGTTGATGGTGGTGATGGTGTTCCGTCATTATCAGGAGCACTTCTCCAAGCAGAAGAGGGTGGGGCAAGTTCTTCAGTATATAGGCACGAGGACACTTGACGTGTATCTGCTCCATTTCATCTTCTTACCCTCTTTGCCTCAGGTTGGACGATGGCTGAATGTGAACCATCCCAATTTCGTTGTGGAGATTGTGCTGGCTGTGGGCATGGGGCTTGTTGTCATAGCTTTCTGTCTGCTTGTGAGCAATATTCTGCGAGTGAGTCCATTGTTTAAGGAATATCTGTTCGGCAAGAAGTGAATAAAGCATAATCGCTTGGCATGGATGCTGCTCTAAGGCAGGATGATGTTGCGTGTAGATGTGCCATATCCGCACCAATAGCCGAGCGCGCCTTTTATGTTGCATGGCAGATTGCGTGTGTATGGGAACATCATGTTGTCGCCAAGCGCAACTTTTTTCTCATAGGCATTCCAGAATGCGAATGATGTGCTGTCTATCCTGGCCAGCTTGACGGACACGGTGTCACCAGAGGTGAAATAAGTCTTGTAATCCTTGTTCATCATCAAGTGTGGCTGAAGTACTGATATGCTGTTGTGGGCTTTGAGCACTTCGCTGTCAAAGTTGCCCAGATATGTGGCATGGTATTGCTTGTTTGCAGAACCTGTCTTTACAAACATCTGATAGTAGCTATGCGGTGTGGCTGTGTCTGCAAAGTGGGCATTTATGGAGTATATGGTATCGCTTCCCTGTGCCAGTTGCATGCTCAATGAGTCGATAGTGGGTGGCTCCGGGATGTATGTGGAAGCCTCCGCATGCATGTCTTTATAGTCAACGAGCAGAGTGTAATGTCTGCCTGCTTTGCCGCGCATCCGTCCTGTGGTGTATATGAAAGGAGGGTAATATCCCTTGTCGTATTTGCCTGTGAGGGTGACTGTGTCTTCTCCATCGCACACTCTCACCACAGCCCATCGCAGCAGATGGTCAGACAGGTCTTCAAGTGACGTCTCGTCTTCTGATATCACAAGCGACTTTGTGATGATTGCTACTGGAAACTCTCCGTCTTCAATCCAACCTTCTACTATCATAGACTCTTTTGGCTTTGCAAAATATCCGTCGTCACATCCTGAGAAACATAGGATGATGACAGCTGTAATAATGTATATTGGTTTCATGAACACATCTTCTTATTCTTATAGTTTGATGAAGTAACTTACTGATGGAAGTATCGGACTCACGAAATGCACCGACTTGTAATACATCTCGTTGTGCTTGTTGGTCCTGACAAAATGGAACAAATCATTATTCCTGCAGAGCACATTGTAGAGAGACAAGTTTACCCCTTGCTCATTGTTGTGCCTTGTATGCCATTTGTAGTTGGCCGACAAGTCTATCCGCATGTAAGCCTTCAGTCTGTTTGCGTTGTGCTCGCCCATCTGTGCCACGATGTTCCCGTTGAGGATATAAGCGCATTGGGGAGCTGTGAATGGTGTGCCTGAGCACGCTACCATTGTGGTGCCGAAGCTCCAATGGCGTGACGTGGCGTAGGTTGCCACCAGATTCACCTCGTGTGTTCTGTCGTGGTTCGCTGGGTAAGAGTCCTTCTTGTCATCTATGACGAATGTGCGTCTTGCTTTGCCGAAGGAATAGCATATCCAACCTGTGAGTCGTCCTGTGCATTTGCTGAGCATGGCTGTGGCTCCGTAGTTGTGTCCGTCTCCATGCAGAAGATTGTCGTTGAGGTCGTAGTTGCTGTTGACGATGTCAAGTGCGGTGCCGCCATATTCTATTTGGTTGTAAAGTCGCTTGTAGTAGGCAGAAAAGGACAATTGATACCGCCTGCCTAACAGGTATGTTTCTGTTTGAGCTGTGATGCCGTGGGCATGCTGCGGCATGTGGGCTTTGCATGCAGGAAGCCAAAACTCTGTGGGCATGCCTGCGTCGGAGAATCCGGTTTGGAATAGATATTGGTGTCTGGTGGCGTATGCGAGAGTGTACTTGGTGTTGCTCGTGTAGTGGGTGAGTCTGACAGATGGGTTGGCCGATTGGTATGTTCTGCCTCCATGAAAGTAGATGTTGCCTCGCAGTCCAGCCTCGATGAGCGAATGGTCTGATAGCCATAGCTGATAGTTGGCATATGCCGATGCTTCTGCAGAAGAACTGCGCCCATTATTGGCCTGTGTGGTGTTGTATCTCTGATTGTTGCCGATGCGCATGGGACGTATGTCGTGCAGTATGGCATCTGCTCCGCATGTCATGTTGCCGAAGGCAGCATTGCATCTGATGCCATAATCGGTAATGCGTGACGACACCATGTAGCGTTCGTCCATCATGTCGGCGCTCAGTCTGTTTCTGTAAGATGTTACATACAAGGTCGTGTGCAGGCTGTTGTCCTTGTCGTCATCATATTTCCAATGTGCAGCAGCCATGGCGTTGCCCCATTTGTCATGCATGGTCGCTTGATAATCTTTGTCGCGCATCTTGGCATCATCTTCACCCATGTACGCGTCAAGCAAGAAAGTGTGCTTGTTGTTCATTCTGTACATATAGGTGGCGTTGAGGTCGTAGAATGTGTAGTCGATGCCTGTGTCATCAGCTTCGAGCCATGAGCCATACAGAGTGTTGATGTATGATGCGCGGGCAGAGACTGTCAGGGCTGAATGTTTGCCTGCAGGGATGCGCATGGTGCCCTGTGAGGATATGAGTCCTATTGATGCGTCGACATTCATGCTGTCGGGCAGTTGATTGTCTGAAAGCATGTTCAGTTGTGCGCCAAGTCTGTTAGAGAAGTCTGCCGTCTGTGCGCTTTCGTTGAGCGACAGCGACTTGTAGTGTGAAGCGTTGAAGGTGGAGAAGAAACCGAGCAGATGGCTGGCATTATATATGGGCACGCCATTGATAGCCGTCTCGTTGTGCTCATTGTCCGAGCCTTGCACGTGTATGCCTCCATTGTATTCGTTGTTGGTTTGTATGCCTGGAAGCATTTGCGCATAATGCATGGGGTCGGCATTGCCAAGAATCTTAGGCATGTCGTCCATCATCTTCATGTCCCACAGCAGCGAGCCGCTGGATGTCCTTGTGGTATGAAGTGTTCGTCTTGCGCTCTTCACAAGCACACTGTCTAAAATGATGCCCTGCATCTTCTCAGTCTTCTGTGCTGAAACTGAGGAGATGCAGAGCATGGCAATGATATATGATGTGAATTTATGCATCATGTGCCTTTTCGGCTTATGAGGGTATTGCCCTTGCTGAAAGGCGTGGGCCTTGTTTAGTATTGTGGATAATTTGGAGAGACAGGATAGTATTCGTCATCCTCGTCATCCTCGATGCCCAGCAGTTCCTTGTAGTTCTCCATGAGCTTCTCGAATTTCTTAACCACATCTTTGAATTCGTTGCCGCCGAAGAAGGTGTCGAATGTGCTGTAAGTAGAGCCATCGTTAAATCGGAGCACATAATCTGCATACCAATATTTGCCATAGTAATAAGAATCCTCGAATGGCTCAAGCTCAACCTTAGCCTGCTTTGTCGACTTGTTGTCATAATATATGTTGATGTCGGCAAGTTCGTTGGCCTGGTTGATGTATGACTTGAACTTGCCCTCGTTCTCGTCGTTTTCGTCTGCGTCAATCAGATTTTCAACATATCTGCGCACATTCTTCACCTTGCCCATCACCTTCACTTTGTCCATGATGTTGACGCTTACATAAGCATTGTTTGCGTTGCTGCCATTGTCTTCCATGTCTTTCAGATCATCTGGAGTGTTGTCCTCCACAAGGTCTTTGACGGTGAATGAAGGAATGCCGGAAATGTCGGTTGAGGCATTCATGTTGACGAGCTTCACACCATTCTTGGTGACATTATATTCCATGGCAACAGACTTGTTTCCCTTGTAAGCCAATTGCTTGAGGGATATCTGATAACCAATATTTGTCTCGATGCTTGCAGAAAGGTCGAAGCTGTTCTTTGCGAAGTTGAAGGTGTTGCCATCGAGATTAGAAATGTTGATGTTCACGTCAACTTTGACAATAGTCTCGCTTCCTTCTGTGAAGGTGAAGCAGATATGCTCTGGCACACTTACGGTAGTGTTGTATCTGTCTATGTATTCTGTGATGATACTTCCGCCTCCATCAGGATAATCATAGTCGTCATATTCTTCAATCTTGCCGATGTACACATCCTTTGTCTTGCCGCTTGATGTGAGCTTTGCCACACATTTTTGGCCTGCTTTGTTTTTGACGGCAAACTGCAGATCGTTGGCTTTGGTGTAAGTCCATGAACGGCTCGACTTGTCAGCCTCGAAGTGTCCTGTGATGTTGGAGAGGACAACGAGCAGGTTGTAGTCGGTGTATTCGTAACGGATGATATTGCCCCAAGGATCTTTTTTTGTCTCTGTGTCTTCTCCAACATATTTCACAAGTTCATCATAGATGTCATTCTCAAATTGAGAATCGTCCTCAAACTCGTAGTCGGAATATTCTTCTCTGATATACTCGGCAAGATCATGCATCCTGTCAAAGTCTGATGATGGAACCATGTTCATGAAGTCCATCGCGACCTTTTCGAGCTTCTGCTTCTGTTCGTAAGAAGTGAGAGGTGTGGAACTGCCTCCTGGTGTTTCTGGTCCTCCAGGTGTCTCTGTGCCCGAGCCGTTGCTGCCATCGTCAGAAGGATCATCGTCGCCACATGAAATCAAGCCTAAGCTTGGTGCTGAAAGAAGAAGCACGTATGTGAAAAATTTTATACTTCTCATAGTCGTGAATAATAAGGTTTTTGTGCAGGCCACTCCTTGCCCGAACTGGTTAATAATTTGTGTTATGTAACGAAGCAACGTGCCACATGGAGTAGGGTTGCGGACATTCTTCTGCTGGCAAATATAATATGTTTTTCATGAACAAAACAATATTTATTATTTTTTTTTGAATAAAACGTGTTTTTTTCTTTCTGTTGCTGTGAATTTGCTATTTTATCCTTGGCTGAAAGGAAAGTATTGGCTAAATTTGCATTATGTTTTGGCTGTAATGAAATATTATAGGATAACATGTTTTATGAGAAATGCAATAATCCATCAGCAATGAGTGTGGAATGATACTCTCTCGTCAACAAATGAAATGCAGGATACCTTCTTGAGGGTGAAATACAGAAACAGAAATGAAAAATGATTATCTGACAGAAAACGTGAAGCGAAATCTCCGCAAGTGCCAGCTCAAGCAGTTGGGCATTCTTGAGGTCATCGACGGCATCTGCAAGAAGCATGGCATTGAATATTGGCTTGATGGCGGCAGCATACTTGGTGCTGTGCGCCATGGTGGCTTCATACCATGGGATGACGATATAGACATAGCCATGCGTAAGGAAGCCCTTGATGAGTTTGTCAAGGTGGCTCCATCCGAACTGCCTGATGGCCTGTTTCTGCAGACCCCCTTGAGTGATCCGCAGTCGAAAGAGCCGATAGTGAAGGTGCGCGACATGAATTCGCTCTATATTGAAAGCACAGACACCTTTAATGCTGATTATCAGAAGGGGCTTTATGTCGATATCTTTCCATTCATTGATTATCCCACAGTGCCGCGCTCATGGGTAAAGAAAGTGGCTAAAGGCATATCTGTCAGCTACAGCATACTTCATGCGCAGCATTATTATTCTGCACGTTCTTTCTTTGAATTTTTCTATTTCGGAGCGAAATACCTGTGCTGCAAAGTTCTGTGGAGCATGGTCGCTGCCTTTCGTCCGCATGACACATACATGTCGAATGTGCTCATCAACAATGGATATGGCATAATGCACAGGCAAGACTCCATATTCCCCATAGGAAGCATACAGTTTGAGGGCAAGACTTTTTCTGCTCCAGCCAATCCTGATGCTTATCTGAAAGATCTGTATAAGAACTACATGGACGTGCCCCCAGTGGATAAACGTCATATACATGCCATATATATCCAACCTTATCTTGATCAACCTGATAATTAAAAGAACATGAATATAGCGATAATCATAGCGGGTGGAGTGGGCAACCGCATGGGACAGGACATTCCAAAGCAGTTCATCAATGTGTATGACAAGCCTGTACTAATATACACCCTTGAGAGTTTTCAGCGCCATCCGCAGATAGACGCCATAGAAGTGGTGTGTATAGAAGGTTGGGAAAGCGTGGTGCAGGCATACGCCAATCAATTCAACATAACGAAACTGAAATGGATTGCAGGAGCTGGCTCAACGGCCCAAGAAAGCATACGCAACGGAGTGTACAACCTTGAGGGCAAGGCCGAGGCAGGAGACAACATCATCATTCATGATGGCATACGCCCTCTTATAGAGCCTTCTGTGTTGAGCGATGTGATAGCCAAATGTGATGAATATGGCAATGGGGTCACTTCCATGCCATATAACGAGCAGATTTTCATAGTCAACCCAGACGATGAGACAACCACGCTGCAATATATTCCTCGAGAGACGCTTCGCCGTGTGGCCACGCCGCAGGCTTATAAGTTCCATCTTCTTGATGAGAAATATCATGAGGCATACGAGAAGGAAATCGGCATATACGGCTCTGCATACACGAACACCATGATGGTGGAGCTTGGTGTGAAACTCCATTTTGCCGCTGGCTCAGACAAGAACATCAAACTCACCACCAAGGATGATCTTGAGATGTTCAAGAGCTACATAAAGATGGACAAGGACAATTGGCTGAAATAATTATATAAGCGTTTGTGTGAAAGCCAAGCGTATTTGCTATATGATGCAGCACACATTATATTATATATATGATGCCACATGTCAAGTGGGTCTCCAAATACGAGTGCGTCTCGCCTTGATAAAATAATGTATAGAAACTTGATTATAAGCTTATTTGTATAATGTCATGATATCATGTCATTTTTCTTCACGAATAACAAACCACAGCGCACATGCATATGAATAAGAATCATCCGTTATATCAGGAAGACATCCGTGCCATCCTCTCCACGCCAGGCATTGAGGCCCTGTATGGAAAGAGTTTCCTTGTCACAGGAGCTACTGGGCTTATTGGCGTATGTCTGATAGATGTCCTCATGTCTATAGGCCATGGCATAAAGGTGTATGCCGTTGGACGCAGCAAGCAAAAGGCAGCACAACGCCTTGGGGAGTATTTGGGCAACCCTTTGTTTGAGTTTGTGGAGCAGGATGTGTGTCAGCCTTTGCCTTCATGCATTCAGGCTGATTACATTATACCAGGGGCGAGCAACACGCATCCGCTTGCTTATTCGCAGTATCCCATAGAGACAATAATGATAAATGTGAAAGGGGCGGAGCACGCTCTCGACAAGGCGGTGCAGAGTGGGGCAGAAGTGCTCTATCTGTCTACGGTGGAAGTGTATGGCAACGCAGTTGGTGATGATGTTTTCACGGAAGACTACACAGGCAAGCTCAACCTTGCCAATAGCCGCTCATGCTATACGGAATCTAAGCGTGTGAGCGAGGCCATGTGCCAGTCGTACATATCAGAGCGTGGGGCCAAGGTGAAGATAGTGCGGCTCAGCCGTGTGTTTGGCCCTACCATGCTCCCTGCTGATTCAAAGGCTTCTTCCCAATTCATCAACAAAGCTGTAGCAGGCGAGGATATAGTGCTGAAGAGTGAGGGCATGCAGCATTTCTCATATACGTATGTGGCTGATGCCGTGTCGGCCATGCTTCATGTGCTCCTGCATGGCCAGGCAGGGGTGCCATACAACATCTCAGCCGAAGGATGCAACGTCCATTTGAAGGATTTCGCAGGCATCTGTGCTGAGGCTGCTGGCAAGTCGGTTGTGTTTGACCTTCCCACAGCGACAGAATCCAAGGGATTCTCCATAGCCACCCAGGCCATACTCGATAATGCCCGTATCAAATCAATAGGCTGGCGTCCGCGCTATTCGATGAAGGATGCTGTGGCGCGCACTATTGCTATCTTGAAGGATGGAGAGAATCAAACATGAGTCGGATGACGGCTTTAGGCTTGATTTGCAGCTTTTTTGGTGGAGATGCAAATATGGTGCGGCTATGAAATGTGAAAACCAATGAAGCCTGCAAGCTTATGCTTGCAGGCTTCATTGGTTTGTTGCGCTCCAGGATGGGCTTGAACCAACGACCCCATGATTAACAGTCATGTGCTCTAACCAACTGAGCTACTGAAGCAGAGTTTTCTTTCGTGAAATGCCGCACTCTTTCTGGTTAACAGACGGCATCTCTGAAAACGATTGCAAAGGTAATACATTTTGTCGAGATTGAAGCATTGAGAGAAGAGTTTTTTTAGTTTTTTAATGAAAAAAGAATGCTGCAGAGATGTTTCATGGAGCGAGAGGCCTGTTTTGTGGATAATAATGCGTAACTTTGCATGGGAAAAAGCATATCATGAGAGTACTTATCATCAATACATCAGAAAGGATAGGCGGAGCGGCCATTGCTGCAACCCGTCTTATGAAGGCATTGAAGAAAAAAGGAGTCAAGGCCAGGATGCTTGTGCGCGACAAGCAGACAGACCACTTGACAGTGGTGACGGCTGGCTCATGCTGGAAGCATTCGCTTCATTTCGTATGGGAACGCCTGTGCATATTTATAGCTAACGGCTTCTGTTTGAAAAAACTTTTTCTTGTAGACATAGCTAATGCTGGCACAGATGTGACGTCTTGCCCCGATTTCAAGCGTGCTGATGTGATACATCTGCATTGGGTCAACCAAGGTTTTCTTTCGATGGATGACATTGGCAAAATACTCCATTCAGGCAAGCCTGTGGTGATAACCATGCATGACCAATGGTATTTTACAGGTGTGTGCCATTATTCTAATGAGTGCTGCAAGTATCAGAGCCAATGCCAACGGTGTCCACAGCTTCGTGCTGGATTGCTGGGCGACTATGCACGTCGTCTTTTCAATAAGAAAAAACTAATGTATGAGAATGCTCCTGTCACCTTTGTGGGATGCAGCCGCTGGATGGCCAATTTGGCAAAGACTTCTGTGCTTACCCGCGGTCATAAGGTGGTCAATGTGCCCAATGCAATCGACTCCACCATTTTCATGCCTATGGACAAAACTGAGGCACGTGAACAGTTTGGCCTGCCGTGCGACAAACGCCTCCTGCTGTTTGGCTGCCAACGCATCACAGATGAGCGCAAAGGTTTCCAATACATGGCAGATGCTCTGTCCATCATCAAGAAAAAAGGCGAGGCTGGCAATATTGTGCTGGTGGTTGTAGGGGGCAAGGCCGACACGGTGGCAGGTCTCGTGCCTGTGGACACTATACCTGTCAGTTATGTGAGCGATCCCCGCAAGTTGGTGCAACTGTATAATGCCGTGGATGTTTATGTCACTCCATCTCTGCAAGACAACTTGCCCAACACTATTATGGAAGCGTTGGCATGCGGCACGCCGTGCGTGGGCTTTGATGTGGGCGGCATACCAGAGATGATAGACCATAAGCGCAACGGATACGTGGCAAGATACAAGGATGCTGCCGATTTTGCCGATGGCATATTGTGGACACTGGATAATGACGCAGAAGGCATGCTTGGCAAGGATGCTCGTGAGAAGGTGCTGCGTGAATATAGTGAAGATGCTGTAGCTGATAAATATATACAACTGTATGAGAATAAGTATAGTCACGGTGACATATAATGCAGGGGCGCACATAGAGCGCACCATAGCGAGTGTGGAAGCCCAGACCTATGCCGACGTGGAGCATCTCATTGTAGATGGCGGTTCCAAGGACAACACGGTGGATGTGGCACGCAGTCATGGCTATTTGCCTGTAGGTGAGAATGTGGGCGGTGGAAAACTATACTTGAGTGAGCGCGACAATGGGCTTTATGATGCCATGAACAAAGGCTTGGCATTGACCACAGGGCAATATGTGTGTTTCCTCAACGCAGGCGACACGCTCCATGATGCAAGCACGCTGCAGCGCATAGCTATGGCTTCAGAAGGAGGCAAAGCTGGCGTGGTGTATGGCGATACGGACATTGTGGATGAGCAAGGCCATTTCTTGCGCCATCGCCGCTTGACGCCGCCATCATCGCTGACATGGCACTCATTCTTGTGGGGCATGTTAGTGTGTCATCAGGCTTTTTATGTAAACAGGCGCATAGCGCAGACGTATGATTTGTCATACCGTTTCTCTGCTGATTTCGACTGGTGCATACGCTGCATGAAAGAATGTGAAAAACTTGGCATGGTCAACATGTATGTGCGCCAGCCTGTGGCCGATTATCTCAGCGAAGGAATGACCACCGCCAATCACAAAGCCTCTTTGCATGAGCGTTACGGCATCATGTGCAAGCATTATGGCATGGTGCGCACGATGCTCGTTCACGCTTGGTTCGTGTTTAGATCGGTCTTGAAGAAGTGATGCCTATTGGCCATGAATAATGATAATGTCCTGTAGGCATCCAGGAAGTGCACCCTTATGAGATTCACGAAAGATCCAATGGGATAAAAGATATAAGAGAGCGACACACATTGATATAATAACATATTTTGAATACCTTTGGAGACTAAATAGGCTTATGTCTGGCTTATACCCCAAAAAGGATAGCTTGCCATAGTATCAAGCCTATGACATTTGTGGAATCGTATATAACAACATAATGTGAACAGCATGGCAAAGAAAAACAAGCTAAAAGTACAGCTGATAGAGGGCGTTGACCCAGGTTTGTTCGGTCAAAAGTATTCAAGCCGAGATTACAGATACGAGGAATCGTGGGGAAAGAACCAGTTCAACAGTTCCTTCCCAGCCTCCCTTGTGGCTTACATGAGCAACAAAGGGCTGAGTCCCGTATTCATCTGCACCAACCGCAAGAACGAGATTATTCACAAGCCCATCACTGCCACAGCACTACTGGGCATCGACCCCTTGAGCGAGGATGCCTACTATGACTACGAGGCAGGGTATTACCCTTATGAACAGTATTACACGGCGAGCAAGAAAGAGAAGATAGACCTCGTGATGATCAACCGCTCCAACTCCACCCCTCTTTGCGGTCTCGAAGTCAAGTTGACCACCCTACCCGACAACACGACAAAGGATTTGACCGACTCTGAGTATGGCAGTGAGATTGTAGTTCGTTCGCCTACAATTTTGTTTGTTGCATGCAGTATTTGCGCTTGCTACGACACCCCGAGGGGAAAGATGAACCTACACGACATACTGAACACCATTGGTGAGGAAATCAGGAATTGGGGAGAGATCAGGCAAGTGGCTCCACATTTCGAAGCAATCAAGCAAGCCATACTCAATGTCTCCAGCGACCTAACAGGCAAGCAAGTGCCACTCATCATGCAACCAATTTGGAAGACCGACCGCAAACTCACCGACTTGGACGAGCACTGTCTTGATGTCTTCGTATGGTCCAATTTGTCAGTCATCCAGATGGCGTTAAGAGAGGCATCTTCCGAAGATGACATTTCGAGAAACCAGCGAACCATCATCTGGCTTTATAAGATGCTATGGGACTTCACGCAGTTCGGCAAGTTCAATTATACAGCTATCGTGAACAGCCTCTCCTACAAGTACAAAACAGACAAGGCCTTCGCCATAAGCGGCAAGTTGACCAATCCATTTCTTAAGTCGGCAGAGCTAGAGTCACCAAGAATAAGCAAGTATGAAATCAAGAACATCATACTGGGCGATGGCCAGAAACTACTTCGCCCAGAGAGAAGATTCGATGCATACCTTGTTAGTCATCCTGAATTATTTGAAAAAGAATAAGAAGAATCATTATTAGATGAAAGTAGTAGATTTATTTTGTGGCTGCGGCGGACTAAGCCTAGGATTCGAGAAGGCCGGCATGGACGTGGTGGCTGGTTTCGACAACTGGGCTTCCGCTTTGGAAGTATATAGAAGCAACTTCACTCACCCTGCCTTCAGAGCCGACCTGGCAAACGTAGAAGAGTCTGTGGGGAAAATTCGCCAGTTTGAACCAGATATGATTATAGGTGGACCTCCGTGCCAGGACTTCTCTTCTGCGGGAAAGCGCAACGAGGACAATGGACGAGGGGACCTAACCGTATGCTACTCACGCATAATCTCCGAGATAAAGCCTCGATGGTTTGTAATGGAGAACGTGGAGCGCATTCTCAAGACCCAAAAACTCCAGAATGCGCTAGCTGTGTTTAGAGCAGCGGGGTACGGACTCACCTATACCGTTCTCAATGCAGCCTTGTGCGGAGTGCCCCAGAAACGCAAACGTTTTGTCATGATAGGTAAGTTGGGAGAACAAGACGATTTCATCAAGGCTACCCTCCTGTCCAACCTCTCCGACCATGAGATGACGGTGGCAGAGTATTTCGGCGACAAGCTCGACATCAAGTATTATTATCGCCATCCACGCAGCTATGCACGACGTGGTATCTTCAGCACTGCAGAGCCCAGCGCCACCATCCGTGGGGTGAACCGCCCTATGCCGCAAGGTTATCAGCTCCACCCTGGCGACCCGGTGGACTCTTTGGAGGGGATTCGCCCTCTTACCTCGCGCGAAAGAAGCATGATACAAACCTTTCCAGATGATTTCGATTTCAAGGGAACGAAGACGAACGTGGAACAGATGATAGGCAATGCCGTGCCAGTCAACCTAGGTTATTACGTGGCCGATGCCATTCTGAGATATTCGGGCGAAGAACGCATCGCAAGAAAACACGTCAAGCCCAAAATCAACAAGCAACTCAGTTTCCTTGATTTGCATCCCCTAACTTCCGAAAGTAGAACTTAAGTAAAAGTTTAGTTTTTAAAATGAAGATACTTCATCTTTCCAAGCCGGAGCTTTTCTCCACGCTCCGCAATTACAACAAACAGAAGTTTATGGCCGACCTCATGGCTGGTATTATTGTTGGCATCGTGGCTTTGCCGCTTGCCATAGCCTTCGGCATAGCTTCGGGAGTCTCTCCGGAGAAAGGCATACTTACAGCCATAATCGCAGGCTTTGCCATCAGCGCTTTTGGAGGCAGCCGTGTGCAGATAGGCGGGCCTACAGGTGCTTTCATCGTCATCATCTATGGCATCATACAGCAATATGGGCTTACAGGACTTGCCATTGCCACTGTGCTCGCCGGCCTATTCCTCATCTTGCTCGGAGTGCTTAAGTTGGGAACAATCATACGTTACATACCATACCCCATCATTGTGGGCTTCACCAGCGGTATCGCCGTGACCATTTTTTCCACACAGGTGAAAGATCTTCTCGGATTGCATATCGATGGCAGCGTGCCTGCCGATTTTGTTGAGAAATGGATATGCTATGCCAACAACTTCGGCACAATAGACCTTGCCACGGCCATAGTGGGTCTTCTCTCCGTCATCATCATAGCTCTCACTCCATTTGTGAGCAAAAAGGTGCCAGGCTCTCTTGTGGCTATCATCGTCATGACGGTGGCAGGCGTCATCATGACCAATTATTTTGGCATTCATGTCGACACCATAGGCGACCGTTTTGAAATCAATCCATCTGTGCCTGAGGCGGCCATCCCGTCGCTCAACTGGGACACAGTAAAAGGCCTTCTCTCGCCAGCCATCACCATAGCTGTGCTTGGTGCCATAGAGAGCCTTCTCTCTGCTACGGTGGCCGACGGTATAATTGGTCATAAGCACGACTCTAACCAAGAGCTGATAGGCCAGGGCGTGGCCAACGTGCTCTGCCCAATCTTTGGCGGCATACCTGCTACAGGAGCTATTGCGCGCACAATGACAAACATCAACAATGGAGGCAAGACGCCTGTGGCAGGCATCATCCATGCCGTTGTTCTTTTGCTCATATATTTCTTCCTCATGCCATACGCCAAGTATATTCCTATGGCTTGTCTGGCAGGTGTGCTTGTGGTGGTGAGTTACAATATGAGCGGCTGGCGCACTATACGCGAGATGCTGCACAATCCGAAGAGCGACACATTTGTGCTTTGGCTCACATTCATACTCACAGTAATTTTCGACCTCACTATAGCTATCGAGGTCGGACTCATGATAGCTTGTCTCCTCTGCATGCGCCGTATGGCTGAGACCACACAGGTGAGCGTGCTTACAGATGATGACAAGATTGAGCCAACTGCAGAGACTGATCTTGCTGCCAATCCAAACATTGAGAGTCTCACTATACCTGAAAACGTGGAGGTGTATGAGATAAATGGCCCGTATTTCTTTGGTATAGCCAATAAGTTTGAGGATGTCATGGGACAGATGCATGACCGTCCGAAGGTGCGCATCATACGCATGCGCAGGGTGCCGTTCATCGACTCTACTGGCATGCACAACCTGACCAATCTCATAGCCATGTCGAAGAAAGAGAATATCAAGATTATTCTTTCAGGCGTCAATGACTATGTGCATGGAGTGCTGGTTAAGAACGGATTTGAAGAACTGGTGGGTAAGGAAAATATCTGCCCTAACATAAACGCAGCACTTGAACAAGCTAAAAAATAATGCGTGCAACACGCTGCCCTCAGCGGCATTGGCGCCGCAAGAGGATGAAGAAATGATGAAAGCGCCTTCCTCGCCGACAACAGCGTCGGCGGGCAGGGCGCTTTCGCTTGCCATAATAGGTGGAGGAGCTGCCGGATTCTTCCTTGCTATCAACGCCAAGGAGATGATGCCTGAGCTTGACGTGACTATATATGAGCAGCAATCGCGTCCATTGAAGAAGGTGGAGATATCAGGAGGAGGACGGTGCAACTGCACCAACAGTTTTGCTGAAGTGTCTGATTTGAAACAGGTGTATCCTCGCGGCGCATCCTTGCTCAAACGCCTCTTCAAGGTGTTTGGTCCCAAAGATGCATGCCGCTGGTTTGAGGTTCATGGCGTGCAGCTCGTCGTGCAGGATGACCAATGCGTGTTTCCGAAAGCGCAAGACAGCCATGCCATTATTGATTGCTTCATGAATGAAGCCCGAAAGCATGGCGTCAAACTTGTCACTGGCACAAAAGTCGATGGCATAGAGCCGTTATTTCAATCGCACGATTATGTGGCTGTGACCACAGGGGGAATCAGCAGTTCGTTCGCCCATTCGGGCTTCTTTATGCCAGCTGATGACATCACACCGCTATCTCCAAGTCTTTTCACGTTCACCATTCATGATGAGGCGCTTACCAACATGATGGGTGTCGTGGTAGAGAATGCCATCACATCCATTCCTGGCACCAAGCATCATTCCCAAGGTCCGCTCCTCATCACTCATTGGGGATTGAGCGGCCCTGCTGTACTTAAACTCTCAAGCCATGCAGCCATCCATCTGGCCGAGGCTGATTATGAGTCGCCTCTCCTTGTCAATTGGGTGGGAGAGGCCAACGCAGAGCACGTGCGTAAGAAAGTGGAGGCCATGCTGTTAGCTAATGGAGCCAAACTTGTTGACAACATCCGCATGTTCAATCTCCAGTCACGCCTGTGGCATTACCTTTTGGACAAGGCTAAGCTGCAAAACAAACGTTGTTCAGAATTGGGAAAAAAAGGAGTCAACCGCCTGGTCAACGTGCTCACCAATGATGCTTATGCCATTGCTGGACGCAGTCATTACAAGGATGAGTTTGTGACATGCGGCGGCATCTCTCTCGACAGCATAGACAAACGCACTCTTGAGTCAAAATCCCGTCCTGGGCTCTTTTATGCGGGCGAAGTGCTCGATATTGATGGTGTCACAGGTGGATTCAACTTTCAGGCTGCATGGACCACCGCTTATGTGGTGGCGCAAGCTATCAAGGATAAAGGAGGTTGTGCAGACATGCCAGAACTGTGACAAGCATGGATGCAAGAGCATGCAACGACAGTATGTGCCACATCTGCGCTCTGTGTGAAACGGCATTGCATTAAGCCTCAAGAAAACATGGTTATGTGCAATGCGCTAAGCATTCAAACATCTAATTTCTCAATAGGAGCTTGTACACGTATCTCACGCATTTGCCCAATAGAGTGTAGCGTATGCCCCAGTCGGTTATGGCCTGTGCAAACATGGCTTCAATGTGCGGATCCTTCTGTGGGTTGTCCACATATGGAACATGCAGCCTGTGGTCCAGAGGCATGCGGTCAAACTCAAATCGTTGCAGGATGGAAAAAGCACGGAAATGCGTGCCGTTGTGCAGCCCTATGTTGCGCACCATGGTACGGGAAGGCGTGAGGCACAGTCCGCCTGCTTTGTATATGGCAATTTCCCAGCATATGTCCCATGGTATGGGACGCTTGTCGAGACTCTTCAGGCATGGAAAAGCCCCACCGTACTCTATGGCCGATATGTCTTCGCAGCTCATGTGCTCGAGAGCCTCCTTGCGGGTAGAGTAGTGGATGAAATGCTCTTGCCAGCGGTCGCGCCAAGTGCCCCATCCCCATCCCGACATGTGTGGGGTGAAGTAGATGCTCTCATAAGGAAGTGCAAGATTGGTGAAGCCTGCCACGTGCATCACTTTCTTCACGTCTTCATACATGTCGAAAGCATCGTTCATGTAGCGCAGATACCATGGTGAGGTGCAGATGTCGTCTTCTAACACTATTATGCGGTCGTGCTTCTCAAACACTTCGGCGATTCCTTCGGTGATGTTGCGCTCGAGGTAGATGTTTTCCTTCCTCTCTATTATGGTCATGCTCTTCAGCGCGCCCGACTTGTCAACTGCATCCTTTACTCCATGAAGGTATGCACGCACTTCATTCACGGCACTCCATGATTTGTTGTCCTTGCCTCCGTCGGAGAACACATACAGGTCAGTCTCCTTTGCCATGTCGTTGGCAAGGAGATGCTCTATGGTCTTTTTTGTGTTGTCTGCTCTGTTGTAGACAAACATTGCTACAGGTGCTTTCATGTCGCAAATTTACATGCAATAATCCTATTTTACAATATTAACTGCGAAAAACAGTATACTCTTGGTATTATTGCGTAACTTTGCAACATTTCATATAAGCAATCAAATTCATTAAATCACAATCGATCATTAGAACTTGATTCATGTTGGAGCTTGTTTTGAGCAAGTTGCGATGCGCACGTTGAAGGCATAGCTGGTCATATGATGAAATGCTGACGGAAGCGAGATGCCGACAAGAGTCAGAAAGAATAAACAAAGCGCAGGTCTCGGCCTGATGACCAATATGGGTTAAAGCATTAAGGTGTGAGATGATGAGATAATATGAATAATATAAAATTTTTCATTTGCGTGAAAGAAAATAATCTGAGTCAACTTAATAATCATGAATAAATTGGATAAAGACATACTTGCCATAGCCATACCGTCGATAGTGTCAAACATCACCGTGCCGCTTCTTGGCCTGGTGGATGTGGGCATAGTGGGGCATATGGGCGATGCCGCATACATAGGAGCCATTTCGGTAGGCAGCATGACATTCAATGTCATCTATTGGATATTTGGGTTTCTGCGCATGGGCACGAGTGGAATGACTTCCCAAGCGTATGGCAGAAGCGATGATGGAGAGTGTGCAGCCATGCTCGTCAGGTCGCTTGCTGTGGGTGTGGGCATTGGGCTTGCTTTTGTTGCGCTTCAGCGCATTGTGGGCTGGATGGCTCTCACGGCCATGCAGCCTACTGCAGACATTGCTGGATATGCCAACACTTATTTCAGCATATGCATATGGGGCGCACCTGCCGTGCTCGGCCTGTACAGTCTGACAGGATGGTATATCGGCATGCAAAACACACGGGTGCCAATGGTGGTGTCTGTTGTGCAGAATGTAGTCAACATTATGGCGAGCCTAACGTTCGTTTATGTGTGCGGCATGAAGGTGGAAGGCGTGGCTTTGGGTACGCTGGTCGCACAATGGACAGGCTTTGTCCTGGCTCTGGCTCTGGTCAAGGTGGCAAGTGGCGATAGTTTATTGCGTCGCATGTCGGTCAGAGCCTTGCGAGATGCAGCGGCGATGAAGCGTTTTTTCACTGTCAACAGAGATATTTTTGTGCGCACTCTTTTCCTTGTGGCAGTAAACCTCTTCTTCACCTCGGCAGGAGCCAAGCAGGGTGCCGTCATTCTTTCTGTCAATACGATGCTCTTCCAGCTGTTCACGCTCTATTCGTTTGTGATGGATGGCTTCGCTTATGCAGGTGAGGCTATAGGTGGCAAGTATTACGGAGCAGGGGATAAGGTGATGTTCATGAATGCTGTCAAGAGGCTTTTCTTTTGGAACGTGGGTCTCATGCTTGTCTACACCCTCGTGTATGTGTTTGGTACAGAGCCATTCTTCCGCATGCTAACCGATGACGCTGACGTGATTCGTGCTATGGATGTGTATCTTCCATGGGCCGTGGTCATTCCCATAGCAGGGATGGGTGCATTCTATTGGGATGGCTTTTATATAGGCATGACGGCCACTCGCGGCATGTTGGCCGGCACGTTTGCTGGAGCCGCCGCATTCTTTGCCGTTTATTGGGGCTTGCATGGCCTTTGGGGCAATCATGCTTTGTGGCTGGCTCTCATACTTTATCTCATGGTTCGTGGCGTGACGCAGACTTTGCTTTTCAAAAAGCACATGTTGTAATGCGTTATGACGCATGTGATGAGCACATATGTGAAAATTTGTCGTGAATAAGATGTTGTAATAAAGAAATTATCATTATATTTGCAATCACATAGCCAAGCAATGGCAAAATAAAATGATTGTTTAACGATAAAACACACCTGCTTATGTTTGGAAAGGAAGAAAAGAAAGAGATTAAGCGGCTGCTTGTCATGAGGTTCAGCGCCATGGGCGATGTTGCCATGACAGTGCCTGTGCTCAACGCTTTGGCCAAGCAGAATCCGCAGTTGAGAATCACGATGCTTACGCGCGACCGTTTTGCGGGCATGTATGAGTGGCTGCCATCAAATGTTGTGGTGCGCGGAGTGAATTTTGATGCGTACAAGGGAATCCTCGGCCTGGCAAGGCTGTACAGTTCGCTGATGGAATATGACTTCGATGCCGTGGCTGACCTCCATGACGTTATCCGCACCAAGTTCCTGCGCACATGCTTCTCTGTTAATGGCACACGGGTGGCTATCATCGATAAGGGCAGGGAAGAGAAGCGCGCCTTGATAGGCTGTGGCCTGACTCACGAGCCGCTGAAGCGCATGACTGACAGATATGTGGAGGTGTTCAAGCGTCTTGGCCTTAAACTTGAGCTGAACAGCAATGCGGTAATCGACCTCAGCTGTGAGAACTTTTATGAGGTCAACAAGTTGGCAGGAGGTAAATCACAAGGTGAAAGATGGGTAGGAGTGGCTCCGTTTGCGGCTCATGAACAGAAAATATATCCTCTTGACAAGATGCATCAGGTTGTTGACATGCTGGCAGCCAGTGGATGCAAAGTGTTCCTGTTTGGCGCAGGCGACAAGGAGAGAGAAGTGCTTGGTCGATGGGAGAGCGAGTATGCCGCTAAGTCTGAGAGTGGCTCAGGCAAGGTGATCAGCACCTGTGGCTTGCTTGGAGGCTTGCGCAACGAGATGCTCCTCATGTCGTGCCTTGACTTGATGCTGTCGATGGATTCTGCCAATATGCACATTGCTTCTATCTTTGGCACTCGTGTGCTGTCGATATGGGGGGCCACGCATCCAAAGGCAGGCTTCTCAGGCTTCGGACAGACGCCTGACAGTGAGATGCAACTCGATTTGCCTTGCCGCCCATGCTCCATATATGGAAAGACCCCGTGCCAGTTTGGCGACATGAGGTGCATGGCCATAGAGCCTTCGGCAGTGGTTGCCAAAGCTATGGAGATGATTGCTGACGCATGACGAAGCAGATAGAAATGAAAACATCACATGAATTATAAATTGATAAAAGGAAGTTTGTGGCTTGTGAGTCTTCTGCCATGGAGAGTGCTTTATGCCGTGTCAGACCTCTGCTGCCTCTTTGTGAAGCGTCATTATCGAAGGCGCATTGTGAGGGATAACCTCAAGAGCGCATTTCCAGAGAAAGATGAGAGGGAGTTGCGTCAGATAGAAGATAGGTTCTACCACCAATTGTGCGACAACTTTGTGGAAGTGGTCAAGATGCTGTCGATGTCAAGCAAAGAGATTATGCGGCGCATGACATTCACGGGCATTGATGACTTCAGACAAAGACAGGAGGCGGGTAAGCAGTTCTGCTTTCTTTATCTTGGTCATTTTGGCAATTGGGAATGGATAGCGTCGATACATCTCAGCATCAATGGATGGAGCGATACAGCTCAGATATATCACCATATTTATAATAAGGCGATGGACCGCCTCTTCAACGAGATACGTGCCCAGTATGGTGGTGAGAACATAGAGATGAAAGAGACGTACAGGCGCATACTGCAGATGAAACGGAGTGGCAAGCCTTATCTGATAGGCTTTATCAGCGACCAGCAGCCCAAGTGGCGGAGCATCCATCATTTTGTGCCTTTCCTCAATCACGACACGGCTGTCTTCACAGGAGCCGAGCAGATTGGCCGCAAGGTCGACGCCTTTGCCATGTATGGAAGGATGAGCCGCCCGCGCAGAGGATATTACAATCTCGACATCCTGCCTCTTGAGGACAACATGGCTGAAGCTTCGGCCAACTCTGTCACGAACCGCTTTTTCGAGATGCTCGAAAGTGACATAAAGGAACATCCCGAGATGTGGCTCTGGACGCACAAGCGATGGAGCCGCACTAAAGAGGAATGGCTTAGAAGGCAACATGCTGAAGGAAAGGAAATGCAGGCTTGACGCCATTTATGTGAAAAATGCCGAAGCAACTTGTCTCATATAGTTGCTTCGGCATATTTTTGTATTCATTTTTCGTGAGTGTTAATGTGTTGTTTGCACACTTGCACTTTTGCTGTGAGTGGCGTTACTTATTCGGCGAAAAAAGGAGGGTAAGGATACTGGGCAAAGTATATTAGGATACTTTGCAAAGTATATTAGGATACTTGGCCAAGTATCCTAATATACTTTTTTATGGGTGCCACAGCTTTGAAAAACTAAGTCAACGGGAAAGAATTGTTTTCCCCTTTCAAATTCCTCCATGACATAAACGACCACACATGAATATTTCCTCGAAACCCTCTGAAATGGGACTTCGATGAATATATATATATGCTCTTTGGATTTTTAGCGGACAACAATAATTCGTAAAATAACAAAAGCCAATGGCATAAACACATCCATGATGTTCACGCCATTGGCTTTTGGTTTTTTGCTTGACACATTGTACTAATATTCCTCCTCATCCCAAAGGAAGTCTTCCTTTGATGGATAGTCGGGCCATATCTCTTCGATAGATTCGTAAATGTCACCTTCGTCTTCAATTTCTTCAAGATTCTCAATCACTTCGAGAGGCGCGCCCGAACGAGTTGCATAGTCAATCAACTCATCTTTGGTGGCTGGCCATGGTGCATCTTCGAGCTTAGATGCTAATTCAAGTGTCCAATACATAGTTAGTTCCCTTTTTTAATTTTTGGTCGCAAAAATACAAGTTATTTCTTTAACTGCCAAATAATTCGACTATGAATTGCACCACAGATACAAATTATCTTCAAATCCACTGAGATGGTAGCAATTTTACAGTAGATAGTTTTGTTTGATGCGCTTATTGTCGAATGTGACCAAACCGCGGCTTCCCATGTCGAAAGTGACGATAGCACGCGCATCGCCTACGGCACGTTGCCATAAACAGGCATTATCGTCATCTATATGTTCAATCACCAATGCCATCTGAGGTGTGGCATTTTCCATGGCATGTCTATACATGCTCTCAGCCTCGTTGCCAACCTTGTCAATAACAACAACGAGATGTGGGCTGAAGTGGTTCTTTATGCGGAAGAGCTGTCGTTGCGATTGTGTGCGCAGCCCTTGATCCTCATAGGCGTAATAGTGGAGCTGTTCGAAGAGCACGTCGCGCACCATCTCATAAGCCCAAGGTGATTGGATGCCGAAGCCATGTCTGTGCAGCATTCGCTGGAGGAATGTGCGTATGAGGTGTGCCTTGCGATGCAGATTCATTGCTTGTTTTAGTGAAGTGTTGGTTGTTCGGTTCTCATGTTGTTCTATTCTTGCGAGTCGTCCACCTTTTGCTGGTCGACGATGCCATCTGGTATCTCATAGACGAAGCATGCGCCAGGAGTGTGTGAAGGGTCAAGGTAAATTTTTCCTGAGAGCACGTTTGCTATAAGGGTGCATATGTAAAGCCCAAGTCCGAGGCCAGGACTGTAGCAATCCACCTTTTCGAAGTTTTCAAAGATGAGGGCTCTTTTCTCAGGAGGTATGCCCACACCCGTGTCAGTCACGATAAAGCGCATCCGTCCTGTGCTCTTGTTGCGCTCCACACTCAGCTCCACTTCTCCCTTTGTGGTGTTTTTGATGGCATTAGAGAGGAGATTCCCTATGACTTGGCGAAGGCGTTTTGCATCCGTGACGATGGTCATGCCATTTTCTGCAGGGCAATAGTTGAGTTTGACCCCAGGATTGAGCGACTCTTTAGCTGCCTTGATTTGCGCTTTGCATAGCTCGTCAACATCCACAGCCACATATTTAAGGTTGAAGATGCCTGTTTCCATGTTGCTCACATCAATGATTTCATCCAGAGTGGAGAGCAGTTTGTCGTTGCTCTCTTGGATATAGCTGTAATAGAGGTTTTTCTCATCTGAAGGAAGATCGGTCAACAGGAGCTGGGCAAAGCCGATGATGGCGTTGAGCGGTGTGCGTATCTCATGGCGCATGTTTTGCACAAACACCTGTTTTACACGTTCGGCTATTGTGGCCCTTTCGAGAGCTTTCTGCAGACGGTCGGCACGCTTCTTCTGCGCTTTGTTGGTGGTGTATCGCCATCCCATGTAGAAAGCCACGGCAATGGCAAGCGCAAGGATGATGTAGGTGATGATGAGAGAGCGTTGCTTCATGCTGTCCATGCGTCGCTTGTATGCTTCGTTCACCTCATACTTGGTGTTGATGAGCGGAAAATGGTGAGCCACCTCCATCTCCAGCAAACGCGAGGGGAATATGTTGGCATCTTCGAGCATGCACACCAGATACGCATAGGCCCTGTCTATCTCTCCTATGCTATACAGTGCCTGCACCAGTTCTGGCATGCTCTTGTAGTCTGTGCGCGCCTCTACTATGTCTTGTTCTGATGTCTTGGCAAGATAATATATCCATTTGTCCACATTGCCGCTCTGCATCTCGGCCTGCGCCATGGCATAGCCGATGCGCAGCTTAATCAATCCTGTCGACTTGCCCAAGCTTGGTGTCATGATTGCTATTGCCTTGTCGGGCTCTCCTTGCAGCAAGGCTTTTTCTCCTTTGTATGCGGCTTTGCTCACAGGGTCTGTCTGATAGGCTATGAGGCTGTCGAGTAGGGCGAGCCTGACAGAGTCGGTTCCATCGTCTGCACGAGATAGAATGTTCGATTCGTATGTGGCGAGGCGCACATGGTTGTTGTATATCGTGTGGTAATAAATTTGCTTGTTAGTGTCGGATATGTCTTTTTCTTCTATGTTGCGCAGCATCCTGATAACCACGCCATACAGTCCCATGACGCTGTAAACGCTTGCCATGTGCAGCTGCGCTCCCACACGCAGGTCTGTATCTTGTTTGGCCTCGGGCGTGTTCAATATGTTCTGCAGGGCATTGAGGCTTGCACGGCCACTGTAGTGGAAGGACAGATTGAACAGTTGTTTGCAATTGTCAACATATTCATCTTTGCGGCACTTGTCTAAGACATTCTTGATGCTGTCGATGCGTTCGCTAAGTCTCTCCTGGTATTCCTTTTTGTTTTCAATGGCCACGTCAAGGTCATGCAACGCTTTCTCCGTTTCAGGCGACATACTGAAGCTCTGTGCAAATGCGCAAAATGGCATAGCAGACAGAAGAACACAAAACAAATAATTCATTAAACGCATAATCAAAGATTATATACCTTATTTCCGCAACACTATAATTTAATGTTTTTTATAAGTACCTGAGCAACAAAAAGTTGCTCAGGATTTTGCCATGTCAGAAATTTCACTTATCTTAGTGTC
>CAKQYA010000024.1 GCA_934293005.1 uncultured Bacteroidaceae bacterium
TCCAACGTCAGCAACATCCTTCTAAACGGATGCGACTTGATATTGGACCGCACGTTTGACAGGATTGGTTTCAATCGTATAGACGATGATGTGTTCCGCAAGCTTGTAAAGGCTCGTCTGGCATATCCAACAAGCAAGGCCGCTACGGTGGAATATCTGAAAAACCACTTTGACGAAGATGTGGATCTCTCAAAAATCTATCGCTATCTTGACAAGCTTAGCGGCCATCAGCACGAGATTGTACAGGACATAAGCGTGCGCCATACGGCGAAGCTGTTCGGTGGAAATATCGGTGTGCTGTTCTATGATGTCACCACACTTTACTATGAAGCGGATTATGAGGACGACTTCGCAAGACTGGTTTCTCGAAAGAAGGGCGTCACAGCAATCCTCAGATCATACTCGGCCTGCTTGTAAGTTTGGGCGTGACGAAGTCAGGAAAAAGTATCTTAGGATACTTGGCCAAGTATCCTAAGATACTTTGCAATGTATCCTAAGATACTTTGGCAAGTATCCTTACCCTCTTTTTTTGACGAATAAATTTTGTTTCCATGACCTTTGTTATTATACGCACATAGGATGGAAAGACTTTGGTCCAAACGGTGACAAGAATCGGAAAGAACAACCCCGATTTTCTAATGAGCGCCATTAGAATATGACAAGAAGCTATTCTAATGACCGATATTTATTGTTCAGTCCTGTATTGGAATTTGATAATCTATTTTGAATTTATCATGACTCAAGTCATGCATGAGGTTCATAATGCCGTTACTTGCAAAGGCGGCAATCTTCGCATTTGTCCAATTCACCTCGGAAACGCTTCTCAACCTTCACATACAGTTTCTGTCGAAGAGACTCATGTTTGATCTGGTCAATAACCTGCCCCATAAAAGCATTTTTGAGAAGCATGCGCGCCTCTTCCTCTGGTATGCCACGCTGACGCATGTAGAATAGCGAAGACTCATCCATAACTCCCACTGTGGAGCCGTGGGCACACTTGACATCATCGGCATATATCTCCAGCATAGGCTGGGTGTACATGCGTGCATCAGAACTGGCGCACAAGTTGGCATTTGTCTCTTGCGATGAAGTCTTCTGGGCATCTTTCTCTACAAGTATCTTACCAGCGAATGCTCCCACCGACTTGTCGTCTACAACATACTTGTATAGTTCGTAAGACTGGCAGTTAGGCACTTTATGATCGATAAGCGTGTTGTTGTCTATGCGTTGGCTTCCGCTGCCTATTGCACATCCATTGAGAGTCACTTCTGAATTTTCACCTTGCAAATACACATCACAGAGGTTGCGTGTCTGACCATTAAAGAGAGTGATGCTGTTGTGTTTGACAGAGCAGTCGCGTCCTTCCTGGATGTATACATTTGAGAAACGACTGCACAAAGGAGTGGTCTCTTCAAGTTCATAAAGGTCGAGATGCGAATTGTCTCTGCATATGACCTCTATAACCTGAGTGGAAAGGAAACGCTGCTTATCGGCAGCATGGTCGTTGATGACAATGGTGGCATCAGATCCTTGTTCCATGACGATGAGCAAGCGGCGGTTCATCATGGTGGATGTATCACCACGAAGCCAGTTGTCAACTACTATAGGGTCTTCTACCTTAGTGTTGCGCGGCACATGCACAAGAAGTGTCTCATGCGCAAGGGTTGTGTTGAGAGCCGTGATGGCATCGTTCATGTCTGCAACAGTGGCATAAAGAGCCGACATCTCATCAGAAGCATCTTTAAGACTGCTTATATAAGCGGATGGCTTTATGGAAAGAGACGGAAACGACACGCCATAATTAGGCGCAAATGCAGCATCGACATCAGTATATTTATACCTTTCAACTTTGCGAGAAGGGAAGCCCATTGTCTTGAACGCTTCAAAGGCCTTGTCTCTGATTGCGTTCATGGCAGGACAGCTCTTCGACTTGATGATGTTGGCCGCCTCGTCATATAGTGCTATGTATTGCTGTTCACTTTTCATGCAAAATCTCCTTTCACGCAAGTTCTTCCTTTATCCAGTCGAAACCGTTGTCCTCAATCTTTTGAGCAAGTTCTGGGCCTCCTGTCTTGACGATGCGCCCATCAATAAGCACATGCACGACATCAGGCTTGATGTAATCAAGCAAACGCTGATAATGTGTGATGACCATAGCGCTGGTTTCTGGCTTGCGCAACTTGTTGAAGCCTTCTGCCACGATGCGAAGAGCATCTACATCAAGACCAGAGTCTGTCTCATCGAGAATACAGAAGGATGGCTCAAGCATTGCCATCTGAAATATCTCATTACGTTTCTTTTCACCTCCAGAGAAACCTTCATTGACAGAGCGATTCATAAGTTTCTGGTCTATCTCTACAAGTTTACGCTTCTCCCTCATGAGTTTGAGGAATTCGGTCGACTTGAGCGGTTCCTTGCCCATGGCATGACGGCGTGCATTGACCGCTGCTCTCATGAAATTGGTCATGCTGACGCCTGGTATTTCTATTGGCGACTGAAACGACATGAATATTCCCTCATGAGCACGCTCTTCTGTGCTCATAGCAAGAAGGTCTTTGCCATTAAAAGTGACAGTTCCTCCTGTCACTTCATATGCAGGATTGCCAACTATGACATTGGAGAGAGTGGACTTGCCGGCTCCATTGGTGCCCATCAGTGCATGTATCTCACCGTCACGGATTGTGAGGTCTATGCCTTTAAGTATTTCCTTGCCACCCACTGTGGCATATAAGTTTCTTATCTCTAACATAATACGATAAGCAGATAATCAATATTCATTTATAATAGAGCGACATTACTGCATTCTGTATAATAGTGCATCGCACTCTATTGAATTCATTTATGTTTATCCCACAGTGCCCTCAAGCGATACTGAGAGAAGCTTTTGTGCCTCAACGGCAAATTCCATAGGCAACTTGTTGATGACCTCTTTAGCATAGCCATTGACAATGAGCCCAACTGCCTCTTCTGTGGAAATGCCTCGCTGATTGCAATACAAAAGCTGTTCCTCATTGATTTTGGAGGTAGTCGCCTCATGCTCAACAGTAGCAGTGTTGTTGTGTATGTCCATATAAGGGAAAGTGTGAGCGCCACACTCGCTGCCAAGCAAAAGGGAGTCGCACGATGAATAGTTGCGAGCTCCATCAGCATTCTTGCCCACACGCACCAGACCTCTGTAGGAATTCTGAGACTTGCCAGCAGAAATGCCTTTTGAGATGATGGTCGATTTGGTGTTCTTTCCTATATGAATCATCTTAGTGCCTGTGTCAGCCTCCTGATGGTTGTTTGTCACAGCTACTGAATAGAACTCCGCTTGGCTATTGTCGCCACGGAGCACACACGATGGATATTTCCATGTTATGGCCGAACCAGTCTCTACTTGCGTCCATGAGAGTTTTGAATTAACGCCTCGCAGGTCGCCACGCTTGGTCACAAGGTTGAGCACGCCGCCTCGTCCTTCGGCATCACCTGGATACCAGTTCTGCACTGTTGAATACTTCACCTCAGCATTGTCCATAACCACTATCTCCACTATGGCTGCATGCAATTGGTTCTCATCTCGCATTGGAGCTGTGCATCCCTCAAGATAAGATACGTAAGAACCTTCATCACACACGATAAGAGTGCGCTCGAATTGTCCTGTGTTGCGTGCATTGATACGGAAATATGTGGAGAGTTCCATCGGGCAGCGAGTGTTCTTGGGTATATACACAAATGAGCCGTCACTGAACACTGCACTGTTGAGAGCTGCATAGAAGTTGTCCTTTGGTGGCACAACAGAACCAAGATACTGACGCACAAGGTCAGGAAATTCCCTCACAGCCTCACTGATGGAACAAAATATAATGCCTTTTTCCGAAAGCTTTTCCTTGAACGTGGTCTTAACAGACACTGAGTCCATAACAGCGTCAACAGCCGTGCCTGACAGGGCAAGACGCTCCTCAAGGGGAATGCCAAGCTTATCAAATGTCTTCATCAACTCAGGGTCAATCTCTTCAACGCTCTTCGGTCCCTTACTGGCTTTGGCTGTAGGATCAGCATAATATGAAATGGCCTGATAATCCACCTCCGGCAAATTGACATGTCCCCATGCAGGCTGTGTCTGAGTCTGCCAATAACGGAAAGCATCAAGGCGGAACTGAAGAAGCCACTCCGGTTCGCCCTTCTTCTCAGAAATGAGTCGCACCACATCTTCATTGAGTCCCTTTTCTATTATCTCTGTATGCACATCTGTGGTGAAGCCATACTCATATTTCTTTTCCGCCACCTGACGCACAAATGCGTTTGACTCATTCCTTGGTTCATTCCCAGAACCATTCATTGACTCACTCTTAGATTCACTCATTATATTATAATATGTGTATTGTCAATACTTATTGCATGTTCTTGTCACCCATGATGGCTGTTTTCAGTCCATACATAGGCTCTGCACCGTCAGCAACTTCTGTAGAGTCGGTGACAATGACGAAGTTGGGAAGCACTGGGCCTGAGGCGTGCTTGACCGTATAGAACACTTTAGGTCGTTCTTCCAGCTTATCCGTCTTGAAGCCTGCGCTGCTGCCCATGAAGTCATAAAGGTTTAGCACAATGCCAAGAAACAGTCCATAGCACACAAATCCAATAGCAGCACCAGCCAACCTGTTGAGAAATGACAGATGAAGTGTCTTGAGCAAACGAGTGAGCAATGAAGCCACCACTCCCAATGCCATTGGCACTATGATGACTATGAGCACAAAAGCAATGACACGACTGAAACTCTCGCCTGAGCCCGTCTGCTGAGCGAGGGTGTCGCCGAAAGAACTATATAGCGAAGCGGCTATGACGAGTCCGAGAACGACTCCAGCACTTTGTGCCACTTGCTTAAAAGCCCCCTGGCAGAAGCCAGATACGACTCCTGCCAGAAGAATTATATAGATTAGAATTTCCATCAAGAAAAATACTACAACTTTGTCTTGACCTCAACCTCCGTGTAGGTCTCAAGCACGTCACCTTCACGGATATCGTTGAAGTTGACGATAGAGATACCGCACTCGAAGTCGCGGCCCACTTCTTTCACATCATCTTTGAAACGCTTCAGCGCAAGGATCTCGCCTGTGTATACGACAATGCCGTCACGCACCACACGCACCTTGTCCGAACGATGCACTTTTCCTTCTGTAACCCAACATCCGGCCACCGTGCCCACTTTGGTTATCTTGTACACCTGGCGCACATCAACCTGTGCTGTCACCTCTTCCTTGATAGTAGGAGCAAGCATGCCCTCCATGGCATCCTTCACTTCCTCTATGGCATCATATATGATTGAGTACAGACGAATGTCCACACCATACTGTTCTGCCAAGCGGCGTGCAGCTGCTGATGGGCGCACCTGGAAGCCGATGATGATCACATTCTCTGAGGCATGAGCCAATTCCACATCGTTTTCGCTGATCTGACCCACTGCCTTATGAATGACATTGACTTGAATCTTCTCTGTAGAGAGTTTGATAAGAGAGTCGGAAAGTGCCTCGATAGAGCCGTCAACATCTCCCTTGACCACAAGGTTGAGTTCCTTGAAGTCGCCAAGAGCGATACGGCGTCCAAGTTCATCAAGTGTAAGGCGTGTCTGTGTGCGCAGACCTTGCTCACGCTTCAGTTGCTCACGCTTGTTGCATATCTCACGAGCCTCTTGCTCTGTGTCCATAACATGGAATGTGTCACCTGCTGTAGGAGCTCCATTGAATCCGAGTATCACGGCTGGCTCTGCTGGGAGTGCCTGCTGTATGCGCTGGCCTCGCTCATTGAACATTGCCTTGATGCGTCCGAAATTGGTTCCAGCCAGCACAATGTCGCCTTGACGGAGTGTGCCATTCTGCACAAGCACAGTAGCCACGTATCCACGTCCTTTATCGAGAGTCGACTCAATGACAGAACCAGTGGCCTTGCGGTTTGGATTAGCCTTGAGATCGAGCATTTCCGCTTCAAGAAGCACTTTCTCCATCAGTTCGTCAACACCTATGCCCTTCTTTGCGCTTATGTCCTGGCTTTGGTACTTACCACCCCAATCTTCCACAAGGAAATTCATGGCAGCAAGCTGTTCCTTTATCTTATCAGGGTTGGCTGCAGGCTTATCAATCTTATTGATAGCAAACACTATTGGCACACCTGCTGCCTGAGCATGAGCGATAGCCTCCTTTGTCTGAGGCATCACATCATCATCGGCAGCCACAATGATGATGGCAATATCCGTAACCTGAGCACCACGTGCACGCATGGCTGTAAATGCTTCGTGTCCTGGTGTGTCAAGGAAAGTTATCTTACGTCCATCCTTGAGTCTCACATTATATGCGCCGATATGCTGGGTGATGCCACCTGCCTCACCAGCTATGACGTTTGTATTGCGAATATAGTCGAGAAGCGAAGTCTTACCATGGTCAACGTGTCCCATGACTGTGATTATAGGAGCGCGTCTCACAAGGTCTTCCTCATTGTCGGCCACCTCTTCTATAGCATTAGACACTTCCTCTGACACATATTGTGTGGTGTAACCAAACTCTTCCGCCACAATATTTATGGTCTCTGCATCAAGACGCTGATTGATGCTCACCATCATGCCGATAGACATACATGTGCCGATGACTTTTGTAACAGGAACATCCATCATCGTGGCAAGTTCGTTGGCTGTCACAAACTCAGTCAACTTAAGCACCTTGCTCTCAGCATTCTCAGCCTCGGACTCTTCAGCCATACGCTCATGGATAGCATGACGCTTGTCTTTGCGATACTTAACGCCTTTCTTCTCCTGCTTGGCCGTGAGACGTGCGAGTGTCTCCTTTACCTGCTTAGCCACCTCCTCGTCTGTGAGTTCCTGTGGCTTGACAGGCTGTTTCTTCTTGTTTTTCTTGCCCTGGCCAGGCTGATTTGGCTTAACCTTCTGCTGATTATTGGCAGGTCCGTTGTTCGGTCTGCCATTGCCACTCTGCTTTTTGCCTTGGCCTGGCTGTCCGCTGTTCTGCTTAACAGCTGCATCTATGTCAACCTTGTTGTTGCTTATGCGGTTTCTCTTTTTCTTCTGGCTGTTTGCACCTTGGCCATTCTGAGCATTGCCACCCTGAGACTGTTGACGCTCTTTGCGACGCTCCGATTTGCTTTTGCGGTCAGGACGAGTCTTGCTGTTAAGGCTCGACAGGTCAATGAATCCCACCTGCTTGAACTGCACACTTGCCTCGGCTGGAGCATTGAGATGGTATATGCCATTTTCGTCCTTTTCAAGACGGTCTGCTGGCGACTGCTTGGTGCTGCTGTTCTTGACAGCCTCATCTTTTGAATCATTGCCAAGATTAGCTGTCTCTGGCTTTTCCGCCTTGACTTCAGCAACAGGCTGTGGGCCTTGAGAGACTTTCTCCACTGCAGGTTTGTCAGGTTCAGCCACAACAGCCTTAGGCGCAGCCTCTGATGCTTTGTCAACGGGCTTTGCCTCAGCAACTGCTGGCTTTGGAGCTGGCTGTGAGACTGTTGGCTTTTTCATATCGTTGATATTGCCGACAATCTTCAGTCCTGGCTTTTTTCTCTCCTCGCGCAGCGCCTGCTGGCGTTCTTTCTTTTCCTGATGCTCTTTTTCCTTTTGGTTTTGGATTTTCTGTTTGGTCTCGGCATTCTGCTTCATATCCTCGCCAAACTCCTTCTTTAGCATAGCAAATTGTTCGTCCGTGATTTTAGCATTAGGCGTGGCATCTTCCAATGCCACACCTTTGTTCTTGAGGAATTCAGCCACGGTGTTGATTCCCACATTAAGTTCTTTTAAAGCTCTATTTAGTCTTACTGCCATAATCTAATTTAAATGTCAATGTTCTTCTGATTCGTTTGATTCAGTCTCAGCCGGACTATCTTCTGCTGGTTCCTGCTCATCAGAAGCCTGTTCATCAGACACCTGTTTCTGGGCAGCTGACTCCTGCTCGTTAGAGTCGTCAAACTCAGCACGAAGAATGTTGAGCACGTCATCGACAGTGTTTTCCTCAAGGTCTGCCTTCTCCACCAACATTGCGCGAGGGGCGTCAAGCACACTCTTAGCTGTTTCAAGTCCAATGCCTTTGATAGCTTCGATGACCCATGGCTCAATCTCGTCCTTAAACTCATCAAGATAGATATCCTCATCAGGCTCTTCTCCATCAATTTCTCTGAACACGTCTATAGTGTAGCCTGTGAGCATGCTCGCCAACTTGATGTTGTCGCCATTCTTGCCAATGGCAAGACTCACCTGGTCTGGCTGCAAGAACACGTCCGCCTTCTTTCTTTCTTCATCAAGATTGATTGAAGATATGACAGCAGGACTAAGAGCACGCTGGATGAAGAGTTTCTGGTTTTGTGTAAAGAGTATCACATCGATGTTCTCATTGTGAAGCTCTTTTACGATGCCGTGTATGCGGCTGCCTTTCACGCCCACGCATGCGCCTACGGCATCAATGCGCTCATTGAAACTCTCCACAGCAATCTTTGCGCGCTGTCCAGGAATGCGTGCCACCTTGCGGATTGCAATGAGGCCGTCATTGATTTCTGGCACCTCATGCTCTATGAGACGCTGAAGGAAATCAGGAGCTGTGCGCGAAAGAATAATTTTCGGATTGTTATTGAGGTTGTCCACACGAAGCACCACAGCTCTCGCTGCCTCTCCCTTGCGGAAGAAATCGCCTGGTATCTGTTCATTCTTGGGAAGAAGAAGCTCGTTGCCCTCGTCATCAAGAAGGAGCATCTCACGTTTCCATATCTGATAGACCTCACCACTCACAATAGTTCCGACCTTGTCAATATACTTATTGTAAAGGTTGTCGTGCTCAAGGTCAAGAATCTTGCTGGCCATAGTCTGACGAAGAGTCAAAATGGCACGGCGTCCAAACTTTGCGAACTCTATCTTCTCACTCACTTCCTCACCTATCTCATAATCCTTGTCTATCTTGCGAGCATCCGACAAAGATATCTCCGCATTCTCGTTCCTCACGCTGTCGTCTTCCACCACCACACGGTTGCGATAAATCTCAAAGTCGCCTTTGTCTGGGTTGACAATAACGTCAAAATTCTCATCAGAGCCGTAAGTTCTCTGCAAGACACTGCGGAAACTATCCTCTATCACACTAACAAGAGTAGTTCTGTCAATGTTCTTTGTCTCCTTGAAATCCTTGAATGTATCAATCAAGTTAACCTGTTCTATTGCTTCTTTCTTTGCCATTGGTATTATATTTTCTATTTTTTCTTAACAAAAATCATTTAAAGTCTATGATATTCTTCACCCACTTCACGTCACCGTAAGCAAAGGCTTTGTCAACCTCCACCATCTGCGGACGCTTCTTGCCTTCAATCTTCTGCTTCTCTGTCACCACCACAACAAAGCCATTCTCATCAGCCGATTTCATATAGCCTTCCATCTTCTTGCCTTCAGCTGTGAGCAACTCAACATCATACCCCACCGAATTGACATACTGCTGCAGCACCTTGAACGGCTGGCCTATGCCAGCAGAACCAACCTCCAGCTCGAAGTCTTCCTCGTCTCTGTTGAGATGATCTTCAATGAACTTGCTCAGTTCACAGCAGTCGTCAATCCACACACCTTCCTTGTGGTCTATTTCTACCGTAATCTTGTTTTGGTCGTCAACAGAAGCGTCTACGAGAAAATACTCCTTGCCTTCAAGCCATTCATTAGCCAAATCTCTAACTTTGTTTTTGTCAATCATAGAAATGTTTTATTACTTGTTTATCAAACAAACGAGGGAACTTATTCAGTCCCCTCGCGCTTTACGATGCAAAGTTACCACTTTTATTTATATTGTACGTGTTTTTTACGGAAATCTTCACTTACAGCACCATTTTTTTTCATTTTCACCTGTTTTTCACAACCGCAACCACCTTTTTATGAACTTTTTTCATTGTTCTGTCATTCATTTGCAAAAAAACACATACCTTTGTGTTCACTAATATCATTCTAATGAAACCTGACTAACTATATTGTAAAACAATGCACAACATCAATGACGACATCAACGAACTGCTAAGCACCATGACACCAATCACACTCGAGCAGATGTCGGAAATCAGACTGATGAACCGACTTGACACAAAGTATGTAGCGTCTAAAGAGCAACTGGTGCAGCTGCTAAAGATGGTGCAGGACAAATATTACGTGCAAGAGACATTGGAAAGGCGTGCCATACCGTACCTCACGACATACTACGACACATCTTGCCACGACTTGTACATGATGCACCACAATGGACGAGCCCGGCGCATGAAGGTCAGAGTGCGCACATACGTGGCAAGCCAACTCACCTTTCTTGAAGTGAAGAACAAGAACAACCATGCGCGCACCAAAAAGAAAAGAATAGAAGTGCCGTCACAAGACAACTTCCGCAACACAGAAGGGGCGCACGATCTGGTGCAGAGCAAGACTGGCCTGAATCTCGACCGCCTGTCACCCGTAGTGAGAAATGTCTTCAACCGCATAACCCTTGTCAACAAAGGCAAAACAGAGCGTCTCACCATCGACTTCGACATCAGTTTCCATAATTGCGAAACAAACCGTGACCATGGCACAGACTGCCTTGTGGTCATAGAGCTGAAGCGCGATGGCAATGTGTACTCACCCATATGCAATCTATTGCGCGACATCCATGTGCATCCTACAGGATTCTCCAAATGCTGCATTGGCATGGCACTTACAGACCCATGGCTGAAACAGAACAACTTCAAGCCCAAGCTTCGCAGACTTGAAAAAATCAACGGACGGCAATTCATAGACCACGAATTGTAGCCACGCAAACATTGGGCCTACTTTTCTTCAAACACAGCAATACAATGCAATTCATCAAACAAAAGGAACTTTAAAAAACTAACATAAACCTCAACACCAATGGATACAATAAACGACTTCTTCACAGTGCTCTCAAGCGACTCTTGCCGCTTGCTCGACCTGTTTCTCCGACTCATCATCAACACTACATTCACCATCATCATCGCACGATGCTTCTACTTTCCCAAAGCCAGAAGACGAGATTTTTTCTTCACATATATCCTTTTAGGATTCTGCATCTTCATGCTCATCCATCTAATGAGCGATTCTAAGATGAAGACAGGCATAGCGATGGGCCTCTTCGCCATCTTCTGCATCATGCGCTACCGAACGGAGTCGGTGCCAATAAGAGAAATGACATACCTTTTCCTCATCATCTCGCTTTCTGCCATAAACGGTCTCGCTTGGACAGCCGACATCAGCCCGAAGCATCCAGAGTTTGCAGGGCCACTCATGACCAGCATGGGCGAACTTCTGCTCACCGACATTGTTTTTGTGGCTGGCGTATGGCTGGCTGAAGCCAACAGACTCATCAAGAGCCTCTCTTCAAAATACATAAAATACGACAAGATTGACCTCATCAAGCCCAACAGGCGCCAGGAACTCATTGCAGACCTCAAGGAACGCACAGGACTCGACATAACAAACGTCAGCATCGGCTCTATCGACTTTCTCAAAGACATGGCTCTCATCAAGATTTATTACAATACAGATGAAGCCGATGAGACAGCTATGAAAATGCCTAAGGAATACCAATAATATCAACATCTACAGTACTCTTAGCATTATGAAAACAACATTCAAAACAGCAGCGGCATTGCTCTTGACACTATGCGCCACAAGCATTCATGCGCAATCAGACGACTTTGGCATGGACTTCAGCCTCTCAGCCGAGAAGAAACTCACGCCAGCCATCGAACTCAGCGTTGAAGGCAACGCGCGCACGCAAGACAACACCAGCAAGATGGATCGTTGGTCGATAGGAGCATCCATCAGCACAAAGGTATACAACAGCACCACATTCAACATCAAAGCCTTCGCAGGTTGGGAATACCTCTGGATGCACAAACTTGGAGAGAAGAAAGACAAATATGACACATACACCAACATGACGCCTGATGGCGAGGTGACTGTCACTGAATACGAGGGCTACAATGAGACACTCCCCTACTGGCGCGACCGTCACCGTACAAACATCGGAGCTTCAGCATCTTACAAGCCAAACAAACGATGGTCATTCCAGCTCAAAGAGACGGTACAATACTCACACTACGCTAAAGCAACCACAGAGAAGCATAAATACCGTCTCAATGATGAAGGCAATTTATATCAGAAATCAGCAGACGAAGTGACCAAGTCGCCTAAAGACAGGACTATCTTGCGCTCGCGCCTCTCCGCCGAATACAACATAAAGCATTGTCCATTAAATCCATACGCTTCAGCAGAATACGGATGTGGCCTGTCATACAACACCAGCAAATGGAAGTTTACAGCTGGCACAGACTACAAAATCAACAAGAAGAACATCCTCACTGCATTCTATCGCTACCAGACAGAAAACGATGATGATGACCCAAATGGACATATCATAGGCATAGGATACAAGATAAAATTATAAAATCACATCAATCCCCTATCAGCCTCAATGCCGATAGGGAATAAAACACGAACCCTGATATATGAAAAAACTCGACATGCAAAAAATCACGCTGACAGCATCATTATGCCTTGCCAGCCTCATATCCCATGCTGACGACTTCAACCTCTATTACGAAGCCAACAGCAATACTGCGCCAGTCGAAGTGGAAACAGCTACAAACCTTGACAAAATAGTGTTCACGGACCAGGAAGTGAAAATTCTTGATGCAAACGGCAAGTCGGTAACTGTGAAAAAAGAAGGACTCACACGCTTGTTTTTCTCGACCGAAAAAAACGTCACTTCCATCAACGATGTGATGGAAAGCGGTAGCACGAACGGCATTCAGGACAAAACTGTGAGAGACATAACAGGACGCATTGTCAGCAATTCAGGCGACACGTCAGTTCTCCCACAAGGCATATATGTCGTAGACGGCAAGAAACTCATCATCAAATAAAACACAACAACATAAAAAGACACAGCACCATGCGTAAAATAATATTGTCATCCATACTTGCCGCAGCATCGGCCGTTGCAACAATGGCCCAAACCATCTACATCTGCAAGGACGGCTCATACACAAAGCAAGAAATAGCAGAAGGCTTGGAGATTGCGCTTAATGACGGGATAGACTCCATCACGTTCCACCAGCCGGCCATAGAGAAAGTGGTAAGCATAGCTTTCAACGGCAACACCGCACAGGTCAACATACCTTCATTCATAGAAGGCGTGACTTGCACCAGCGGCAACAACCCTGATGTGGTGCTCAGCAGCACCAATGTCACAGACGAGATAATATATGACGTGACAGGCAGCACCACAGACGGCTCGCTCACCATCAACGGCTCATACAAACTCACCATGCGACTCAATGGCGTGAGCATAGCATCATCTAAGCAAGGCACCATCAACATAGCATGCGGCAAGCGCATCGCATTAGTCATGGCCAACGGTTCGGTCAACACTCTGTCTGACGCAGCAAACGGCACGCATAAAGCTTGCTTGTACACAAAGGGGCATCTCGAATTGTCGGGAGAAGGCACACTCAACGTGACAGGCAACTCAAACCATGCCATTGCATCTAAAGAATATTTTCAAGTGAAACGCAGCGTGAAGGCTATCAACATCCTCAAGGCTGCCAACGATGCCATTCATGCCGGACAATACATTCAGGTCAACGGAGGTGAGATAAACATCACCAGCACAACAACCAACGATGCCATGCAGGCCGAATACAAACTCGATGACAACAATGCCATCATACAAGATCCAGAGAATACAGGCAGCATCATTGTCAAAGGCGGCACCATCAACATTGAACTTTCCAATTCACAAGATTCCAAAGGCCTCAAAGCCGAAGGCGACATCATCATCAGCGGAGGCTCATTCAAGATTGACGCTTTAAGCAATGGCTCGCGCGGCATGCAAACCGACGCCAACATGGTAATCAACCAAAACGATGCCAGCACCTCCATCACAATCAACGCAAAAGGAACAAAATGCACTTTAGCGGAAGACGCAGCCGATCCGCACAATTGCATGGGCATGAAGGTCGATGGCAACCTTACCATCAATGATGCCACCATCAAGGTCTACAACACTGGAAAGAAAGCCAAAGGCATCAAGGTTAAAGGCACATGCTCCATCAACGGAGTCGTGAAAGGCAGCGGCACCATAAACGAAGGCAACATCACAGCCACCATCGACAACAAGTGAAACAATAGTTATTGTGACACATATTTATATTTAAGAATGATGCGCCAAACAATATTGTATTGTTTGGCGCATCATTCTATTTTACATTACTCTTCATTCCCAAATCATACAACTATCAGTCATAACACCAAAGTTTAGACATCATATGCAAACGCAGCAACCCACAAACAAGGCTGAAAAGAATGGCCGTAGTGCCGTTTTTAGCAATCTCAACACTTATCAATGCCATGCAACAGGCCACACATGATGAAAAATTGTTAAAACACATCCTTTTGTCACAAATATCACACCATTATAGGCAAAACAATTGTATATTTGTATATATTTATTGATACAAAAGTCTTTATCCACACAAAGAAACACCACTATTACACAGACGCAGATTCTTTATAACATACAAACAAAAAGTATCATTATTTAAACCGTTAATAGTTATGAGCAAGTACGAAATTGGCACAAACGCAGGCATCGTATGGCGATTGCTTAGCGATCAGAAGAAAAGGACTCTTTCTGACATCATTGCGGAGACAGGCCTCGATGAGGCATCCATCCATGCAGCTATCGGCTGGCTGGCTCGTGAAAACAAGATTGAAATAGACAGACACGACAACTGTCCGCATTATTTCATTCGTTTCGAATGCTACATCTGATGCGAGATTTCCTCGCTGCAGATATAACAAGGCAATCTATACAGGCTAAAACCCTATCGGTTCATTAAAATAAGACAGGTGTGCGGTTGCACATTGAATAATCTTCCCTACATCTGTCAGCGTTTTTTTCGACATTCTGTTTCTGATTGCATCGTAGGCATAGCTCGCTATGCCTACGATGCATCCGTTGCAAGCAATTCGAAAGAATTCCAAACAAGCATTGGATTTTAATTACCGATTCGGGGCCGAAGGCCCAGCACACATCAGCACTCAAGGCAAAGTCCTCAGAGTGCTGATGTTTTTTATTCCATAACAATGTATGACTTGCAGCTCCCTTTCAGAAAACAAGAATAGTTAAGTTTGATGCTCGAAAAGGTAGTTGCAGATCTCACAATACAGGTCGAAAAAAACAAGAAACAACTATTGGAGTGCATGTTCAGTACCACATAAGTGTTACTCCTGTACCACCTATAAGACACTCCAGTACCAGCTAAGATACACTCCAGTACCAGTTGGGTGGTACTGAGACTATTGATGACATAACATCAAAACATATAAATCTTATAATCACATCAGAGAATATGAATGATAAAGAGTAAATAAAACTACGCACCTGTCGGGAGAACCCAACATATCCATTCTTTCTAAAATGCACAGGCCCCAAACTCATGCCTAAGAAAAGCAAAAAGAAAAAGCCGCCACCATCCATACGGATAGCAGCGGCTGTCTTTTGTTTTCTGCAAATGATTACTTGCGGAGACCGAGGGCCTTGATGATGGCACGGTAGCGGTTGATGTCCTTCTTCTTGAGGTAAGTGAGGAAACGACGACGCTGACCAACAAGCTTAACAAGAGCGCGGTTAGTGGCATAATCCTTGTGGTTAGCCTTCACATGCTCTGTGAGGTGCTGGATACGGTAAGTGAGAAGTGCTACCTGGCTCTCGCAAGAACCTGTGTCTGTGGCAGAAGCTCCATACTGAGCGAAAATCTCTGCCTTCTTTGCTGAATCTAAGTACATTTGAAAAATGTTTTTTAATTTGTATAATATAATATATGTGTGTTATCGGACGCGCAAGGTATTCGTTTCAGCAGAATGGCCTGCTCGCCCGAAATCGGGTGCAAAGGTATGGAATAATTCTGAAACGAAAAAACTTTTAGCCTAAAATTGTTAGTTCATAGCATCTTAAACGCCTTCCCACTGCTATTTAAGAGCATGAAAATGGATATTTTATTTGATAACAACAGCTTGTTTCATCGAAAATGCGTAACTTTGCAACGATTTTCGAATATACGTATATGCAAGACATTAGAAACATCGCAATTATTGCGCATGTCGACCATGGAAAGACGACATTGGTCGACAAGATGCTGCTGGCAGGCAATCTCTTCCGCGAGAACCAGCAAGCAGGCGATCTCATTCTGGATAACAACGAGTTGGAGCGCGAGCGCGGAATAACCATCCTCTCCAAGAACGTCTCTATAAACTATAAGGGCACAAAAATAAATGTCATCGACACTCCGGGACACTCCGACTTCGGAGGCGAGGTGGAGCGTGTGCTCAACATGGCCGATGGATGCATCCTTTTGGTTGACGCCTTCGAAGGTCCCATGCCGCAGACACGCTTCGTGCTGCAAAAGGCTCTGGAGATAGGCCTCAAACCAGTAGTAGTGGTCAATAAGGTAGACAAACCCAACTGCCGTCCAGAGGAAGTGTATGAGATGGTCTTCGACCTCATGTTCTCTCTCAACGCCACAGAAGACCAACTCGACTTCCCAGTGGTGTATGGTTCTGCAAAAAACGGATGGATGGGTCCCGACTACACGACACCAACAAACGACATCACATACCTTCTCGACGTGATACTCGACAAGATACCAGCTCCACAAAGGCTGGAAGGCACCCCACAGATGCTCATCACATCACTCGACTACTCAACCTACACAGGACGCATAGCAGTAGGACGCGTGCACAGAGGCACATTAAAGTCGGGACAGCAAATCACCATAGTTCACCGTGACGGCAGCCAAGAAAAGACAAAAATCAAAGAGCTCCACACCTTTGAAGGCATGGGACACAGAGCCACAGAAGAAGTGAGCTCGGGTGACATATGCGCAGTGATAGGCCTGTCCAACTTCGAGATAGGCGACACCATCTGCGACTACGAACAGCCAGAGGCCATGCCAACCATATCCATCGACGAACCAACCATGTCGATGCTCTTCACCATCAACAACTCTCCATTCTTTGGCAAGGAAGGCAAATTCTGCACCAGCCGCCACATCAACGACCGCTTGATCAAGGAGCTTGAGAAGAATCTCGCCTTGCGCGTAAAGCAGAAGGAAGGCTCAACCGACCAGTGGATAGTGAGCGGACGAGGCGTGCTCCATCTCTCTGTGCTCATCGAGACCATGCGCCGCGAAGGCTATGAGCTCCAAGTGGGACAGCCACAGGTTATATTCAAAGAAATAAACGGTGTGAAGTGCGAGCCTATTGAGGAGCTCACAATCAACGTGCCAGAGGAGTTCTCAAGCAAGATGATAGACCTCGTCACCCGCCGCAAGGGCGAGATGACAAAGATGGAAGCCATGGGCGACCGCATAGACATTGAGTTTGAGATACCTTCACGAGGCATCATCGGACTGCGCACCAACGTGCTCACAGCCAGCCAAGGCGAAGCTATCATGGCCCACCGTTTCAAGAACTACCAGCCATACAAGGGCGAACTCACACGCCGCACCAACGGCTCGCTCATAGCACTCGAGTCTGGCACAGCTTACGCTTATGCCATCGACCACCTTCAGGACCGTGGCAAATTCTTCATATCACCACAAGACAAAGTGTATGCCGGACAGGTAGTTGGCGAACACGTTCATGAGATTGACCTTGTCGTCAATGTGACCAAGGCTAAGCAACTCACCAACGTGCGTGCCAGCGGCACAGACGAAAAGGCACGCATCATTCCACCAGTGATCCTATCGCTCGAAGAGGCTCTCGAATACATCAAAGCAGATGAATATGTAGAAGTTACTCCAAAGAGCATGAGAATACGCAAAATCATCCTCGACCATCTTGAGAGAAAGAGGGCAAACAGAGACGAGTGATTTTGCAATGCCAAGTGACAAAAATGGGGTTAAGATTGTTCCATAGTGCACAAAACCAGCCCTATTTGTGCATCTTTTTGCTTTTTGTCATGATATTTCTTTCTTATTTCAAAGAAATATTTATACCTTTGCAACCGAATTGTGTCTCAACACACACAACTGGCGCGCAGCACAACGCTCCGCTGGCGTGACGTGAAACACTAATAAACAAAGAAATATAATATTAACATTTAAACATTAAAATTATGTCTGAAATTGAATCAAGAGTAAAATCAATCATCGTTGAGAAGCTCAACGTTGACGAAGCAGAAGTAAAGCCAGAAGCATCTTTCACAAACGACCTCGGCGCTGACTCTCTCGACACAGTAGAGCTCATCATGGAGTTCGAGAAGGCTTTCGGTATCAATATTCCTGACGATCAGGCTGAGAAGATCGCTACTGTAGGCGACGCTATCGCTTACATCGAAGCTAACGCTAAGTAATTATGGAATTGAAAAGAGTAGTTGTAACAGGCATGGGCGCCCTCACTCCGCTTGGCAACACAGCAGAGGAGTCTTGGGAGAACCTCAAGGCAGGCAAAAGCGGCGCAGGTCCTATTACTCATTTCGACGCTTCACAGTTCAAGACTCAGTTTGCATGCGAGGTCAAAGGTTTCAACCCTAACGATTACATTGATCGCAAAGAGGCTCGCAAGATGGACCTTTACACTCAGTATGCTCTTGCTGCAGCCAAAATGGCCATTGAAGATTCAGGCATGGACCTCGAGGCTGAAGACAAGAACGAGATAGGCGTAGTGCTCGGCGTGGGCATCGGCGGCATCAAGACATTCGAGGAGGAAGCTGGCAACTATGCCATCAACGGTCCTCAGCTTGGCCCTAAGTTCAATCCATTCTTCATACCAAAGATGATTGCCGACATTGCATCGGGACACATCTCTATACAGTATGGATTCCACGGTCCGAACTACACCACAACATCTGCGTGCGCATCTTCATCAAACGCATTGGCTGACGCATTCAACTTGATACGTCTGGGCAAAGCCAACGCCATCGTCACAGGTGGTGCTGAGGCTGCCATTTGGGCATCAGGTGTAGGCGGCTTCAATGCCATGAAGGCACTCTCCACACGCAATGATGAGCCAGAGAAGGCAAGCCGCCCATTCAGCGCAAGCCGCGACGGATTCGTCATGGGAGAAGGAGCAGGCATTCTCATTCTCGAGGAGCTTGAGCACGCAAAGGCTCGTGGAGCAAAGATTTATGCTGAGATGGTGGGCGCAGGCATGTCGGCCGACGCATACCACATCACAGCCACTCACCCAGAGGGTCTTGGAGCAAAACTCGTTATGGAGCGCGCTCTTAAAGACGCAGGTCTGAAGCCAGAGGATGTTGACTACATCAACGTTCACGGCACATCAACCCACGTTGGCGACATCTCTGAGGCAAAGGCAATCAAGGAAGTGTTTGGCGATGCAGCTTACAAGCTCAACATCAGCTCAACAAAGTCTATGACTGGACACCTTCTTGGAGCAGCTGGAGCTGTAGAGGCTATGATCAGCATACTCGCTGTCAAAAACGACATTGTGCCCCCAACAATCAACCATGCAGAGGGTGATGAGGATCCAGAGATTGACTACAATCTCAACTTCACATTCAATGAGGCCCAGAAACGCGAAGTACGTGTGGCTCTCAGCAACACATTCGGTTTCGGCGGACACAATGCAAGCGTGATTTTCAAGAAATACCAGCAATAAGATGGTGATTTCAGATTTAATAGATAACATTAGGCTTCTTTTCGTTCCTGAAAAGAAGCCTTTTTTACAGATAAAGCGCATTACAGGTTTCCTTCCACATGACATAAGCCTTTACAAGCATGCCATGATGCACAAATCAGCAGCCTACAGCGCCGCTGAAAAAGCCAGCGTGGCATCCCGCAAGCAATGGCGCAAAGGGTATCAGGCCAATAAGAGGATGGAAAGAAAATATGGCACAGCCCCTCGCAAGGAAGATTTGATAAAGCAAGGCAAACTCATAAGCAACGAGCGGCTCGAGTATCTGGGAGACGCTGTGCTCGGAGCGATTGTAGCGGACATCCTTTACAAGCACTTCGAGGACAAACAGGAGGGATTCCTCACAGACCTGCGCAGCAAGCTCGTATGCCGCAGCTCCCTCAACGACTTGTCTTACAAGATAGGGCTCAACACGCTTGTGAAGCACACAGGCGCAGTATCGACAGCCCACAACAGTTTCATGGGGGGCAATGCCTTCGAGGCTTTCATCGGCGCTATATATCTTGACCGCGGCTATTCTTACTGCCAGCGGTTCATCGCAGGCAAGGTATTTAAACAATATGTCGACGTGGACGAAGTAGCTAAGCTCCAAGGCAACTACAAGAGCAACCTTATTGAATGGTGCCAGAAATACCAATACCATTTCTCATTCACTCAAAAGGAATCGCGCGACAAGAAGAGCAATTCTCCAGTCTTCACCACACACCTAACCATCGAGGGCATTCCATGCGGCACTGGCCAGGGCTACAGCAAGAAGGAGAGTGACCAAGATGCAGCCAAGCGAGCACTCGTGCGCATCAAAAAAGACAGGAACCTGCGCGAGGGAATAAAGAACGCAAAAGAAGGCGTTGGAAAGACTGAAGCAACGGCAGAAACGCAAGCTGTTTTATAAGATTTGCAACAGCCTGGCAACAACTCCAGCGCATGTAATTGAATCTCATTCCCTGATCAAATGATGAACGAACAAACAGCAAGTAGGCATTCAGAGGTGATTTTATCTCTGGATGCCTACTTATGTCATTTTTAATGTGTATCTTTGCACAATATAAACTATGCTTGTCCCAACAACATCGCGGAACAAGGCACAACCAACCAAATCAGCGCAAATCATCAACAAAAAAATGAATACAACAAGAATACTAAACAAAATATATTTCTCCAGGCGGCAGAAACAGCTTGAAAAGTATACCACACAAGCCAAGCAGCTTCAGCTGAAGGCATTCCGAAATCTGATGCGCAAGGGTGCTAAGACACTTTGGGGAAAAGAACACGGATATGCTGACATTGAATCGTATGAGCAGTTCCGCAACAAAGTTCATGTGAACACATACGAGGAACTGAAGAAATACATCCACAAGATGCGCGAGGGAGAAGCCAATGTGCTTTGGCCAGGCGTGGTGAGATGGTACGCAAAGTCATCGGGCACAACCAACGACAAAAGCAAGTTCATACCAGTGAGCGGTGAGGGCCTTAAGAATATCCACTACCGTGGCGGCACTGACTGTGTGGTGTGCTATCTCAACATCAATCCAGCCAGCAAACTCTTTTCAGGCAAAAGCCTCATCCTCGGAGGAAGCCACTCGCCAAACCTCAACACCCCAAACAGTCTCGTGGGCGACTTGAGCGCTATACTAATCGAGAACATACCAAGCGCGGCTCGTCTCATACGTGTTCCAAAGAAGAGCATAGCTCTGCTGAGCGACTTTGAAGAGAAGAGAAATAAGATAGCAGAAGCAGCCATGAACATGAACATCACCAATATCAGCGGCGTGCCATCATGGATGCTCAGCGTGCTCAAAAAAGTGATGGAACTAAAGGGAGTGGACCGTCTCGACACTGTGTGGCCAAACCTTGAGGTGTTCTTCCACGGCGGCGTGGCCTTCACGCCATATCGCGAGCAATACAAGAACATCATCGGACTGCCAGGCATGCATTACATGGAAACTTACAACGCAAGCGAGGGATTCTTCGGCATACAGACAGATTTAAACGATCCGAACATGATGCTGATGATAGACTACGGAGTGTTCTATGAGTTCTGTCCAATGGACAACCTCGACAGCAACGGCTACCCTATTGACGAAAGCAAGATTGTGCCATTGTGGGAAGTGGAAACTGGTGTGAACTATGCCATGATCATCAGCACCACTTGCGGACTATGGCGCTATCTCATAGGCGACACGGTCAAGTTCTCACAGAAAGACCCTTACAAATTCTGCATCACAGGACGCACAAAGCACTTCATCAACGCATTTGGAGAAGAACTCATCGTGGATAATGCCGAGAAAGGACTTCTGCAGGCATGCGTAGCCACAGGCGCGCAGGTGAAGGATTACACAGCCGCTCCCATCTTTATGGACAGCAACGCCAAGTGCCGTCACCAATGGATTATCGACTTCGCCAAGATGCCAGCCTCAGTGGATGAGTTTGCGACCATACTCGACCGCTCGCTCCAGGCCATCAACTCCGACTATGAGGCTAAGCGACTGAAGAACATCACTCTCCAGCCACTTGAGGTCATAGTGGCCAAGCCTGGACTCTTCGACGAATGGCTCAAAGGCAAGGGCAAGCTTGGCGGTCAACATAAAATACCGCGTTTGAGTAACTCAAGGCAATATATCGAAGAACTCATTGAAATGAACAAGTGATGAACCTCTGTAATGGCATAAGCTTATAAGTTATGTCTGGACATCACAAAAATAATAGTTCTGTTAGGATACAATAAAAACAATTCCGCACACCTGCATTTGTATGGTAAACAATAAACATCTGTCAGCTTCCACACATTCCCTAATTGCTGTGTTCACCATGGCTGCAATGCTCGTGCTGTCGAGTATGGTGGCTGCATGCGCCCGCATGGGCACACCTGACGGTGGCCCTTACGATGAAACGCCGCCTGTCATCGTGCGCACTTCTCCAAAGTTTGGCTCTGCCAACGTGAAGAGCGCCAAGAAGATTGTCATAGAGTTTGACGAGATAGTGAAGATAGACAATGCCTCAGAGAAAGTGGTCATTTCGCCTCCGCAGATAGAGCAGCCCAACATAGAGGCTGATGGCCGAAAGGTGACGGTGCAGCTGAAAGATTCGCTCAAGCCAGACATGACCTATACCATCGACTTTGCTGATGCCATTGTTGACAATAACGAGGGCAACCCCTATGGCAATTACGCCTTCACATTCTCAACAGGCAGCAACGTGGACACCTTGCAGGTGTCGGGCAATGTGCTCAACGCCAGCAATCTTGAACCCATAAAAGGCATGCTCGTGGGTCTTTACAAGATGCCTGAGACAGAAGATGGCGACTCGCTCACAACCCTCCCCGACTCAGTGTTCAAGACCAAACCCTTCGAGCGCATATCGCGCACCGACGGACGAGGCCATTTCATCGTGAAGGGCTTGGCTCCTGGCAAGTACCGCATATACGCCTTGCAGGACCAAAACCAAAATTACGTGTATGATCAGAAAGCTGAGATGATAGCCTTCACAGACAGGATGCTCTCACCATATAGCAGGCCCGATGTAAGGCAAGACACAGTGTGGCACGACAGCATTCATTACGACTCCATCGTGCCTGTGGCCTACACGCATTATTACCCTGACGACATAGTGCTGATGGCATTCCAGGCGGAAGTGCAAGACCGTTACCTGCTCAAGAGCGAACGTCCCACCCTCCAGCAGTTCACCATCATCTTCACAGCTCCGAGCAACACGTTGCCTCTCTTGACAGGGCTCAACTTCAATGCCGCCAACGCATTCGTCATCGATGCCAACACACGCAAAGACACCATAAACTACTGGATAAGAGACTCGCTCGTATACAATATCGACACGCTTGAAATCAAGCTCGACTATTACGCCACCGACACCACAGGACAGCTATCCCTTACAACCGACACTCTCACGCTTGTGCCGAAACTGACTAAGGCGCGTCTTGCCAAACAGAGAGAAGAAGCCTATGAGGAATGGGTGAAGGAATGCAAACAGCAAGCAAAGGCTGAAAAGCGCAAAGCGCAGAAGGCTGCAGCTGACGGTGGCGAAGATGACACAAAGGAAGATGACGACAGCTTTGAGGCAACTGAAGAACAACAACATGACCATAATGGAGACAAAGCCAAAGGGCGCAAAAAAGTCAAGAAGACCAAGAAGGACGATGACTTTGTAGTGCCTCCTATGCCAGAAGAATTCATCAATTACCGCGTGAACAACGCCACAGGACTTGATCCCGACAAGAATGTGGACTTCATCTTTGACGAGCCGCTCGACTCGGTCGACATGTCAAAAATACGTTTTTCCATAAAGAAAGACTCTCTTTATGTGCCAGACAGGTTCGTATTCCGCCAGATGCCCGACGACATCATGCGGTATAGACTCTATGCCGAATGGGAAGCCGATTCGTCTTATCAGATAGAGATTGACACAGCTGCCTTCGTCACTATATACGGCAAGCGTTGCGAAGCAAGAAAGATTGGCGTGAGCATGAAGAAGATGGATTCCTACTCTACTTTGTTTGTCGTGCTTCAGAATGCTGACACCACAGCAGTGGTGCAGCTGCTGAATGCCAGCGACAAGCCAGTGAAGACCATCAAAGCCAAGGACGGCAAGGCCGACTTCTATTTCATCACCCCTGGCATCTACTACATGCGCATGTTTTACGACCGCAACGGCAATGGCAAATGGGACACTGGCGACTACGACGCACAGCTGCAGCCAGAAGAGACATTCTATTACCCAGAGCCGCTAACGCTCAAAGCGCAATGGGAGATAACGCAGGAATGGAATCCTACAGCCTATCCTCGCGCAAAGCAGAAGCCCTCAAAGATAACGAAGCAGAAGCCAGACAAGGAGAGGAAAAGCAAGAACAGAAATGCAGACAGAAAGAAGAAGTGAATTGACTAACACATATTGTTATGGGAAAAAATCAAACTATAGCTAAAGGTGTGAGTCTTATTGTGACCACATACAACAGGCCTTTGTTTCTTGAACTTGTGCTCAAGAGTATCCTGCGACAAAAAGTCATGCCTGCCGAAGTGATCATAGCCGATGACGGCTCGACCATCGAGACAGAAGAACTTATCAACAGGTATGTCAAGTTGTTTCCTGTGCCTTTGATACATTCGTGGATTCCCGACAAGGGCTTCCGCCTTGCGAAGTCGCGCAATATGGCCATAGCCCGTTCTACAGGCGACTACATCATCATCATAGATGGAGACATAGTGCTATCGCCTTGTTTTGTTCACGATCACTTGCAGGCCCGCAAGCCTGGATACTTCATCAATGGGGGCCGCGCGCGGTTGTCGGAGGCAGCCACGCTGAAGAGATGCCAAACATTGGACGACAAGTTTTCTATCTTCACCTACGGACTGAAACGTCCTCTCACTATGGTGCGCCTGCCATGGCTCCACAAGATGGCCAAAGGCCCGATAGGCATAAGGAAAATACGCGGATGCAACATGTCTTTTTGGCGAAACGACCTTGTGGCGGTGAATGGCTTTGAAGAAAAGATTGAAGGATGGGGTTGCGAGGATACAGAACTCGTGGTCCGGCTCTTCAACAATGGAGTGAAGAAACTAAACATATCAGGATTAGCCCCATGCGTGCATCTATATCATCCAGGTGACAAGAACAGCAGCGTCACACGTGTGGAGAATGCCAAGATAGAGGAAGAGTCAATAACTAAAGGAAAGAAAAGGGCCGACTTAGGACTTGATCAATATATATAAGGTAATGACAATCTGTATAAAAAAGAGTACCGAATATGGCTGAGCACATGGAAACCAATAATGTGAAAGGCAAGAGAATTCTTTTACTTTGCGAGGATTTCTTTGGTTATGACCAAATGATATGTGAAGAACTCATGTCTATGGGGGCTGAAGAAGTTCATCTGAAGAATGCAGCCTTTTTCCGTTCGTCGTTACGGGAGAGAGAATCATTCAGGATAAAGAAGTTCTTGCGCAATCCACATGAACGCAGAGATTGGACCCGAGAATTTGAAAAAGAGATAGAGGGCAAGAGGTTTGATATGTTTCTGTGTGTCGAAAATGCCTGCTTCAGCAAATCGTTCATGACTTATCTGCGTGCAAAGAATCCGGGTGTGAAATGCGCACTTTTCCTATGGGACAAATACGAAACTCAGCAGGGGGGATTCAAAGACTACAGGTTCTTGTTCGACAAGGTATATTCATTCGACAGAGACGACTGCCAAAAATATGGCATGGAGTATTTCCCTGATTTCTATATACCACAGCCATGTCCAGACCATTATGACTACGACATCAGTTTTGTGGGCACAGCACGCCGCAAGACCACCATTCATCGTTTTGCCTTAATGGACTATGTGTATCAGTTTTGCATGCAGCATGGACTTAAATCGCACCTGTATCTTAAGGCAAAGGAGCCTGGCTTGAAAAAATACAGCAAGGCGAAACGATACTTCAAAGAACACTTATTCCAGTCAAAATACCGCAGATTATACGCAAGATACAAAGAACAGCCTTGGCTCAAGACAGAGAGCCTTCCTCTGGACGACTGCATTCGGATTCAGAATAGCGCAAAAGTGCTGCTTGATCTGAACCATACAAACAGGCAGGGCATGACCCTCAATGCCATTGCAGCTATTGCCAATGGACAAAAGCTTATCACAACCAATAAGAGAATAAAGGAAGAAGCCTTTTACGACCCTGATATGATATATGTCATGGATGACAAAAATCCGCACTTGGATATAGATTTCTTCAACAGGCCATGCAGAAAGGTTGACATATCGTATCTCAGGATAGACAACTGGCTGAATCACATATTATCATTTTAACCCAAATCTACTATTAGATTCATTACCCTTTTAGTGTTTGCTCCGAGCAAGTTGCGCCGCATGCTTTTCTTTTTAGCCTGCCATACAAAATAATGACTGAAACAAAATGCCGAAGGAATCCCGACAAGAGCCCGAATAACAAACAACGCACAACCTGTCTCAGTCTAATCACATACTTAGAGTCAACACATTAAAAACACTATTATGACATGAACAGATTTAATAAGATTTTTGTCGTCACATTGTTCAACTACGCTACTGGCGGTGTTGAGCTGTGCCATCAACTTGTCGATTACCTCAGAAGAAGAGGAGTGGATGCATATATAGTCTACATGAAAGACAATAAGATTTCAGAAAATCAGACTGTGACAGAGGCATACAAGTGTTATGATGTCAAGTCGTCAAGCATGATTGAAGATGAGGAAAACAACCTGCTGGTCCTTCCTGAAGTGTTCTTCGATTTAATGTACGACTACAACAGGATGAAGATAGGATGCTGGTGGATGTCGGTGGACAACCGATATTCAAATGCTTCGCTGAGGGACAAACTCATGTTTAAGCCTTCTGTGACAAAGTGGTATAAACTGCTGACAAGATATGTGAAATATCCAGAACGAAGAAACAAAAACTCCATAAGGGATTTTAAACGACAAAGCAGCAGATTGTATCATTTCTATCAAAGTTGTTATGCCCAAATGCACCTATACTCCAAGGGACTTGAGAAGGTAATCCCACTCACAGATTATATAAACGTCGACTTTGTCAAGCATGAGAATGCAGAAAAGACTGACATTGTGCTGTACAACCCTTCCAAAGGTTATAAGTTCACCAAGAAGGTGATGGCCAAACTCCCCGATGTGAAGTTTGTGCCTCTCAGAAACCTTGACAGGCAACAATTATCCGAGTTATTAGTCAAAGCAAAACTGTATATCGACTTCGGGCATTTTCCAGGCAAGGACCGATTGCCAAGAGAAGCGGTAATATCTGGATGCTGTGTCATCACAGGCACAGAAGGAGCATCTTTCTTTTATGAAGATATGCCAATCGATTCAAAATACAAGATAAAGCAAAGCCTGTCGAACATCCCGGCCATAGCAGACAGAATCAAATATGTGCTTGCTCATTATGACGAGTGCAAGGGCGACTTTGACTATTACCGTTCACAGGTTTTGTCTGAAAAAGACCGATTCATCAGAGAGATAGAGTCATTTTTCTTTATAAGCAAATGAATTGCCACACATAATCAGATAAGACATTCAAAATATCATTAACAAAAAGCAGGGAGTCATCATTTGATAATAATGAGCGACTGCATCATTTCCATTTCCACTTATGATACCAAAAATCATTCACTATTGCTGGTTTGGCAGAGGCGAGAAAGATGACATGACAAAAGCATATATAGCTCAATGGAAGAACATTCTGACCGACTATGAGTTTATAGAATGGAACGAGGACAACTTTGATGTGAACTACTGCTCGTTCACAAAAGAGGCTTACATATTCAAGAACTATGCTTTTGTGTCAGACGTGTGCAGGCTGAAGGCCCTTTATGAAATGGGAGGAATATATCTCGATACAGATGTAGAAGTATTGAAACCTTTTGACGAATATCTCTCAAAAGGCTCATTCTGCAGCTACGAAGGCAAATGGATAGGTACGGCTGCCATCGGCACAGAGCCGCACCAAGAATGGGTCAAGGCCTTCCTTGATTATTACACAAAGAGGCATTTTCTTAATGCATGGGGACATCCTGTGAGGATGCCAAACACGAAAATTCTCACAATATTTGTTCTGCCAAACATGACTGATGGACGAAAGCCAAACGTATATCCTACAGACTATTTCTGCGCAAAAGACTGGAAAACTAATACTGTAAAGAAAACAGAAAACACAGTATGCGTACATCATTACGCTTGCACATGGAAAAGAAAGAGGAAAACCGCATGGGACAGAATAAGGCTTTTCTTCAAAGGCATTGCCGTACGCTATTTTTACAGACAGTAATAACCAGCATGCCATGATATGTATATAAGCAGAACACGCATAATATATGAAACACTCAGAACAAGACAAGCTCATTCGCCGATACTACCAGTATTTGAAGCTTGAGAAAAATTTCTCTGCCAACACCATAGACGCCTACATGCGCGACCTTGACAAGTTTTTTCTTTTCATCAAAGATGGCGGCAAAGATTTCCTTAACGTCGATTTGCCTGACATACATGAGTTTTCAGCCATGATGGTGGACGTGGGCATCTCGCCTGTGTCTCTGTCGCGCATACTCTCAGGCGTACGCAGCTTCTATCATTTTCTTGTACTGAGCGATGTGCTTGAAGTCAATCCCACCGAACTTCTTGAATATCCCAAGAAACCGAAAAGACTGCCAGATGTGCTGAGTGTAGACGAGATCGACGCCATAGAATCGGTGATAGACCTCTCTCTGCCTGAAGGGCAACGCAACAAAGCCATCATAGAGACATTGTTCAGCTGCGGACTGCGTGTAAGCGAACTCGTGAACCTGAAGATAAGCAACATGTATCTTGACGACGAGTTCATCAAGGTGGAAGGCAAAGGCTCAAAGCAACGCCTCGTGCCCATCTCAGAACAAGCCATACACGAGATACAGCTATATTTCCTCGACCGCAACCTCATAGACATAGCTCCCGAATACCAAGACTATGTCTTTGTGAGCCACAGGAGAAAAAAACCGCTAACGCGCGTCATGGTGTTCATCATGATTAAAAACCTTGTGGAAAAAGCAGGCATTAAGAAAACCGTATCTCCGCACACATTCAGACATTCGTTTGCCACTTCCTTGCTTGAGGGAGGAGCCAACCTGAGGGCTATCCAGGCTATGCTGGGACATGAATCAATAGCCACCACACAGATATACACACATATTGACACTTCCCATCTGCGCGAAGAGATCCTTGAACATCATCCGCGCAACATGAGAAGAGGCTGATGCTCATGGCTTGGCCACTTGCTGACAAGAATGGGAATCTAATAGGCGTTTATGGTTAAAAAAGATTATTTTAGTCATGAATTAGACACCAAGATGCGGGCTTTTCATATCAAAGTCATTATCAATTCATATATAATCATTACCTTTGTATCATCTCAAAGATAATCGCCTACGAATTATTGCTGAGACCCAATTCTTTTCACAATACAAATCAGATTTCAGTTAGATACTACACAAAGATGAAAAAAACTGTGACTACGCTCATCGCCATGATGATGATGGTTTCTGCCTTCGCGCAGACTGAACACGCTTTCTCTATATCCAAAAACATGGACATCTTCAACAGCATATACAGACAGCTGGACCTCTTCTATGTCGATTCGCTCGATGCTGACAAACTCTTTAAAGTGGGCATCGATGCCATGCTTGCCGAGCTTGACCCTTACACAGCCTATTATCCCGAGGAAAACATGAAGGATCTGAAAATGATGACCACAGGCAAATATGGCGGCATTGGCTCTGTGATACGCCAGAGACGAGACTCAGCAGGAGTGATGATATATGAGCCATATCCCGACATGCCCGCTGCTGAAGCAGGCTTGATGGTAGGCGACATCATGCTGAAGATTGATGACAAGGATCTGAAAGGAATGGGAACGTCTGAGGTGAGCGACTTGCTTAGAGGAGAGCCTGGCACCACATTCTTGCTCAAGGTGCAGCGTCCTGGCGAAAAGAAGACACGCGAATTCAAAGTCACCCGACGCAACATCAAACGCGGGGCTGTGCCTTTCTATGGCATAGTGAAAGGTGTGGGATACATCAATCTGTCTGAATTCACAGAAGAGTGCGCAAAAGATGTGCGCAAAGCTTTCATCTCTCTGAAGGAGAAAGGTGCCAAAAGCATAGTGCTCGACCTGCGAAACAACCACGGAGGGTTGCTCGCTGAGGCTGTGGACATAGTGAATCTTTTTGTGCCTAAAGACATAAAGATTGTTGAGACAAAGGGAAAGATTGCGGCGGCAAGCAGCATGTACGTCACACACAACGAACCACTCGACATCGACATGCCACTTGCCGTACTCGTCAACAGCGAGACTGCAAGTGCCGCTGAGATTGTGTCGGGCGCGCTTCAAGACCTTGACAGGGCTGTCATCATAGGATGCAACACGTTCGGAAAAGGACTGGTACAGTCACCACGCGAACTTCCTTATAACGGAAGCCTCAAACTCACCACAGCCAAATACTACATTCCTTCGGGACGTTGCATACAAGCTGTCGACTACAAGAAGAAGCGTCAAGCCGCAGAGCTATACAGAGAAACTGGCAAGACTGTCAGCACAAAGGACAGTCTGAAGCACAAGATTTTCCACACCACAGGCGGACGTGAGGTTACTGAAGGTAGCGGCATCAAACCAGACATTACTCTGGAACACGACACCATATCAAATATAGTTTATTACCTATCCGACGCTGACGTACTCGTAGACTGGGGCACCACATATTGCCAACAGCATCCTAACATACCTGCCGTAAGCGACTTCACAATATCAGACGAAGAATACGAGGCATTCAAGAAAATGGTAAAGGAAAGCAACTTCAAGTATGACAAAATCAGCGGTAAGAGGCTTGAAGAACTAAAGAAAGCGGCCAAGTTTGAGGGCTACTACGATGATGCCAAGGACATATTCGACAGCCTGGAAAAGAAGCTTGAGCACAACGTGGACAAAGACATGGACTACAAGAAGAACGACATAAAGAAGCTACTCGCCATGGAGATAATCCGACGCGTGTATTATCAGGCTGGCACAATCGAAGAGTCGCTTAAGGATGATGTCGACTTTGAAGAAGCTGTAAAGGTGCTCAACAACGCAGAAGCCTATGCCAAGGCTTTAGGCAAAAAATAATAGTCTCGTTTAACAGAAAACCGAACATTCACACTTGAAAAATACACTTTTTTATCATGGCACTACGCAACAACAAGGCCGTGCGTCTCAACAGATTCATGATGTATGGCACACTATTTCTTGGCATACTTGTGATAGGATGCGCTTTTGCGTTCCTTTACATGGCATATAACAAGCCAGACAATCCTTCTGCCGGACAAAGTGCCGATACCGACAGCCTCTTGTTCATGGTAGATGACTCGACCCTCATATATGGCGATGATTCCATGCTCATGCAGAATGCCGAATGACCATCCGACAAGGACAGGCCAAGCAACATTGGCAAAATAGCAGAAAAACACGTTTGCAACAGCTGTTTAAAACATTTATCTGATGATGAAACATTTAGTGCGCATAGCCTCGTTCCTGTTGGCTATGCTTGTTCTGCCTGACAGTTCAAAGGCCCAATGTCCGATGGACAACACAGCTTTCAAAGTTGGTGAAAAACTGTCGTACGACTTGTATTTCAATTGGAACTTCATTTGGGTGAAATGCGGTTCAGCCTATTATACAGTCAATGCCGACAAATATGATGGGCAAGATGTGCTGCGCAACGACTTGCTTTTCACCACAAGCAAGAAGTGTGACATGTTCTTTGTAATGCGCGACACACTCATAAGCTACATCACCCCCAATATGGTACCGCTGTATTTCCGCAAGGGAGCAAGCGAGGGAAGCAACTACACAGTCGATGAGATCTGGTATTCTTATCCAAACGGCAAAACATGCGTGAAGCAGCGACGGCTCAATCGCCACGGCGAATGGTCTGACAGGCAGACCACTTCTGAAGGCTGTATCTACGACATGCTTTCCATCCTTTCCAGGGCACGCTCCTACAACACACGCACCTTGAAGGTGGGCGACCGCATCCACTACCCCATGGCCACAGGATACAACATGAAAGAACAAACGCTTGTGTACAAGGGCAAACAAAAATGGAAAGCTAACGATAAAAAGACATACCATTGCCTCGTGTTTTCTCTGCTCGATGATGAGGACAAGAAAAAGGAGTTGCTCCGTTTTTATGTTACGGACGACATGCGCCATCTGCCTGTACGCATAGACTTCAACCTGAAGTTTGGCACAGCCAAGGCTTTCTTCGTCAAAGGCGAAGGCATGAAATAGAAAATGCAGCCTCTATATTTCATATATTGGCATGCATTAAATCCAAATCGGTCATTGGACAGAAAAATGATTAGGTCAAAGACTGTGGCTTTCGGCATAGCGTAGCAAAATAATACAGTTAAAGTCAAAGCACATCAGTCAGAATCCTTTATTTAGTTTTTCAAGCATGTAACACCCATAAAAAAGTATCACGTGATACTTTATAAAGTATCCTTAGTTTATTATTATAAAGGCTATTATTATCTACTTGCCCAAAGCATGCTCTTGCCAGTAGCTGTGGCAACCTGGTAAACACCAGATTCGTCGAGGGCAACATCCATAGACTTGCCATTTACATTAACCTTGATAGTGCCATCATGGTTGAAGCGGAATATCTCTACAGTCTTGCCATCTACAACCTGCGACCAAGAATCAGTATTCTTGTCGTAAAGGAATTTTGTTATTTCGCCTGTAGGAGCCTTTACCTCGTAGCCGTTCTTAAGATATGTCACAGCATAATATTTGCCGTCCTGACCCATTACATCGATTGTCTTGCCAACATTATGCGCCATAGGGTTGCTACCAGTCCAGAACTCGATGGTGTTCAAAACAAGAACATCAGCAAGTGAGCAAACAGCATAAGCTGGAGAAATGATGATGAAGATGATTTCGTTGAGGAATTTAGAGCTTGTTGCTGACTTATTCCACTGAGCTATTTTGTTGAACAATCCGAAAGAACCAACGCAAGAACTTGCAAAGATAGATGTAGCAAGAATCAACGCTGCTACTGAAAAATGTCTAATTTTCATACCGATATAGTTTTTAGTTAATACATACCGGTTGTAAAGGTATATAATTTATTTTAATAAAAGCAAGTTTCTGCTAAAAAATTATCAAAATGTATAAAATTAAGGTATTTATCCTATCTTTCAGCTATAAGAACAGCACAGATTCGTTTCCTTCGTTAAAAAGAAGGTCGAGGATAGAAAGGTTTGGCAAGAAGCCGTGCTTCTGACTAAACACCTGATAATAAGGCTTTGGAGAGAACTCTACATCTTCTAACGGACGCTTAGGACGGATAGCGTCACGGAAGTCGCTCACAACATCATCGGTAGGCGATGCTTGTGATAGGGCATCAGCCGAAAGATATTCCTCAGAGAGCACTATATTAGGCGCTATATCCATGAACATCTTCATTTCTTCTTCAGCAACTGCGCTGCCTTGCTGCCATTGGCCCGCAGCCCTGCAGCAACACTCTTAGCGTTAAGGCGTGCTCCCTTGAGCGACGTATGGGTATGGTCATGATTAAAGTAGGCTGCGGCTTTCTTCTGCCCCATCTTGTCGAGCGCATTGGCTGTGATGTTGTGCACATCCACCAATTCCGCCCCAGTCTCTTCTGCCACCTTGCGACACCATGCACCGTAGGTCTCGTTGCGACGCTCTATGTATTTCTTACCTCTCTTCTCCTTCACTGGATAGACGAATCCGCGCGACTGTCCATTGCCTTCGTGCCATTCATTGCGCGGCGTGAGCGTGAGCAGAATTGGCGTGGCACCTTTCTCCTGTGCATCGCGTATCATCTTCTTAAGATACCACCCATAGGAATATATCACCTTGTATACTCCGCTGCTCTCCATCCTGTAGACCTTGCTCGAGTCTTTGGCTGTGGCTATGACGCCTCGTTCTTTCCCGTCTTTGATGCCTCCGATGTCGTTATGTCCAAACTGTATGAGGACAACGTCACCAGGCTCAAGAGAGTTGTACACTTCCTCCCAGCGGCCTTCATCAATATAAGTGCGTGTGCTGCGTCCAGCCTTTGCCTGATTCAGGAACACACACTTAGTGGAATCGAACACGGTGTATCCTTGGCTGCCCCATCCCCACATGCCATCAGGCTTCTTGTCTTCGTTTTTTCCTGTGGAGTCGCCGCAGAGGAATACGACCGGCTTACCCTCCTTGCGTTTCTGGTCACATCGCACAGGGTACACTTTGCTATTCAGGAATGTTTTCAGTTGTGCCAACTGAGGGTCTTTACTATCCAGCAGTCCTTCGGCAGCGCTTCGGGCATTCATCATGGCTCCATATGCTGATGAGTGTATCTTGTCAAGATAGAAATAGTAGTCGGTCTTCCATGGACCGTATTTCTCAAGTTTGGCAGCAGAGATGTCGTTCAAGTCTATCACAGGAGTGCCTGTCTCCTTTGCTATGGCAAGAATGGCAGGAGTGAAGTCGGTCAACTTGCGCTGTATGCGCTTTGGATTGTTGTCTTCATAAGCATTGCGAGGAGTAAGAGTGAAGAGGACTGGCGTAGCCCCTTTGGCGCGCACATCATTGATGAAGCGCCGCATATATCCACCAAAAGTATATACCGTTTCTCGCTTATTTGTTACCTTATTATATATTTTTATCGAATCATCTTTCACTTCCAAATGCCCATCGGGACGATAGCTGGAGCGTGCCCGTATGGAGTCGATTGGGCCATTGTCGTTATGTCCCAATTCAAGAAACACATAGTCGCCCTTTCTCACCTCTTCTATTACAGGAGCCCAGAAACCAGTGTAAAACGTGCGTGGCGACGTGCCTCCCAAGGCATGATTCTCTACTGTGATTTTCTTCTCATCGAAAAATTCGTTGGCATAGTATCCCCAGCCCCATTGTCCGTTGTTGCCATTGCCGAGCGTGCCTGTGCGCATGGTGCTGTTGCCGATGAGGAAGAGCACAGGATTGTTGCCTACGCGGCTGCTGCCAGGCACAGGACGCACCTGCTTGAGTATGCTGATTGAGTCGGCAGTTAGGTCACGCACACCGTTTATATCAACCCATATGTCGTTTTGGGCGGTGGCTGTCTGCACACAGGCTGTAAGGCATGCTGCAGCTGTCAGAATAGTAGTTAGTAGTCGTTTCATTAGTTGTGGTTGTTAGTTTATCATTCCTTTGATATTGTTTATCAGGTTCACTCTCTCAAGCTCTTTCTCAAAGTTTGGAGTGAAGATTCCCTTCCCGATATTCTCCTTGATCTCGTTGACAGTCCAGAAGCGGCCACCGTCAAGCTCGTCTGATGGACATATGAGACCATCGTATACTGTCTTGTGCACAAACACAAGTTCACGCTCACGGTCGCTCTCAAACACATAATGTGTGATGCGCTCTGATGCAAAATCTTCTATGCCCAGCTCTTCACGCACCTCTCTGCGCAGAGCATCTTCCACACATTCACCCAAATCCACATGTCCGCCCACAGCCGTGTCCCATTTGCCAGGTTGGATATCTTTCCACATGGGGCGGCGTTGCAGATATAGCTCGCCCTTGCTGTTGAACACGTGCAGATGCACTACAGGATGCAGCAGTTTGGTTCCGCCATGGCATTCGCCTCGTGTGGCTGCGCCTGTTATGTTGCCTTCCTCATCTACGATTGGAAACATCTCTTCGTTATTGTCTTTCATGATAATGCGCTGTTTGGTTGTCTATTTATCGCTTATGGTATAAGGAGCGACGAATCTCCATAACTAAGGAAACGGAATCCATGAGCGAGAGCGTAGTCGTACACCTTGTGCCAATCACCCTTAAGGAAAGCCGAAACAAGCAGCAGCAGAGTCGACTTTGGCTGGTGGAAGTTTGTGACCATGCGCTTGACGATGTGGTATTCGTATCCTGGAGCAATGATTATCTGTGTCGAAGAATGAAGCACATCTATCTGATGCTTGTCCATATAATCGAGCAGGGCCCGCATAGATTCTGCCACGGAGAGTTTTTCTTCGTCATTTCCATATTCGTATGGCATCCATTGCGGCACGTGCAGGTCTTCATTGCCTTGATATGCCAGTATGCCCATATAGTAAAGGCTCTCAAGCGTGCGCACACTGGTGGTGCCCACAGCTATGGCCTCGCATCCGTGAGCAAGTATCTTCTCTATGGTCTGGCGTCTAACGGCTATATGCTCAGTGTGCATGTCGTGGCCGCCTATGTTTTCGCTCTTCACAGGTTTAAATGTGCCAGCCCCAACATGCAGGGTCAGTTCCTCACGGTCTATGCCTGCAGCATCTATGGCCTCAAGCACACGTGGAGTGAAATGCAGTCCTGCCGTGGGAGCAGCCACAGAACCTTTTATCTTTGAATAAACGGTCTGGTATGTGCGTTTGTCGCTCTCCTGAGTCTCGCGATTGAGGTAAGGAGGTATCGGCAATTCACCGATTGCATCGAGCACCTCAGCCCATGTGTAGTTGCCGTCCCATGTAAACTCTATGATGTGCGATGTGCCATGCTGCCCCTTGCGCTCACATGCCAGCGTGATGTGCTCTCCATCTGTTGTGGTGATGTCGCGGAAGAGCTTTCCTGATTTCCATTTCTTCAGATTGCCCACCAAGCAATACCATTGCACCATGCCCTTTTGGGAAAAGTTGAGCTGATAGTCGTTGGGCAAGCAAGGCTCAAGGCAGAATACCTCAATGAGAGCTCCTTGCTGCATGCCATCATGAGCATCTGACGATGGAGCTTTGCGGAAGTGGAGGCGGGCCTGAATCACTTTGGTGTTGTTGAACACCATCAAGGCTCCCGATGGAAGATAATTGGGCAAGGAAGTGAACACATCGTCTGACACCTCGCCATGATTATATATAAGCAGCTTGCTTGAGTCGCGCTCTGGCAGCGGAAACTTTGCGATGCGCTCATCAGGCAAGTTGTAGTCGTAGTCGGCTATATGTATGTTTTGTGGATTTGACATATTCGTTGTTTTGTGTAGATGAATAATAAGATGGTGCATAGTGCATAAAGCGCACTCGCAACGGCCTGCCATGCCATGCACATGTTATTGGCTCTCATGCGCCTTGTTTGTTTTTATGGCAATATGAACTTCACGTCCTTGAACTCATACCTCACCACGTTGCCATTGTCAAAACGCAGAAGCAGGTGTCCAGTTGGCTCAATGCCAGCAACCTCAGCCATGAATTCTCCTCTTGCATCTGCATAGCAGTGCATGCCCTCACGCCTGTAGAGGTTATTCATGTAGCTTGTGCGTATGGTGGCTTCGTCACCTTGGCGCAGCATATCGTACATCTGCTGGAAACGGCCGATGATGCCTGATAGAATCTGTTCCCTGTCGTGTTCCTTGCCAGTGAGCAAGCGGAGAGAGGTGGGATTGGGCGCATCGCTTCTGAATGTGGCCTGGTTGATGTTGATGCCCACGCCTATGATGCAGTTGGATATGTGCTTGCCCTGCAAATCGCACTCGATGAGCGTGCCGCTGATTTTCTTGTCGCCCACATATATGTCGTTGGGCCATTTCACCTCGACCCCGTTCACATATTCGGAGAGAGTCTGCTGCACAGCCACAGCCATGCTCTGCGAGAGCAAGAACTGATGGGCAGGATGGATGAATGCGGGATGGCAGAGCAAAGAGAATATGATGTTCTTCCCTGCTTCCGTCTCCCATGAATTGCCTTTCTGCCCTCTGCCCTTAGTCTGGTCATCGGCCACGACCAAAGTAAAGCCAGGCAAAGAGGAACCTGCAGACGTCACGCCACCAGATGATTCATCTGACAGCATCTCACGGACAAACAGGTTTGTGGAGTCAACTGTTGGCAGATTTATGCGTGATATGCTTTCCATACATTACATTTTTGTGCAAAGTTACTACAAAATAAGGTTATTCAAGAAGATGTTACGCTATATTGTCATGTTTTCGCTAAAAATGATTGCAAATGCACACTTTTGTCAATTCTATTTCGTATATTTGTCCGCATATATAATATAATGGCCACAAATGCACATGGCTCATGCATCTTTGAGTCATCGGGACATTGGACCATGAATGTGATTTAATGTTTTGGTATGAATATTACTATATAGGGTGTCCAGTTAGATGTTCTGAAAAACAGATGCTGAAATCACCCGTTAAGTTGTTAATATAACGCTCTGGCATT
>CAKQYA010000025.1 GCA_934293005.1 uncultured Bacteroidaceae bacterium
AATATGTACAATAAAAGAATTTTTGTCTTTTTACAAGCAAAATCCCACGAAACCCTATAGGTTGCGGATTTGAGGATTAATACTTCCTTCTTAATCTCAGACCATGCTCCTTTCGGATTTTGTTCTCAAAACACATGTAATATTTATGCAACCCCTGCTCCGCACTCTTGTCTCTATATGTCATCTTGCAACCCTTTGAATCAGTCATCACCTTTGAACGCTTCATCTTCCATTACTTGGGTGAGCACTTCTTTAAATCGTTTGGGGGTAATCAGCAAATCGAACGTGTATCCTTGATTACACCAAAAGACAATTGATTCCTCATACTCTTCATTCGAGAATATAGCGTCAATTTTTATTTGTAATTCCCACCTCTCATTCCTTTTCTGCGGCTTGGAACGACAAGAATCAATAAATGCGTCAAATTTGGAAATTTCCGCTGCGTCCAAATACACACAACGGACATAAGGGTTTCTCGTCTTTAAACCAGGATCTACCATTAATAATTTCAAGAAGACTTTTTTACTCCCATCTGAATAGTGGCGAACCTCTTTGTAAACTTGAGACAAGCCACACAAAAGTGTGTCTAAACGCTGTTCATGCCAATCATATACATTTTCCCATGAAACCTTGTACAACTCAGCATCGCCGTTTTTTGTAGAGGAATCGTTCAAGCAACAAGATAAGGCGATAGAACAAAAGACGATAATAATAAAATGCAAAAACGATTTCATTTCAATAAAGATTTATGATTAATACTTCCTTCTTAATCTCAGACCATGCTCCTCCATGGGTGTTAATCGTATTGTCCACAAAATTAAATACCCCGTCATAAACAGACTTTACCGCCTTGTCTGCCACATCATCCAGACGACCATTAGAATAATAGGGTTTCTTCTTGATTACATCACCACAGCGAGGTGCATTTGCCGCACAGCTAATGGTCTGTCCATAAGAACATACACCAATAGCCATACAAACGACCAAAACTAATGAATTGTAGGACACCGTTAATCGTTTCATTATTGGGGTTTTATTTTTAACAATTATGTAACTAAGCGAATGACACACCTCTCTTTTGATTCTGTAAAACATAGAAGCCTTCTTTCAAATTCTTGAGTAGGGAATAACACCATCAGTCCGAATGACTATGGACTATTCTCAAAAAGTAACAAGATTGCAAATAATGACATCCATATTTCTTTATTTTTTACCATTATTGAAAGATCAATTACAAAGGTAGAAAAAAAAACGATTGGTATATATTTAAGACGAAAAAAGTTTGAATCTTTTGTACATTAAAGGTGGTTTTGGGAGAAATAGTGTATCCACTTGTAAAAGTGATGTAACACCAATGAGAAAGTATATTAGGATACTTTGCCAAGTATCCTAATATACTTTGCCAAGTATCCTTACCCTCTTTTTTTGACGAATATATCATTGTTTCCATGCCCTTTGTTATTATACGCACATAGGATGGAAAGACTTTGGCACAAACGGTGACAAGAATTGACAAGAATAACCCCGATTTTCTAATGACCGATTAGGTTTAATGGCTTATAGTTCGTCTACCGCTTTTTTCAACATATTCATGGCTTTTTCAATAATAGCAATAGGACATCCTACATTCATTCTCATGAATCCTTCTCCTTCTTTGCCAAACATGTCCCCATGATTAAGTGCCAGACCTGCTTTTTCTTCAAAAAGGCGTGCCAATTCAATGTGGCTGAGCCCCAATCCTCTGCAGTCGAGCCAAAGGAGGTAGCTTGCTTGCGGACGCACAGGATGTATCTGAGGAATATTGTCTTTGCAGTATTCGATTATGAAATTGATATTTGCTTCAACGTGAGCAAGCATGGCTTTGCGCCATGGCTCTCCATTCTTGAATGCGGCAATGGTTGCGACTGGGGCAAACATGGTTGGTTCGTTCAGTTCGTTGGCGCGCAACCATCTGAAGAAAGGTTCACGCATGGTTGCATTAGGAACGACGCACCACGAACTGACTATTCCTGCCATGTTGAATGTCTTAGTTGGTGCTGAGAAGGTTATAGACACCTCTTGGGCTTCCTCGCTTACGCTGGCGAATGGTATGTGCTTATGACCGAATATGGCCATGTCGCAATGTATCTCATCTGAAATGACGATGAGGTTGTGTTGCTTTGCAAATGCCGCCAGTTTTTGAAGAGTCTCTTTAGACCAGCATATGCCGCAAGGATTGTGGGGGTTGGCCATGATGAGCAGGCGGCATTTCTCGTCACACACTTTTGCCAGATTGTCGAAATCCATCTCGTATGTGGCAAGCGAGCCATCTTCGTTATACACAGGCGTGAGTGGATTCCACACCACCTTGCGGCCGTTGCCTTGCGGAGTGAGGAAGAACGGGTGGTAGATAGGAGGTTGCACTATGACCTTCTCATCTTCCTTCAAGAAAAAGTTTATTACCAGTCCTATGCCCTTGACAATGCCAGGGATGAAGGCCAGCCATTCCTTTCTCACCTTCCATCCGTGGTGTGCCTTTATCCATTGCGCTGTCGTGTCCCACCAGTCTTCAGGGTCGATGGTGTATCCTAATACGGGCGTCTCGTCTATTTGTCGGCGCAGGGCTTCTTTGATGAAGTCTGGTGTCTCCCAGTCCATGTCAGCCACCCAAAGCGGAAGTAAGTCTGGGTTGCCGTATCTTTCTTGCAGAGCGTCCCATTTCAGAGAGTGTGTATGGCGGCGCGGTATTGACTTATCGAAATCGTACATGTTGTAGTGGTGTTTTTTGTTGTGTGTAAATGTCAGACGTGTAAGGCCGTTGCGTCATCTTGCGATGCTTGGCGGCATGACTCTTATATATATAATAATGTATAGCTCTTGTGTAATATTCATGTGGCAATGATATATATATATGCTGCCTTTCTTATATATAGTAGTCGTAAGTATATATATAGTGTAGCCGCAAGATGCTATATGTAGTATTCCGCCATGTCCACCAGTCCTGAGCTGAGGGCGTATTTAGTGGCTTCATATACAGTGTTCACGTTTAGCTTGCGGAAGATGTTCTTTTTGTGCGTGGTGATGGTATGCGTGCTCGACGAGCGTTCGGCTGCAATCTCCTTCACCGACTTGCCTTGTGCCACAAGCTTCAGAATCTCTATCTCTGATGCTGTGAGTTTCTCTCGCACCTCATTCTTGTGTGAAGACTCCGTTATGAGAAAACTCATTATGTTCTGGCTCAGGTAGCGCTCGCCCTTCATGTTATACCTCAGTGTGAGAGTCAGTTCCTGCGTGTTGGCGTCCTTCAGGATCATGCTCATGTTCTGCTCGAATGACAGGCGGCGGATAAATCCTTCCGACAGTTCGTTGGAGAACAGTATCCATCTTGCTGCGGGGAAGCGGTGTGATATGTTGAGCAGCTCGTCGACGCTGTACAGGTCAAACTGCGTGTAGTCAAGCACCACCACTGCATCCTCATGTTCCTTGAGCTGTGCTATCAGCTCAGAGCGTGTATGTATGTCGGTGGCTTCAATGCTCTCGGTCTGCTTTGCAATGTCCTTGATGAGCATGTGCAGCCCGAGCCGAGTGATGTCCTGATTGTCGGCTAATAGGAAGTGTGTCATTTTTCTTGTGTTTGTGAATGTCTTGCAAATGCTGATTGTGCTGTGCGCTATAGTCTATTTCAGCTTCAGTGCCTGGTATATGTCCTCACATATGTCGTCAATGTCCTCCAAACCGACTGATATTCTGATAGTCGTTGGCAGCACGTCCATCTCTGCCTTCTGTTCAGGAGTGAAGTTGCCGAAGATGGTGGAGTAGGGGTGTATGGCGAGAGTCTTGTTGTCAAAGAGGTTGGTGGCTCTGCGTATGAGTTTCAGACTGTTGATGAAATCATAACACGCCTCTTCGTTGTCCAGGTCTATCGTCAGCATGGCTCCGTATGTGCCGTTAAACTGTTCCTTAGCTATGTTGTGGAATGGGTTGGTCTCGAGAGCCAGATAATTGACCTTGATAGTCTTCAGGCCGACCAGCCTTTGCGCCAGCCAGAAGGCATTGCGTGCTTGTGCGCTGTATCTGGCTTCGAGTGTCTCCAGACCAAGTGCCTGCATGTATGCGGCCTGCGGAGTCATGTATGAGCCCACATTCAGCAGCAGTTCCTGTCTGATGATTTTGTCCACTTCGGGAAACGTGCCATAGTCAATCACCAGTCCGCCGAGCGACGTGGCTCCACCCGACAGGTATTTGGTAGAAGACACCACCTCAAAGTCCACTCCCAAGGCTTTGGTAGAGAACTTGGTGAAAGGAATCATTGTGGTGTCAGCTATAAGCGGAATGCCGTGCTTGTGTGCCACCTCGCTCAGAGCCTTCAGGTCTGCCACCTCCATCTGTGGGTTGGTCACTACCTCAAGAAAGATGCAGCAGGTGTTCTTGTCCACAGCCTTGTCCACCGCTTCCACGTCGGTGAGATCCACCATGCGCGAGGCCACCCCAAAGCGTCTCAGCGTGGTGTCAAGCAGGGCAAAGCTGTTGCCAAACAGATGGCGGCTTGTCACCACATTCTTGCCAGCCTCGCAGATGGCGAGCAGTATGTTGCAGATGGCGGCCATGCCGCTGTTGAACGCATACACATTGTCAGCTTCGGTGATAGCCTTCACCTTGTTTTCCAGATAAGTCACCGTGGGGTTCATCACACGTGAGTAGTCTGGAGCAAGTACCCTGCCAGTAAATGCCTCTGTCATTTCTGCTGCCGTATCAAACTCATACGCAACAGTGTGGTATACAGGCATGCTTATGGCCCCATACGGGTCTCGCCTGTCGAATGGCGTGTCTATCGCCAATGTCTGTGTCTTTAGTCTTTTGTCCATGGTGCTTTGTCTGTCATGTTTAGTGTGATTGCTGTAAGTCGTCGTGCTTTGTTATAGTGTTGTTAGTATTGCCCTATTGGCCGATTAAGCTGATTCAAGAGCTGTGATGACGCAAACCGGGCGCAATCAAGCTTGCTTGAGTTGCAGTGGCGCATCTTATATCATGCAAAGATAAACCAATAAGATGAATTGACCATGGAAGTGTGACTGTTTTGGAATATTATTCTTTTAGGCTCCATATACTTTTGCGCTTTTTCTGTAAATGGCTTAGACTATAGAACGTGATGGGTAGATGATGCAGCGCTTTCAAGCGGGCAAGCAAATGCTGTGGGGTTGGTGCTGCATCCTTTATTCCAAATCGGTCATTAGAAAATTGGGGTTGTTCTTTTCAATTATTGTCACTGATGCAACGAACGGGCATGAACCCCTCTCAGTCGCCGTTCCACAGCTGCGGCCACTCAAAACTTCTACCATAAATTTGGTATGCAATATAGCCAACCAATGGGAGAAGGCACATGGGAAATAGTGCGTAACTTTGTACTCGAAATCAGAAAGCAACGCAATGAAAGCAAGCGAGCGCCGATGATTCATATAATAAACACGAGTACATAACAACATAAACAAACATACAGACAGATGAAAAAGATTATCACACTTATCGTAGCAGCATTGTTCCTTGGCGGCGCAGCATTCGCAAACGAGAAAAACAACGGCAATGAAGCACCGCAGACAGTATTGACAATCAAGACAAGCAAGGCCAGCAAGACTCTTGTGCAGGAGTGGGCCAACACATATATGCAGATGAATGGTTCGGTGAAAATCAATGTCACATGTAAACAAAACGCTGACGCTGACCTTGAATACACCAATGGCGAAGCCGGCAACGAGGCTGCTGGCACTCAGGTCCAGGGCAAGACCGTCGCATACGTAGGACGCTACGCCATCCTGCCTGTCACCTCTGCTTCCAATCCTCTCAACTCAGAGCTTTCAAGCAAGAACTGGAGTGTGAACGACCTGAGGAAACTCTATTTTTCCAGTCTTGACGAAGACCTTGACGAGGATGACGAGGCCAACAGCGGAAAAGCTGGCAAGCTGAGAGAGAAGCTTACGGTCTACTCTGGAGCCAATGCGAGCAGCAGCGCGGCAGCTTTCGCAAAGCATTTTGGCTTCCAGACATCAGAGATAAGGGGCAACAAGATTTCGGGCGATGACCTCTATCTGCTCAACGCCATCGAAGAGGATCGCCAGAGCCTCACATTCAACAATGTGGCTTATCTCTACGACACGCAGACACGCCACCTGAAGCAGGGCATCGCCATACTTCCGCTCAAGGTGAAGTCTGAGGTGGAGGAGACACTGCAGGCAGGCAACCTCGACGAGACTCTCCGTCTGCTGGAGCAGCAGCCGCAGGACATCATCCCTGTGCAGAACTTTGGCTTTGCATACAGTCCTCTCAATGCCAGCGCTGAGAGCTTCCTCGAGTGGGTCATCACTTCTGGCCAGGCTCTCAACAATCAGAACGGGTTCATGAAACTCGCCACAAAAGATGTGGAGGCCCAGCTCAAGACTCTGGCACAGAGATGAGCCGCGCTGACGCCAACAGACACAATACAAACACTTACACATATTAATATATAAGACCAAAATCATGCAATGAGCAAAGCGCATAGGCGCTCTGCGCCAAGCGTGACGCGCACAAACACTATACACACTACAACAACACAACAACACTGCAATGGACAACACAAACACTAAAATATTTCTTCTCGCTGCATTGAGCAGCGCCGCATCGCTTTCGCTCGATGCGCAGACCATCACCGGCAAGGTGGTAGATTCAAGAAGTGGAGAGACAATCATCGGCGCCACAGTGGCCACATCAGACAAAAGCAAGGGCGTGGTGACAGACTATGACGGCAACTTCAAGATAAACGTATCCAAACTGCCAGTAAAGCTCAGCATCTCCTATGCGGGCTACAAGCCTCAGTCGCTCACTGTCTACGATGACGAGGAAGAAGTCAGCATACAGCTTACGGAGAAACGCTCGCTGCTCGATGACGTGGTGGTCATAGGCTATGGCACTCAGAGTCGCACGCAGCTCACAGGCTCCGTATCGACAGTCAAGGCCGATGTCTTTGAGAACAGCACCTCGGCCACCATCGACGGAGCCCTCAGTGGACAGGTGGCCGGACTCAATGTCACTGCCTCCAGCGGACAGCCTGGCGCGGCCAGCAACATACGCATACGCGGAGGCAACTCGGTCAACGCCAGCAACGAGCCTCTGTATGTGGTCGATGGATTCATCTACTACAAGGATGCCGACAACTCGGGCACAGGTCTCGGCGCCATAGAGAGCAGCCTCAATCCGCTTGCCACCATCAACCCAAATGACATTGAGAGCGTGGAGGTGCTCAAGGATGTGTCTGCGACAGCCATCTATGGCTCACGCGGTGCCAACGGCGTCATTCTCATCACAACTAAGAAAGGCAAGATAGGTGAGAAGAAAGCACACATCAGTTACGGCTTCAGCGCAGGCGTGTCGCAGGTCACCAAGAAGCTCGACCTGCTCAACGCAAGCGAGTGGGCGCAGTATCAGAAGACTTATTTCGGAAACAAAGGCGGATACACCGATGCGCAGATAGCCGCTCTCGGCAAAGGCACCGACTGGCAAGACGAGGTGCTGCGCACAGCCTTCCAGCAGAGCCATGAGCTAAGCATCAATGGCTCTGGAGAAAAGAGCCGCTATGCCTTCTCCGCCAACTACACCGACCAGGACGGAGTCATCATCAATTCAGGATTCCAGCGCTACAACTTTCACGCCAATCTGGAATGGAATCTGCAGAAGGACCTGAAGTTTGGTGTCAACGCCACCTACGGCAGAAGCAAGCAGACTGGACTCACCACATCGGAAGAGCAGGTCTACAACTCGTCGCCTTACTCAGCCGGCATCACCAACAGCTTTGTGTACGCCCTCCTCATGCCGCCTGTCATCAGTGTGAAGAACGTTGACGGCTCGTACAATTTCGCCAATCCATACGAGTATGCCTACTTCGCCATCGGCGACCATGCGTCCAATCCTGTCTACGACCTGAAAGAGAGCGTGGCAGAGAATATCAACAACTACCTCCTGTCAAGCGTTTGGGCATCCTACAAGATAGGCTACTTCACCCTTAAGGCCTCTGTGGGCTACAACTCAGAGCACCTCGTGCAGAACTATTTTTCAGGAGCATACACCTCGCTCGGACTCGCCACTAAAGGCATCGGCGGCGTGGGCAACAGGCAGACCGACGTGTGGCAGCAGGAGTATACCGCCACATGGAACAAGACTCTCAAGGACATACATCAGCTTGACGCGCTGGCTGGCTACACAAAGCAAAGCTCCACTTCGTCCTACAGCAACCTGCGCTCAAGCAACTTCACCAACGAGAGCCTGAAGCACAACAATCTTGGAGGCGGCTCAAATGTATACACGCCTAAGACAGGTGAAAGCGAGTCGACGCTCAATTCACTCATAGCCCGCGTCAACTACACGCTGCTGGACAAGTATAATGCCACAGCCACCTTCCGCGCTGACAATTCCAGCCGTTTTGCCAAGAGCCATCGCTGGGGCTACTTCCCGTCGCTTGGACTCAGTTGGAACGTCGATAAGGAGAAGTTTCTGCAGAGCGTGAAAGACCTCGACTACCTCAAGCTGCGTGTCTCTGGCGGCGTGGTGGGCAACCAAGAGATACCCGACTACGCGTTTTCCACAGCCTACAGCACAGGCTCCTATGGAGGATCGTCAAGCTACAACAAGAAGAGTGCTGCCAATGACAACCTGAAGTGGGAGACAACGGCGAGCTATAACGTGGGAGCTGACTTCGGCTTCTTCCGCGGCAAGCTCAACATAGTACTTGACGCCTACTACAAGAAGACAAGCGACCTGCTCCTTGAGGTGCCTGTGGGCTTCTCTACAGGCGTCACCACACAGTGGCAGAATGTGGGCAATGTGGTCAATAAGGGCATTGAGCTGGCTGTCAGCGGCACACTCGCCAAGAAACGCCATCTCAACTGGACTGCCAGCGCCAACGTGGCCCACAATAAGAACGAGATAACAGGCATGGGCAACACCGACAATGTCATCCTCGGCAGCGCCAACCAGCAGATACTCCGCAAGGGCGAGGCTCTCGGCTCATTCTACGGACTGAAGTTTGATGGCATCGTGCAGGAAGGCGAGGACGTGTCAAAGCTGCCAACCGTGAATGGACAGAGGCTGAAGCCTGGCGACATCAAGTATGTCGATTCCGACAACAACGGATGGATAGACGGCAGTGACCGCCAGATTCTTGGCAGTGTGCAGCCCAAGCTGACTTACGGCCTCTCTTCCAGCCTGCAGTATCGACGTTTCGACTTCACCGTTGCCTTTGCCGGCAGCTGGGGAGGCAAGCTCTACAATGCCTTGGGCAGCCGCTTGGAACAGACAGGCGACTCGTACAACGTGCTTACCACGGTAAAGAACTCATGGACTGCAGCCAATGGAGGTAACACCCTGCCTAAGGCAGATACCTCACGTCCGTTCTCATATATAGATAGCAGATATGTGCAGAGCGCAAGCTACCTGAAGCTTCGCAACCTCACTGTGGGATACCGACTACCTATTCCTAAGTCTTATCCTTTCGCAGCCAGAGTGTATGCCACAGCTTCCAACCTCTTCACCATCACTCCTTACAAGGGTTACGATCCAGAGGTGGCAGGCGGTACGGACAGCGGCGCTTATCCTGCAAGCAGAAGCATAGTGCTTGGCGTTAACGTCACATTGTAAAGTTGTTAGTATGGCAGGGCCTGAGAGGGCTCTGCCATTTTTCTTGAGGTGTAGCAGGAGGACTGAAATGCGCTTCTGAAGGCCATGTTATACGTCTCTTTATGCTGTGTTCTTTACAAGGGTGTCTTTACAGGGCGCGCAAGCCTTTTAGTAGTTAGTAGTATGTGAAAAGCTTCAGATAAGTGAAAATGCCCAATAAGTGCGTGCGAAAGATGTGGTTTTATAACTCTTTGTTAGAGTGCTACTATTTGGCAATTAAGTATATACGTATTGTATACCATGATTATGGTATACAATATGCCACATCGTGGGGATGCTTCTGACAGCATAATATCTGTAACTTTGCACTCGAAATAAAACATAAACCATAACAAAAATTACAAACAGAGTTACAAACACGGTGCTCGGTTGCGGATGGCAAGCAGCTTCCGCCAGCAGACACAAAGTTAAACACAACAAAAAAGAAAGGAGATACATTTATGAAGAAGCATCTACTCCTCGCTGCTATTGCAGCAACAACAGTATTCGCGTCATGCTCTGATGACAATGGTGGCAATTCTGACGACAAGAACATCACAGATAAGAATGTAGTGAACGATGATGCCAGTGCGGTGTCGCTGGTCAACGGAGTCTACAGCCACTGGCAGCCGCTCAGCAGTTCGTTCGCATTCATCATCGAGCTCAACTCCAACAAGCTCATCTCATTCGAGGGCGAGGAAGGCGAGGCTGGCCCTGTCATCTCACGCTTTGAGCAGAATGCCAGCACATGGTACCAGATAAAAGTGTTCAACCATCTTCTCCTCGGAGTGGCGCAGGACAATGAGGCTCTCACCACTCTCAGCAACTCGCTCAAGGCTGGCAAGGTGACACAGGCTGGATATAACGCAGCGGCTGGCAAGGCAAAGTTCCTCAGAGCCTTGGCATACCTGAAGCTCGTGCAGCTGTGGGGCGAGGTGCCAGTCTTCACGGAGGAAGGCGGAAGCACAACAGAAAGAAAGCCTATTGACGAGGTGTTCGCGCAGATAGTAAAGGACTTCACAGACGCAGAGTCACTCCTTAAGGACTACGACGGCGACCCACGCATACCGTCAAAACAGGCAGCCCAGGCTCTCCTGGCACGCACCTATCTCGTGTGGGGCGACAATCCGCTCACGCAAGACCAGGTGGCAGCTATCGCCAGCACACAAACCGATCCTGAGTTCACCACCACTCCAGCGCGTTTGGAGAAGGCTGTGGAATATGCCAACAAGGTCATAGCCAGCGGCAAGCTCGCTCTCGACCCTGAGTACAACAAACTGTGGGGACGCGAGTATGAGAGCAACAAGCGCGGCACCAACGAGCACCTGTTCACCATCGCTCATGACGGTGACAAGTATGATGCTCAAGGCAACCACCAGACACACTGCTCCTGGACCTTCCCATTCCAGAACGGAGAGAACGGACAGGGCTACGTACAGAACCACACAGTGGTGGCCGACGACGACCTCTACGATGATTGGAAGGCCGAGCAACCCAATGACAAACGCCTGGCAAAGACCTACTTCGTTAAGCTGGTCAACCCGGAGACAGGCAAGACACACACATATTACTCTCCTGTCTACACGCCTATCAACGGCAAGGGTGTGGACCAGAGTTATGAAGACGCTGAGAACCTGGAGATAACACAGAACTCAGTGGACCGTATAGAAATACGCTATGCCGAGGTGCTGCTCATCAAGGCTGAGGCACTCGTGCAGCTGGGACGCGCGTCGGAGGCTGTTGAGCCATTCAACAAGCTGCGCACACGCGCTGGCATAGCTGGCGTGACAGCGGCCGAGCTCAACCTGAAGACCATACAGCGCGAGTGGGACTATGAGTTCACCTACGAGCAGTTCTCGCTCCTCAACACCTACCGCTGGAAGAATCTCATAGCCAGCGTGAAGGAGGTAGCTCACTACAAGCACTATGCCGACGACTGGCAGAGCAAGCAGACATACACGTCTGACCAGGCAGCGTTATTCACAAAGATACACAAACATCTGCATGCCAAGTACAACAACGTGAAGGGACGCAACTACCGCCAGCCTATACCTACAGGCTTGTCGGGAGAGGATCTCGGTATCAGCCAGAATCCTGGATACTAAAACAACACGCCAGACTGCAAGGCTGCCAGACAGTGAGCCGTGGGCCATGAGTTGCCATGCGGAGCCTCTGCTATCGTATGGCCACTCATGGCATTACAGCAGACACGGACACGCTCACGCCATGCCGTCACTAAAGACACTGACAACATATAACAACGCAAACACTAAGACAAACATGAAAAAGGTAAGCACATTATTATTTGCCATCGTCTCATTCGCTCTGCTCTCATGCAACAGCAATGACGATATCGCGGAAGACAACGGACTGGAAGGCAGCGGAATAACCATAACAGACGATGTCGACTGCTGCTCGGCTGAGGAGGCCCTGCAGGTGTACAAGTTCTTGCAGACTGTAAAGATCATCCCAGAGATGTCGGTTGTTGTGGACGGCAAATACAATGTGTTCGCCTATAGCAAGACAGGCAAGTTTCAGGTGGGATACAATGACATATACTTTGTGGCCACCAAGAAAAGCTCGGGCAACTATGTGAAGAACTTTAGTGTCACAGGCATCTCGCCGCTGATGAACATGGCTGCTATGAACAAGCAGCACAGCACGCCAGTGGGAGCGACGGTCGAATCGTTTGACAACCGCTACCTTGCCGTGAAGCGCGGATGGATATCCTTCCTCATGCCGACAGGCGACAGCAACACCTGGAGCGTGTCGTACGACGTGCAGGTGCTTGGAACCCAATCGAGGGTGGAAGGAGCTGAGGCTGAGGTAAGCTCGCTTGCCGACGGGCAGGAATGGGTGAAGTCGTTCAAGGTGGGCGATGACACTTATTTCATCTCGCTCGTCAATCCGCTCGACTGGAAGGTGGGCTCAAATACCATCACGGCCTATGTTTCCAAGAAATCGGCAGACATCACAAAGGCCTATGCACAAGCCGATGAGACATTCACCATTGACTTCACGCCCACCATGCCTGATATGGGAGACCATACATCGCCCGGCAATGTGGGTCTGACAAAAAGAGCGGATGGAAGTTACCAGGGTGTGGTCAACTTGACGATGACCGGATTATGGAAACTGCATCTCACAGTGAAAGACAAGGACGGCAACACTGTTGCCACGGACATAAGCTTAAGCGTGACGATATGATAACAGCTACTCTACTTATTCTTGCGGCAATAGAGCCGGCAGACACCACCTTCTCTCTGAATCGCGACATCGATGAGGTAGTAGTGGTGTCTGCTGCGCATTCGGGGGGCAAGCGCTCCGCCAAGGGACAGGTGGCGAGTGTGGATGAGCATCTCGCCCAGCTCGCCAAGGTCAGCCTGATACGTCGGGGCACGTATGCCTTGGAACCAGTGGTGAACAACATGCAGACAGAACGTCTCTCCACCACCATCGACGGCATGAAGATATTCTATGCCTGCACCGACAAGATGGATCCTGTGACATCGTATGTGGAGAGCGGCAACCTGCAGAGCATCAGCCTTAATTCCGGACTCGACGGCAACCCGCAGGCCACGGGCAACATAGGCGGCAGCCTCGACCTGAAGCTGCGCAAGGTGGGCTTTGACAATGACCCATTCAGCCTTAATGTGAATGCGGGCCACGAGTGGAATGGGCATCTGCAAGTGTATGGAGCCGATGCAGCTCTGTCGTCTCACCGCTTCTATACCAATTTTGGATCTTTCTATCGCCATGCTGGCAACTATAAGGCTGGCGGCGGCAGGAGCGTGAGCTTCTCGCAGTTTCAGAAGGTCAACGCTTTTGCCAATGTGGGCTTCAGGCTGGCTGAGAGGCACACGCTGGAGGGCTCTTTCATATATGACAAGGCGACGGACGTGGGTTATCCAGCCCTCAACATGGATGTCAAGAAGGCGGAAGGAATAATTGGGTCGCTGGCTTACAAATGGGTTATGCCCGAGCGCAATGGCTGGCTGCCGTCGTGGGAGACAAAGTTTTATTACAATCACATCACACACGTGATGGACGATACGAAGCGGCCTGACGTGGAGATTCATATGGACATGCCTGGCAAAAGTCAGACTGGAGGCTTGTACAGCCTGCTGCGTGGCACGAATGGCAAGCACGATGCCTCGGTCAATTACGACCTGTATTACAACAGGCTCTTTGCCGACATGACAATGTATCCAGGAGGAGCCGCCCCGATGTACATGGTCACATGGCCTGATGTGAGCACTCTCAACACGGGTCTGGCTCTTAATGACAATGTGCTGCTGGGCCATGATCAGTCTGTTCGACTCTCTGCCAAGCTGGCCTGGCAGACACAGAAGCTTAACAGCCAGGAGGGCTATGAGGCTCTCAAGGTCTTCTTTCCTGGCATGGAGAAAGCGTATCAACAGACCACTGGGCGTGTGGCTGCGGGATATGTGTGGAATCCCGGATGCTGGACTCTTGACTTGGGGGCTGGATGGGGCAGCAGGGCGCCATCGGTGACTGAGGCTTACGGGTATTATCTCAACAACACGTTTGACCAGTATGACTACATAGGCAATCCGCATCTGAGGAATGAGTCGGCTGTGGAACTTAACGCCTCGCTGAAGTATGCGGTGCCGTCGTCGCTATCTCTCGCACTCGATGTTGACGCCTTTCTCTTCTCCAACTACATCATTGGCGAGTTTGAGAGGAGGCTGTCGCCGATGACGGTGGGGGCTGAGGGCGTGAAGGTCTACCAGAACGAGGACGATGTGCGCATAGTCAACACATCGCTCTCCGCTGACTGGCAGGTGAGCCGACAGCTCAAGTGGCATGCCAAACTGTCGTATGCTGTGGGCAAGGAAGGCTCAGACAACCTTCCTCTCATATCCCCTTTAGCTTACGAAACAAGACTGCAGGGGCAGTGTGGCGGCATAACCTCTCAGGCAGAGCTGGTGGGCAATGCGCGCCAGTCAAGATATGGGGCGAAGTTTGGTGAGACTGCCACGCCGGCTTATGCCATCGTGAACCTCAGTGCGCAGTACGCTTTCCGCATGGCGGAAGCGTCGGTGTCGGTGAGGGCCGGAGTGGAGAACCTGTTGGACAAGTCGTATTCCACCTATTCCGACTGGAACAAGATTCCACAGAAGGGACGCAACATATACTTCAATGTTGGTGTGTCGCTCTGACGTGATGCCAAAAGACGTGATGCGGAGGATAATAAATGACGGCATTGCCACGTTATATAAAGATGGCATGGCACCGTGAAAATTGTGAACAAGACGCACCTCCGCATGATTGCGTTGCCTGGAACAAACAGCATGCTATGCTTCTCTCTGTCGCTTTGAATACATTGCGGCCTATGAGATGTCAACATGATAACTTAAGAAAAATCAACACGCAACAACTTTACACGACATGAAACTAAAGTCAAAAACTACATTATGGATTTCTGCTCTCATCCTGGGAACTTTGCTGGGAGCCTTCAATCTGCATGGATTGAACGCCTTCTTCGATTTCATCGCTACAGTCTACACCAAGCTGTTCCAGTTTGTAGCTGTGCCAACGATAGCCTTGGCTGTGCTCACCACACTGGCTTCTTTCGGCACGCAGAAGAATACGGGACGCATCTTTCTCAGAACGATAACGTACACCCTGCTCACCACTGTGTGTGCGGCTGGCATAGGCCTGCTGCTCTTCAAGCTGATAGCTCCAGAGAACCTGCCTCCCGACATCGTGGCCGGAGGCGTGGCTGAGGTGCCGGAGAATCTGGAGGAACTGTCATACTATGACCATATACTCGGTGTGGTGCCAAGCAACATCGTGCAGCCTTTCGCTTCAGGCAATGTGCTCTCTATCCTCATCATAGCTGCGGCCTTCGGCTTAGGACTGGCGCACCTGATAAAGAGGGGAGACAATGAGAATGTGCAGATAGTGTACAGGGCTGTGGTGGGATTGCAAGATCTGCTGTATACGCTCATCAATGCGCTTATATGGGCGCTGCCGCTTGGCATCGTGGCTTTTGCCGCTCAGCTCTCCGCTCAGGTGTCGGCCGGAGTCATAGTAGGCTCGCTGGGCAAGTATGTGGCTGTCATTCTGGGCAGCAACTGCGTGCAGTTCTTCATAGTGCTTCCGCTTTTCCTCCTGTCGCGCAGACTCAACCCTTTGGATGTGCTGAGGAAGATGTCGCCGGCGGTGCTGATGGCTCTCTTCACCAAGTCTTCGGCCGCCACACTGCCTGTGACCATGCGCTCGGCTGAGGAGAATATGAGGGTCAAGCCAGAAGTGTCGCGTTTTGTGTTGCCTATATGCACCACTATCAACATGAACGGTTGTGCCGCTTTTATCCTTGTCACATCGCTGTACGTGCTGCAGAACGGAGGCTTTGAGCTTTCTCTTCCTGCCATGATCACATGGCTGCTGGTGGCTGTCATCTCTGCCATAGGCAATGCCGGCGTGCCTATGGGATGCTATTTCCTCACGCTGTCTCTCATGGCTGGCACACCTGGCGCTCCTGTGGGCATCATGGGAATAATTCTGCCAATCTTTGCTATAATAGATATGGTGGAAACTGCGGAGAATGTGTGGAGCGACTCGTGCGTGTGCGCTATGGTGGACAAGGCTGAAAGGGATGGCTCTGAAAGATGATTGCGGAGTAGGCGCGCTTATGCCTGATGCGGTGAACTCATCGTGGGGCACAGCTGCGGCATCAGTAAGAGCGCATGGAATCACATTTGTTCGGGCTTACCGTGAATATCCGCTGCATTGGTCTGGCTATATCGCTATCATTGTGATTAGGCATCGTAAACCTATGGTTAAAAATACACAAACATAGGGTTTAGCCATGCATTTGCGATGGCTAAACCCTATGTTTGCGATATGTGTGGGGATGGTCTGCTTGATGACTTGTCTTGCTGCGGCATGGAGTGCCTCACGCTATCTCCAGTCCGCGCTGCATGGCAAGTTGCCTGAGGTTGAGTATGGCGTATCTCATGCGTCCGAGGGCTGTGTTGATGCTGCAGTGTGTTTTTTCTGCTATCTCCTTGAATGACATTTCCTCTTCAAGGCGCATGAGGACAACCTCACGCTGTGCGTCAGGTATGAGATTGATGAGTTCTTGCACTTCTTTTATTGTTTGCTGGTCTATCATTTCTTGTTCCCTGTTTTCGTTGATGGCCAGATTGACATTGTTGAGAATGCTGTTTGGGTGGGAATGCTCATCGTCATCGTTATACATGTTGGCATCGGTAGATATGAGCCTGTTGCTCACATCGGTGCGGAAGTGGTCGATGAGATGGTTGTGGACTATGCGCATGATCCATGCGCTGAATTTTCCATTCTCCTCATACTTGCCATCTTTGATGCGCACAACAACCTTGACGAAGATGTCTTGAAAGAGATCCTCCGCCAATTCCTGATTCTTGACAGATTTGCATATGTATGAAAACACTTTGCTTTCGTAGCGTTTCAGCAACACGTCGAAGGCACTGTTATTGCCTTTTGTGTATAGTTCGACTAACTGCTCGTCTGGCAGTTTGTTGATATTTTTCATTATGCTTTATGTTTTTATTAGCGTAATGTCTTTTCTATAGGCAATATATTTTTTATCTAAGATGGTTGAACAATAAAAGGTCAAAACAAAAATGTTTGATGTTGCAAAGTAACATAAATTACCTTAAAACACCAAACATTTTTTGATTATTATACCTTGATAAGGCAATATTTGTTTAAAACAATCGTTTCATTCACTTTTTCAGCTCTGTTTTATGGCTAAGTGCAGACGTTTGTGGATGAAGTTGCTTTATTCAAAACATGAGCCATCTTCAATTTTCATGCCACGGAGCAAGTCGGCTGTGGACATACGCTTTTTACCTTCTATTTGCAGCGTTCGTATGTCTAACCATCCATCTGCGGTGGCTACGCGTAGATAAGTCTTTTGGTCTGTGGCGATGGTGCCAGGTGCTGCCTGTGATTGGATGTCAGTCATAGGAAATGCTTCGGTTATCTTGACTGATTTGCCATTGAGGGTGGTCCATGCTGCAGGATAAGGACTTAGCCCGCGAATGAAATCGTGTGCTTTCTTTGATGGCTGGTTCCAGCAGATGCGGCATGTGTCGCGGAATATTTTAGGAGCAGGGGTGGGAATTATGTCCTTAATGTCATCCTGTGGAATAGACTTTACTGTGCCGGCTATGATGTTGTTGACGGTTTCTATTACAAGTTGGCCGCTGAGTTTCATCAGTTTGTCGTGCACCACTTCCACGTTGTCTGTGTCGCTTATTCCAATCTTCACTTGTTGGATGATGTCGCCTGTGTCGATTTCATGTTTGAGGAAGAATGTTGTCACTCCCGTTTCTTTCTCGCCATTGATGACAGCCCAGTTGATAGGTGCTGCGCCGCGGTATTTGGGCAGAAGACTGGCATGGGCATTGAATGTGCCGAGTGGAGGCATTTGCCATACTACCTGTGGAAGCATGCGGAATGCTACCACTATCTGCAGGTCTGCCTTCAGGCTGCGCAACTCTTCCACGAATGCAGGGTCTTTGAGGTTGGATGGCTGCATGATGTAAAGTCCATGCTCCATGGCATATTGCTTCACGGGGCTTGGCTGGAGTTGGTTGCCATGGCGTCCTATTGGCTTGTCGGGCATGGTGATGACAGCCACCACATTGTAGCCGCCTTCAACAAGGGCGCGCAGACTCTCCACTGCGAAGTCGGGGGTGCCCATATATACTATTCTGAGGCTATCTTTTGTCATGTGTGTTTATTTGTATATATTATAATATGTATAATGCAATAGTGCTTCTATAGAACACATGTCAGAATATCTTCTACTCCTGACTAAACTTTATCAGCGTCTCTCTGTAGCTTGTGAACAGTCCAGAGCGTGATATGAAGCCTATATACTTGTCTTCGCTGTCGACAACGGGAAGGTTCCAAGCCTTTGTGTCTTCGAATTTTTTTGCCACGACCTTGAGCGAGTCTGTCTCAAGCAATACGGCAGGGGCAGGTTTCATGAAGGAACCCACTGTGTACTGATCGTAAAGTTCTGGACGGAAGATGTAGAGACGCACAGAGTCGAGCGACACAACGCCAAGGAATTTGCCGCTTGGATCGAGCACGGGAAATATGTTGCGGTGCGATTTGGATATGGTGACTACGAAACGCTGGAGCGACATGTCTTTTGTGACAGTCTTGTAGTCTTTCTCTATCACCGATTCAATACTGAGCACAGTGAGGATGGCATTGTCCTTGTCGTGTGTGAGCAGCTGGCCGCGACGTGCGAGACGCATGGCGTATATGCTGTGAGGCTCAAAGATGTTGATGGTGAGGTAAGATGCCACCGACACTATCATCAGAGGAACGAAGAGGTCGTAGCCGCCTGTGAGTTCGGCTATGAGGAAGATGCCTGTAAGCGGAGCGTGCATCACGCCCGACATGAGGCCGGCCATGCCATATAGTCCGCTGTTCTTTGCAGATAGGTAGCATGCTTCCCCTATGCCGAGGCCAAGGATGGTGTCCCAAAGATTGGCAAAGATGAATCCTGCTATGCAGCCAAGGAAGAGGCTTGGGGCGAATGTACCGCCGCAGCCACCGCCTCCATTGGTCGCAGTGGTGGCAAACACCTTGAAGATGAGCACCAAACCGAGATATATGAGAAGGTTGCTGTCATCACCGAAGAAGAATGTGTTGTGCATTATCTCTTTGGCTGGAGCATTGTTTATTAGCTGGTTGATGACATCGTATCCCTCGCCATACATGGCAGGGAAAAAATAGATGAGCGCACCGAGCACGCTTGCGCCTAAGAGAAACTTGTACCATACATTCTTCACCTTGCCGAAGATGCCCTCAAACCAATTCATGGCACGTGTGAAGTAAAGGCTGACAAGTCCGCAAGCCACACCAAGAAGTATGCAGCCTGGAATGATGTCGATGGTGAATGCCTTGCTGAGGTTGAAGTTGAACTGTGGCGCTGTGCCATAGAAGGCGTATGACACGCACACGGATGTGATGCTGGTGACCAGCAGCGGAAGGAGAGAAGAGAAACTCAGGTCAAGCATGAGCACCTCAAGCACAAACACCAGTCCTGCTATAGGAGCTTTGAACACTCCAGACACGGCTCCAGCCGCTCCGCAGCCAACAAGCAGCATGAGGGTCTTTGGAGGCAGATGGAAACGTTTGCCGAAATCAGAGCCCCATGCAGCACCTGTAAGGACAATAGGTGCCTCTGCTCCTACAGAACCTCCAAAGCCAATGGTGATGGCACTCGCAATGATGCTTGACCAACGGTTGTGCGATTTGATGCGGCTTCGTCCTCTTGACATGGCATATAGTATCTTCGTCACACCATGGCTAATGTCTCCACGCACAATGTACCTGACAAACAGCATGGTGATGAGGATGCCTATGGCTGGAAACAAGAGATAGAGCAGGTTGGTGTCTTGGGCCACGAATCCGGAAGTGAGGAGATGCTTTATTTCCTCAATGAGCGACTTAAGCACGTAGGCTGTCAGGCCTGTGCACACACCGACCATGAGGCTCAGCATGAGCACCACCTGACGTTCGGTGTGCTCGCCTTTTATCCAGTTGGTGACAATCTGGAAGAATTGTATCTCCTTGCGTCTAAGTTTGAAGAGATTCATAGTAGAGTGATGAGTTGATGGATAGAGAAGAAAACCTGAGTGTGGTGTTGCCTTATTCCCTTATGATGGTGAACTGTCCATTGGCATTCATCTTGATGATGCTGCTGGGCTTGTGCTTTTCGCGGCATTGACGGTTGTATTTCACAACATAGTCAACAGCTTCTTTTATCTCGTCTGAGATGTCATCAAACGTCTGGGGTGTAGGCTCGCCACTAATGTTGGCGCTTGTGCTTACCACTGGTTTCTGGAAACGGAAACACAGTTCTTTGCTGAATTCTTCTTTGGTGATGCGTATGCCTGCGCTGCCATCTTCTGCGATGAGGTTGGGAGCCAGTCCCGACACATTGTCGAAAATGACGGTGAGAGGCTTCTCTGACAGTTCAATCATATCCCATGTCACATCGGCCACATTGCGCACGTATCTTTGCAAGCGCACATCGCTGTCGACGAGGCAAATGAGGGCCTTGCTGTCTGAGCGTCTTTTTATCTCATATACTTTTTTCACTGCTTCAGGGTTGGTGGCATCGCATCCAATGCCCCAAACGGTGTCGGTGGGGTAGAGTATCACGCCGCCTGCGCGCATAACCTCTACTGCTTTTTTTACTTCATCAATTAACATAGTCGTTCTTTTGTTTTCTCTTGTTTGACTAATTTATTGGATGTTCCTGTTTCTTTGGCGAACGGTTAGAACTCGCTGGTGAAATGGAATCTGATGTGCTTGAAGTCCTGTTGTGCCATCTGGAGCACGTAGTTGGAGTCGGCCAAGAACACATCACGTCCTTCCTTGTCTTTTGCCATGTATTGGTATTTGCGCTTCTTGAATGCTTCGAGTTCTGCCTCGTCATCGCTTTCTATCCAGCATGCCTTGTATAAATGCACAGGTTCCCAACGGCACTTTGCATTATACTCGTTCTCCAAACGGTATTGTATGACTTCGAACTGGAGCTGTCCTACAGTGCCGATAATCTTCCGATTGTTGAATTGGTTGACGAAAAGCTGTGCCACGCCTTCGTCCATCAGTTGGTTGATGCCTTTCTCCAGCTGCTTTGTCTTCATTGGATCTGCATTCTCTATATATTTGAACATTTCAGGAGAGAAGCTTGGCAAGCCTTTGAAGTGGAGCTGCTCGCCTTCGGTGAGCGTGTCTCCTATCTTGAAGATTCCATTGTCTGGCAGACCCACGATGTCGCCTGGGTATGCTTCATCGATAGTGCTTTTCTTCTGTGCCATGAATTGTGTCGGACTTGAGAATCTGACAGTCTTTCCGTTGCGCACATGAAGATATGGTGCATTGCGTACGAACTTGCCAGAGCACACTTTGCAGAATGCTGTGCATGAACGATGGTTTGGGTCGATATTTGCTGTTATCTTGAATATGAATCCTGTGAACTTTGGCTCAGTTGGATTTACTATGCGTTCTTCAGCAGTTGTGGGACGCGGATTGGGGGCAATTTCAACGAAACAGTCGAGAAGTTCTTGTACTCCGAAATTGTTGAGGGCAGATCCAAAGAAGACGGGGGCTGTCTCTGCTTCGAGATACTTGTTGACATCGAACGGATCATACACTCCGTCTATCATCTCAAGGTCTTCACGGAGCTTATCAGCGTTTTCAGCGCCAACGCGTTCGTCAAGTTCAGGTGAGTTGAGATCCACGTTGACTTTCTCTGTCACCATTTGCTTGTTTGGGGTGAATAGATTGAGATTTTGTTCGTAGATATTGTACACACCTTTGAATCGTGCGCCTTGGTTGATAGGCCATGAGAGAGGACGCACTTTTATCTGCAGTTCTTCCTCCACCTCGTCAAGCAGGTCGAATGGGTCTTTGCCCTCGCGGTCCATCTTGTTGATGTATACGATGACAGGGGTTTTTCTCATTCGGCACACAGTCATAAGTTTGCGTGTCTGAGTTTCCACGCCTTTGGCTCCGTCAATGACGATTATTGCAGAGTCGACAGCCGTTAGGGTGCGGAATGTGTCTTCTGCAAAGTCTTGGTGTCCGGGTGTGTCGAGGATGTTGACCTTGTATGGTGGCTGATTCTGGTCGGCATGAGGTGGAAGGTAGTCAAACTCCATCACGGAGGTGCTGACGGAGATGCCGCGCTGCTTCTCAATCTCCATCCAGTCGGAAGTGGCTGTCTTCTTTATCTTATTGTTCTTGACGGCACCTGCCACTTGTATCTGGCCTCCGAAGAGGAGCAATTTTTCTGTGAGCGTTGTCTTACCTGCGTCAGGGTGCGATATTATCGCAAATGTGCGTCTTCTTTCTATTTCGTTCATGTATGTTCGTTAATATTTGAGATGCTTATATGTGAATCTGTGATTGCGCGAGATTCTTTGTTTTGGGAAAATAATCGTTCTGTCGTTTTTATGCGTTCTTCATCAACTGTTCAACACATTCTTTGAGACTGTCTTCCCAATATGGTATCTCGATGCCATATGTGTTCTTTATCTTCGTCTTGTCGAGCACCGAATAATGCGGACGGGCAGCAGGTGTCGGATATTCTGCGGTGTGGAGTGGTTTTACATGGCATTTTGTAATGCCAGCCAGACGGTGTATTGCCTTTGTGAAGTCGTACCATGATATCACGCCTTCGTTTGAGAAGTGGTATATGCCTGGCACTATGCCCTTGTTGATGGCGGTGAACACAGCCACTGCCAAGTCGCGGGCATATGTTGGCGTGCCTACTTGGTCGAATATGACTCCGAGTTCAGGCTTCTCTTGTCCAAGGCGAATCATGGTCTTGACAAAGTTGTTGCCAAATGTGGAATATAGCCATGCTGTGCGTATGATGATGCTGTTGGGGCATCCTGCCATCACCGCTTCCTCACCTGCCAGTTTTGTGCGGCCATACACAGAATTGGGGCATGTGGGCTGGTCTTCTGTCACAGGCTTGAATGATGTGCCGTCGAATACATAGTCGGTGCTTATCTGCACCATGCATCCGCCTCTTTTGCCCACGGCTGCTGCAAGGTAGCCGGGGGCAGTGCTGTTCAGCAGATTGCAAAAGTCTTCGTTGCTCTCAGCCTTGTCAACGGCTGTAAAGGCTGCGCAGTTGATTATGCAGTCTATATTGTTGTCGGCCACAAAGCCGTTTACCTCTGCTTCGTTAGTGATGTCCAGCTTTTGGGCAATGCTGCCCTCTGGAATAATCACGTCAGTAAAGAAATAATTGTGCTGGTTATTTGCTTTTGCAAGCAGTTGCACTTCGTTGCCGAGCTGGCCATTGCAGCCTGTTACTAATATGTTCATGACCTGAATTATTTTATGTCGTTAATGTATTCTTAAGTTCTCTTAATTATGGCATGCTGATTTGATGTTTTCGTGCTTTATGTGGCAAAGCTTTTTTAATGCATTCAGCTATGCTGTTGTTTTGTGTGGCACTGTCTTTGATGCAGGCTTCTGGATCCCCCGGCTTTATAGCTCGAGTTCTCCTGCTTTGTCTTTTCTGTAGCAGTCTGATAGCAAGCCGATGAAGTGGGCTATCTTGTCTATAGCATTTGCTGTGCCTGCTGATATCTCTTTCTTCTGGAGTTTGAGAAGCATCAGTCCGTAGAGAGCGTCGAAACAGTTTTCTATCTCGTTCTTCTTCTGGCTGTCATCACTCTTTCGTCGCAGTTCCACAATGAATGGAAGCGCTTTGTAATAGGCAGCTGAATAGAATGGGTGTTTGCTTGATTTGAGCAATTGCGTGTGGAGGTCGGTGAGGTAAATGATGACATTAGTGTTCACCTGCAGGTGTCCATGTTCTGTCACTCCTTCTTCTCTCATCATTTGTATCAGGCTTTCATACCACTTTTTCAGCTGTATTTTTTTAGTTTCATCGAGCTTGAACAATGGGATGTATTCGGCATCCATTCGGTCGGCGTCGAGGCCATAGGCGCGTATGGTGTCCTCTACCTGCCACATGTATAGCAAGTATTCGGATATGCTTTGTTTCTTCAGTTGGTCAGCTATAAACATTGTGATTTTTTGCTATTTAAAAAAAGTAGTGCTCTATTGGGGCATATGTCATTTATAATGTTATTCGAAAAATGATGCAACTATCATTTGTGATGCAGCTTGTGCTTTGACGGTGTCATTTAAACAAGTCGAACGATGGATCATCACCGAATGGGATGAAATGGAATGTGTGTCCGGTGAGGGCATAGACTATCATCAATGCGCTGACAACCATCACCACTATGCCGATGACACGGTTTATCCACCACAACACTATGGGATTGAATTTTGCCCTTACCTTGTCTACAAGCCATGTCAGTCCAAACCACCATGCGAGAGCACCGGCCACTATCGACAGGTATCCCATGGACTGCACAAACCAGTTGCCTGCCAGAATGAAGGTGAACTGTCCGAACAGGGCTACAAAGAGCAATATGATGAGAGGGTTGGACACGGTTATGGCAAAGCCTGTGATGACAAAGCCTGTGAGCTTGTTTTTAGTTTCCATGGGGGCCTCTTGGTCAATGACTCTCTGTCTTGGCTTGCTTTTGAAGGTGTAGACGCCGAAGGCGAAGAGGAGTGCGCTTCCTATCACTTTTATCCATAACGCGATGATGGGGTCTTCAATGATGTCAACCACGAGAAACATGAAGTAACCAGTGATGACGGCGTAAATGATGTCGCTTATGCTTGCTCCCACGCCAGTGGCGAAGCCTTCCCAGCGTCCTTTGTTGAGAGTGCGCTGTATGGTCAATATGCCTACAGGCCCCATAGGGGCTGATGCCAACACACCAATGAGGAATCCTTTGATTATTTCTTCAAAGAGTCCGACGTTCTGCATCCATTCCTGAAAATTAGGTACAGGCAGTTGTGTCATGGTGTTTATTTCCGACAATGATTGTATATGAGATAGTGCTTGTAATATCATTTTATTAGCCTATGTGTGTAATTATAAATCTTATGTGTGTTGATGCTTATGCTTCATAGAAAGTGCAAAGTTACGATTTTTTTGAGACAACCTTGCCTTTGGCGACCTATAAAAGTGGTTAGGCCCCTCAATTACTTTCCATGACTATGAAAAAGTGCGGTTTTTGTCGTGCTCATATTTGTATTAACCAAACTTTTTGTATATTTGTCGGGTAATTGATAAATAAAATGTTTAATACTTATGGAACAACAGAAACCTTATGTAATAGGTGTCGACCTTGGCGGCACCAATACAGTATTCGGAATAGTAGATGCTCGTGGACAAATAGTGGCTGAAAATTCAGTGAAGACTCAGGCTTACCGCACCGCTCACGATTTTTTTGATGCATGCATGGTGTGTCTTAATCCGCTGATCCAACAAGTTGGCGGACTTGACAACATCGCAGGCATGGGCATCGGAGCGCCTAATGCCAACTATTACTCTGGTTGCATTGAAATGGCTGCTAACATATGTTGGGCCCACTGCGTCAATGTGCCTCTTGCCAAGATGTTTTCGGATGCGCTTGGAGGTTTGCCTGTGCGAATAACGAATGACGCAAATGCGGCTGCCATGGGCGAGATGGCTTACGGCGCGGCTCGTGGCATGAAAAATTTCATTGTCATCACTCTTGGCACAGGTGTGGGATCGGGCATTGTGATAAATGGACAGGTGGTGTACGGTCATGATGGCTTTGCTGGCGAACTGGGGCATGTCACGATGGTGCGTGGAAGCCAGGGGCGCCAATGTGGTTGCGGGCGTACAGGTTGTCTGGAAGCCTATTGTTCTGCCACAGGTGTGGCGCGCACTGCGAGAGAGATTCTTTCCACTACAGATCGTCCGTCACTTCTTCGCAACAAGCCTGCAGAGCAGATAGAGTCGCTTGATGTGTCTATTGCTGCAAGCAAGGGTGATGAGGTCGCTAATGAGATTTTTCAGTTTACAGGTAAAATGTTGGGTGAAGCATGTGCTGATTTTGCGGCATTCTCTTCTCCTGAGGCATTCATTTTCTTTGGTGGACTTTGCAAGGCTGGAGATCTCATTATGAAGCCTATTGAGGAATCGTACAATAAGAGTGTGATGCCAGTGTTCAGAGGCAAGGCTAAATTTTTGGTGAGCAGTCTCATGAATGCTAATGCAGCTGTGCTCGGAGCTTCGGCATTAGGATGGGGAGAATAGAATGATGCAGATATGCTTGGCGTATCTGCAATTACCTTCTTATAAGAAGGCTTTCATGCAGTATCTGCTGCGTGAGGCTATTATGTGACCTATTTGGGTTGAAACATGCGAAGAGCGGTGGAAATGTCATATTCCGCCGCTCTTCGTCCTGTTATTTTAGCTTTATCCCCAATGATTCATGTAATTGTATTATTACCTGATGTTCTTATCCGATATGTTGATATGGATAATTCAAAATCGGTCATTTTACTTTTCATGAGTGCTGGTTGTATGGCAATTGGGTGTGTTGGCTTATCACTTCATGGAATAGACCACGTCCATGATCTTTTTCCCAATCTCGTCGGCATCTTCCATTGTCGCAGCCTCTGAGTATACACGGATGATAGGTTCTGTGTTTGACTTGCGCAGATGCACCCATTTGTCAGGGAAGTCAATCTTCACGCCGTCGATGTCATTCACTTCCACGCCAGCCTCATTGCTATACATATCTTTTACTTTGGCGAGTATTGCGTCCACGTCAGTGCTTGCATCGAGGTCGATGCGGTTCTTGGCAATAGCATAGCTTGGGTAAGTGGCTCTCAAAGCACTGACAGTGAGGTTTGGATTGTTTTTCCTTTCATGTGCCAAATGACTCAGGAACAAGGCTATGCCAACCAATGCGTCACGTCCATAATGTGCTGCAGGATAGATGACACCGCCATTGCCCTCACCACCGATGACAGTAGCTGTCTCCTTCATCTTTGTCACTACATTCACCTCGCCCACAGCTGAAGCGTAGTATTCCATTCCATATTTGTGCGTGACATCACGCAAAGCTCTTGTAGACGAGAGATTGCTGACGGTGTTGCCTGGTGTGTGGCGCAGAATGTAATCTGCTACAGTCACGAGTGTATATTCTTCGCCATACATTCTACCGTCTTCGCAGATGAAGGCGAGGCGGTCCACATCGGGGTCAACAACAAATCCCACATCAATGCCACCATTAGACATGAGTGACATGATGTCGCCAAGGTTCTTTTCCAATGGCTCCGGGTTGTGCTGGAAGTCGCCTGTCGGTTCTCCATATAGAGATGTCACATCGTCTACTCCAAGAGCTTTGAAGAGTTTGGGCAGAATGATTCCGCCTACAGAGTTGATGCTGTCGAATGCTACTTTGAAATGCTGATTCTTTATAGCGTCCACATCTACGAGGTCGAGTCCGAGCACCATGTCTATATGCTTTTGGTCATATGTGTTGTTTTCTGAGTATTTGCCAATATGGTCCACGTCGGCATAGCTGAAATCTTCCGCATCAGCGATTCTCAGCACCTCATTGCCTTCTGCAGCATTAAGAAACTCGCCTTTTTCATTAAGAAGCTTAAGTGCGTTCCAATGGCGTGGGTTGTGGCTGGCTGTGATTATGATTCCGCCGCACGCGCCTTCCATTGTCACAGCTATCTCTGTGGTTGGTGTTGAGGCAAGGCCGATGTTAACAACGTCAAAGCCCATGCCCATCAATGTGCCGCACACCACGTTCTTTACCATTTCGCCAGAGATGCGCGCATCGCGGCCCACAACAATCTTGTTGCTCTCTACCTTTGTGTTGCGTCGTATGAGTGTGGCATAAGCGCTGGTGAACTTTACTATGTCGAGAGGGTTGAGTCCCTCGCCTGCCCGGCCGCCGATGGTTCCGCGGATGCCAGATATAGATTTTATTAAGCTCATTGTGTAGTTGTTTTTAAGTTGTTTTCAATAGTTTGGAGGCATTTGGTATGTTATCTCGTAATAGTGCGGGAGAACATATCCTGAAGCATTGCTTGTGCCGGAAGAGTGTGGCACGATGATTCTCACTTTAGCTTCTCGCCCTCTAACCTTTGTCAGCCTGATGAAGTTTAGGGGCTTCAGCCATCCCTTTGGCACGGACGAACCGTATGTCTTGTACATGATTCCTTCTGTGAATGAGGCTGTGTAGCTGCGGCTGTAATGAGAATAAGTGCATATCATCTTGTCAAAGATGCTTGGTGTGTAGATGTTGCTGTAGGTAGTGTCAGCACTTTCAATGTCATATTCAAGAAATTTGCAGAGCAGTGGTCGTGTCACGGTCGAGTCGGCTGTCTTCTTTGACATCTCCACCATGGTCGCTCCTTCTCCTTTGCGTACTATCTGCATGTAGATTCCGTCTTCGTTGAATCGCACGAACTGGTTTTTTGCTGTGTCGGTGATGCTGTCCTGTGCATAAAACTGTGCTTCGGATATCTCGTTGATTTTGCCAACAAATGGATTGTCTTCGAGAAATCTTTTAATAGCTTTCTTTTCTTTCTCTTTTTGGTCTGCGTAGGTCTCGTCATCGTTGCAGCCTGTGGTAATCATTGAAATGCTCACGGCAAAAGCCGTGAGCATTAAGTAGAATAGTTTCTTCACTGTGAGTTTTGTATGTTCAAAATTATGTTATTCTTCAGAAGTGTTATCTTTTTCATCTGCGTCAGGCTCTATTTCCTCTTCTTTCTTCTTGGCAAGATATTCAGGAAGTGCCAAGCCTGCCTGGTCAAAGAGTTCGTGGAGTGGGGGAACACTCTTCATGAGTCCGCTGATGAAGTTGGCTGTGCTGCCTTTGCCGTCAGCCGAGTTGCCTGAGTCCCACACTGTGACATGATCGATGTTGATGCCCTTCACAGCCTCTACCTGTGTCTTCACCAAGTCGGGGAGTTTCTCAAGGAGAAGCAGCATGTATGCTTTGTTGGCATCGCCTCCTGCTGCTTGCACCATCTTGTCGTATCCTTGTGCCTGACGGTTAAGTATCTCGAAGAGACCGCGTGCTTCTGCTTCCATCTTTGCGTATGCTGCATCAGCTTCACCCTTTGCATTGACGCGAACGGTTTCAGCCTCAGCTTCGGCCTCTATGATTTTTCTCTTTTTCTCAATCTCTTGGCTTACAAGCACGTTGGCGCTCTGTGTGGCACGCTCTCGGCTTGCACGTGCCTCCTCAGCTTTTTGTTCTGCTGAATAGGCTTCTTCAAGTGCTTTTGCTGTTGCAACCTTTTCTGCTGCTATGGCTTTGCGCTGTGCTTCAGCCTCGCGCTCACGGCGTTCAGCGTCGGAATTGGCTATCTGCACTTTGGCTTCGTTCTCGCCCTGTACGGCTTGAGCGTTGGCTTCAGCTGTGCGGATGCGTGTCTCCCTGTTTGCGTCTGCCTTGCCTATCTCGCCTAATTTCTCTTGTTCTGCCACACGCACCTTCGCCTCATTGATGGCTTTTGCTGCGGCTTCCTGACCAAGTGCTTCGATATATCCGCTTTCATCATTGATGTCTGTTACGTTGACGTTGATGAGGCGTAGACCAATCTTTTTCAGTTCAACTTCCACATTGCTGGATATGGCCTCAAGAAATTTGTCACGGTCGCTGTTGAGTTCTTCGATGCTCATGGTGGCTATGACCAAACGTAGCTGGCCGAAGAGTATGTCTCGTGCGAGTTCTTGTATTTGGGCAGGTGACAGCCCGAGCAGGCGTTCTGCTGCTGCAGTCATACTTTCTGCATCGGTTGATATGCCAACGGTAAATCGGCAAGGTACGTCAACGCGTATGTTTTGGCGTGAAAGCGCATTGGTCAGATTGGCATCAATGCTTATAGGAGTCAAACTGAGATATGCGTAGTCTTGTATGATTGGCCACACAAAAGTTCCGCCTCCATGTACACATTTGGCTGAGCCGCGGTTGCCTGTGGTTCCATACACTACAAGAATCTTGTCAGAAGGGCATCTTCTGTATCGGTTGATGATTGACATGAGCAGCACAGCTGCCACAAGTACTACAATGACAATGAGAATCAGTGGATTCATTTCTTCGTGGTTTGTTAGTTTATATTAAGTTCATGTATAGGTCTTTTGTCTTGGCGGATGTGCTTGGCAGAAGTTTGATGAAATGAAAGCTTGTGTGGCGCACTTCCTGAATGGTGGAGCATCTATTGAATGCTGATGCTGCTCACCAATACTGTGTGATTGTCGAGAACCTCCGTGATGCGCACTTTGCTATTGCTGGCAATGTCGTTGCCGTCGTTGGTCATGGCATCTATCTCAAGTATGGAGCCATTGATGCTTACCTGTACTTTTCCGACACCTCTTCTTTGGGCTGGTATGCGTAAATACACAGATGTCGTTTTACCGATGCAGTCGGCTATTTCAAATGCTCCATTGTGCTCCAGTTTCTTTGTTTGTTTCTTGATGATGAAAAACATGTAAACGAAACAACATCCTATAAGCATGGAAACTATCATGAGGACGTATTGATTGGGTATGAGGCTGTGGAGGCATATCCCAGCCCATCCTGCGCCACAGAAGAAATTGACGAGGTTTCTTGCGCTGAACAATGAAAGGCCGTCGCCTAAGTCCATGGTGCCAGTTCCATCAAAATCAACATCAATGTCCGAACTGTCCATTCCGATGAATGTCAGCGCTGTCTGAACGACAAAAAACATAGAGCTGACAACTGCGCATCCCCAATATACGCGCATCCATATGTCGAGGTCGGAATACATGTTAAGTATCTCTTCCATAGTGTGGCAATTTATAATTTAATTTGCCACAAATGTACATCATTTATTTATCACAGCCAAGAGAAACGCATTTAAATTACTTGTCATGATAAATATTTCATGAATTTTCACTAATTTTGCCGCCGTTTAGAAAAAGCATAAAAACTTACATAATATGAAAATAGGATTTGACAACGACAAATACCTCAAAATTCAGTCTGAGCACATCAGACAGAGGATTGCACAGTTTGACGACAAACTCTATCTTGAGCTTGGTGGAAAACTATTTGATGACCATCACGCATCACGTGTGCTGCCAGGTTTTCAGCCCGACAGCAAGTTGCGTATGTTCCAGAAACTCAGTGACAGCATAGAGATTGTGCTGGCCATCAGCGCTGAGGACATTGAGAAGAATAAGGTTAGAGCTGACCTTGGAATCACTTATGACGAGGATTTGCTCCGCTTGCGTGATGAATTCATGAACCGTGGCTTCATGGTCGGTTCAGTGGTCGTGACATGCTACAACGGACAGCGTTCGGCTGATGCGTTCCGCCAGCGTCTTGAGCGTCTTGGCATCAAATCTTATTGCCATTACCTTATAGATGGATACCCGCATAATGTTGACCACATAGCTTCTCCTGATGGTTTCGGACGCAACGACTACGTGGAGACGTCGCGCCCTCTCGTTATAGTCACTGCTCCTGGTCCTGGCAGCGGGAAAATGGCTGTTTGTCTAAGCCAATTATATAATGAGAACCAGCGTGGCGTGCGTGCAGGTTATGCAAAGTTTGAGACCTTCCCAGTGTGGAACCTGCCCCTGAAGCACCCCGTCAATATCGCTTATGAAGCTGCGACTGCCGATCTTAATGATGTCAACATGATTGACCCGTTCCATTTCGATGCTTATGGCAAGGTGGCTATCAACTACAACCGTGACATTGAGATATTTCCTGTGCTCAATGCGCTTTTTGAAAGCATCTATGGCGAGAATCCGTACAAATCACCAACTGACATGGGCGTCAACATGGTCGGATTCTGTATCTCTGACGATGAGGTGTGTTGCCAGGCTTCAAAGGATGAAATCATACGTCGTTACTACGCTGCCATGAACAAGCTTGCCGAAGGTGCGTGCAATGACAATGAGGTGAATAAGATAAAGCTGCTCTTCAATCAAGCTAAGATTACAACTGCCACCCGACGCACTACTGTGGCTGCTAATGACTACAAGAATGCAACTGGGCATACAGCTGCGGCTATCGAATTGGAGGATGGCACCATCATCACTGCCAAGTCGGGTTCATTGTTGGGATGCTCTGCCGCTCTGATTCTTAATGCCACAAAGCATCTGGCAGGTATCAGCCACGAGGTGAAACTCATACCTCAAAGCATGATTGAGCCTATCCAAAAAACTAAAATTGACTATCTCGGAGCTCACAACCCACGACTTCACACCGATGAGGTGCTTGTGGCTATTTCTGTGCTTTCTCAGCATGATGACAATTGCCGCCTGGCATTGTCACAGTTGCCTAAGCTTAGAGGATGCCAAGTGCATAGCACGGTAATGCTGAGTGAAGTGGACCGCAAGATATTCAAGAAACTTGGCTGTGGTCTTACTTGCGATCCTGTGAGGAAAACTAAAAGATAACATGCTGGCTCTTGGCAGCCATGCCTGTGAATGGCTGCATCTGTTGGCTTGCAATAGATTTTATGATGACAAGTAAACTTTTTGCTTGCTTGCGGTCGGCAGTGCCAGGCACGCGCAAGAGTGCCGCATGGTTGCTCAAACTCATGATTCCCATTTCGCTGGGAGTCACTCTGCTGCAATATTACGGCATACTGGAATGGATGGCTCAATACCTCCATCCAGTATTCGTGTATATTGGACTTCCTGGAGCTTCAGCCGTGACTTTTATATCTGGAGCGACAGCTGGCACATATGCAGGCATTGCAGCCATGATGTCAATGCCGCTCACCATGCGTGAGGCTACAATCATCTCTCTGATGATAGCGCTGTGTCATGCTCTGCCAATGGAGTGTGCCGTTAACAGGATGACAGGTTCTTCTTTCTGGAAAATGTGCGTCATACGCATTGTCATGGCGTTTGCCTGTGCCTTTATCCTCAATATGGTCCTTCCAGACATGAACGCAAAGTATTTGTATCTCGGAGCATCTGCTTATAGTTCATTGTGGGATGTGCTGGACGTCTGGTTCGTTTCGCAACTGAAGATGTCTGCTATGGTGGTGCTCATTATATACACCCTGATGTATGTGCAGCGCCTGATAGAGGCTTATGGGCTTTTGGAGCCTCTGTCACGCTTTTTCGCGCCTCTCATGACAGTGTTTGGCTTGCCAAGGAAGGCTGCTTATATGTGGCTGGTTGGCAATGTGCTTGGCATAAGTTATGGGTCGGCTGTTATGGTTGAGCTGGAAGATGCTGGTGTCATCACGCGAGATGAAGCTAACGACACCAACTATCATCTCATCATGAACCATTCTCTCTTGGAGGACACTGTCGTGTTTGCGTCCACAGGTGTGTCGGCTTTTTTGCTTATAGCTGTGCGAGTGTCATTTGCCACTTTCCTTGTGTGGATGCGGAGATTGTTTAAAATGGTATTCGGAAATAATTAAGATTGGAGAATTTGTTAATCACAAATCTAATGACCGATTTGGTTAATATTATAAGTGAGCATTTTTATTTTCCAACAGCAAAAACGTGAATGCCGGGAAATGTTGTTGCAAAATAAATGCGAGCGTATATAAATTACACATATATATGGGATTCGTTTGGACAAAGAAGAAAGATTCTAAGGATGATGATGCTGTTTCTCCTTGGACTAAATTGAAAGATAACGAGCAGGGACATGCTATCGAGGTTATCAAAGAGCATAGCTTCAAGGCTGCCCTGTTCGACTTGGACGGAACGCTCTTCGACACAGAACCGCAGTACACAATATTCTGGGGCATGATGGCTCGCAAGTACCGTCCTGATGTGCCAAGATTGGAGTATGCTATCAAGGGTACCACGCTAAAGCAGATATTCGACACTTATTTTCCTGACAAGCAAATCCAGAAAGAGATAACCGCAAAGCTTAATGAGTGGGAAGCTCAGATGGAGTATGAATTTGTGCCAGGAGCTCTTGATTACTTGCGAGATCTCAAGGAGCATGGAGTGAAATGTGCAGTGGTGACAAGTTCCAACATTGCTAAGATGCAGAGTGTGGCCCGTCAGATACCAGAGTTCAACAGTCTTTTCGATCGTGTTCTCACCGCAGAGGACTTTCCTGCATCTAAGCCTGCTCCCGACTGCTATCTCATTGGCGCCAGTGTTTTTTCAGCTGCTATAGACGAGTGCGTTGTCTTTGAAGACGCCTTTACAGGTCTTCAAGCAGGTATGGCTTCGGGCATTCTCACTGTTGGCCTCACGACGAGTCTTTCTGATGTGCAGATTGCAGACAAATGCCATTTCGTGATAAGCGACTTCACAGAGATGACTTATGAGCGCACCCTTTCTATGCTGGCAGAGAGAAAATGACTGAGAGCGTTATGTGCGCATGATGCTGTTCCTTATGCTTTTTCCCAAGTGGGGCTGCGGCTTTGTCTTGCAGCAGGAATGACTGTTCTTGCTATGGCGTCATCCTCGTGTGTTTATTATGCAACATTTGTCATGCTGTTCTGTCACATTGTTCATTTCTCTGAAGTCGGAAGGCAGATGGCCTGTTTGGCGCTTGAACAATTTGACGAAATAGGATGGGTCATCGTAGCCCAGTTCTGCTGATATCTCTTTTATCATCAAGTCTGTGTAACGAACCATTCGTTTGGCTTCAAGCACAATGCGGTCGTTGATGATTGATAGCGGTGTCTTGCCAGAGCATTCGTTGACGCTTTTGTGGAGTGTGCGCACAGACACGTTAAGATGGTTGGCATACTCTTGCACTGTGTGCAGGCGTGGATATTCTTTTTCCACCATGCGGCGAAACTGTATGAAGAGTTGGTGCGAAGGACGCAAGGTGTCCAGTTTCTCTGCTGCTTCATGGGTGCCATGGCGTTGAATCTTTGCCATGAAGATGCATAATAGTGATTTGAGTATGTCTATGTTGCCAAATTCTCCCTGTCTGTGCGATTCCTCTTCCATATCTTCAACCAAAGGGCGCAGCATATCTGCAGTCTGCTCATCAATGATGTAATATGGAGAGGCGTCGTATGCATGGAACCCGTTATATTTTAAGAATAGCTTGCCCATGCCCGACTCTTCCGCCATGTTGTCTTTCATGAGGTCGATGCACATCTTTATTGCCACACCCTTATATCCTTCTTTATGGTCAAAATGATGAATCTGTCCAGGAGAAAGAAAGAATATTGTGCCAGGCACCACGTTATATTCCATAAAGTCGACCGTGTGGTGTCCTTTGCCATCTTGAAACCATAATATTTCATAGAATGAGTGCACATGAGCCATGCAGTCGTCTATTTCACTGTGTTCGAATAGTTCTGGCATGCGCTCTACTTTGAATCCATTGCCGCCAGGAGCGTTGCAAACGGTCTCATACAATTGTATATGCTTCTCTTCTTTATTCATTTCCTTCTTGTTGTTTGTCATATGTTTGTTTTTGCTGCAAAGGTAGTCGATAAATGGTATTTTCTTGCATACGGAGGTTTAAAAAAGTGTAAGATGCATTAATTTACCATTATTATGCACGGATATATTTGTATGTTCTTTCATTATGCCATATATTTGCACTTGTTAATAGGTGCTCATAATATGAGAACGGCATATAAAATAATTTTGGACACCTACTGTTAATGAATGTCTTTGGAAGAGACGAGTATTCACCATTTAAAAAATGTACTGTTATGGCAAATAAGTATTCAGGCACACAAACAGAGAAAAATCTTGAGGCTGCTTTTGCAGGCGAGTCACAGGCGCGCAATAAGTACACTTACTTTGCGTCTCGGGCCAAGAAAGACGGTTTTGAACAGATCGCGGCTATTTTCCAGCAGACCGCCGATAATGAGAAGGAGCACGCCAAGATGTGGTTTAAGGAGCTTTCAGGAATAGGCTCTACGGCAGAGAATCTTGCGGCAGCTGCTGATGGAGAGAATTATGAGTGGACTGACATGTATGATGGTTTTGCTAAGACTGCTGAAGAAGAGGGCTTTCTGGAACTCGCAGCTAAGTTCCGCCTTGTGGCAGCTATAGAGAAGCGTCATGAGCAGCGTTATCGTGCTTTGCTCCATAACATTGAGGCTCAGGAAGTGTTTAAAAAGAGTGAAGTTAAGGTATGGGAATGTCGCAACTGTGGTCATATCGTGGTGGGCAAGAAGGCGCCAGAGGTATGTCCTGTATGCGCTCACCCTCAGTCTTATTTTGAACTTCATGTGGATAATTTCTGATTTCTATCCTTGTTTTGTATAATCATTATTAAATATTATTTTGCTTATGAAAAAGTATGTATGTGACGTGTGTGGCTGGGAATATGACCCAGAGGTGGGTGTGCCAGAGGCTGGCATCCCTGCAGGCACAGCGTTTGAAGACCTTCCAGATGATTTTGAGTGTCCACTATGCGGAGTGGGGAAAGATCAGTTTTCTGAGGTGGAATAAAGTTCTTTGCGCCTTTATTTGTTTCTGAAGTTTTTATAAACTTCAAATGTGACAAGATCAGTATCATTATATCACAAACAAAAAAGGACTTCTAATGAAGTCCTTTTTTGTTTGTGATACGCTTGGAGTGGCTCTTCATAGAGCCGTGTTTTCTTGGGTTTAAACCCAAATCGGTCATTAGATTTTAAATCTTGTTAGTGTTTGTTTCGAGCAGGTTGCGACAGTTGCGTTGAAGGCATAGCGGGCTATGTCGAAACGCAAATGGAAGCAAGATGCCGAAAGAAACGCTGACAAGAGTTGAAAAGAAGCAATAATGTCCTGGTAATTTCCCTGTTTCGGTCTAATGACCGATTGGGGTTAAACTTACGATGCTTACACGAAAAGAGATGAGGGAGCAACAGCAATGGTTTCACACAACATTAAGTACGCAGAAAGACTCCATAAAGCGGCATGTTGGAGATATCCTCTTGTTGACGATAAGGCAACATAGAATAACGGATGGCAGATATGTCAGGGTGCTCCTTAAGATAGTTATGCAATGAGGTGGCTTTGATGCTTGTACCGCCTTTTACTTCTATAGGCAATAATGCCCCTTCACGCTGAATGAGGAAATCCACTTACATAAGCAAGATTATCAAACTCTGCACGACCGAATTCTTTAAGAATATAAGTCTTGCCACATTGCCTTACCCCGTTTAATATCAACGGCTTATGACACTCTTGATTTTTCCATTCTACAAGCTTAGCATATATCTTTCTCTT